>CANQOK010000011.1 GCA_947625465.1 uncultured Lachnospiraceae bacterium | reverse complement strand
CGGTGGAAACCTATGTCCCGTGGAATCTGCATGAGCCGAAACCGGGCGAATTCCGGTTTGATGGAATGCTGGATCTGGTGCGTTTTATTAAGCTGGCACAGGAACTGGGCCTGTATGTGATCGTCCGGCCGTCTCCATATATCTGCGCAGAATGGGAGTTTGGCGGGCTGCCCGCATGGCTGCTGGCAGAGGACGGAATGCGTCTGCGTGTCAGCTATCCGCCTTTTTTGGACCATGTGGCGCGCTATTATGACAGACTGTTTTCTCTGCTTGTGCCGCTGCAGATCCGGTACGGCGGACCGATCATTTTAATGCAGGTGGAAAATGAATACGGCTATTACGGCAGTGACGGCGCTTATCTGGAAACCATGAAGCAGATGATGCGGGATCGGGGCGTTGTGGTGCCGCTGGTGACGTCGGACGGGCCGATGGAGGAATCTCTTTCCTGCGGGCATATCGACGGCGTTTTGCCTACCGGCAATTTCGGTTCCCATACGAAAGAACGGTTTGCGGTACTGAAACGGTATACAGACGGCGGACCGCTTATGTGCACGGAGTTCTGGGTGGGCTGGTTCGACCACTGGGGCAACGGCGGCCATATGACGGGAGATCTGGAGCAGAGCGCGGCGGATCTGGAAGATATGCTGCAGCTGGGCCATGTGAATATCTATATGTTTGAAGGCGGAACCAATTTCGGATTTATGAACGGCTCCAACTATTATGAGGAGCTGGCGCCGGATGTGACTTCCTATGATTATGACGCGATTCTGACGGAAGACGGACAGATTACGGAGAAATACCGCCGTTATCAGCAGATAATCAGCCGGTACGCGCCTATTCCAGAGGTGACGTTTACAACCGAGATCAGACGAAAGGCGTACGGCGAAGTCCCGGTGGCGGATCGGGTTTCTCTCGGCCATACGCTGGATCGGATTTCCGCTCCGGTATCTTCGGTGTTCCCGATCTGTATGGAGAAGCTGGGACAGAGCTATGGCTATGTGCTGTACCGTTCCAGGCTGGAAAAGGAGCAGAAGCTGGAGAAGATCCGTCTGTGGAAAGCCAATGACCGGGCGAATATTCTGGTAGACAACAAGCCGGTAAAAGTCTTATATGATAAAGAATTATTGGCGGAGCATACGATAGAGGTGGAAATTACGCCGGATTCCGTACTGGATATCCTGGTGGAAAATATGGGCCGGGTGAATTTCGGACCGCGGATGGAGGAACAGCGCAAAGGAATCGACCATTGCGTACAGATCAACGGTCATATGCACCATAATTGGGAGATGTATCCGCTTCCGCTTGACAATATCGATCAGGTGGATTTTAACGGCGGATATGAAGAAGGCGTACCGGCGTTTTACCGGTTTGCGGTTTCCGTGGAAGAACCCGGCGATACGTTTCTGGATTTTACAGGCTGGGGCAAAGGCTGCGCGTTTGTAAACGGATTCTGTATCGGCCGCTTCTGGGAGATCGGGCCGCAGAAAAGACTCTACATTCCTGCGCCGCTTTTAAGGACAGGAGAAAATGAGATCATTTTATTTGAGACAGAAGGAAAGCATGGACCGGTGATCACCCTGTGTGATGAGCCGGATCTGGGATAAAGCGATGGCACTTGCAAACCGATTGTGGAAAGAAAAATTATTGGAAAACTGGGAGACCGGGATCGCGGCGGGAAAAGCGGCGCAGGCATTTTTAAATCAGACTTCGCTTGCCAAAACAAAGGGCGGCTGCATTAAGACGCTGGCGCTGCCGAAGGTATTTACCAGGGAGGATATCGCGATTTTTCAGCAGATCGCGGAGACAATGTACCGGATTCTCGCAAAGATAACTGTTCACTATAAAGAAAATCCGGAATATCGGAAGCTGTTCCCGTTTTCGGAGGAGATGGAGCAGTGGATCTGTATAGACACCGGATATGCGTCCGTGATCCCCATCATGCGCATGGATATTCATTATCACGAGGACACGAAGCAGTGGAAGTTCTGTGAGATCAATACAGACGGCACTTCCGCCATGATCGAAGAGCTGCTGCTGCATCAGGCGTTTTCTCTGCCGGAGGAAGAACGGTTCGGGCAGTTTGAACTGTTTGACAGCTGGGTAAGAACCGTTTCCCGGATTTACGCCGCCTTTGGCGGCCGGGTGCCGGATCCGCATGTGGCAATTGTGGATTTTCTGGATAAAGGCTATCTGCCGGAGTTCGCGGAATTTGAAAAGCGTTTTCGGGAAAACGGATACTCTGCGGAGATCTGTGATATCCGGGAACTGACTTATCAAAACGGCGTTCTCTATTCTCCGACCGGAAAACAGATCCACATCATTTATCGCCGCGCCGTGACCAGCGATATTGCCGAACATGCCGGGGAAGTCCGGCCGTTTTTGCAGGCGGCAAAAGAGCAGGCGGTGTGTCTGATCGGCGGACTGCAGACGCAGGTTGCGCACAATAAGGCCCTGTTCTATGTGATGCGGCATCCGATGACCAGACAGCTCCTGACGGCGGAGGAAGCGGCGTTTTTAGACGCGCATGTTCTGTTTACGGCAAAAATTGGGGAACTGCGGCCCGAGGAGCTGACCGAAAATCGAGAGCACTGGATTATCAAACCGCTAGATTCTTATGGAGCGTCGGGGGTATTTGCCGGACTTGACTACAGTGATGCGGAATGGGAAAACCTGATCCGCCTTCACCGTTCGGAAGACTACATCGTTCAGGAATACTGTCATCCGTTTTTAACCTGGAATGTGGACTGTACGGGAGCAGAACCAAAAACAGCCCTGTACGGAAACCAGACAGGACTGTTTGTATATGACGGGCAGTTTGCCGGGATCTATTCCCGGCTGTCAGACGGCAATACCATCGTTACTAACCGGAATGAGCGGGCAGTGCCGGTTTATGTGCTGTGATCTTTATTATATTGTTCCAATGCCAGTTTGGTATATTCTACATCGGATCTGCAGTCGATATACTGACTGCCGTATTTCTGCCGGGTTTCATTTCCCTTTCCGGTGATCAGGATGACTGTGGGAGAATCGGCCTCCAGGATCGCTTTGGTAATTGCTTCTCCGCGGTCTTCAATCATTTCATAGGGGCAATTCTGGGCGGCCACATATTGGGCGATGTCTGTGGAAATGTCGATTACAGGCTCCGCGCCCGGATCCTCCGCAACCAGATATACTTTTTTCGCGTACATACCGGCAATGGTTCCCAGATCGTGGCGGCGCAGCAGCGCTTTTTTGCCGGGACAGCCGAAAATGGAAACGATATCGGATTCCGGATATTCTTTTCTCGTGGAGTCGAATAATTTCTCGAAGCTCAGCTTATTGTGCGCATAGTCCACAATGGCGACTACCTTGCCGTCCTCGCTGTGAAAAGCTTCCATTCTGCCGTCGGAACGGGCCCGGAACAGTCCGGAGTGGATATATTCCGTCGGAATATCAAATACATAAGCGGCGGCAATCGCTGCCAGAGCGTTTTCTACATTAAACAGGCCCGGCATCGTCAGGATAAAGGTCTCCTGAAAGCGGTCGCATTTTACGTCAAATAAAATCTGATCGTTTACTTTTCGGATGTTATAGCCGTAAATGTCGCTGCCGGCTTTTGTACCGAAGGTAAGCAGGCGCCCGGAGGCCGCCGCCTCTGCCAGGATCCGCTCCTGATAATCGCTGTCTGTACAGACAAGGGCGGTCCTCGTCTGCGCGAACAGCTTCAGTTTAGAAGCGAAATAGTCTTCAAAATCCGGATGCTCGATGGGACTGATATGGTCTTCCGAGATATTCATAAAAATCCCCACGTCAAATACAACTTCATCGACCCGGTCATATTTTAACGCCTGACTGGAAACCTCCATTGACAGATAGGGGATATGGCTGTCCGCCACATTGTGGAAATGCCGGAACAGTTCCAGCGATTCCGGCGTGGTAATATGCGATTCAAACCGGTTCACGCCGTCATAGGTATCAATCGATGAGATCATGGCGGATTCCGGCTGTCCGGCGGCCTTCAAATAATCGTCCAGAATCGCTTTGATATAGTAAACGACCGTCGATTTTCCCTTCGTGCCGCCCACCCCGATCAGACGGAAATTCCGGCAGGGATCTTCATAAAAGAATTTTCCCAGGATCGGCATGGCTTTTCGGACATCCGATACCAGAATGTACGGAACCGGCCGGTTTAGTTCGTATTTCTGTTCGCTGACATATAATACAGCGCCGTCTGCCACAGACTGTTCCAGATAAGCGGCTTTAAACGCGGCGCCCTTACAGACGAACAGGGTGCCGGGGGTTACTTCTCTGGAATCAAAGGTCAGGTTTTCAATCGCCAGATTCTTTTGGTCATATAAATTGGCTTCCGTGACCAGCCCGGCTTCTGTCAGCAGGTCCAGATAAGCGGAAATGGAATATTTTTTCATATGTTCTCCTGTTTGGCTATCAAATATGATACGGCTCAATGGTAATAGGTCTTAAATTTCCGGTAGTGGCTCAAATGGTTTTTGACCATGCGCAGCCAGCGGTTCCAGGTAAAATCCCCTTTTTTAAAAATGGGATTTACGGCTCGTCCCGCGGCGGCTAATGCTTTCATTTTGGCAAGATTTTCCGGCTGCTTCACATATTTGCAGGCAACGCCCTTCGGCACAACCCACCAGAGGTGTTCCTCTTTTGCCGTCTCAAACGGAAGCGTCCGGTTGTAAATATATTCTTCTACGATATATTTTGCCAGATTAAAACCGGAACCGGTCACATAATAGTTGCTGCGGCCCTGTCTGGTGTTGATCTCAAAGAATTTATATTTTCCGTCCCGGGTATCATATTTGATATCGAAATTGGAAAAGCCGGTGTAGGCAAGTTCATCCAGAAGCTGCTTTACCTTCTGCATCAGGGCTTCGTTCGGTTCCGTAATGATGACTGCGTGGTTTCCCAGTCCGTGCGGCGTATGCTCCTCTAACAGCACATGGCCCAGACACATCATTTTCACCTGCCGGTCCTTCCCGGAATAAGCGGTCAGAACCCGCATATATTCATCGTTGCCGGGAATGGTGTCCTGAATGATCAGGCTGTCGTGATAACCGGCCTCATAAATCTGCGTGATTACCGTGTTTAATTCTTCCCGCGTATCGATTTTATATACCTTTTTCTGCGTAGAAAACGGATATTCCCAGTACATGACGCTGTCCGACGGCTTTAAGATCACGGGGAACGAAAACGGAAGCGTAAAATCAAGTCCCATTTCTTTCCGGTGGATCACGGTGGCAGGGTAGTCAATGCCGTGTTTATCGCAAAGCTGATAAAATAATTCCTTGTGCTGCAGCCGGTCCATCAGGTCAAAATCAATGTACGGCGCTATGGTATTTGCAGGCAGTTCCGCCTTGTGTCTGCTGATCAGCGCGACATAACTGTCACCGCAGCCGATCAGGATCACGGTCTTGTCTGAATGCGCCGCGCAGAACTGCCGGATAGTATCTAAAAAAACAGGGTCCGTGTCGATCTCTTTATTGGCGGTGTAAGTGATCATTTTGCTGCCAAAGCTCGGACCGCTGGGAAATTTCCCGAATACATAAGATCTTACGCCGTATTCCTCATAAAATGCGCGCGCGACGCTGTATGTGTTGATATCCCCGCCAAACAGCATGGGGATAAATTCTTTCTCCGTAAAAATCATGATTTCTCCTATCTTCCGTTTCAAGTATCGTACCGTATTGTATTGTAAGCCCAACCTTTTCGGATGTCAACTGTTATCGAATCTCAGAAAATATAAAAAAAGACTTGATGTTCCGCTAAAAAAAGCATAGGATAGAGAGAGAGCAATTATTATAGAATACATAAGTAAAGGAGATATCATATATGATTTCAAAAGTAATTACGGTTCCGGGTTCTCAGGGACTGCACATGGAGGCGGTCGCTGCCCTTGCCAACGCGGTGGTTGTAAAAAAAGCAGACGTTACCCTGAAATATAAGGGAAAGGATTATGACGCCAAAAGCATCATGATGCTGTTTTCCGCATGCATCATGAGCGGATCCGAAGTGGAAGTGATCTGCGACGGCCCGGATGAGGAAGAGGCAATGCGGGAAGTAGAGAACGTATTTGAGAACTTATAGGATCTGCAAACAATTCTGTGTGTAAAGGAGGGAAGGTATGGATACAACGACGCTGAAGCTGCTGGCCAAAGAATATCCGACCATTACAGAAGCAGCGGCGGAGATCGTCAATCTGAACGCGATCCTGGCGCTGCCGAAGGGAACCGAGTATTTTTTCAGTGATCTGCACGGGGAATACGAGGCGTTTTCCCAGCTGTTGAAAACCGCTTCCGGCAATATCCGGGATCGGATCGGACAGATCTTTGACAGCTCGGTGACAGAGGAAGAGCGGGATTTTCTGGCGGAACTGATCTGCGATCCCAAGCGGATCTTAAAGCAGGTGACGAAACGGGAGGATTACAGGGAATGGTTCCATGTGTATGTGTACCGCCTGATCGAGGTGATCAAGGCCATTTCTGAAAAATATACCCGTTCCAAGGTCAGGAAAAAGGCTCCGGCGGAGTATGTCTATATCATTGACGAGCTTTTGCATGTGGAATATGAGAATAAGACGTTATATTACAACAGTATTATCGATTCCATCTATCAGACCGGGATGGCGGAAGAGTTTATCACCGGCGTGTGCCTGATGATCCGGCAGCTTGCGGTGGACAGCCTGCATATTATCGGGGATATTTATGATAAGGGGCCGCATGCGGACCGGCTGGTAGATGAACTGATGACGATGGACGAGCTGGATATCCAGTGGGGCAATCACGATATCCTCTGGATGGGAGCGGCCTGCTGCAATCCGGTCTGTGTGGCGCAGGCAATCTGCAACAGTATCCGCTATAACAGCTTTGATTTTCTGGAGGAAGGCTATGGCATCAATCTGCGGGCGCTCAGCATTTTCGCGGAGAAGACTTACGGGGACGATCCCTGTACCCAGTTCCTTCCGAAAACCTATGACAAGAATAAATATGATCCGGTAGACAGCAATCTGGCGGCCAAAATGTTTAAATCCATGATGATCATTCTGCTGAAAGAAGAAGGGCAGCTGTATCGGAAACACCCGGAGTATCAGCTGAATGACCGGATCGTGCTGGAACGCATTGATTACGCGGCGGGTACGATCAAACTGGACGGTAAGGTCTATGAACTGAAGGATAAGAATTTCCCTACCGTTGATCCGGCGGATCCGCTTCGTCTGACCGCGGAGGAAAAAGAGCTGATGGATATTATCATCAGTTCCTTCCGGCACAGCGAACGGCTTCAGAAGCATATAAAATTTTTATATACCAAGGGCAGTATGTACCGCGTTGTAAACGGCAACCTGCTGTTCCACGGCTGTATTCCCTTAAATGAAGACGGCAGCCTGCGGATGTTTGTAAACGGGCCGCTGATCTACGGCGGCAAGGAGTATCTGGATCTGATCAATGAAGCCATTAAGAATGCGGTGGTTTCCTCCAAGCATCCGGAAAATGACAATATGTTCCGTGATTTTATGTGGTATCTGTGGTGCGGACCGCAGTCTCCGCTGTTCGGAAAAAGCAAGATGTCTACCTTTGAACAGTATTTTATTGCGGACAAGGCTTCTCATGTGGAAGTGCGTAATCCCTATTACGACTGGGTGGACGATCCCGAGACCTGCGATATGATTCTGGAGCGCTTCGGACTTTCGGGAGAAAACTGCCATATCATCAACGGACATGTGCCTGTGAAGGCGGGTGAGAATCCGATCAAGGCAGGCGGAAAACTGTTCATCATTGACGGCGGGATTTCCAAAGCCTATCATTCCAGTACCGGCATCGGCGGCTATACCCTGATCTTCTCTTCCAGAAATTTACTGCTGGCAGAGCATAAGCCGTTTGTAAACAGTGAGACGTTCCTGACGCCGAAGGTGACCGTAGTCAAGCATATGGAAAAACGGATTATCGTAAACGATATAGACCGGGGCGAGGAGCTGCGAAACGATATTTTACTGCTGGAACGGCTGATCGAAGCTTACCGGAGCGGCCGGATCAAAGAAAAGTATTAGGAGAGGACAAAAGCTATGTGTGGAATTGTAGGATATATCGGAAAGACACCGGATCATGTAGCGGTTATTGAGCGGATGCAGGATCGGATCGCCCATAGGGGGCCGGACGGCAGAAGCCATTATATTGACGGAGATGTGGTGCTGGGACATGTGCGCCTCAGCATCATTGATGTGGAAGGCGGCGCACAGCCCATGCAGAATGAGGACGGCACGGTTACGATCATCTACAACGGTGAGATTTATAATTATCGGAAGCTGCGGGAGGAACTGATCGCCAAAGGTCATATTTTTAAGACGAATTGCGACACTGAAGTTCTGGTGCACGGATATGAAGAGTACGGCGCCGATCTGTTAAATAAACTGCGCGGTATGTTTACTTTTGTGATCTGGGATCAGAAGAAACAGAAGCTGTTCGGAGCCAGGGATTTCTTCGGAATTAAGCCGTTTTACTATGCCATGATGAACGATACGTTTTTCTTTGCCAGTGAGATCAAGGCGTTTATGGATCATCCCAATTTCGTCAAGGAGTTAAATGAGGAACTGCTGCCAGATTATATGACTTTCGCCTGCATTCCGGGCTACAATACCATGTTTAAGAATGTGTACAAGCTGGCGCCCGGACATTATTTTGAATATGAAAACGGCAGGATGAACATAACCAAATATTACAACGTGGAGTTTCATCCCGACCAGAAAAAGAGCTTTGATCAGTTTGTGGATGAAATCGCGGATACGGTGACGGCTTCCGTCGAGGCGCACAAGATTGCGGATGTGGAGGTCGGCTGTTTCCTGTCTTCCGGTGTGGATTCCAGCTATGTAGCTTGTGAACTGGCTAAGATCTATGATGTAAAGACCTATACAGTCGGATTTGCGGATCATACCTATTCAGAAGCGGACGACGCCAAGATGCTGGCGGATGAGATCGGGGTGGTCAACTATCCGAAGATCATCAGCGCGGACGATTATTTCGGGAGCTTTGCAGACGTACAGTATCAGCTGGATGAACCTTTGGGCAATCCAAGCGCCAACAATCTGTACCATGTGTGCGAGCGGGCTTCTCGGGACCTGAAAGTAGTGCTGTCCGGAGAGGGCGCCGATGAAATGTTCGGCGGCTACAATGTATATAAGGAACCGCTTTCGGTACAGAGGTATCAGAAGATCGTGCCCAGGGCGATCCGGAAAGGAATCGCGGCCGTGGCAAAGAAACTGCCGGATTTCAAGGGCAGGAATTACCTGATCCGGGGCAGCCAGTCCATCGAAGAACGGTATATCGGCAACTCCAATGTTTATAAGGTGGGAGAACGGGACCGGTATTTAAAGAAACACTATGATTCCAAACCGCCGCAGTGGTTTACCAAGCCATTTTACGACAAGGTGCCGGAGTATGACGATATTACCAAAATGCAGTACATGGATATTCACGGCTGGATGGTGCAGGAAATCTTATTAAAAGCGGATAAAATGAGTATGGCGCATTCGCTGGAGCTGCGGGTGCCGTTTCTGGATAAGGAGATCTTTGCCCTTTCCAGTACGATCCCGACCAAGTATCGGGTAAGCAAGGAGAATACCAAACTGGCATTGCGGAAGGCGGCCGGCCGGGAGATGAACAGTATCAGCGCCAACCGGAAGAAACTGGCGTTTCCTACGCCGCTTCCGGCCTGGATCAAGGAAGATAAATACTATAACCTGATCAAAAAGTATTTTACCAGCGAATGGGCGGAGCAGTTTTTCCATACGGATCTGCTGGTGCAGCTCTTAGATGACCACCGGGCCGGAAAACGGTTTCAGGTATCCAAAATCTGGGTGGTATTTTCATTTCTGGTGTGGTATGAACAGTACTTTGTGCTGAACCGATAGGAGAGAGGGGAACAAATGATGAATAAGGGAAAACGATTACGGGTTATTTTGACCGGTATGATCATATCGGTATTGACGGCGCTGCCGGTATCTGCGGATGAGAAGCAGGAAGCAGAGAGCAGAAAAGCGGAATATGAGTCCATGAAAGCGTCTCTGGAATCCAGACAGAAGGAACTGCAGGGAGAATGGGATGATCTGCAGCGCTATACCTGGGAGATTGACAGCAGGCTGACAGATGCCAGCAGCAGGATCTATGAGCTGAAGTCTCAGATTTCGGACAGTCAGGAGCAGATTGTGCAGTTAAAAAAACAACTGGCCGAGCAGGAGGCGGAAATCGATAAGCAGTATCATGATATGTCGCTTCGGATTCAATTTATGTATGAGCGCGGCAATAAGCAGTTTTTATCTGCCCTGCTGAGTGCGGACAGTTTCTCGGATTTTCTGAATCAGGCAGAATATGTTTCACAGATTACAACCTATGACCGGCAGATGCTGGATAAGCTGCAGGCGCTGAAAGAGAGCATGGAGGCGGCACAGGCGGAGCTGATTGCCGGGAAAGAAAAGCTGGAGCAGTTAAAATCTGAGCAGGAAGAAAAACAAACAGAACTGGAAAAACTGTTATTGGACAAGCAGGCGGAACTGAATCAGGTCGGGAATCAGATGGATGAAACTGACCAGAAGATTTATGAGGCTGTTTCCGGAATCCAGGAGGAAGAAGCCTATATCAAAGAAATCGAAGAAGTAGAGCGGCGCAGAAAAGCAGAAGAGGCGCGCAAGGCAAGAGAGGAATCCATAGCGGCAGAACAGGCGGCGCAGCAGGCAGAAAAACAGACGCAAAGCGGCACCTATGTGGAAGATTCCGATATCAATACAGATGAGAGCAGTTATGCGGGAAATGGCACCTTTATCTGGCCGCTGCCCGGACAGTATCACAGACGGACTTCCGATTTTGGTTACCGCTATAATCCGTTTGGCGGCGGTTCCGTGGAATACCACTGCGGAGACGATTATTCGGCGCCGATGGGAACGCCGATTTACGCAGTCGCGGATGGAACAGTGGATGCTTCCGGCATGTCCGGCACTATGGGAAATCGGGTGGTGATCTATCACGGAAACGGACTTTCGTCTGTCTATATGCATGCTTCCGTTTTGTTGGTTTCTGCCGGGCAGACAGTAAAGCAGGGCGATCTGATCGCACTGGTGGGAGCGACGGGCCGGGTGACGGCGCCGCATTTACATATTTCCTTCCGCTTAAACGGCGAGTGGGTAGATCCGAAATTGTATATTGGGGAATGAATAAAACGGAATGAATTCCAAAAAAGCAAATAATTAAAATAAAAATGGAATATATTCCATAAAAATTTTGATGAGATTCAGCATGTAAGCAATTTTGAAAAAGCTGTAGACAGCCTGTAATTGGATGTTAGACAATTAAACTTTAAAGGGTATTCTAAAGAGTATATAAACCTTCAAACTGATGTAGAAAGTATTACATAGTTTGGAGGTTTTTATTTTTGTTCAAAAAGATGTTTTGTCGAAAAAGGCAAAAAAATATCGTAGAGTGTGATACTCTACGATATTGGGGTGTGGTCATTTAGTCCAAGAAAATGTCCGCACCCTCTTATCAGTCAGGAAATTCTAAAATCAGATCCAATCGAAAACTTCCGGTTGAGCCTCCTTATAAAAAGTGGTATAATAATAAAATCGGTTTGGGGAAACTGAAATCACAATTATGAGGGGAATGCTATGGATGCGGGAATGATGGAAGAACAGGAACATCTGGAAGAACTTCTGCGGCAGATCCGGGAAAAACTGGATACGGTAGAGGCGGCGATTACGGCCGGCGATCAGGAAATAGAGAATATGCATACCTACTACTGGGAGAATTATACGGAGATGGACGAGTATGGGTATGAGAATTATGATAATCAGCAGGCGCTGCTGTCGCAGGTCAACGCCAATGAAGAACAGCGTCTGATCCGGCACCGCCTGCGCAGGATGCTGGATTCGCCGTATTTTGCCAGAGTGGATTTCCGGTATGCGGGAGAAAGCGTGCCGGAGTCTTATTATATCGGAATTGCCAATTTTGCCAGGCAGGCAGGGGCGGTTCCACTGATCTTTGACTGGCGGGCGCCGGTTTCCGGCCTGTTCTATGATTACGATAAAGGACCGGCTGCATTTGAGACGCCGGGCGGAACGGTGACCGGAGAGATTACGTCCAAGCGGCAGTATCAGATCAAACACGGGAAATTACTTTACGCCTTTGAGAGCGATATCAAGATCGATGACGATATCCTGAAAGCGGAGCTGGGCAGCAACAGTGATGTGAAGTTAAAAAACATTGTCCGGACGATCCAGCGGGAACAGAACCGGATCATCCGGAATACGAAGGATCGGATTTTGGTGGTGCAGGGAGCCGCAGGAAGCGGGAAGACGTCGATTGCCCTGCACCGGATCGCCTATCTGCTCTATCACGACCGGAATCAGCTGCAGGCCTCCAATGTGCTGGTACTGACGCCGAACGGAGTTTTTGCCGACTACATTTCCCGGATTCTGCCGGAACTTGGCGAGGAAAATGTCAATGAAATGAGTTTTGACCTGTTTGCTTATAAAGAGCTGAAGGATGTCGCGGAGGACTGCGAGGATAAATATGACGCGATTGAAGCGATGCTGGCGGAGGAGCCTGCTTATGAAGAACGCTATCATTACAAAGGCTCCAGAGCATTTGCGGAAGCGATCAACCGCTTCGTACTGGAACTGGAGAGCGAACTGGTAGATTTCCGGGACGTGTCCTATCAGAAGCTTTCGATCAGCAAAGAGAAGATCTGCAGATTATTCTATGAGAAATTTCCGGAGACACCGCTGTTGTCCAGAATGAAGATGGTGATGGATTATGCGGTAGACGAGACGGAAACGCTGACCGGCCGGGATTTCAATGAAGAAGAATTATATTTTATCAGAGAGATTTTTATGGGGCTGTACCGGACCAGGGATCTGTACGAACTCTATAATTGCTTTCTGGAGCGGGAAGGCCTGCAGACGCTGCCGGATCAGGTCAGGGAGGAGCGGAAGATCCCCTATGAGGATGTCTGGCCCATGCTGTATATGAAATACCAGCTGGAAACAGTGAGAAAGCGGCAGCGGATCCGGCATCTGGTGATCGATGAGATGCAGGATTATTCTTATCTGCAGTATCTCGTGATCGATAAGCTGTTTTCCTGTAAAATGACGATCCTGGGCGATTTCGCGCAGACAATAGACGGAGAGATGCAGGATGTTACCGCATTCCTGCCGCAGATATTCGGAAAGGATCTTTCGTTTATTTCTATGCGGAAGAGCTACCGGAATACCTATGAGATTGGTCGGTATGCCAATTCTCTGATCGGAAATACGGAGATCGAATTGCTGAAGCGGCATGGCGCAGAGCCGGTCGAACTGCAATTCTCCATGATGGAGGAAGCGCTTGCGGAGGTCATAAAGCGGGTGAAAAATTACGAGACTATGGCAGTCATCTGTATGAGCGCCGCGGAGGCGTGGATAGCATATGAGTGGCTGACCGCGCGTGTGAAAGCGTATCCGGTACACTATCTGGATAAAAACAGCAGCAGGTTTCAGAGCGGAATCACCGTGACGACATTTTATCTGGCAAAAGGACTGGAATTCGATCAGGTATTTGCCATATATGAGCAGGATACGGATACGCCGTTATACCGGCAGGCAAAGTATATTGCCGCGACCCGTGCGCTGCACGAACTATATATGTTTGTGCTGGAATCGTAACGATTCCGCAGAAAGAAGTACGAGGGATAAAAGATGGAAGAAACAAAGGAAAAGAAAATCCGATTCAGGAAACTGCACCCGGCTATTGTGTTTTTTCTGGTAATGCTTTACTGGGAACTGCTGTTTCAGCTGTTGATTTTTGAAACGGTAAAATGGGAATTTTTATTTATTATGATGCATACGCTTTGTCCGGCGGCTGTCCTGGGACTGCTCTGCCGCCTGTTCCCGCGCGTGGGGAACCGGATCGCGTTTACCGTGCTGCAGATCCTGCTGTGCGTATTATTTGTGGCGCAGCTGATCTACTATAGTATATTCAATGTGTTTTTGTCTGTTTATTCCATAAAAAGAGGCGGCGGGCAGGCATTGGATTTCGCGGATGTGGTCTGGTCCGCGGTCGCGGGAAACTGGTGGAAGCTGCTGTTGCTTGTGCTTCCGGTCGTGCTGCTGGCTGTTTTTTGCGGAAAGTTTGTTCAGTTTGAACGGGAAAAATGGCTGCAGAGCGGGATCATGGTCGTCATTGCCGTGATCTGTTATCTGGCGGCAGTGCTGACGCTTCAGATCGGGGGAACCGAACTCTATTCTCCATATGACCTGTATTATAAAACAGTCAGCAGCGAATTGTCTATGCAGAAACTGGGCGTTTTGACGACCATGCGCCTGGATCTGGAGCATGTGGTTTTCAATGACGGCAAAACGGAACTGGCAGGATTGGACCTGGGCGCGGAACAGGAAACGGAACCGGAAGGAGAAGCAGTAACGGAAACGACCACAGAGGAGACGACAGCCGCGGAGGAGACGACTGCGGAAACAACTGCAGAGCCGGAAACGGATCCGCCTGTAGACACTTCACCCAATGTGATGGATATAGATTTTGATCAGCTGATCGCAAAAGAAAAGAATGAGACGATCCGCACCATGCACGAGTATTTTCAGGCGGTTACGCCTACGAATAAAAACGAATATACCGGTATGTTTGAAGGGTACAATCTGATCTATATCTGCGCGGAAGGATTTTCCAAATGGGCTGTGGATCCGAAGGCAACGCCTACCCTGTATAGAATGGTAAATGAAGGCTTTGTATTTGAGAATTTCTATAACCCGGTCTGGGGCGTCAGCACCAGCGACGGAGAGTATGTGACCTGTACCGGCCTGATCCCGAAGTCCGGCTGCTGGAGCTTTGAAACCACCGGTCTGAATGGAATCTATCTGCCCTTTACCTTTGGCAGGCAGTTTGAAGCCCTGGGGATCAAGCCGTTTGCATACCACGATCACTCCTATACCTATTACGGCAGGGACAGCTCGCATCCCAATATGGGTTATACCTTTAAAGCGGTGGGGAACGGGCTTGAGATCCCGTCTACCTGGCCGGAGTCGGATCTGGAGATGATGAAGGCTTCTGTAGACGATTATATCAAGGAAGACCGCTTCCACGCCTATTATATGACGGTCAGCGGTCATCTGGTCTATAATTTTACCGGAAATTATATCGCCAATCAAAATAAGGCGCTGGTAGAAGATTTGGATTATCCGGAAAATGTGAAGGCTTATATTGCCTGCAATGCGGAACTGGATAAGGCCATGGAATATCTGCTCAAACGGCTTGAAGAAGCGGGAAAGGCGGATAAGACGCTGATCGTGATCAACGGAGATCACTATCCGTACGGGCTGGTCGACGATTATTTCGCGGGCGCGGTACCGGGGACGCTGGATAAGCTGGCCGGAAAGAAGATCGAGGGCACGCTGGAAATGTACCGGAGCAACCTGATCATCTATTCTCCGTCTATGGAAGAACCGATTCATGTTTCCAAGTACTGTTCCAGTCTGGATATCCTGCCTACCGTAACCAATCTGCTGGGGCTGGAATATGATTCCCGGCTGCTGATGGGGAAGGATATCCTGTCGGATGCCGAGCCGCTGCTGATCTTTAACAACCGGAGCTGGATCACGGACCGCTGCGAGTATAACGCGGCGAACGGCAAAGTAACGGCCTTTCCGGGCAAGAAAGTGACTGAGGATTATGTCTCCAGGATCAATAAGATCGTAAACAATAAATTCAGTATTTCCGCCAGTATCATCGATTATGATTATTACGCACATGTTCTTGACAAATCCGGGAGAAATGGTTAAACTATTACATAGCTTTATTACAGAAAGATTTTAGAAAGGTGGATGCCGGATGAAGAAAAAGATATTATCTGTTTTAGTAGAGAATACCTCCGGTGTTTTGAACCGGGTCGCCGGGTTATTCAGCAGACGTGGGTATAATATTGACAGTCTGACGGTAGGCGAGACGGAGAACCCGAAGATTTCCCGTATGACGATTGTGGTCCAGGGCGATGACGAGGTATTGGAGCAGATCGTAAAGCAGATCAACAAATTAGAAGATGTCATTGAGATCATAGAACTGGCGCCCGGAACTTCGGTGTGCCGGGAACTGGTATTGGTTAAGGTCAGCGCGAAGCCGGAGGAACGGCAGCAGGTCATCGCGATCGCGGATATTTTCCGTGCGCAGATCGTCGATGTTTCCAGAGATTCCATGATGCTTGCCCTGATTGGGAATAATAAAGTAGATCCGTTTATCGATCTGCTGGAAGGCTTTGAGATTAAGGAGATCGTGCGGACCGGCATCACCGGCCTGACGCGCGGTACGGCGGACGCGATGGCGGACTGCCTGGAATGCTTAGGCTAATCACTACATATATGTAGTATTAACAAATATTTTTAGACATGCTTGGAGGTAGAAAAATGTCAGCAAGAATTTTTTATCAGGAAGACTGTAATCTGTCATTACTGGAAGGCAAGACAATTGCAGTAATCGGCTACGGCAGTCAGGGACATGCCCATGCATTGAATGCGAAGGAGTCCGGATGTAATGTCATCATTGGATTATATGAAGGCAGTAAGTCCTGGGACAAGGCTGTTGCGCAGGGATTTGAAGTGTACACAGCGGCAGAAGCTGCTAAGAAGGCGGACATCATTATGATCCTGATCAATGATGAGAAGCAGGCAGCAATGTATAAGAAAGATATCGAGCCGAACCTGGAAGCAGGCAATATGTTAATGTTCGCGCATGGCTTTGCGATTCATTTCGGTCAGATCGTTCCGCCCGCGGGCGTAGATGTAACTATGATCGCACCGAAGGGACCGGGACATACCGTACGCAGCGAGTATCAGGCCGGTAAGGGCGTACCTTGTCTGGTTGCGGTTGAACAGGATGCGACCGGTCATGCGCTGGATCTGGCCCTGGCTTATGCCCTGGCAATCGGCGGCGCAAGAGCAGGCGTTCTGGAGACAACCTTCAGAACCGAGACGGAAACAGACCTGTTTGGTGAGCAGGCTGTTCTGTGCGGCGGTGTCTGTGCACTGATGCAGGCCGGGTTTGAGACTTTGGTTGAAGCAGGCTATGATCCGAGAAACGCTTATTTTGAGTGTATCCATGAGATGAAGCTGATCGTAGATCTGATCTATCAGTCCGGTTTTGCGGGAATGCGTTATTCCATTTCCAATACCGCTGAATATGGCGATTATGTAACGGGACCGAAGATCATCACCGAAGAGACCAAGAAGACCATGAAGCAGATCTTAAAGAATATCCAGGACGGTTCTTTCGCAAAAGAATTCCTGTTGGATATGTCTCCGGCAGGCGGTCAGGCACACTTCCGCGCAATGAGAAAGCTGGCTGCTGAGCATCCGTCAGAGAAGATCGGCGAGGAAGTTCGTAAGCTGTACAGCTGGAACGGCGAAGATAAGCTGATCAACAACTAATCCCATCAAAAGGCGATTACAGAATTTATTATAATTATGATAACAGCCTGCGCTGTATATTCTTTCCAACGAAGAAGCAATCTGTTGGTTCGGAATATAACAGCGCAGGCTGTTTTGATTTGCAGTCACTTGCTGCAGTTTATTTCATTCTTACAGGGTTTTCTTTGCCCATACGCCGATGTGGTTCTGATCCATACCGGCAAGCGCAAGGCAGGGACGCCAGGTGTCGTAATCCCAGGAAGGAATTACCTTGCAGCGTTCTGTGATATCGCCGAAACGGAGCTCTACTGTATCAAGCTCCACAATTTTCCAGGTCCCGACCAGTGACATGATCTCCAGTCTGCCGTAAGGGAGCAGCTTCATCATAACCGAAGCGGTGATTCCCTGCGGAATAGCGGGTGCCAGCCGGATCCGGTCGTATTCGCCCATAACATCCTGCTCGGTAATGGAAGCGGCCATTTGTTCGCCTGCGTACTCGCAGGGATTCAGATACGGCCAGCCGTCTTCACTCCAGAACATCTGGTGGCAGTGCATGGTGGACATATCCGGCCTGTGAAAGCTGCGCGGACGGATATGGCAGATCAGATACCATTTGCCGTCGGTGTCATGCAGAACAGAGTTGTGGCCCGGCGCCATCCAGGGCTGCGCGTCGTCGAACTGATAACCGCAGTGAAGCAGATAGCCGACTTCGTTGGTGTAGTCTTCGGTATCTGTCATGCAGCGGCCGTTGTGGTCATAGTAAGGACCGGTCAGATTTTTGCTTCGGCCTACCCGGATGTTGTAATCGTTATTTAAAGAACCGTAAGATACGAATAAGTAGTAGTAGCCGGTTGCTTCATTGTAGCGGACATAGGGACCTTCGATCGCGCAGTCGGCCCAGCGGGGACGGCAGGCAATACAGGTCCCGATGCCTTCTTCCGCAGCCAGTCCGGTTTCTTTGTTCAGCTTTAAAATATGAATGCCGCCCCAGAAAGAGCCGTAGATCATGTACTGTTCTCCGGATTCCACATCCTCCATGATATTCGCGTCGATCCCGTTGACCGGCACCTGATCGCTGGTCTTTAATACACAGCCGCGGGGGATAAAGGGTCCTTCCGCATTATCGGCAACTGCCAGGAAAATGCAGGACTGGCGTACGCCCCAGCTGGAATTGGAGCAGTACAGGCGGTATTCGTCACCAACCTTTACAATATCCGGCGCCCAGATTGCTTTACCGCCAACCCATTCAAAAGATTCCTGCGGGGGTTCTTCCACAACCTTGCCGATCCGTTCCCAGTTGATCAGGTCTTTGGAGCGGTGGCACATCGCGCCGGTACAATAGATATAATAGTTACCGGATATCGGATCCTTGTAGATCGCCGGATCATGCGCGCCCCACAGGCTTGCGGCCGGCGGCGGACCATCCGGTCTGACGCCCGGCTGAAAAACCGGTTTTGGCACAGGATGATTGGGCTCCTGCGGATAGAATAATTCAGACATACTGTATAGCCTCCTTTTATCATTCATTGTTATTTTGTTTATCCGGATTTAAGTCGGTTAATTTCATAGCAAAGGAAACGATTCCCTTTGTGCTTCTGCCTGACAGATACCAGATGTCATTGAGACAGATCCCGTAACAGGTTTCCTGATAATTACAGTAGCGGAAGGTTACAGTATGGTCGGAAGTACGGTTCCACCAGCCGCACATACAGCCGCCCAGTTCCAGTCTGCCGCGGGCTTCCTCGGGCAGAGGAATCGCCCAGTCGTCATGCATGCTGAATTTGCCGCGCTGGCTTCGGGATAAGATCGTCAGGGAGCAGCTGATCTCACAGACCGGGATCGGCTTCGGCGTCAGCGCCACATAATCATATTCTCCGACGGCAATCTCTTCTGTGAGATTATGTAAGCCGGGAATCGGACTGTCGGCAATGTCCGCGGGGAAAACGACAGGGTATCCGTCCGGATCAAAGTAAAGCGGAAATGTCATCAATTGTTCAGCAGGCGCATTGCTTACTGTTACCGTACAGTGCATAAGCCACCGGTCGGCAGAAGCGTCCGGCTGCGTAACTGCAGTACAGGCAAAGCTCGTAAACCGAAACTCGGTGCCAAGCTCCATCGGCGCAAGCAGCAGGATCCGGTCTGTAAAAGGGCCGGCTTCTGATCTGCTCCTGCTGGCGTAAACATGAGAATCCAACCCCTGTTTGCCATCAGTTTCAAATAAGAAATAGTATCCGGTATTCGGGTGAAAGACCAGAACCTGAGCTGATACAGGACAGTCTTGTAATCGTTCCATAAGTCCCTCCATAAATGATAAGCATTGAACATGAAATTTTCGTCAAATTTCCTCAACATTATATCGAATAATTGATATCTCGTCAATCAGAAAAACTAAATTGTTTTTGAAATTAAAAAAAGGAAATAAGAAACAGATGCAGAAATAAAAAATGGAAGAAGAATCAAAACAGCATGGATTGGAGGCTTTTGTGAATTACCGGGAGCGACTCGAAGAATTGGAAGAGAAGAATTTGAGTGCCTTTGCCGCAAAAAGCAGGGAGTCGAAGGGGCGTCTGCGGCCGGAGACGGAATGTGATATGCGGACAGCCTATCAGCGGGACCGGGACCGCATCCTGCATTGTAAGTCATTTCGGCGGATGAAGCATAAGACGCAGGTGTTTCTGGCGCCGCAGGGAGATCATTACCGCACCCGTCTTACGCATACGCTGGAGGTATCCCAGATTTCCCGCAGTATCGCCAAAGCCCTGCTGCTCAATGAAGATCTGACAGAAGCCATTGCGCTGGGGCACGATCTGGGGCATACTCCGTTTGGACATGCAGGAGAACGGGCGTTAGACAGTGTGTGTCAGGACGGATTCCGCCACAGTGAACAAAGTGTCCGGATCGTGGACCGGCTGGAACGGGACGGAGCGGGACTAAACCTTACATGGGAAGTGCGGGACGGCATTCTGAACCATCATTTAAGTACCCTGCCTTCTACATTGGAAGGACGGATCGTGCGTTTTTCCGATAAGATCGCCTATATTAACCATGATATTGACGATGCCATCCGGGGCGGTATTTTAAAAGAGACGGATATCCCGGAAGAGATTACGGACATTCTCGGGAAAAGCGTAAAGGAACGGCTGGATACTCTGATCCATGACATCGTGTTCCAAAGCGACGGCAAAAACGAGATTCTGATGTCCGAGCAGATCTATGAAGCGATGATGAAGCTGCGCGAATTTATGTTTGCGCATGTTTATACGAATCCGGTTGCAAAAGGAGAAGAATATAAAGTGAAGGGCATGCTGAGCCAGATGTACGCGTACTATCTGGGCAATATCCGCGCTTTGCCGGAGGAATACCAGCACCTGATCGCGGATGGAGAACCGAACACTCGGGTTGTTTGTGACTATATAGCCGGTATGAGCGACCAGTACGCAGTCAGCCGGTTTCAGTCTCTGTTTATTCCCAGCCCGTGGATTCATTAGAGTATACATAAGGAGTCTTTATGATAGAAGAACAGTTAATCGAAGAGATCCGGAGCCGGAACGATATTGTCAGCGTGATCTCCTCTTATGTGAAGCTGGAGCGGCGCGGAAGCTCCTATTTCGGCCTTTGTCCGTTTCACAATGAAAAATCGCCGTCCTTTTCGGTTTCGCCGCAGAAACAGATGTATTATTGTTTCGGGTGCGGAGAAGGCGGAAATGTGATTTCCTTCATTATGAAATATGAAAATTATGATTTCATGGAGGCGCTGAAGTTCCTGGCAGACCGGGTAGGAATCACACTTCCCGAACAGAATGACGGCGGCGAGAGCAGACGCCGGAACGAACGCAGGCAGCAGCTGCTGGCAGTACAGCAGGAAGCGGCAAAGTATTATTATTATATGTTAAAGAATGATCCGCAGCAGACCGGATACCGCTATCTTTCAGGCAGAGGACTGACAGACGATACGATCCTGCGGTTTGGACTGGGGTTTTCCGGCAGAGGCGCCGGGGAACTGTATCGGTATCTGCATAAAAAGGAATATTCCGATGATATTTTAAAAGAAAGCGGGTTGTTTACTTTTGAGGAAAAAGGCGTGAAGGATAAATTCTGGAACCGCGTCATGTTTCCCATTATGGATGTAAATAACCGGGTGATCGGATTCGGCGGCAGGGTGCTCGGCGATGCGAAGCCCAAATACCTGAATTCACCGGAGACGCAGCTGTTTGATAAAAGCAGGAATCTGTACGGACTGAATTACGCCAGAAGCGCCAGGAAAAACTATATAATTCTGTGTGAAGGGTACATGGATGTGATTGCGCTGCATCAAGCAGGCTTTACCAATGCGGTGGCGGCGCTCGGTACCTCCTTTACTTCCGGACATGCTTCTCTGTTAAAACGCTATACACATGAAGTGTACTGCACCTTTGACAGCGACGACGCGGGTATTCGCGCGGCACTCCGGGCTATCCCGATCCTGAAGGGAGCAGGGCTGTCCGTGCGGGTGATCCATATGGATCCGTATAAAGATCCGGATGAATTTATCAAGGCGCTGGGAACGGATGCGTTTGCGGAACGGATCCGGCAGGCGCAGAACAGTTTTTTCTTTGAGATCAGCGTGCTGGAAAAAGGGTACGACCGGGCGGATCCGGAGCAGAAGACGGCATTTTACCGGGCGGTTTCCGCGAAACTGGTAGAAACCTTCCCGGAGGAAATGGAGCGCAGCAATTATACGGAAGCGGTGGCCAATGAATTCAGTATTCCCTATGAAATGCTGCGGAGCGATGTGCAGAAACGGGCGCTATATTATAAGGAAGTTCCGGGAGAGCCGGTGCTGGCAGCGGAGAGTCCCGATAAACGGGAAACCGTCCGCAGACAGAAAAAGGAATCGGGTTCCAACCGGACGCAAAAGATTCTGTTGTCGTGGCTGATTGAAGAACCGGATCTGTTTTTTTCTCTCCGGCCGTATATTACGGAACAGGATTTTACCAATCCGGTCTACCGCCAGGTGGCGGGGCTGTTGTTTAAACAGATCGAAAACGGAGCTTTGGAGCCGTCCGGGATTCTGAGCCGGTTTGAAGATCCGGAGATTCAGAAAGAAGTGACAGCTTTGTTTTATCCGCCGGAGAAAGCGGAATATAAGACAGCGGATAAAGAAAAGATACTGAATGATACGGTGAGACTGCTGAAACAGAATTATCTGGATGAGCTGGGGCGCAGCGCGGAGGATATCGAAACACTGCAGATGATCGCGATGGAAAAGGCAAATTTACAAAAAATGCATATAAAACTCAATTAAGTTCATACTGAAAGGTAAGTATTCGTGGGGTTACAGTTAGCATAGGAGGTACTATGGAAGAAAAGAAAGTCCGGCTGGAAGAGATCAAAGGGAATCTGCTGCAGGAAGCGCGGGACCATAAAAATGTTCTGGAATATGAAGAAATCGAGAAAAATCTGAAACGGATTCCCTATGAGGAAGATGATCTGGAAGATGTTCTGGATTTCCTGGAGAAAAATAATGTGGACGTCTTTCATTCAGAGGTTCAGGATGATCTGGATGTATTGGAACCGCTGGATTCCGAACTGGATGAGCTGCCGGAAGAGGAGTTCGATCCGGAGGATATCGATGTGCCGGACAGCATTGCCATTGACGATCCGGTCCGAATGTATTTAAAGGAAATCGGGAAAGTTCCGCTGCTGAGCCAGGAAGATGAGATCGAGCTGGCAAAACGGATGGAACAGGGAGATGAAGAGGCGAAGAAAAAACTGGCGGAAGCCAATCTGCGCCTTGTCGTCAGTATTGCCAAAAAATATGTGGGACGCGGCATGATGTTTTTGGATCTGATTCAGGAAGGCAATCTGGGTTTGATCAAGGCAGTGGATAAATTTGACTATCGGAAGGGATATAAGTTCAGTACGTATGCGACCTGGTGGATCCGGCAGGCAATTACCCGTTCTATTGCCGATCAGGCGAGAACTATTCGGATTCCGGTGCATATGGTAGAGAGCATCAACCGGCTGATCCGCACCCAGCGGCAGATGATCCAGGATCTGGGCCGCGAACCGACTCCGCAGGAATTGTCAAAGGAAATGAAACTTTCCGTAGAACGGGTTCGGGAGATTATGAAGATCGCGCAGGAACCGGTTTCTCTGGAAACTCCGATCGGAGAAGAAGATGACAGCCACCTGGGTGACTTTATCCGGGATGACAATGTGCCGGTGCCGGCGGAAGCCGCCGCCTATACGCTGCTGCAGGAGCAGCTGGGAGAAGTATTGAATACGCTTTCTGACCGGGAGAAACGGGTATTATGTCTGCGTTTTGGCCTGATTGACGGCAGGGCGAGAACCCTGGAGGAAGTAGGGCAGGAGTTTAAGGTGACCAGAGAGCGGATCCGGCAGATTGAGGCGAAAGCACTCCGCAAGCTGCGCCATCCCAGCCGGAGTCGGAAATTAAGGGATTATCTGGAGTAGACTATGCGGTTATCAAAACGGTTAAGGACAATCGCAGAGCTGGTAACCGTCGGGAACCGGCTGGCGGATGTGGGAACGGATCATGGATTTATCCCGATCTGGCTGCTGGAAGAAAAACGGATTCCGGGCGCGATTGCCATGGATATCAACATCGGTCCGCTGGAACGCGCCCGTGCGCACGTGAAAGAGGCCGGTCTGGAAGACCGGATCGAACTGCGTCAATCGGACGGGCTGGACGCGCTGCAGCCGGGGGAGGCGGACACCATTCTGATCGCCGGAATGGGAGGACCTCTGATGATCGAGATTTTGAAGCGCGGAGACGTTGTCGCGAAGCGGGCTTCCGAGCTGCTCTTGTCTCCGCATTCAGACTGGGCCATGGTCCGCAGATATCTGGCGGAATCGGGATTCTGCATTTCCGGAGAAGAAATGCTCAAGGAGGACGGGAAATTTTATCTGATCCTTCAGGTGCGGCCGGGGGAAATGGAGCCCTGGGATGAAGCGGCGTATCGTTACGGAAAGCGGCTGATCGAAAGAAAGCATCCGGTGCTGGCGGAATATCTGGAGAAACAGCTGCGTACATATGAGAGGATCCTTGCGCAGGTTCGGGAAGGAAAAGCGGAAGGAAATGAAACCCTGATCCGGGAACTGTCGGAGAAGACCGGGGAGATCCGGCGGGTACAGAAAAGGATGGAGGCGGATCAGAATTTGGAGGAGGAAACGGAATGACGGAAACACAAAAACGGGTAACCTTATACGGAGAAGAGCGGCTGTATCCGGTGGGAACGCCGCTTCTTGCGATCGCTGCGGAATATCAGGAGCGGGAGCCCTATGATATTGTACTGGCGATGCGGAATCGGAAACTGTGTGAACTGCATAAGTGTATTGAAGAGGACTGCACGCTGGAATTTGTCACCTGCGGGCAGCAGGCGGGAATGCAGGCCTATAAACGGAGTATCACGCTTCTGGCTTTGAAGGCCTGTTATGATATTCTGGGTGAAGATCATATCGACCGGATTTATGTGGATTTTTCCTTTGGAAAGGGATATTATTTCAGATTTATCGGAGAACCGGGGCTGGATGTCTCGGCAGTGGAACAGATCGAGAAGCGGATGCGGGAACTGGTCGAAGCGGATCTTCCGATCACGAAGCGTACCATTGAAACGGAGCAGGCTTTAAAACTGTTTGAGAAATACAGGATGTATGATAAGGAACGGCTGTTCCGTTACCGGAAAGTACCGAAGGTAAATATTTATTCACTGGACGGATATGAGGATTATTATTATGGCGATATGGTGCCCGCTACCGGTTATCTGAAGTATTTTAAACTGTATTTGTATGAAGAGGGATTTGTGATTCAGATGCCCACGGAGCAGAATCCGAAAGAACTGCAGCCGTTTCACGCGCAGGCCAAGCTGTTTAAAGTCATGCAGGAAGCGGCCAGATGGAGCCATCTGCTGGATATAGATACGGTAGGCGATATCAATGTGCAGATCACAAAAGGCAATATCAAAGAGATCATTCTGGTTTCGGAAGCGCTGCAGGAAGGCAGGATTGCCAGACTGGCGGAAAAGATCGCGGAGTCCGGGAAAAAGATCGTTATGATCGCGGGGCCGTCTTCGTCCGGCAAGACCACATTTTCACACCGGCTTTCCATTCAGCTGCGTGCCAACGGGTTAAAGCCGCATCCGGTGCCGGTGGACGATTATTTTGTAAATCGGGAAAATACGCCGATCGACGAGCATGGAAAGCCGAATTACGAACTGCTGGAAGCGGTCGATATCGAACAGTTTAACCGGGATATGACTGCTTTGTTAAAGGGTGAAAATGTAGAATTGCCCGTATTTAATTTTAAGACGGGACAGCGGGAATACAAAGGAAAAATGCTGCAGCTGGGACCGGATGATATCCTGGTGATCGAAGGGATTCACTGCCTGAATGACAAACTGTCCTATGCGCTGCCGCCGGAAAGCAAGTTTAAGATATACATCAGCGCGCTGACGCAGCTGAATCTGGACGAACACAACCGGATTTCGACAACGGACTGCCGGCTGATCCGGCGTATGGTCCGGGACGCCAGAACGCGGGGGACTTCAGCCCGGGATACGATTGCCAGATGGCCGCAGGTGCGGGAAGGTGAGGAGAAATATATTTTTCCGTACCAGGAGACGGCGGATGAGATGTTCAATTCCAATCTGATTTATGAATTGTCCGTGTTAAAGCAATACGCGG
Source organism: uncultured Lachnospiraceae bacterium (assembly GCA_947625465.1). Taxonomy (GTDB): domain Bacteria; phylum Bacillota; class Clostridia; order Lachnospirales; family Lachnospiraceae; genus CANQSA01. The sequence continues at coordinate 23,486 of CANQOK010000011.1, read as the reverse complement.
AGCCTCTGTTGTTCGGTATTCCCGATGACTGCCCGGAATATCTGGAAGCCAGACGGCTGTTGAAGTTCCTGGATTATTTTCTGGGCGTCACCAGCGAAGATATTCCGTCAAATTCTCTGATCCGCGAATTTGTCGGAGGATCGATCTTCCAGATCTGAAAAACGTGTGATTCTTTTTTGAAGGGAAGTTTTTGACACGCAGTCTGAAATATGCTATGATCTGAATTACGAGTATGGCAGATGATCGCGGCTGTACAGACGAAAGGGTACAGGTGAGGAAAGTCCGGGCTTCACAGGGCAGGATGCCGGATAACGTCCGGTGGAGGCGACTCCAAGGAAAGTGCAACAGAAATAAACCGCCCCGGCACTGCTGCCGGGGTAAGGGTGGAAAGGCAAGGCAAGAGCTTACCGCCTCGCTGGTAACAGAGAGGGCATATGTAAACCCCATCCGAAGCAAGACCGAACAGAGGACATAAGGCGGCCCGTCTGTTCTCGGGTAGGTCGCGGGAGCCTGCCGGCAACGGCAGGCGTAGACAGATGATCATTCACGACATAACCCGGCTTATCGCCATACTCGTTTTTTATTTTACAGGCGGCTGTTTAACCGTCCGGCTTTTTCTTCGCAGTACTGACAGCGGTAGATTTTTTTCTCCCGGTCAGCCAGTAAGAAGACCTGATCCAATCCCTGCTCGATCGAAGTGATACAGCGGGGATTTTTGCATTTGATCACATTGACTACCTTGTCGGGAAGCGTCAGTGTTTTTTTGCTGACGATCTCTCCGTCCTTAATGATATTTACGGTGATCTGGTCGTCGATAAAACCCAGGATATCCAGGTTCAGAATGTCAATGGGCGCTTCGATCTTAATGATATCCTTTTTCCCGAGTTTATTGCTGCGGGCGTTTTTGATAATCGCGACCTGACAGTCCAGCTTGTCCAGATTCAGATATTTATAAATGGACATTGCCTTGCCTGCCTGGATGTGATCCAGAACGAATCCTTCGTTTAAACTTCCTACATTTAACATAATCTTCCGGCCTCCTTTAATAATGTGATGATCAGCGCCATTCTTACGTAAACGCCGTATTGCGCCTGCTTGAAATAGACGGCGCGGGGATCGTCATCCACATCTACGGAAATCTCATTGACACGCGGCAGGGGATGCAGTACCAGCATATCTTCCCGCGCCAGCTTCATTTTTTCTTTATCCAGAATATAGCAGTCTTTCATGCGTAAATATTCTTCTTCGTTGAAGAAGCGCTCCCGCTGTACCCGAGTCATATACAGAATATCGAGGTTTGGCATCGCGCTGTCCAGGCTTTCTACCTCCTGATAGGGGATATGATTTGCTTCAATGACATTTTCCCGGATATAATCGGGAACCCGCAGCTCCCTTGGAGAGATCAGGACAAAGGAAATCCCCCGGTACCGGGAGAGGGAGTTGATCAGGGAATGAACGGTACGGCCGAACTTCAGATCGCCGCACAGACCAATGGTCAGATTTTCAAATCCGCCCTTTAAGGATTTGATCGTCAGCAGATCAGTCAGCGTCTGCGTCGGATGCTGATGGCCGCCGTCGCCTGCGTTGATAACGGGGATCCCGGATTTGGAGGCGGCAACGAAAGCGGTTCCTTCTTTCGGATGACGGATCGCGGCGATATCCGCGTAGCAGGAGATGACGCGAATGGTATCGGCTACGCTTTCCCCTTTGGCGGCGGAACTGGAATTGGCAGAAGAAAAACCAAGAACACTGCCCCCCAGATTCAGCATAGCTGCCTCAAAACTTAAACGGGTGCGTGTACTTGGTTCATAGAATAAAGTGGCTATTTTCTTGCCCTGACAAATATTACTGTATTTCGATGGGTGATGTTCGATGTCTTGCGCTAAAGAAAGAAGCTGATCCAACTCTTCAACGGAGAAATCCAACGGGCTGATTAAATGTTTCATGTTGACCTCCTTTTGCATTTTTTCTATTGTAACACAACTTGACCTGTTTGCAAACAAAAATTATAAGAAAGGCGGCAAAAAGTTTTTCAAGCAGGAAAGATACAACTTGACAATAAGAAATGCATAAACTATAATAAATGCAACTTAAGCAGAATACACCAATCAGAAAAGGACAATGCTAATCCGTCGCATTGTCCTTTTCTGATTCAGACGGTTTGGATTCCGGAAACTGAATGCGTACCTGACTGATCCGGTTTTTTTCCTTTTCCGTCACCGTCAGGGTAAAATCGTTTATCACAGCGCTGTCTCCCACGTCGGGCAGCTTGTCCAGGGTTTCGATGATCAGACCGCCGATAGAATCATAGTGGTCGGAGTGAAAATCAGTTCCGATCAGATCGTTAATGTCCTCCAGATTCAGAGAACCGTCCAGTACATAGGTCTTTTCGTTGATCTTCTGGATGGAATCGTCTTCTTCGGAGTCGTATTCGTCCCGGATCTCTCCGACCAGTTCCTCCAGAATATCTTCCAGCGTGATCAGGCCGGCTACGTCTCCGTACTCGTCCAGTACGATGCTCAGATTCATAGAGGAGGAGCGCATGTTCATCAGCAGTTCCGAGATATTCTTATATTCGTAGATAAACAGCGGATCCCGCAGATAATCCCGGATCTGAAACGGCGTATCCTGCCGGTAGAGAAGAATATCCTTCATGTTGACGATCCCGACGATACTGTTGTTCTGTTCGTCCGTCGTTTCATAAACGGGAATTCGGGTAAACCGTTCTTTTTCAAACAGCGCGATCAGTTCTTCGTAAGTAATGTCAATGGGCGCCATGACCATGTCGATCCGGGGCACCATGATATCTCTGGCGCAGACGTCGCCGAAATCAAATACGTTTTTGATCATCTGCCGTTCTTCCCGTTCGATCACGCCTTCCTCGTGGCTCACGTCTACGATGGTGCGCAGATCATTTTCCGTATAGGAGGCGTTCTTCTTTGTGGGATCGATCTTCAGCAGCTTTAAGATCAGGGCTGACAGCTTTGAGACAATATAGATAACCGGCGTCAGCAGGATCATCAGGATATAGATGATCCGGGCATACTGTAGAGACAGCTGTTCCGCGTACAGAGTGGCGATCGTTTTGGGAGAGATCTCTCCGAACAGAAGGACCACCAGCGTCAGTATGCCGGTGCCGTATCCGATGGCTCTGCTGCCGAATACATTGGTCACCCAAACCGTTACCAGCGAAGAAGCGCTGATATTGACGATATTGTTGCCGATCAAAATAGCGGACAGCATCTTGCCGGTATTGTCCTTTATTTTCTGTAAAATAACTGCAGTTTTATTTCCTTCGTCAATCAATGTTTTAATCCGAAGGCTGCTGACGGTCGTCAGGGCGGTTTCCGCGGAAGAAAAGAAGGCGGAAAGCAGAATGAGAACGATAATGACCAGCAGCTGGATCCAGTCATTTGAATCCAATGTGTCCATCTCCTTATCAAATATATAGTTGTATTAGAGTCTAACCGAAGGAAGCATAGTTGTCAAGCGTTAATGGATTCCGTGGTTATAAAAAGGACGTAAGGCTCATAAGGTAAAACAGGAGGTGGATTGCGTGAAAAGAGAAGAAAAGCAGAGGGGATTGGTATGGGTATTTGCCAGACAAATGCTTTTGTCGTATCTGATAACCGGGATTCTGCTGTTGGTCCTGTCCTTTATTTTGTATCGCTGGGATTTAAGCGCGGGAAAACTGCAGATCGGAATTTATATCGTATACGGACTTGTAAACCTGGTTAACGGCTGGATCCTGGGAAAATGCTGCCGGACCCGCAGGTTTGTCTGGGGCGCATTGGGCGGCATGCTTTATTTTGTCATCCTCTTTCTGGTCTCCCTGATCATAAATCATGGGATCGTCATAGAATTTACCGGGATTCTGTGGTCTTTCCTGATCTGCGTACTGGGCGGTATGGCCGGAGGCATGGTGAGTTGAGAGGCAAATGCAAAAAAGTGTTTGAAAATATGGAAGAGGTGTGATACAATACATAATTAGTAAAAAATAATATACATAGAGATAGACGGAGGTTCTTATGAAACATATTAAGACATTAAACCGGAAGACATTAAAGGATACCATGAAGAAAGGCGGATGCGGCGAATGTCAGACATCCTGCCAGTCCGCGTGCAAGACATCCTGCACAGTCGGTAATCAGACCTGTGAGAATACAAAATAAGAGATTATTTATGGATGCATATAACAAAGTGTGCTTCGCTTTTCATCGGATTTCGGATGAAAGTGTTCGAGGCACATTTTGTTCTGTGCTCTGAAACCGTAATCTGACAGGAAGGAGACATGGAGTCAGGTGGTTCATCAATATAAGAACAATGGCTATAACATCGTTTTGGATGTAAACAGCGGCAGTGTCCATGTAGTCGATGATGTTGTATATGATGTGATCGAACGGTTTGAATCCCATTCGGAAGAGGAAATCATGGACGAGCTTTCTCTGCGTTATCTGGAGCCGGAGATCGCGGAGGCGCTCTATGAGGTAAAAGAATTAAAGCAGGCCGGACAACTGTTTACGGAAGATATATATGAGCCCTATATCGATCGGGTGCAGACGCATGAGACAGTGGTAAAAGCGATGTGCCTGCACATTGCTCACGACTGTAATCTGGCTTGTAAGTACTGTTTTGCCGAAGAAGGAGAATACCATGGCAGAAAAGCTTTGATGAGCTTTGAAGTAGGGAAAAAAGCCCTGGATTTCCTGGTTGCCCATTCCGGAAACCGGAAAAACCTGGAAGTGGATTTTTTCGGCGGCGAGCCGCTTATGAACTGGGAGGTTGTGAAACAGCTGGTAGCGTATGGCAGAAGCCTGGAACCGGTTTATAATAAAAACTTCCGGTTTACGCTGACGACCAATGGGGTATTACTGAATGATGAAGTGATGGAGTTCTGCAACCGGGAAATGGGCAATGTAGTGCTGAGCCTGGACGGCAGACGGGAAGTAAACGACGCTATGCGGCCGTTTCGGAACGGAGCGGGCAGTTATGATCTGATCGTACCGAAATTCCAGAAATTCGCGGAATCGAGAAAACAGAAACAGTATTATATCAGAGGCACCTTTACCAGGGAGAATCTGGATTTTTCCGAAGATGTGAAGCATTTCGCGGATTTGGGATTTCAGCAGATGTCCATTGAACCGGTGGTCGGAGACGAATCCCAGCCGTATGCGATCCGGCAGTCCGATCTGCCGAAGATCCTGGAAGAATATGACAAGCTCGCCGTGGAATATATCCGCCGCGCCAAAGCGGGACAGCCTTTCCAGTTCTTTCATTTTATGATCGATCTGGATCAGGGCCCCTGCGTATATAAGCGGATGCGGGGCTGCGGTTCCGGAACCGAGTATCTGGCGGTGACGCCGTGGGGCGATCTGTATCCCTGCCATCAGTTTGTGGGACAGGAAGATTTCCTGCTGGGCAATGTGGACGAAGGCATCAAACGGCCGGATCTGGTGGAGCAGTTTGGCGCCTGCAATGTTTATGCCAAAGAAAAATGTAAGCAGTGTTTTGCGAAGTTCTACTGCAGCGGCGGCTGTGCCGCCAACGCGTACCAGTTTCACGGCAGTCTCAACGAACCGTATGAGATCGGATGCGAGATGGAGCAGAAACGGGTGGAATGCGCAATTATGATAAAGGCGGCGCTGGCCGACTGAAAGAAGGAGAAAAGAGATGAATAAGAACAAGAGTATTGTATCTTTGCTGTTGGTTCTGGTTCTGATCGCGCTGACGGGGTATACCCTGCTGTTCGGCATCGGAGACAGAGGAAAAGCAGAGTACATCAAGCTGGGCCTGGATCTGCAGGGCGGCGTGAGCATTACGTATCAGGTAAAGGAATCCGAATTTTCCGAGGAAGCGTTTTCCGATACCAAGCGGAAGATGGAGCTGCGTGCTTACGATTTCAGTAATGACGCGGAGATCTATCAGGAGGGCGATAACCGGATCACGGTTGATATCCCCGGTGAGACCAATGCGGAAAGCGTACTGGAGGATCTGGGCAAACCCGGTTCCCTGCAGCTGATCACTTATACCGGAGAGGAAGACGATCCGGATACCGAGGAGAATGAAGCGATCAAGGTCTGGGTTGAGGGCACCGATATCAGCGACGCGCAGCCGTCAGCCAGAAGTTCTCAGGATACCGGCGCTACGGAATATGTAGTAGAACTGACCATGACGCCGGAGGGCGCTGAGAAGTTCAAGGAAGCGACGACAGAAAATCTAAATGAGATCATTTATATCATGTATGACGGAGAGATCATCAGCAGTCCGGTTGTAGAGGCAGTGATCGCCGACGGACAGGGCGTGATCAACGGTATGGAATCCTTTGACGAGGCTACCAGCCTGGCATCCCGGATTCGAATCGGTTCCCTGGATCTGGAACTGGAAGAGATCAGCCATAAGGTTGTCGGCGCCAAACTGGGACAGGACGCGCTGGCTTTGAGTTTAAAGGCCGGTATCATCGGATTTATCCTGGTATGCGTCTTTATGATCCTGATGTATCGGATCTCCGGTGTTGCGGCGGCATTATCCCTGATCCTGTATGTGACCATGGATCTGCTTACGCTGAATGCCTTTAATCTGACGCTGACACTGCCGGGCGTTGCCGGTATTATCCTTTCAATCGGTATGGCGGTGGACGCCAATGTCATTATATATGCCCGGATCCGGGAAGAGATCGCGGAAGGACGGGATGTGCACGCTGCGATCAAATCCGGTTTTCAGAAAGCGACTTCCGCCATCGTGGACGGCAACGTAACCACGATCATCGCGGCGCTTGTCCTGATGTGGAAAGGTTCCGGTACCGTACAGGGCTTTGCCCAGACGCTGGCGATCGGTATTATTCTGTCCATGGTTACGGCGATGCTGATCTCCCGTCTTCTGATCTATGCGTTCTACGGGATCGGCTGTCGGAACCCGAAGCTTTACGGAAAGGAGAAGATGAAGAAGCCCATAAATTTCCTTGGAAAACGGGTGATCTTCTTTTTGATCTCTCTGGCCGTGATCGCTGCGGGCGCTGTGGTCATGCTGGTCAACAGCGCAAGAGATAAGGGCGCGTTTGATTACAGCATTGAGTTCCAGGGCGGTAAATCATATTCGGTAGATTTTGATAAAGAATACAGTATTGACGATTTTAACGATCAGATCAAACCGGCGATTGCGGATACGATCAAGGATACGGATATTCAGGGACAGAAGGAAAGCAATTCCAACGTCATTATCATTAAGACGAAGGAAGTGGATGAAGACCTGATCTCGGATATGAAAGCAATGCTGGTCAAGGATTTCGGCGCGAAGGAAGACAGCTTTGAAGAAACCTATGTCAGCGCCAGCGTCAGCCGGGAGATGACCGAGGATGCGGTGATCGCGACGATCCTGGCTACGATCTGTATGCTGATCTATATCTGGTTCCGGTTTAAAGATATCCGGTTTGCGGCGAGCGCGATCATTGCGCTGCTGCATGACGTGCTGGTTGTTCTGGCATTTTACGCGATTTCCCGGACAACGGTAGGCACTACGCTGATCGCCTGCCTGCTGACGATCCTGGGTTACTCGATCAACGCGACGATCGTTATTTTTGACCGGATCCGGGAGAATCTGACCGTTATGGATCGGAAGAGCACCTTAAAAGATGTGGTAAATACCAGTATCACACAGACGCTGACCAGAAGTATCTATACTTCACTGACTACCTTTATTACAGTTGCGATGATCTATATTTTAGGCGTAACTTCTATTCGGGAGTTCGCACTGCCGCTGTTGGTAGGAATTGTTTGCGGCGGATATTCTTCCGTCTGCATTTCAGGCGCACTTTGGTACGTGATGCGTACTAGATTTATAAAGAAAAAGAAAGGAGCACACGAATGAAAAAATTCTTAAACGAGTTTAAGGAATTTGCTTTAAGAGGCAATGTACTGGATCTGGCAATCGGTGTTTTGATCGGCGGCGCGTTTCAGGGACTTGTAACTTCATTGACGGAAAATATCATTTCTCCGCTGATCGGATTACTGGGAGGCGCGGACTTCAGCGCCTGGACGCTGGATTTCCTGGGAATCAGTGTGAAATACGGTTCCTTTATCACAGCCGTTATCAATTTCCTGATCATGGCGTTTATCGTATTTATCATTGTCAAGGGAATTAACAAACTGACATCGCTTGGACACAAGAAAGATGCGCCGGCAGCGCCGACTACAAAGGTTTGTCCGTATTGTAAGAGCGAGATTTCGATTGAAGCGACCAGATGTCCGCATTGTACATCTGAACTGACAGAATAATAAGAAAAGAGAGGCTGTTGCAATACCTTTGATACAGAAGCGCCATGCAACGGCCTCTGTTTATTCGCGGAAAGGCATACGCTATGGAAAAGTGGTTTGTTTTCAGCAAACGGGCAGATTTCGATCAGATCGGAAGAGATTATGGGATCAGTCCGATTCTGGCGCGGATTATCCGAAACCGGGATGTCGAGGGAAAATCAGCGCTGGACGCCTATTTAAAAGGAAATATCAATATGATGCATTCTCCGTGGCGGCTGAAAGGCATGGAGGAAGCAGTTAAAATATTGCGGAGCAAGCTTAAATTAAGCCGAAAAATACGGATCGTCTCCGATTATGATATTGACGGGATCTGCAGCGCATATATTCTGGTGACTGCGCTGGAGGAACTGGGCAGCTTTGTGGATCTGCGGATTCCCGACCGGGTAACGGACGGATATGGGATCAATGTGAAAATGGTGGAAGAAGCGGCAAGAGACGGAATCGATACCATTGTTACCTGTGATAACGGGATCGCCGCTTCAGAGGCTGTTGCGCGCGCAAAAGATCTGGGAATGACCGTGATCGTGACGGATCACCACGAAGTCCCTTATGAGGAAGCTTTTGGAAAACGGGAATATCTGCTTCCGGAAGCGGATGCCGTGATTGATCCCAAACAGCCGGATTGTCCCTATCCATATAAGGAAATCTGCGGCGCGGTCGTAGCATATAAATTGATAGAAGCGCTGTATGAACGGATGGAGGTTGACAGCCGGGTTGTCTTAAAATATCTGCAGTATGCGGCAGTCGCGACGGTAGGCGATGTCGTGGAACTGCTCGGAGAAAACCGCATCCTTGTACAGCAGGGCCTGCAGTTTTTAAATCGGACTCCGAATCTGGGTCTGCAAAAGCTGGCTGAAGTGCATGATCTGCAGAACCGGAGTATTAACAGCTATCACATTGGCTTTGTATTAGGTCCGTGTCTGAACGCGGCCGGACGGATCAAAACCGCGAAAATGGCGTTTGAACTGCTGCGTTCCACGGAGGAAGAAGAAGCGCTGCAGCTGGCGAAGCAGTTAAAGGATCTGAATGCACGCCGCAAACAGATGACGGAAGAAGGCGTAAAAAGGGCGATGGAAGACGCAAAAGCCTTTACGCGTCATCCGGTTTTGGTGATCTATGTGCCGGACTGTCATGAAAGCGTGGCGGGGATCATCGCGGGACGGATCCGGGATCATTATTATAAGCCTACGATCATTCTGACAAGCGGAGAGCAGGGCATTAAAGGCTCCGGACGTTCTATCGAAGGATATCATATGTATGAAGAACTGAGCAAGTGCAAGCATCTGCTTACCAGGTTCGGCGGGCATGCGATGGCGGCAGGGCTTTCTTTGGAAGAGGAAAATGTGGATCTGCTTCGGAATCTGCTGAATCGGAACTGCAGGCTGAGCACCGAGGATCTGGTTCAGAAGATCTGGATCGACGTTGCGATGCCGTTTGAGTATGCCTCGATCGATCTCGTGGAGCAGCTTCAGATCCTGGAACCTTTCGGAAAGGGAAATGAACGGCCGGTATTTGCTGAAAAAGGAGTCAGTATTTTAAGCCTGCGGATCGTAGGAGAAAAAAAGAATGTGATCCGCCTGAAACTGGCGAACAGTTCCGGCTGTATTATGCAGGGCGTCTGCTTTGAAGACGGAGAAACGATGCTGTCTTATCTGAAAGAAAAGTTCGGAGAAGAAGAAGTCCGGAAGGCGCTGGACGGATCGCCGAATCAGATCCGCCTGAATATTATTTATTATCCGAGACTCAACGATTATCGGGGATATCAGGACGTAGAAGTAACAATTGAGCGATATATGTAATAAAAAGAAGAAACTGATTGAAAAATCTTAAGATCACGGTTAAAATAGGAATAGAAACGGAGGTCACTATGAGAGAATTACAGGATTATGTAAGAAGTATCCCGGATTTTCCCAAACCGGGAATCATTTTTCGGGATATCACGACCATCCTGCAGGAGCCGGAAGGCCTGCAGCTGGCAATCGATTCTCTGATCGCGGAAGTCAGGGATTGTGAATTCGATGTGGTTGTGGGACCGGAATCCAGAGGCTTTATTTTCGGTATGCCTGTCGCGTATGCGCTGAAAAAGTCGTTTGTCCCTGTTCGTAAGAAAGGGAAACTGCCCTGTGAGACGATTTCCTGTTCTTATGCGCTGGAATATGGGACGGCGGAACTGGAGATGCATAAGGATGCGATTCAGCCGGGACAGAAAGTTGTGATCGTGGATGATCTGATCGCGACCGGCGGCACGCCGGAGGCCGTTGTGAAACTGGTAGAACAGTTGGGCGGTGAAGTTGTGAAACTGGTATTTTTAATGGAATTAAGGGGACTGAAAGGCAGAGAACGGATTCAGGGATATGAGGTTACGTCCCTGATCTCTTATGAAGGTGAGTAAAAAAACGAGGAGGAAATATTATGAAATTTTGCAGCAAATGTGGAGCGCAGTTAGAAGATGACGCGCGGTTTTGCGCCAAGTGCGGGAATCCGACCGCGCCGGCAGCAGAACAGCCGACCGCGCAGGCGGAAGAGAACACGCAGCAGGCGCCGCCGCCGGAATCAGGGATTCCTTATGGACAGCCGGTACAGCCGGATGCGGGAATTCCTTACGGACAGCCGGTACAGCCGGCCGGTTCTAAGGTAAAGGACTTCTTTACAGGCATGGCGACGAATAAGAACCGTCTGATCGGTTTTATTGTAACCTGTGTATTGGCAGTAATTGTTCTGATCCTGGTGATCAATCTGGCAAGCTGCGTTTTTGGCGGCGGATATGAAACGCCGATCAAAAAGCTGTGTAACGGTATGGAAGACGGAGACGCGAAAGAGATCATGGAAGCGTTTCCGCTTGACGGGGTATCGGATGCACTGGGCCAATGGGGATTATCTATGGATTCTCTCTTGGAATCGCTGGAGGACAGCTTAGATGTAGCAAAGGTTGACAGTGTAAGCTATAAGATCAAAGACAAGGACAAGGTTGATTCTGATGATTACCGGGATCATATCTCGTCTTCGTTTGCCATGTTTGTTTCAACCGGTGATATCGACGCGATGTATGAACTGGAAGTGGAAATGACGGTAAAAATCAATGGGGAAAAAGATACGCAGGAAGTAGATGCGGTTGTCGCCAAGATCGACGGAGACTGGAAACTGGTCGGCGGCGAAATGGTAGACAGTATGTTTTAATTTGTGATTTTGCAGGGATTGGGGCTGTTTTTTAACAGCCTCAGTTCGTTCGTAGAAAGGGAACTGGTTGTACAGCGCGTTTTGGCAGGAGGTGTATCGGATTGGAAGAAAAACGACAGATTCAAAAAGAAATAGAGCTGGAGGGAATTCGGGAAGATGAGAAGACAGCGGATGAGACGCCGGAAGCTCTGTATGAGAAGCTGATTGCGACAATTCGCCGTTACCGTCCGCATGCGGATCTGCGGATCATTGAAAAGGCATACCGGCTTGCCAGTGAAGCACATAAAGAACAAAAGCGAAAATCAGGAGAGCCCTATATTATTCATCCGCTGCAGACTGCCATTATTCTGGCGGACTTGGAACTGGATAAAGAGACGATCGTGGCCGGACTGCTGCACGATGTGGTCGAAGATACTGTTTATACCAAGGAAGAACTGACGGAACTGTTCGGCGAGGATGTGGCCGGACTGGTGGATGGCGTTACCAAACTTACGCAGTTAAGCTATGAACAGGATAAGGTGGAGAAGCAGGCGGAGAATTTACGGAAAATGTTTTTGGCTATGGCGAAAGATATCCGCGTTATCCTGATCAAACTGGCGGACCGGCTGCACAATATGCGGACGCTCCAGTTTATGACGCCCGCGAAACAGAGGGAAAAGGCAAGAGAGACGATGGATATCTATTCTCCCATTGCCAGCCGTCTGGGTATCAGTAAGATTAAGATTGAACTGGACGATCTGTCGCTTATGTATCTGGAACCGGAGAAATATAAGGAACTGGTAACGGAAGTAAAAGCAAGAGTTACCTATAACGAAGGCTTTATCGCGGATCTGGTGGCACAGGTGCAGGAAGTGATCCGGAACGCCAACATTAAGGCGGATATCAACGGGCGTGTCAAGCATTTATTCAGTATTTATAAGAAAATGGTGAACCAGCAGAAGACGCTGGATCAGATTTACGATATATTCGCGGTGCGGATTATTGTGGATAATGTACGGGACTGCTATGCGGCGCTGGGCGCGATCCACGAAAAGTATACGCCGATCCCGGGACGGTTTAAGGATTATATCGCTATGCCGAAACCCAATATGTATCAGTCTCTGCATACGACGCTGATCGGACCGACCGGACAGCCGTTTGAAATTCAGATCCGAACTTTTGAGATGCACCGTACGGCTGAATACGGTATTGCTGCCCACTGGAAATATAAAGAGAGCGGCGGCAGCAATGATATGGCGGATATTGCCAGAAATGAAGAAAAGAAACTGACCTGGCTGCGGCAGATCCTGGAGTGGCAGCGGGATATGTCCGACAATCAGGAATTTATGAGCCTGTTAAAGAGCGATCTGGATCTGTTTTCCGAGAGCGTATATTGTTTTACGCCGAACGGAGACGTGAAAAACCTGCCGAACGGTTCGACGACGATAGATTTCGCGTACAGTGTGCACAGCGCGGTCGGCAATAAAATGGTGGGAGCCCGCGTCAACGGGAAAATGGTTCCTATCGACTATCAGATTCAGAACGGCGACCGGATCGAGATCGTAACCTCTCAGAATTCAAAAGGGCCGAGTCGGGACTGGCTGAAGATCGTTAAAAGCACCCAGGCAAAAAATAAGATCAATCAGTGGTTTAAACACCAGTTAAAGGACGATAATATCGTAAAGGGCAGAGATCTGACCTATCAGTACTGCAAGACCAGGAATATCGCGCTGAATCTGCTCATGAAGCCGGAATATATGGATAAGGTCATCGCCAAATACGGCTTTAAGGACTGGGATTCCCTGATGGCCTCTGTAGGCTGCGGCGGCTTGAAGGAAAGTCAGGTCGTGAATAAACTGACAGAGCTGTATGAAAAAGATCAGAGGAATAAGCTGACGGATGAACAGGTGATGGAAACTGTCGGCGACCACAGTGTTTCCAGAAATCTGCCGGGCGGGCACCGCTCCAAGACCGGCGTGATCGTAAACGGCCTGTCGGATGTTTCTGTACGTTTATCCAAGTGCTGCGGACCGGTTCCGGGAGATGAGATCGTGGGATTTATTACGCGGGGCAGAGGCGTGACGATCCATCGGACGGACTGCGTCAATATCATCAATCTTCCGGATTTTGACCGGCAGCGCCTGATCGATGCGGAATGGGAGAGCGAGGCCATAGCGGATAAAAATGAGACCTATCTGGCAGAAGTCAGCATCTATGCGAATAACCGGACGGGAATCCTGGCGGATCTGTCCAAGATATTAAGCGAGCGGAATATTGATGTAAAATCTATCAACAGCCGGACCAGCAAGCAGGGAATCGCGACGATTCTCATCAGTTTTGAGATCGGCAGTGTGGAAGAACTGCAGAAGATCATCGATAAGATGCGTCAGGTTGAAAGCATCATTTCCATTGAACGGACGAGGGGGTAATCGATTATGCTTCCGGAGATCAAACAACTGGTTCTGGGCGGTATGGCAACGAACTGCTATCTGGTTTGGAAACAGGATCAGAAAACCTGCGCCGTGATCGATCCGGCAGGTGAGGCGGGAACGATCCAGCGTACGCTGGTAAGCCTCGGGCTGACGCCGGCCGCTGTTTTACTGACGCACAGTCATTTTGACCATATCGGCGCCGTAGCGGCACTGGTACGGCGCTATGCGGTGCCGGTCTATATGTCGCGGACGGAAGCTGCGGTTGCCGCGGATGCGGAACTGAATTTGTCCGCCGCTTTCGGTATTCCCATGACAGTGAGCAATGCCGAACTGCTGGAAAACGGAGCGGTTCTGCAAATTGCAGGTCTGGAGTTTACTGTGCTGCATACGCCGGGACATACCGCGGGAAGCTGCTGCTATTATCTGAAAGAGGCAGGCGTCTTATTCAGCGGAGATACATTATTTTACCGTTCTCACGGCAGAACGGATTTCCCGACGGGAAGTGAACGGCAGATCCTGGATTCCATTCGGGATCATCTGCTGACATTGCCGGGCAATACGGTTGTTTATCCGGGGCATGACGCGGCGACAACCATTGAGGACGAAAAAAAGTGGTATAGAACAAATGATATTGATTAAAATTGTAAACCGCGTGGAACGGGAATGCTACGATACCAATTTTGAATATGATATTCAGTCATTGGTTCGGGCATTTTACGCGGATACTCCGGTAGAAGTGAATCAGGAACTGAGACCGGAGCACCAGATCATGATTGAGGTGGAATATCTGCGTTCCAGTGTGGGAGTCAACATTTATGATACAAAATATAACGGAAAAATGCAGCTTCGGGAGCATGAAGACAGTGAGATGGATCCGGACCGGCAGCAGGCCAAAAATCAGGTAAAGCGGGTTCTGTATATTACACTGTGCGAATATACGGGAAAGACGCTGCCCTGGGGAACTCTGACAGGAATCCGGCCCATTAAGCTTCCGTTGGCACAGATGGAAAAAGGCATGTCCCGGGGCGAGATCCGGCAGTTTATGAAACAGACTTACCTGATGTCGGACAACAAGCTGGATCTGGCGCTGCAGGTGGCAAAGACAGAGCAGCAAAGGCTGTCGCAGTTTTCCTATCGGGAAGGATTCAGCCTGTATATCGGGATTCCTTTCTGTCCCAGCATCTGTGCTTACTGTTCGTTTTCTTCCTATCCGATCAAACAGTATGCGGACAAAGTAGACGCTTATCTGAATGCCTTGTTTGAAGAACTGCATTTTGCTGCGCAGAGTTATATCAACAGACCGCTGCAGACAATCTATATCGGCGGCGGTACGCCGACGACGCTGACGGCCGGACAGCTCGATCGGCTGCTGGGGCGGATCCATTCGGAATTCGCTATGGAGGATGTGGAAGAATTTACGGTAGAAGCGGGCAGACCGGACAGCATTACGGAAGAAAAGCTGCAGGTTCTGAAAAAATGGGGCGTTACCAGAATTTCTATCAATCCGCAGACGCTGAAGGATGAAACCTTAACGATCATCGGACGGAAGCATACGGCGTCTCAGTTTCTGGAAGCCTATATCCTTGCGCGTGAAACCGGATTTACCAATATCAATGTAGATCTGATCGTGGGGCTGCCGGACGAGACTGAGGAAGACATGATGCAGACGCTGGATAAGCTGTTTGCCATTGAGCCGGAGAGCATTACGATACATTCTCTGGCGCGGAAACGGGCGGCCAGACTGACTACGGAAGCGGAGAATTTCGCGGGATACCGGTTTTCGGCGGACGCCGCTGTGATGGAGCGAGTGCAGAATGCTCTGACCGAAAAAGGATATCAGCCGTACTATCTGTACCGGCAGAAAAATATATCGGCCAATCTGGAAAATGTAGGCTACGCAAAGCCCGGGAAAGACTGTCTGTATAATGTGCTGATGATGGAGGAGAAGCACACGATCCTTGCGGCGGGAGCGGGAGCCGTCAGCAAGTTTGTATTTCCGGACGGGTATCATGTGCAGAAGATTGACAATGTAAAAGATGTGGATCAATATATAGAGCGGATCCAGGAGATGATCGGCAGAAAACGGGAGTTCTTAGAGGAGAATACCCGGATCGTCAATGATGCTTCTCATCTGGAGGAAGAGCTGCCGGAGGCGATCGCGCACGGCGCTGCGGTCAGCGCGCTTGCGTACGAGATTGCGAAAGAATTGGATCTGCCGGAGTCGGAATGTTATAATATCGCTGTGGCGGGTGTTGTACATGATATCGGGAAGCTGCAGCTGTACCGGTATTTAAACGGCAACGAAACCCTGAACGTGGAAGAAATGAATTATATGCGGATGCATTCCACGCTGAGTTATGAGATCTTAAAAGAAAAAGGCTATTCGCCTTATATCCTGGAATGTGTGAAATATCATCATGAAAATTATGACGGAAGCGGATTCCCGGATCATCTGGCGGGAGAGGAAATCCCGCTCAGCGCGCGGATCCTGCGGGTCTGCGACGTGTTTACCGCACTGACTTCCAAGCGGCCTTACCGGGACGCGTTTGATCCGGAAACAGCGGTTTTCTTAATGATCGATGAAGTAAAAAATTTTGATATGCGGGTATTTATCGCGTTTCAGCGGGTTGTCCATGACAATCCCAAATGGCTGAAAGCACAGACTGAAATGGAGGAGACATATGAAAGCGCAGAATAATACATTAAAAAAGAAACCGGTAACCGGTATGAAAGATATCCTGCCGGCGGAAATGGAGATCCGGGATTATGTGATCGGGCTGATCAAAGAAACCTACAGAATGTTTGGGTTTTCTTCCATTGAAACGCCCTGTGTGGAGCATATTGAGAATCTGTCCAGCAAGCAGGGCGGAGAAAATGAGAAGCTGATCTTTAAGATCTTAAAACGCGGCGAGAAGCTGAATCTGGAGACAGCCCAGACAGAAGGGGATCTGACGGACAGCGGTCTGCGGTATGACCTGACGCTGCCGCTTTCCCGCTATTATGCGAATAACGCCAATGATCTGCCGTCCCCCTTTAAGGCCCTGCAGATCGGAAACGTATGGCGGGCAGACCGGCCGCAGCGCGGCAGGTTCCGGCAGTTTGTGCAGTGTGATATCGATATTTTGGGCGAACCCACCAATCTGGCGGAAATCGAATTGATCCTTGCGACGACGACGCTGCTGGGGAAGCTGGAGTTTCAGAATTTTACCATTCGGATCAATGACCGGAAGATTCTGAAGGCTATGGCTGCCTACAGTGGGTTTGCCGAGGAAGATTACGATAACGTATTTATCATTTTGGATAAAATGGATAAGATCGGACTGGACGGCGTAGCTGCTGAATTAAAGGAAAACGGCTATGCGGCGGATTCCGTTGACAAGTATTTGAAACTTTTTGAACATGTATCCGGCAGCATTGCGGACGTAGAGCGCTTGAAAACTACGCTGGACGGTTATCTGGATGTGGAAACGGCGGACGGACTTGCCATGATCATGAGCAGCGTGGAAGCGGCGAAGGAAGCCAGCTTTCGTATCGTATTTGATCCGACGCTGGTGCGGGGAATGTCTTATTACACTGGCACGATCTTTGAGATTTCCATGGATGAATTCGGCAGTTCCGTGGGCGGCGGCGGCCGCTACGATCAGATGATCGGCAAATTTACCGGACAGGAGACCTGTGCCTGCGGATTTTCCATCGGTTTTGAACGGATCGTAATGCTGCTTCTGGAACGCGGCTATCGGGTGCCGGGCGGCAGGGAAAAGGTTGCATATCTGATCGAGAAGGGAATGTCGAAGGAAGGCATGTTAAAGGTGCTGGAGGCGGCGAAAGCAGCGCGGGCCGAAGGAAAACAGGTATTGGTTGCCAATATGAAGAAGAATAAGAAGTTTCAGAAGGAGCAGCTGGAAGCCGAAGGGTATACTACGATCCGGGACTGCTATGCGGATTTTACAAACAACTTACCATAATCTTACAAGAACAGGATAGCGGATTTTACACAAACCTCCTAGAATCAAATTGTAATCGATATCTGCTGAAAAAGCGGAAGATAACAATTTATTTTAGGAGGTTTCATTATGAACAGAAAACGGTTATGTAAGAAATTGGCTGCTTCTCTGGCGCTTTCCGTGACAATGGTAAGTATGGTTCCGTCAGTCAATGCCTATGCCTATGGAGGAGAAGTAGATGTCAGTCAAAGCACCTTTAAAACGGATACCGATAACAGCAGTGCTTTTCAAACCTGGCGCAGTACGATATGGGATACAAAAGAAAAGGCAGATTCCGGAAAGATTGCGCTGACGCCGGACAAAGATGAAAAGGGAGTCCGGTTTTCATGGTACAGTGAACAAACTCCCGGGTTCCCGGCAGTCCGGATCTGGAAAAAGACAGACAGCAAAGATGTACCGGTCGATGCCAGGATCGCAGTGGGAAAGGCAACTGCAATTCAGCAGGAAAACTGGCAAGGAAAGGTTTATCAGGCATCCAACCATGTAGCAGTAGAAGATTACCTGGAAGAAAACACAGCTTATCAGTATCAGTATACAGATAACTATATCGGAACAAATACAGAATGGTCCGAGCCGCAGAATTACACAACCCACAGCTTTGCTTCTTTTACAACCATTCTGACCGGTGACCCGCAGATCGGTGCGTCCGGAACTTCTACGGATAATACGGACAGCGACGACAGTGCGGCAAGAGACGCTTATAACTGGAATCTGACCATGGAATCGGCTTTGAAAAAGGCTCCCAACGCGGCATTTTTGCTTTCTGCAGGTGACCAGGTGGATACCTCTGGTGCCAGCAGCGCAAATAACAGGAAAGCAAGAGAAAGCGAATATGCAGGATATCTGTATCCTTCTATATTCCGTAGCCTTCCCATCGCGTCTACAATCGGAAATCACGATTTGGCAGGAATTGATTACAGTTACCATTTCAACAATCCGAATGTTTCCGGCTTGGGAGCTACCGCTGCAGGCAGCGATTATTATTTCTCCTATGGGGATACCCTGTTTATCAGCTTAAACAGTAATAACCGGAATCAGGCAGAACACAGAAAACTGATGCAGGAAGCAGTTGCCAGTCATGAAGATGCAATCTGGAAAGTTGTCATTTTCCACAGTGACATCTATGGATCCGGACAGCCGCATGCGGATACGGATGCTTCCAGCAACCGGATCATCTTTGCTCCGCTGATGGATGAATTTGATATTGATTTATGTCTGACCGGACATGATCATACATATTCCAGAAGTTATCAGATCTATAATGGAGAAGTGATCGATTATGATCTGTCAAAGGGAAGCGTACTGAATCCGGAAGGGACTTTGTATATCACGACCGGCTCCGGGTCCGGAAGTAAGTATTATAATCTGTTAAATTATACGCCGTATTATATTGCGGAGAGGACCAACGTATGTCTGCCGGCATATTCCACCATTGATTTTACGGCAACTTCTTTGACGATCAAAACCTATGATTATCAGGGAAATCAGTATGCGGACAGCTTTACTATTCAAAAAAGTGCGGAAGACGTTACGCTTGCGAAACTGGCAGCACAGGTAAAGGCAATTGAAGAGGATAAGTATACGGAAGAAAGTGTAGCAGCGGTGCAGGATGCATTTGCGAAATTACAGAATCTGTATGTGATCGACGAGGACCTGGGCGCAGAAATCGCTTCCTTAAACTATGGAACAGACAGTGATCCGTTATCCGGATATGGCTCTGTAAAGAGTAATTATCAGGATAAAGAAACTACGCCGGGCAGTTCAGTCAACCGGTTAATGAGAGGTTTTTCCAGCCTGCTTGACAAAACGATTTATCTGCAGTTAGATGGGAAGGAATTACCGATTATTTCGGGAGAAATATATATGAGCGCAAAACAGGATGTTGTGAATGCCCTGTCAGAGTTAAAATTGGTTGAGGAACCCGGTGAAGAACCGTCTGAAAATCCGAGCGAAGAGCCATCCGAGAATCCGAGTGAAGAATCGTCTGAAAACCCGAGCAAAGAGCCATCCGAGAATCCGGGTGAGGAACCGTCCCAAGATATTGACAATCAGCAAACACAAAATATGGAAACAACAACCCTGCAGTCTGCAAGTGCAGGCAACGCGCCGAAAACCGGAGACAGCAATAATGCGGTACCTATGATTCTGCTGTTATTGGCAGCAGCAGGCGGATGCAGCGCGGCAGTATTGAGAAAGAAGGGAATGGATTGCTAAAAAGAATCTATATCATTGTTTTGGTAATTCTTGCGGCAATCATGATCTTTTATCACAGTGTAAATGTTAAACCGCTTCTGGCAGAAGACAATACAGAGTTTGCAAAAGCAGAGGTGCTGGAAGTGACAGAAGAAGACCTTTTGGCTGACGGAACAAATTCTGCCAGCCAGGAGGTTATTCTGCGTATTACGTCAGGCAGTCATAAAGGGGAAACGGTAAAGGGAAGCAGTATGAACGGATATTTATACGGCGCCTATTGTACACCGGGAACCAAGGTGATTGTCCGCCTGAGTACCTATGACGGTACGGTTGCTGCAAGTGTTTATAATTATGACAGGGAATTTCCCATTGCCATTATGGTAATTGCGTTTTTGGCTGTGATGTGGCTGGTAGGCGGAAAGCGGGGAATCCATTCCATTGCTGCGCTGGTTTTTACCTTTCTGGTCATTCTTATGTTATATATTCCGATGTTGTATATCGGCTGTTCTCCGTTTTGGTCTGCGGTTGCGGCTGTCATTCTGATTACGGTGATTTCCATTGTTTTAATCGGAGATGTTTCGATAAAATCGTTCTGTGCCATGGTCGGCACAGTCTGCGGCGTTATCATGGCAGGAGTAATTGCGTTAATCTTCGGAGCGGCAGCGCATATTAACGGATACAATGTGGAAAGCATCGAAACTCTGGTTTATATTGGGCAGAATACGCAGGTGCAGATCGGAGGAATCCTGTTCTCCGGTATTCTGGTGTCTTCCCTGGGAGCAGTGATGGATGTGGCAATGTCAGTGGCGTCTTCCCTGACCGAGATCCATGAAAAATCTCCCACGCTTTCCCGGATGGAACTGTTTCGTTCCGGCATGCATATCGGCAGGGATATGATCGGTACGATGTCCAATACGCTGATTCTTGCTTATGTGGGAAGTTCTGTCAACACGCTGTTCATTATTTATGCATATGCCTATCCCGCGCATCAGGTAATGAATATGTATGAAATCGGGATTGAGATCATGCAGAGCCTTGCGGGGACGCTTGGAATTATTTTGACGGTTCCCTTTGTATCGACAGTTTCCGCATATTTTTTGAAAAGGACAAGAAAAACCACCCCAAAACTTTGACCGGTGGCGGGGTGGAATTCCTGTTTTTAAATAGTTGCTTACAAAAATGCTGCTTTTGCGGTGTATCCCACTGAAATATTGGATTTCCCGCCTTGCAGGGCAGCGGCTTCGCTGACTGCTTTCTCCCATATCTCTTTATCTGTGGCGGTTTTGACATAAAAGCGTCCGTTTCGAAAAGAGGAAAACTTCATCAGAGCGTCCTGCGCGTACAACATCTCAAAGGAGCGAATCTTCTCATATTTTTGACAAAAGATTTTCTCCCGGTAGACATCATACAGAAATGGGGCTGTCGTATAAAGCCGGAAATCCACACGGTCATCCAGCGCCGCAAGCATCAGCGGGACGGTTCCACAATAGCCGGATTCGATCACAAGGATTTTTTCCTCCCGAATTCCGCCTAACAGTTCCCGGAGAGTTCTTTCCAAAACGGTGTGTTCGCAGAGTACTTTCCGGATGCGGGGCCTGCAAAATGTGGAGAAGTCTTCATAGCCCGAAACGCCGCTTTCCAGCGCCTCATACACGGGCAGCCGAAAGAAATCGTCTACGCCTTTCTCTGCGGTCTGCCACAGGAAATCCCGATTGATTACCCACGGATACAGGCTGCTTTTACCATTGCCTCTAAAATAGAGATATGGCAGAAAAGCGTCACGGAGTAAAAACACATAAGCGGTATCGGACTGTTGTGGAATCCATTGGCAGTAATGGATAAGGTCGGCAAGAAACGGATTATCTGATGGGGTGGTGCCGCTTTGCATATGTTCCGACAGCCGCTCACAAACTGATTCGATTTCTATTTCTGCATCGTCATACTCCACATTTGAAAGGATTCTTTTTTGAATTGGAAACGGTGATTCGTCATGGGCTTTCAAAATGGCTCGAAGTCTCGAAACAGCACCGTATTTTTCTTCCAGAGTGCGATTCAGCAGCGTATATCCCTCATCAAGCAGATCATCGAGAAGCTTGAGAAGCTGCTTTGCTTCATACAGTTCTTTTTTATCAAGCGTCCTGCCCTCCAGCCTGTCAAGCGCCTGCGTAAAATACATTTCGTTAAATGACAGAAATCCCATATTAATATTTCCCTTGCTTCCTCACACTTTGTCATACCGTCGATGGGAAACTCAACGGTTGTAATTGGCTCTTAAACATCATTATAGCATTAAAATATGATTTTTTCTATCGTTTTACAATTCATTTATCAGTCTGGTTTATCAGATTTTAAGGACAAAAGAAAATAGCCGCCACTACTTGCACTAGTGACGGCTTGCCGTTTATGACGGTATAATTGCCAATTATTGAGGGTAGAGCCGCTTCTGCGATTTTCCCTTTTCTGATTAAACTATATCATATATTTTTATCAATTTCAAGTAAAAAAACTGATTACTTGGATAATAATTGATTTTTCTGGCACTGCTTACATTCGTTTTTACGTTCTGTAAGTAAGTCTACATAGAAAAACCACCCCAAAACTTTGACCAGCGACGGGATGGAATTTCTATCCAATAACTTGGTCAACCCACCTTGTGGGCGGTAACCTCTTTTTTTACTATAGCATATGGTATAATAAATTTCAAGAATAAAAAGAAATAGACACAAAAAATAATTCAAAGATATTGATATTATTGAAATAAGTATAGAAATGTGATATATTGTCGATATGGGAGAACCACAGAGCCGAGGCGGCTTAACCCCTCTGATTTTTCGGAGGGCTCAAATAGCCCTCCAGACGAAAGAAAGGAGGGCGATACAATGATTACATATCAGGATTTATTTTTGTTCTGTACATTCATTGTTGCCTTTATCAGTCTGGTTTATCAGATTTTTAAGGACAAAAGAAAATAGCCGCCACTACTTGCACTAGTGACGGCTTGCCGCTTATAGCGGTGTAACTGTTCATTTGGGGGTAGAGCCGCTTCTGCGGTTTTCCCTTTTTCTGATTAAACTATATCATATATTTTTGTTAATTTCAAGTAAAAAATGATTGCTTAAACAATAATTGATTTCTTCTGGCGCTGTTTATAAAAAGTACTTATCAAAAAAGCAGATAACGGGAGTCGAACCCGCCTCTCCAGCTTGGGAAGCTAGCGTGTTACCGATGCACCATATCTGCTTAGGATAAAATCCTTTTACAGTATATGCAAAAACCGGAGCGTTGTCAAGTGAATAAAATCCAAAATTTTGCATCAGCTAAATTGCAAAAGTAAATTCTACTGATTCTTTGCCTGATAGAAATTATCTCTGCACAAGTAGCATTTACTCCTG
>CANQOK010000010.1 GCA_947625465.1 uncultured Lachnospiraceae bacterium | reverse complement strand
GCGGGCAAGTTGGAAAGACAACAAATAATCAACCGTCCCCGTCGGTGAGCAAAATGGGTCCCCGCGCAAGTACGCTAATACTTGCGTGGGAAGAGGAGCCGCCGACTGTTAGCGGTACCGAGCGCGCTTGCGCGCTTGGTGCTAACCAAAGCCGCGCGGCGACGAATTCTGCATCCTGGTAAAGAATATTAATGTTGTCCTGCTGGAACAGACCTTACAGCTCCTGCATGAAAAGCTGCATATTACATATACGGACGGCAATAAAAAAGCCTGGATTTCGGCCAGCATCGGCGTTACGACGGCGGGAGTCAGCGGGTATGACTTAAAGAAACTGGTGGATCAGGCGGACGAGGCGCTGTATGCTTCCAAAGAACAGGGCAGGGACCGCTATACCTATTATGCTTCGATCCAGCAGTAAGCGTTTATGAAAAAGATAAAAAACATTGTGAAAAATGTAAAAAAACATAGAATTTTTTGACGGATAATGTTATCATGGAATTTAGCATGATCGAGCAAGCGGGGGTTATCAGAATATGCAGGAGCGGAAACAGGAACGATATCAGCTGCGGCAGGCAGCAGGGATGTACTGGCTGTTGGATATGGAGCAGTCAGGCTGCCCATACCGGAAGCCCGTTTTAATGAACGCAGTGGGCGTACGGATCTGGAACAGGATAAGCGAAGGCTGGAAGACGAAGCAGATCGCGGAGGAACTGCACACGGTATATGAGATCCCCTGCCATGAAGCGCTGGCGGATGTCAAACAGTTTATTTCGCAGCTGCAGGCGCAGGGGATCATTTAGGAGAAGGCGGATTATGAATATTTTGTTAGTTGGCGGTTCATGCTCGCTCATGAATCAGATGATCATCAAGTTGAATAAAGAAGGGCATCGGATTTATCTTCTGACGGGCGACCGGTATAAGAATCAGTGGTATGGGAAAGTATTTGAACGCTATGACTTTCCGTACGACAGCGATTGCTTAAGCGATGTATTCGACAGCGTGAATCCGGATATGACTATATTTCTGGGGATCCACGATCCGATCTTTCAGTGGCAGGACGAACGGCGGGAATCCGTACGGTTTTCTTCCAGTCTGATGAATCTGCTGATGGCGCATTCCGTGACCAGCGAAGGCAGATTTCTGTTTTTATCTTCTCAGGAAGTTTTTTCCAACAATCACCCGAACAATATAACAGAAGAGGAAGAGACCTCCGCGGTGGGATTCCGCGCCATGGCGCTGGCCCAGGCAGAGGAAATGTGCGATATTTACCGCAGGACCAGGAATCTGGATATTGTGGTGCTGCGTCTGGATCACTATTACAGTATTCCGATGGAGAGAAAGAATATCAATAATATCTGCGCCTCCATGTGTATGGAAGCGCTGGAGTCCGACACCATTTCTATCCATGCCAACAATCGGTTCTCACTGTTGTATGAAGCGGACGCGATTGAATTTATTTACCGCGTCCTGGTATGCGAGAAACACAATCAGTTTCTGTATCATCTTTCGTCTTCGGAAGAGATCAATGAACTGGAACTGGCACAGCTTGTGCGAAAGTACATGACAGCTGCGGAAGAACGGCTGGATAAGGATAAGAGAAAGGCCGCCCGAAAGGCTAAGGCGGAGAATGCCGGAGAAGGTCAGCCGGAATCCGAAAACGGTGAACTTGCAACTGCGGACGCGCAGCCCGGCGAGGAAGAAAATATCAACGCCGAGCAGGAGAAAAACGGCGGGATCCGGATCGTGCGCCTGCAGGAAAGCGGCAATTCCCGCTGTATCCTGTCCAATCAGCTGTATGACAGTGAATTTGGCGTCAAAATCTTTAATCAGATTGAGCCTACCGTAGAGAAGATGGCCAATCATATGGTAAAAAACAAAGAAGTTTTTCTGACCGGAGAGAAATCGCTGATCCCCTGGTGGAAGCGGTTTCTGGAGAAGTCTGGCTGGCTGCTCCGCGCTCTGGTTCCTTTTATTGAGAATCTGATCTGTTTTATTCCGTTTTTTATGCTGAATAACCGCGCGGTGGGAAGCGAATATTTCAGCAATCTGGACTTTTATCTGTTGTATGTGCTGTTATTTGCCATTGTATACGGCCAGCAGCAGGCCACGTTTTCCGCCGTACTGGCAGTGGCGGGTTATTGCTTCCGACAGATGTATACCCGATCGGGATTTGAAGTTTTCCTGGATTATAACACATATGTATGGATCGCCCAGTTGTTTATTCTGGGTCTGGTCGTGGGCTATATGCGCGATCAGCTGCGGGAGATGCGGAGCGAGTCGCAGGAAAGTACGGAGTACCTGAACGCCCAGCTGGACGATATCCGGGATATCAATAAGAGTAATGTGCGGGTGAAGGATGCTCTGGAAGTACAGATCGTAAATCAGAACGACAGCGTAGGGAAGATCTATAACATTACCTCTACGCTGGATCAGTATACGCCGGAGGAAGTTCTGTTCTACGCGGCGGAGATCCTCTCTAAACTGCTGGGAAGCGAGGATGTGGCGATCTATCAGGTATCCAACGCGGATTACGCCAGACTGTTTTCTTCTACTTCCGCCAGAGCCAGAGAACTGGGGAATTCCATTAAATATACGGAAATGGGCGAGGTATACGAAACGCTGATGAGTCAGAAGGTATATATTAACCGGACCATGGATAAGCGGTACCCGCTGATGGCAAACGCCATTTTTGAAAACGGCGGGATGCAGATGATCGTGATGGCCTGGGGAATCCCGTGGGAAAGCATGACACTGGGACAGGCAAACCTGTTCGTGGTTGTCAGCTATCTGATTCAGAATGCGGTTCTGCGTGCCAACCGGTATCTGGAAGCGCTGGAGGATAAGCGCTACAGGGGAGGCACCCGTATTATGGAAACCGATGCGTTTACGTCCCTGGTACACGCCTATATGAACGCGAAGAGAAAGGATTTGGTAGAATGTACGCTGCTGCAGCTTTTTGTACAGCCGGAGCAGTACAGTGATGCGGCTGCGCTTTTGACTGCGAAGCTGCGTCAGACGGACTACCTGGGGACATTGGAAGATGGCGGACTGTATGTATTGCTGGCAAATACAAAGCCCGCTGACGCGGAGATCGTTATTAACCGGTTTGCCCAGCTGGGCTATACCAGTAAAATGACAGAGGAGATCATGTTATGACATTTCGGGGGTTTATCTGGCTGCTGATCATCAATCTGCTGGTGGTATTGATCTATGTCATCTGGAATCTGCTGAAGAAGCGGGCCCGTTCCAGAAGCTTTTTGATCAAAACAGCGGTTATGCTGCTGTGTCCGCTGGTGGGGCCATGTTTTTTCATATTCAGTTATCTGCTGTACGGAATTCTGTTTTCGCAGCAGGTGGATCTGGAAGACGTTATTTTCAGTAAGGAAAGAGTCGCCACTTATATGCATGCGGACGAAGAACGGGAACGCAATATGGTGCCTCTGGAAGAAGCGATTGCGATCACGGACCGCGGAAATCTGCGGGAGCTGATGATGAACGTGGTGCGCGGGGATATTCAGAAGTCGCTGGCGGCGATCTCGCTTGCGTTAAACAGCGAGGATTCGGAGACTTCCCATTACGCGGCCTCTGTCCTGCAGGATTCTCTGAATGATTTCCGTGCGAACGTCCAGAAGAATTACCAGCAGATTCAGGAGGAAAATGAGGCGGAGGATAAAGATAAGGATAACGATCTGATTGCGGAGCACTGTATGATCTTACAGGACTATATGAACCGGGTGCTGGTGCAGCGGGTTTTTACCGATATGGAACAGAAATCCTTTGCGGATATCATGGATCGCGTCACGGAGATCGGATTTGCGGCAAACCGGAATTATATGAGCAGCACAAATTACGAAAACGTATGTCTGCGGCTCTTGGAAACAGAAGATTTTGTCAACTGTAAAAAATGGTGTGAACGTGCGGCGGAGCAATTCCCGAATACGCTTTCCAGCTATACCTGCCAGTTAAAGCTGTATTTTACCAGCGGAGAACGGGACGAATTTTTCCGGGTAATGAAAGAACTGCGCAGTTCCAATGTGATCATTGACAATGAGACGCTTGAACTGATCCGGGTATTTATGTAAGACCGGCTGGTTATGCGGAGTTTGTCAGGAGGTATCGGACATGTCGATGAAATTGCTTACAATTTTACAGTTTGCGGCTGTCTTTTCTGCTTATACCCTGATTTCTGTTATTCTGCCCGCGTTTGTTTTTGGCAGGAAACTAAAAGAAAAGAAACCGATGCTGTCAGAGCGGTTTCTGGTATATTTTACCGTCGGTAATTTTTATGCCATGAATCTGGTATTTATTCTGCAGCTGTTACATATCTCCAACTGGTTTACGCTGACGCTGGGGACTTTAGTGCCGGCGCTTTACGCCAGAATGCGCTTCAATCATATTCCGGTAAAAAAGAGGTGGAAGCAGTTAAGCCGGGATATGAAACGGATCGTCGGCGGATGGCTTGGATTAAAGACGGCGATATACCGGGTAGGAAGCGCCCTGTGGAGTTTTGTGAAGCGTACGGCGCGGGAACTGGGCCGATTTTTTCTGGCGAAATGGCTGGACTGCCTGCTGCTTGCGGCGGTTACGGCCGGGATCTTCTGGGTATACGGGACGCAGATGATCACAAAGTACGGATATACGGCTTCGGATATCCCGGTGCATCTGTACTGGACCAATGAACTGGGAAATAATAATATTTTTGCCGCCGGCGTATATCCGTTTGGCGCGCACTGTATTTCGTATTATATCCATACCGTATTCCGGATCGATACCTATGTGCTTTACCGGGTTATGGCTACCGTACAGACGCTTTATGTACATATCGTAATGCTCGCGTTTCTGAAAATGTGCTGCAGAAGCAGATTCGCGCCGTATATCGGAGTCGTTTTATACGGGCTGGGCAGTTACTTTTCTACCAGTACCTATTACCGGTTTTTCGCGACGCTTCCGCAGGAATTCGGAATCCTGTTTATCCTGCCGGCCATCTATTTTGCCTTTGCGTTTTTTAAGACGAGAAGACGGGAGGTTGCCCGGGAAAAGAAAACAGGGAAAAAGGGAAAACGCTGGGCTTCCCGGTTTTATCTGGTCGGATTTGCGCTGAGCTTTTCCATGACGCTGGCGGTGCATTTTTACGGGACCATGATCGCCGGGATCTTCTGCGTCGCAATCGCGGTCGGATATGCGGGCTGGTTTTTCCGAAAGCAGTATTTCGGACCGGTGGTTCTGACTTGTCTGATCAGTGTGATCATCGCGGTGCTGCCGATGGGAATCGCGTTTGCTTCCGGTACGCCGCTGCAGGGTTCGCTGGGATGGGGTATGAGTATCATTGCCGGCGGAGATGACAAGGAGGAGGAAGAAGAGGAAGAAACCACTGCGCCTCCGGAAAATGAGACGACGGCCGAAGGAGAAACCACTGTCGAAGGAGAAACCACTGCTTCTTCCGGTATCGTGGAGGAAGGAACAGGAGGCGGCCAGATGCCGGGGAATCCGGGAGACACCACAGCCGCTCCGGAACCCGAGACAGAACCGGTTCCGCAGAAGAGTATAACAGAGAGAGTGCAGGATCTTGTGGTGAAGGCATACGACAATATGGATTCCCGAATCCAGACGGTTCTGCTGCGTGATGCAAAGCCGTGGTATACCTATGTGGTATTGGGCGGGATCGCCCTGCTGTGTTTCCTGGGCGTATTGTATTTTCTGCTGCGCCGTCCGTGTTACGGGGCGATGCTTCTGTCGGTAGGTCTGCATATGGTTTTCATGTCGGTGCTTTTGATTGCGGGGCCGTTGGGACTGCCGGCGTTAATGGATCCCGGCAGATGTAGTATTTACTATAATTATTCTATGTGTGCGGCTTTCGCGCTTCTGGTGGACGGCGTTTTGTGCCTGCCGTTTGGCTTCTTCAAAAAGAAATGGATTCTGAATTTCGCTTCTTTTGCGGCTCTGGGCGCATTTGTATGGTTTCTGTGGGATCAGGAGCGGATCAAGACGCCGCCGGAGATTACCACGCTGGAGACAAATGAGGCGGTTACCTGTCTGACGAATATTATCCGGGAGAATCCGGATTTTAAATGGACTATTGTATCGGCGAATGATGAGACGCAGATGGGGATCGATCACGGATATCACTATGAGACGATCACATTTTTGCGGGAAATGGAGTATGCCGGTAAATATGCCATGATCACGATCCCGACGGATACGGTATATTTCTTTATCGAGAAAGTGCCGTTGGACTATACCATTCACTATGACGGCAGCGGGCAGACCGTTTCCGCGGCCGGCGCGGACAACAATGTTCCGAAAGGCACCGGACTGGGTATCTATGAGGGAGAGAATCGTTGGATCGTTATGTCTCATATGTATTTCTGGGCAAAGAGATTTCATCAGATGTATCCCAATGAAATGCAGATTTATTTGGAAACGGATCAGTTTATCTGTTATAAAATAGAGCAAAATCCGTACCGTCTGTATGATTTTGCCATTAATTATGGATATAACGGGCCGAACCGGCCGACCAAGGATATGGACCTGACCGGAGAGGAAAACGGAGCTGAGGATTCGGCCGGCGGGACGGTCGGAGAAACCGTCCCGGGTATGACCGGAGGAACCGTCCCGGGCACGACTACAGGCACAATTCCGGGCACGACTACGGGCACAGTTCCGGGCACGACCACAGGCACAATTCCGGGCACGACTGCAGGCACAGTCCCGGGCGCAACAGCAGGAACCATCCCGGGCACGGCCACAGAAGCAGTTCCGGGTACGACCGCGGCCGCGCCGGAGAACGGGATGAATTGAGAAAGGAGCCGCATAGATCATGGTTTCGCGCAGAAATTACATCATTATTACGATCATGATGCTTGTACTGCTGTTTATGTTTCAGTTTTCGCAGGTCGTAAAAGAGTGGATGAATGATTATGATACAAATGAATATGCGGACAAACCGGAGTTAAAGGCAGATTCCGCCTGGGAAATGGATTCGGAACAGGCGGAGCATGCGGATGACGTCGTGTTCATCGGCAACCCGGAGGGAAAGATTAGCGGAGTTGTGGAACAATGGTGCCGCTATACAAAACGGGATCTGTTCAGTTATGACAGTCTGGGCGCTTACACATTAAAATCGGCGGCAAAACCGGAAGTGATCCTCTTGGATTCTTCGGCTCTGAATATAAATGGGGATACGGAAAAACTGACGGCACTGAATAAAGAAGGCGTGGCGATGGTATTCTGCAGCCTGCCCAGTCCCTATGTTATTTCCGATAACGCCGGGCTGAAGGAACTGCTCGGGATCAATTCGGTTGCGAATCCTGAAACGGAAATACGGGGCGTGCACCTTTATGAGGGATTTTTCTTAGGCGGTGCGATCATGTATGAGGCCACGACAGAGGAGGAACAGAGGCGGCAGGATATGGATCTGTCTGTTCCCTGGTATATTACATTAAGCGGTACGAAAACGTATATGGCAGGCATGATGGACGCGGATCAGATCGATAATGAGTACCATCCGGCTCTGATATGGAGAAACAATACGGGATATGCCGATGTCTTTGCGGTAAACGGAACCTTTATGGAGGACAGTACGGGAATCGGCATTTTGGACGGTATGATGACGGAAATGCATTCCTATGAGATCTATCCGATCATTAACGCCCAGAATGTATCTATCACGAATTTCCCCGGGTACGCGGACGAGAATCAGGACGAAATGATGCGGATCTACAGTCAGAGCCAGGTCGGCGTATTTCGGGATATTATATGGCCCGGGCTGCTTTCGGTGGCGGACATCAACCAGCTTAAGCTGTCCTGTCTGGCAATCCCGCAGTATGATTATACGGATTCCGTAGAGCCGAGCGGCGGTGATCTGGTCTTTTATTTAAAGCAGCTGAAGGAACATCACGGGGAAATGGGGCTGTCTCTGGAGAATAAGACAAATGTTCCGGTGGCGATCAAGCTGCGGCAGGACTATAATCTGTTTCAGTCGTTAAACAGCGGCTATCAGTACAGCGCGGCGTATGTAACCGAAGAACAGCTGGAACAGATGGAAACCATTGAAAAGGCAAGTTTATTTGAAAATCTGAGAACGGTTACCCTGCCGTATGATCCGGACCGCCCGATCGTGGAATACTGTACGGATAATGTGACGGCGCAGGCGGTTACGCATGACGGCTCCGGACATACCTATCTGGACAATCTTCGGTTAAGAAGCATAGAGAGCGCGCTGGGATATTCCAATATTCAGCTGGATATGAAGAAAATCGTGTGGCCGGAATCCGATACGGACCGCTGGGAGATCTACAGCGAAGAATTTACCAGCGTTGTGAATACATATTGGAAGAATTATCATTTGTTTACCAAGACGACCTTATCGGAAAGCGATGAACGGGTGCGGAATTTTCTGGCGCTGGATTATCAGGATCATCGGACAGACGACAGGATTCTCCTGAATGTCTTCGGTACGGCGGGGGACAGCTGGTTTATTTTGCGGTTGCACGGTGAAGCGATCACTGATATAATTGGGGGTAGTTATCAGGAACTGGAAAAAGACGCGTATCTGATCTGCGCGCAGGAATCAGCCGTACAGATCGAAGTAGAGAAAACGGGGGATCCGCACTATGAATTGCCGAGTGCGAAATAGCCGGACTGCGGGCAGCATGTAAGGGGTGAGAGACGTTATGGCGGAAGAAGAAAAAAAGCATATGAAGGTCTGTATCGTAGCGGAAGGCTGTTATCCCTATGTGGTAGGAGGCGTGTCCAGCTGGATCAACAGTCTGATCAAATCGTTTCCCAATCTGGAATTTATTGTGATCGGGATTGTAGCGGACCGTTCGCTCCGCGGGCAGTTTACATATGAACTGCCGGAAAATATTACGGCTGTTTATGAAGTCTATCTGTCGGATCTGGACTGGAAACATACCAAGAAGCGGGGGGAGCGGACCAGGCTGAATAAAACGCAGTATCGTGCGGTACGGAGTATGATCCTGAATCAGAAAGTGGACTGGGACACCTTATTTCAGATGTTCCATGACGATACGTTTTCCGTGGACGACTTTCTCATGGGCGCAGATTTCCTGAGCGCGGCGAAAGAATGCTATGATCTGCTGTATCCGCAGATCGTATTTTCGGATTTTCTGTGGACATTGCGTTCCATCTATCTGCCATTTTGCTTTGTAATGAAAATGGACGTTCCGCAGGCGGATCTGTATCACTGCGTAGCGACCGGGTATGCCGGCGTGCTGGGCTGTATCGCGAAATATTTTCACGGCAGCAGCGTACTGATCTCCGAACACGGGATCTATACCAGAGAACGGGAAGAAGAATTGCTGAAGGCGACCTGGGTTGCCGGAATTTATAAAAATATCTGGATCGATCAGTTTAAAAAGATGTCGAAACTGGCGTATGACCGGGCTGATCTTGTAACAAGCCTGTATGACCGGGCCAGAGAGCTGCAGCTGGATCTGGGCTGTCCGGCGGCTAAAACAATGGTGACGCCAAACGGGATCGATACAAAACGTCTGGAAAATCTGCCCGGCAAGACGGAAGAAGAAGCGGGCATGATCAACATAGGCGCGGTCCTGCGTGTTACGCCGATCAAGGATGTGAAAACCATGATTCAGGCTTTTGCGTTCGCGAAAAAGGAAGTGCCCAAACTGAAGCTGTGGATCATGGGCCCCTGTGATGAAGATGAAGAATATGCGCAGGAGTGTTTCGATCTGGTGGAGACCCTGCACGCTGCCGATATAG
This sequence comes from uncultured Lachnospiraceae bacterium, assembly GCA_947625465.1. Lineage (GTDB taxonomy): Bacteria > Bacillota > Clostridia > Lachnospirales > Lachnospiraceae > CANQSA01. Next base: position 43,709 of record CANQOK010000010.1, on the reverse strand, counting down.
AATTCACAGGGCGGATTGATGTCCGGGAGTATCTGGGGCGGATGGATTTTACCATTCTGACCAGTATCAGCGAAGGGCAGCCGCTTACCATATTGGAAAGCTACGCGGCGCATAAACCGGTGATCGCGACTGATGTGGGGAACTGCAGAGGTCTGATCTACGGGGAAGAGGGCGACGATTTTGGACCGGCAGGCATTCTGACTCACATTATGAACCTGCAGGAGATCACGACCGCCATGATCGAAATGGCGCTGGATACCAGGGGACGGCTCCAGATGGGAGAAAACGGGTATCGGCGTCTGATGGCGAAATACCGGATCGAGGATATGCAGGAAGTATATCGGAATATCTACAAGGATTTCGCCGCGAAGCAGAATATCGAGTGGACAGAGGAGCCGTTTACGGTTTACGGGAAGGAGGATTCAAATGGCAGGAATCGGCGTAAGCCTGAATAAGATTTATTCCAAAAATACCATCACCACCAATCTGGTCGGATTCGGTTACAGTACGATGATCACGGTTGCACCCATGTTTCTGGTAATCGGCGCGATCATGGTAATGCAGTATTTTCTTGGATTTTCCAAGATTGGATATGCGTCCAGGGAACTGTTTGCCAGCACGGTGCTGTACATTTTTATTTTTTCCCTGTTGTCGGCGTCTCCGTTTAACGCGGTATTGTCCAAATATATGTCAGACATTATTTATAATGAAACGTATGAGGACATCATTCCCTGCTTTAACCTGGGGCTGATCATGAATATCGTACTGGGCTGTTTGCTGGGCATCCCGTTTTGCATTCATGAATACATTGTAGGACAGGTTGCGATCGGATATGTATTTGCCGGCTACTGCGGATTTATCGCGCTGATCCTGGTCTTTTATTCCATGCTGTATCTGTCTATTACCAAGGATTACAAGAAGATTTCGTTTTTTTTCCTGCTGGGAATGGTAGTGACCATACTGCTTTCCTTTTTGCTGGTATGGGTGTTCCACTGGGAGGTTACGATTGCCATGCTGGTGTCTCTGGACGTGGGATTCTGGTTGATCGCGTGTCTGGAAATGGCGATCGTCCGTTCGTATTTCCGGGTCAACAGCGGGAAATACCGGGCGGTTCTGCATTATTTTAGAAAGTATTGGAAATTGGTCCTTATTAATTTTCTCTATATTTTGGGCCTGTATATTCATAATTTTGTGTTCTGGACGACGGACATGCATATCATTGTGGTGAAGAGCTTTGTCAGTATGAACGCGTATGACATGGCGACCTGTCTTGCCATGTTTACCAATATTTCCGCAACCATTATTTTCATTTCCCGCGTGGAAATGCACTTCCATGAGCGGTATAAGGCATATTCGGAGGCCGTAATCGGCGGACGGGGAATGGATATTGAGAATACGAAGAGCCGGATGTTCCGTCAGCTTGCGGAGGAGCTGATGAATCTGCTGCGGATTCAGTTTATTGTATCGGTTGTGGTATTTTTGTTCTGCATCGTTTTCCTGCCGCAGTTCGGATTTGGCGGTATGGTTCTGCAGATCTATCCCTGTATGGCCGCCGGATATTTTATCCTGTTTCTGATGTATTCGGCGATCCTGTTTCTGTATTATTTTAACGACCTCTCCGGCGCGCTGGTAACGACAGCGCTGTTCTGTCTGGGTACGCTGGTAGGCAGCATCATCGCGACGTTTCTCCCCAGTATCTGGTACGGGATCGGCGTGGTGATCGGTTCTCTGATGGGCTGGACAGTCGCCTATAAGCGGCTGCGGTGGCTGGAGAAGAATCTGGATGTCCATATTTTCTGTGAAGGAAGTATTTTGAAGAGGGGACACGGCGGCAAACCTGCGGATAAGGTGTTCGACCGGTATGAAGAAGAAAGAAAAACGACAAAAGAGAGTCAGGAGGTGGCTATATGACAATCGGAACTTTATTGTGCTTGATCATGATCATTACAGGAGTAATAATTTTAATCCTGATTCTGCTGTCGCTGGCGCGCAGAAAGCTGACGGAAAGCTTTTGCCTGGCATGGGGGCTGTTTGCTGTGCTGCTGATTCTGGCAGGCTGCCTGCTCCATCCGTCGGAGCTGAACCACTATATCAGTATCAAGGGGTTGGTTCTGTTGCTGTTTGCTTTATATGGAATTATCGTCGGTCTTTACGCGCTGAGTCTGGTTGTTTCCAAGCTGATGCGGAGAAACCGGGAGCTGGCGATGCAGGTGTCTCTGCTGAATCAGGAAAATGAGCAGATCATGCGAAAACTGAATCAGCTGGAGCAGAAAAAGGAAAGGGGAGTTGAGAAAGAGCAATGAAAAAAAAGATTCTGTTTGTAATTAATACGCTGGGACATGCCGGCGCCGAAGTTGCCCTGATGGAACTGCTTCGGAACCTGAACCCGGAACAATACGAGGTATCGCTGCTGGTGCTGCTGGGGCAGGGAGATATGGTAAAGGAACTGCCTGCGCATGTCCGTCTGTTAAACAAGCATTATGACGCCTGCCCGATCCTGACGGAAGAAGGGAAACAGCATTTAAAACGGCATGTCTTAAGGGCGATGCTTTCCCGGGGCGCGGTGATCCGGGAACTGCCGTATCTGGTGAAGCATTTTCTGAAAATGAAGAAGCAGGGGAAGGTCCTGACTGATAAACTGCTCTGGCGGGTAGCGGCTGTGGGCGCGCCGCGGATCCGGGAACATTTCGATCTGGCGGTCGCTTATCTGGAAGGCGGTTCCGCATATTATGTAGCGGATTACATAGACGCGGACAGGAAAGCCGCATTTATTCATATCGATTACAACCTTGCCGGATATAACCGGGAACTGGATCAGGACTGCTATCTGAAATATGACCGGATCTTTGGCGTATCGGGAGAAGTGAAAGAGCATTTTCTTTCTGTTTATCCGGAGTGCGCGGACCGGACTGATACCTTCCAGAATCTGATCAATCAGGAGGCGATTCGGAAGAAAGCGAAGAAGAAGGGCGGATTTACAGACGGCTATACGGGAAAACGGATCCTGACCGTGGGAAGGCTGAATCCGCAGAAAGCATATGAAGTGTCGATTGACGCCATGAAGCTGATCAAGGACGCGGGCGTCGAAGCCCGCTGGTATGTGCTGGGAGAAGGTGATGAACGGGAAAAACTGGAAGCGCAGATCAGACGGCTCGGACTGGAAGAAGATTTCCTGCTGTCCGGCGCGACGGACAACCCTTATCCCTATTTTGCACAGACAGATCTATATGTGCACTGTACCCGGTATGAAGGAAAAAGCATCGCGATCCAGGAGGCGCAGACACTGGGATGCCCGATTCTGGTTTCCAATTGCAGCGGGAACCGGGAGCAGGTTGTGGACGGCGAAGACGGCCTGATGTGCGAACTGACGCCGGAAAGCATCCGGGATGGAGTTTTGGAATTGCTGCAGGATGATGAAAAACGGAAACGGCTGGGAGAAGCGGCGGCGCAGAAACAGATCATGAATCGTTCGGAAATCAATAAGCTGCTTTCGCTGATCCCGGATTAAACAAAAGAACGGAAAGCAAGAAGCATAGAAACGGAGACGGCTATGAAAGAAAAAAAAGAAGTACTGATTATCATCCCCGCTTATAATGAGGCGGCAAATATCGAAGCGGTGTTGGATCAGATTGAAAAACCGGATATCGCGGAATTCGCGGACGTATTGGTTATGAACGATGCTTCTTCGGATGATACCAACTGGATCGTAAAAAAGCGAGGGCATGAAGTCGTATCGCATGTATTTAACCTGGGATACGGGAGCGGGCTGCAGCTTGGATATAAATTCGCGATCAGAAGACATTACAAATATGTGATTCAGATGGATGCGGACGGACAGCATGACGTCTGCAATATCAAAAATCTGTATGAGGCGCTGACAACCCCGGATGAAAAGGGGCTGTACCCGGATATCGTACTGGGTTCCCGTTTTACAAAAGGGAGTCCGAAATATCCGGTATCTGCCGTGAAGAAATTCGCGATGGCGCTGTTTCGGAAAATGATCTACTGGGGAACGGGACAGAAATTTACCGATCCGACTACCGGCCTGCAGGGACTTGGCAGAAGAGCGGTGCTGTTTTATTCCAAATATAATCATTTCGACGACAAATACCCGGACGCCAATATGATCATGCAGATGGCGCTGCTGGGTTACCGGCTGAAAGAAATTCCGGCAGTCATGCATGTGCGGACGCAGGGAACCAGTATGCATTCCGGTCTGAAACCGATTATTTACATGTTCCGTATGGTGTTCTCGATCATCGCGGTAATGATCCGCGTCAAAATTTTAAAGATAGATGTGGGCGCGGCAGATGATGCTTCTGTTTAGAAAAGAGAAATGGAACTGGGAGCCGGGCGATCTTACGGAATCGGTCGAAGAACTGCGGAATCCGGCAAGAGGCTGGTACCGTATCTATCCGTTCTGTGTAGAAGCACAGCCGGCGCTTATGGACGCGGAAGCCGGTATGGAACGGGAAGAAAGTCTCGTACTGGTCATTTTGGATCTCCACGCATACCGAACGCAGAGAATTGATGAAGCCGGACTTTTGCATATGAATCAGATCCTGCGCTTTTTTACGGATCGCGGCAAAGATATGATCCTGCGGGCGGTCTATGACCGGGAAGGAAACGGACTGCAGCGGGAACCGGATTCATTTGCGCAGGTAAAAGAACATTTTCAGCAGATTGCGGAACTGGCAGCCGCTTACGCGGATCATATTCTGATCTATCAGGGGATGCTGCTGGGAAGCTGGGGAGAAATGCATACGTCCCGGTTTCTGACGAGAGAAAATCTTCGGGAACTGTATGCGGTCTATGAGGCGCATACGGGCGGCAGACCATTTCTGGCGGTGCGCAGGCCCATGTACTGGCGGCAGCTTCATTCTCGAAAAATATATGAAAATCTTTCTTTTGGACTGCAAATCGGTCTGTTTGACGATGGGATCTTAGGCTCTTCCAGCAATCTGGGGACGTTTGGCGTAAAGCCCAGAGAAAACGCCGGCTGGTGGGAAGCCTGGAAGCCGGAAGATGAATTGGAATTTGAAGCCGCTCTCTGCAGATATGTGCCAAATGGCGGCGAGGCGGTTCTGGAGGAAACGGCGCAGGGATCGGATGCCGGATCGTTACAGCGGGCGGCAGACAGACTGCGGCGTATGCATGTGACATATTTAAACCGCCTGCACGATGCCCGGCTGTTAGAACTGTGGGCGTCCGCGGTATGGGAAGAAAAGGGAGTGTGGAACGGAATCAGCGGTCTGGATTATATCGGACGGCATCTTGGTTATCGGTTCTGTATCCGCAGTATATCGGTTTCACATTTAAAAAAGGAACAGTATCAGATCACGGTTCAGATAGAAAATCTGGGATTTGCCAATTTCTATCAGGAGGCGGAAGCGGTTTTGATCCGAAAAGGTTCTGACGGAACAGAGCTGCAGGAACCGCTGGATTGGGATATCCGTACATGGGACTGCGGAATCCGCAGAACGGAGACCGTTACCCTGATCCCGAAGGAAGAGATGTTATACCTTGCCGTACGGAGGAAACAGGACGGCAGACCGATCCGGTTTGCCAATCCGGCAGAAGCGGACGGCAGAATCCGGCTGGGACGGTTTATGAGACCGTAAGCGTGCCGAGCGTGACTTCCGGGATATCAGGTCCCGCTGCGGTATTGGCAAAGTAAATCGGAAGTCCGGTATCCGGATCCGTCATGGTTAAGAAAACGGTATAGGTTCCTTTTGGCAGCTCGCGGAGAGGGAGCGTGACGGTATAGTCTGTTTTCCCGTATAACGCGGTGGTGTCAATGGCAAGCGGAATCTGTGTAAATTCGGCGGTTTGCGTATTTGTGAGCGTAACCGAGGCGGAGAAACTGCGGTAGGCAGGCGCAAAGCCGACATTCTCGATCGTCAGGGACAGCGAAGCGGTCTCATCCCAAAGGGGATCAAAAGTAAGCGCGGAAGCGCGGAGTACATAACGGTACCCCAGATGGGTTCCGATATAGTCATAACCGCTCATGCCGTCATAGCAGTCATTGCCGGAATAAACAGAAGATTTCCATTTATTCAGGACTGCGGCGTCATGGTCGCAGCTCAGATAGGAGACATGCATATCGGACAGATCGGAAACAGCGTTCTCAAAATCGCTGTACGGATTGTCAAGTACCGTTTCCCCGCCGTTGGGAACGATCATGCATCGCTCGTTCTGATAGGCGATCTCTTCTTCCCGGGTACCTTTTTCGCCGGTATCGGCGCGGTCTTCAAATGAGGTATCGTCATAGGTGCCCAGATCGTAGACGGAACCCAGCATGCCGTCGTTGTATAATCCCAGACGTTCGGTCAGCGGATTGGAACCGGAAGCAGCGGTCAGGGAACTGTTCGCAAGGATCGTACGCAGATGGGAAGGCGTGCGGACAGCCAGATAGATCCGGGGATCCGTGACAGACGCCTGGTGATCCATCAGTCGGCTGATATCTTCGGCGGAACCGTAGTTGGTACCGTTCATTTCCCCGCAGTTTCCGGTATAAACGCCCTGCAGCATCAGAATATGACCGGCATAGCGATTGACAACGGGAGCGGTCTGCGACATATGGGCTTCGATCTGTTCGATTGAAGCGGGCTCTGTCTCTTTGGCTTTCCCGTCCCAGTCGTAAAGAAAACGCAGAATGAGCTGTTTATTGGCGGCGGTAAATTGAGACAGCAGGCAGTCTAACTGTTCCAGTGCCGAATCACTGAGCGGGGCGTCGGAATAATTGCGCAGATTGATCTGCAGCAATATCAGCTGCTGGTGGTCGTGCTCCAGCATCTGACTGCTCCATTTAACGACAGGTTCCGTGCCGTCCTCCGACAGCCGGTAACCGTACAGATGAAAATAGCCGCAATAGGGATTGGAGAGCGGCTCTGCGGATTCGGCATAAGAATCCGGCCGATAGGAAACCCGCAGAAAGCGGATATACAGAAAAACACCTGCGCCGACAGCGGCCAGCAGGATCAGAATCAGAAATACGAACAGAAACCGTTTGTGTCCGGAATGGGTTTGTTGTTTCATAGCAGACCTTTCTCTATACAAAAATAAGGATACAATTTGAATAAACACAGTATAACATGAACCGGATCAATTTGAAAGGGGCGATTTACAATGCAGCAGCAAAAACAGGGACCGATTGATTTTGTCATTACCTGGGTGGACGGCGGAGACCCGGCGTGGCGTGCGGAAAAAGCGAAATATCAGCCAAAACAGGAGACAGATGACAGGGAAGAACGTTACCGGGACTGGGGACTGTTAAAATACTGGTTCCGTGGCGTAGAGAAATACGCGCCCTGGGTGAGAAAGATTCATTTTATCACATGGGGACATCTGCCGTCCTGGCTGAATACCGACAACCCAAAACTGCATATTGTACGGCATGAGGATTATATCCCGCGGGAATTTCTGCCGGTATTTAACAGCAATGTGCTGGAGTTGTATTTTCACAGGATAGAGGGCCTGTCGGAACAGTTTGTATATTTTAATGACGATATGTTTCTTACCAGTCCGCTGCATAAATCAGATTTTTTCCGGGATGGAAAACCCTGCGATATGCTGGCGTTTCAGCCGGTGGTCGCCAATCCGGCGAATCCAGTTATGTCACACTTGTATTTAAATAATACGCTGATTCTGTCAAAGTATTTCAACAAACGGGAAAATGTAAAAAAGCAGCCAGGCGCTTATTTTAAGATCGGTTATCCGCCGCTGTATTTCTTCTATAATCTGCTGGAGATGGCGTTCCCGCTCTATACGGGACTCTATACCGTGCATGGCGCGATGCCTTTTTGTAAACAAACCTACCGGGAGATATGGGAGAAGGAAAAAGATGTGCTGGAGGAAACTTCCAGACACCGTTTCCGGAATAATGATGATGTAACGCCGTATCTGTTCCGGGAATGGCAGAAGTTAAGCGGTAATTTCTATCCGAAGAATGTGCAGAAAAATTTCCGGTATTTTAATGTAGATAACAGCAATCAGGCCTTATTTAAGGCGATCAAGGGACAGAAAGCAAAGATGCTCTGTGTCAACGACGCGAACGTGCCGATTGAATTTGAGCGCGTCAGCAGAGAAATCGACCGGGCATTCGCAGAGATCCTGCCGTCCCCGTGTTCATTTGAGAAATGATAAGCTAAAGGAGCCGTAGAAAATGGAACAGGAGCAGAGCAGAACGGAATATTCCATGCGGAATACAACGGCGGCCATGGCGTCCAGAATCATAGCGATCTTAATGGGATTTATTACCAGAGTGGTATTTACCCATGTGCTGAGCGAAGCCTATGTCGGCGTCAACGGACTGTTTTCGGATATTTTAAATGTGCTGGCGCTGTCGGAGCTGGGCGTGGGGACCGCGATCACCTATGCGCTTTATAAACCCATTGCCGAAAAGGATATTGAAAAACAGAAATCCCTGATGCGGATGTACTGCTGGTTCTACCGGATCGTAGCGGCGATCGTGCTGGTGGCGGGGCTGGCGATCATTCCGTTTATGGACGTTCTGATCAAAAATCAGCCGGAAGTGGACCATCTGATCCTCATTTATCTGATGTATCTGGCGAATTCGGTCTGCTCCTATCTGCTGATCTACAAGCGGACTTTGATCGATGCGCATCAGATGCTGTATGTCGGCGTGATTTACCAGACGGTGTTTTTGCTTATCCAGGATGTGGCGCAGATCGTGATCCTGCTGTGGACCAAAAATTTTATTCTGTTTCTGACGATCTATCTGATCTGTACGCTGGGGAATAATCTGTGTATTTCCAGAAAGGCGAATCAGTTATATCCGTATTTAAAGGATAAAAAGGTACAGCCGCTTGAAAAGGAAGAGAAACACAATATTTTCCAGAACATCCGCGCGATGCTGATGCACAAGGTGGGAACGGTGGTCGTAAACAATACGGATAATCTGCTGCTCTCCTCTATTGTGGGAATCGTAAGCGTCGGCTGTTATTCCAACTATTATCTGCTGATTGGTTCGGTCCGTCAGGTGTTAAATCAGATGTTCCAGGGAATCACCGCGAGTGTAGGGAATCTGGGCGTAACGGCAGGCAGAGAACGGGTAAAACGGATCTTTGAAGCGTCTTTCTTTATCGGCCAGTGGATGTACGGATTTGCGGCAATCTGCCTGTATGAACTGCTGAATCCGTTTGTGGAGATCAGCTTTGGAAAACAATATCTGTTTGGCAAGACCGTTGTCTTTGTATTGTGTCTGAATTTCTTTATCACAGGAATGCGGCAGGCAACGCTGGTATTCCGGGATTCGCTGGGGCTGTTCTGGTATGACCGCTATAAATCCATTGCCGAGGCCGTGCTCAATCTGGTGATCTCCATTGTGCTGGCGCAGCATTTCGGAACGGTAGGCGTTTTCCTGGGTACGCTCTTCAGTTCTCTTCTGACTTCCGTCTGGGTAGAACCGTGGGTACTGTATAAACATCATCTGCAATGTTCCGTCTGGAATTATTTTCTGCGTTACGGGATTTATACGCTGATCATCGGCATTGCATGGGCCGCCGCGGATTTCCTGTGCGTTACGGTAAACGGAACGATATGGGCGGTTCTGGGCATTCGGCTGCTGATCTGTATTCTGATCCCCAATCTGATTTTCCTGCTGTGCTATATCAGGAACAAGGAATTCCGTTTCTTGCTGGGGAAATTAAAACAGTTGGTGAATAAGCGGAGGAAAAGAACATGAGACAGATCACTTATGAAGAAAAAGCCATGCTTTCGATGATTGCTCCGGCGTTATCCGGGAGAAACTGGGGATTTCGGCATGCAGAGCCGGATTGGGAGCAGCTGATCGATCAGGCGGAGCGCCATAAGATCCTGCCGCTTTTATATCCGGTTCTGGAAAAACAGCCGGTTTCGGAAGCGCAGATGGCGCAGATTCAGGCCGGCAGTCAAAAGGTTGTACTGCAGAGCTATCATTTACTGTTTTTCAGTAAGTATGTGTTAAATCTGCTGAAAGAAAATCAGATACCGGCGGTACTGTTGAAGGGAGCGTCCGCAGCCATGTATTATCCGGTGCCGGAACTGCGCAAATCCGGCGATGTGGATATTCTGCTGTTAGACGCGGAAACTTTGGAGGCCGCAAAGCATATTTTATTGAAGAACGGATTTACGGTTCTGGAAGAGCAGACTGCCAATCACCATCTGGCGATGGAGGGCCCGGATGGAATAGAACTGGAAATGCATATTTTGCTGGCGGAGCCCTTTGACAATGAGCGGATCAACCGGTATTTAAAGAAGCTGATCCCGAAAATGGCGGCGCATGTGGAGGATAAGGATATCATGGGCGTAACCCTGCCGGTCCTGTCCGACGGTTATCTGGCGTTTGAACTTCTTTTGCATATGCTGCAGCATTTTCTGCGTTCGGGCTTTGGTCTGAAGCTGTTGTGCGACTGGGTGGTATTCTGGAACCGTCCGGTGGATACGGCGGAGATCAAGTTATATCTGGAATTGCTTCGGGAAGCGAGACTGGTCGGGTTTTCCCGAATGATCACTTCCGTCTGCGTTCATTATCTGGGCCTGCGTGGGGCCGGTCCGGACGGGCTGATGCTGCAGAATGACAGGATTTTCTTTGCAGGCGGCTTGTTCTGTGTGCTGAATTCGCGGTCGGTCTGCCGGGAATTTCTGATGGAGATCCTGGATGCGGAGGAGTTTGGAAAATCCGAAAAAGACCGGATGGTGGTGCTGCGGAGCAATCGGATTTCCGACTATATCCGGGAATTTCATCATCAGATGCGCCTGAATTATCCCAACGCAGGGAAACATATCTGGCTGTGGCCCGTACTCTGGCCGCTTACGCTTCTGCGCTTTCTGTATAATAATAAGAAGATACGGAACATATCTACAATAGAGATTTTAAAAAAAGCAGGCGACAGGAGCCGGTTGATAGAACAGATGCATCTGTTTCAAAGAGATTATACAAAATAGCTAAAAAAAATAGTGATTTTTTGTTGATTATTAATATTTACAGATGGAAATTCTTGCTTTAAGATTAGAGTAGCGTAAATATTCAGATTACATAAACAATATGATAACATGAAAGATGGTAAGAAAAGGAGGTTTTAAGTAATGGAAAAGTACGTTAAGCCAATGGTATTGGCAAATGAGGAACTGGCAGAAGGCGTATATGCAGCAAGCGGCGATTGCTATACTGTTAACGCTTATATTTCTCAGTTCCCGGAGCTCGGTCGTCCTAATTATGTGATTCATGTAGGTGCTACTCACAATGCAGCTGATAAGCATCATAGTAGTGAGCAGATGCTGACTCTCAGCTTTAATCAGCCGGTTAAATTTATAGGTGTTTCCAGTTCAAATGGCACTCTGACAGGAGGAGACAATACACCAACATTGCAAATTACATTTAACTATCATAGTAATGGTGGGCCGGAAGATATTGGACTATCTGATATAACTGTTGAAGCTCGCGAAGGATTAGCAATTACCGGTGCAACGTTATCTTGTGATCATAAATGCGCTTATAATCATCCTATTAATTAATCGTAGTTGTACAAGGGTGAGGTCGTAAGACCTCACCTTTTTCTTTTTATTCATTATTAGAGTGGTATTCATTTGAAATACCACTCTTTTTTTTGCGTTTTTTATTTCCTTGTTTCTCAAATACAGGGATAGGATTGTTAAGTAAAAAAGACATTCGTGAAATATCATATTGATTCTTAAAAATATATTAAATTTTATATTGACAAAAAGAGATATATAAGATATTATAATAAACAAATAAAGACGAAGAATAGCAATAAGTGAAATTAGAAATAAATCAATAAAAAGAAATAATATATTGCATTATAAAAATAATCAGGTATAATGGAGGTAAACGGATGGGCAAAAAAGATATTTACGCAAAACAGTATATCGGGAACAGCGCAGTGTTCGCGGACCTCTTTAATATGCTGCTCTATCAGGGCAGACAGGAGATCCGTCCCGAGCTGCTTTCCCCTTTGGACCCGGTAGAGACCGCAGTCCCTTACGGAAAGACGGGAAAAGGGCTTGCCCTGGAACGGATCCGGGATCAGATCAAGGTGCTCTCTTCCGGGGAGGACGGAAAGGCAGCTTATCTCCTGCTCGGGATCGATGCCCAGGCGAAGACGCATTACGCCATGCCGGTTCGGAATATGCTGTATGACAGTCTGTCCTATACCAAACAGGTGGAGGACCTCGGGAGGCTGCACAGGCAGGAACACGACTACGGAGATGGCCCGGAAGAATTCCTGTCCGGGATCCATCGGGGCGAACGGATCCTGCCGGTGATCACGGCAGTCTTAAACCTGTCGCAGGAGGCGTGGGACGGCCCGGTGAGCCTGCGGGAGATGTTAGAGATCCGGGACCGGCGGTTAGAGCCTTGGATCCAGGATTATAAGATCCACCTGATCGACCCGCACCGGATGAGGGAGGAAGAACTGGAGCTGTTCCGGACGGACTTGGGGATGGTGTTTAAGTGGCTCCGGTATGGAAAAGACCGGGAGAAGCTGGAACGAGCGGTGCGAAAGGACCGGCATGCGCATGCGGTGAGCCGGGAGGCGATCCATGTGATCGAGAGCCATACAAACAGCCGGTTCCCGGAGGAAGCAAAGAAAGACGAGGAGGAAGTAGATATGTGTCTGGCATTGGATATGATGATGGAAGAAGCGAAGGCGGCAGGAGTCAGTCAGGGATTTAGTCAAGGAGTCAGTCAGGGAGAAGGACATTTGATTTGGGTGATGCACCAAAATGGAATGACAGCTTCGGAGATTAGCCGTGTAACAGAAAAAGATAAAGAAGAAGTGGAAGAAATATTAAAGGAAAAAAAGATGTAAGGATATGTTTTGTGTAATGCACACAAAGCTGAAAAAATAATATTTTTACTAAAATCAAAGACAAATACAAACTCAAATTTTGCATTTTTCACAAAAAAAGGACGAATATTTTGGCAGACACGTGCATTTACAAAACAGACAATTAAAGGTATGATAAAAGATAACACAAATACAAATACATAAATCATAAACGGAAACGAGGTGAGAGGAATGGAGAAGTATACAAAACCGGTGGTATTGACCATGGATGAACTGGCAGAGGGCGTGTATGCTGCCAGCGGCGCACCGGCAGCTGACGCTAACGGGACTGGCGGGATCAAGTGTGACAGCGTTTACATGAATGGTGTATGGCAGGCGCCGGATTATTCGTACTGGACAGAAGGCACTCGCGGATACAAGAAACAGTTTGGATGTCTGGGGTGTCCGGCGTATACAGAGTCTGCCTGCGGATTACAGACGCACTATGTGGAGTCCGGCAATGCAGCCAGCTATGATGTAGACAACGGAAAGCGGAAGCCCTCTTGGGAAGCAAAGGGCTACAAACCGGACGATCCGGTAACAGACTTTAATATGTAACAGAAGAATTATATGGACTTGTTAATTTTGTGCAGAGACAGCCCAAAAGGTCTCCTGTGATCGGACTGATCACAGGAGACCTTTTATAATGATACGGCCTGATGAAAGGACTTATCTGTTTTTAAAAATCATCGATCATCTGTTTGATCTCTTCTTTTGTCAGCAGAGCGCATTGTTTTTGCCGGATGGCGTAGACATGGCTGCACAGATTCAGTACGGTCGGTCGGTGCGTAGTAACGATACAGGTGCGCGGGTAACCGTCATGCATGATATTCTTTAATACCTTTCGTTCCGTTGCCACATCCAGCGCGGAAGTGGCTTCATCCAACAACAGGATCGGGGATTTTCGAAGCAGCGCTCTGGCAATCGAAAGCCTCTGCGCCTGCCCTTCGGAGAAACCGCCGCCCCGTTCCTTGATCTCACTGTTGATGCCGTCCGGGAGCCGTTCTACAAAATCCCAGGCACAAGCCATCTGCAGGACGCTGACGATATCCTCGTCCGTAGCGTCCGGTTTGACGCTGCGCATATTTTCCGCAATTGTACCGGAAAACATGGTATTGCCCTGAGGAACATAAGAAAAGAGTTTTCTGGCGGCCGGTGTCAGCGGAATCGTCTCCCGTTTCCCGACCGGAGCAGGAGGTTCCTGCAGACCGGCTTTTTGCAGGATCGGGTTAGAGGGTTCAGATTCCCCGTATAAGCTAAAGCTGCCGGACTGCGGACGAAGCAGGCATAACAGCAGCCGGAGCATAGTGGTCTTGCCTTCTCCGGACGGACCGACCAGTGCTACAATCTCATGGGGATGCGCTTCCATGGAAGCGTGCTCAAATACATTAGCGCTGTTTTTATACGCATAGGTGATATCTTCCATTTGTAAATGAATCCCGGTTTGTACATAGGCATCCGAAAAAGCGGCAACTTCTTCTTCGTGGCTGTAGTCCTCCTGCGGCATATCCAGAATATCCATCAGACGTCCGGCGGATGTCATCAGCCCGATTGCGCTGGGAACCATAGAAATCAGCGCGTTTAAGGCTCCGGTCAAGGTACCGGACAGCGACAGGAACATCGTCATGCTGCCGTAAGAAATAGCGCCGGAAAATACCCGATAGATACCCCAGCCATAAGAACCGTAGGAAACCAGCAGTCCGACGATGGACATAATAATGGAGGTTACAATAGACATACGCTGAAATTCCAGCCGCATGCCGATATATTCAGACTGCAGCTGCCGAAGCCGCTGGCTGTAGTATTTGATCAGGTCAAACGCTTTGATCGTCTGAATGTTGGAAAATGCTTCCTGATTAAAACCGGACATTTTCGCGCTCATAGCGGCGCTTCGCTTGTTGTTGTTCACCATACGTTTCATCAATGTTTTCGACATCAGAAGCGTAAACGGAACGCCCAGCATGGCGAAGATGGCAAACGTCGCGTCATTATAGATCACAACAAAGAAAGCACTGAAAAATTTAAACAGATTGATGATCAGATTCGGCACCCAGCTTAAAATCCCGCTGGAAATATTCGAAGCATCAGAACTCCAGCGTGTCAGCAGATCTCCGGTGTGATAGGCGGTGATGGATTCCCAGTCCGTGATCAGCATTTTGGAAAAAATATCGGCCTTGATCGTGGCGTCCACCTTCATGCTGATCCAGTTGGAAGCGTAGCTGGTGGCCTGATTCATCAGCATACTGCCTATCGTCAGCCCGATCATCATAGCGAATGTCCGAAGCAGAGCACCGGTCTGATGTCCCGTAATGATGTCGACCAGATCTTTGGAAACAAAACTGGAAAGCAGTCCTACGACAGAAGTAACGATTCCCAGCAGCGTATAGAAGATCATGGCCGGCCAGTAGTGCTTGGCGTACTGGTAGATCCATTTCGTCTCCCGCCACATGTCTTTTAACATGCCTTCCTGGATTCGTTTTTTGATATATTTCAGATCAGGCATGATTCTTTTCCTCCGTCAGTGCCAGTCCTTTATCGATCATTGTTTTAATAGCCTCTACTGCAGAAGGCCCTTTGGTACACTCCAGATAGTACACCGGAATCTGGCCTGCCAGCTGTCGAATCAGGCGCAGATTGGCGTCAAACAGGGCAGGAGTCCAGGATGGAGAGATCAGCCGCTGGGAAACCAGCAGTTCTTTTCGGTCTCCTTGCAGCTCCGTACAGCGATCCGTGAATGCCTGATGCAGCAGAACAATCCCGCCCAGGGGATAAGTTTTGGGGTCAGAAATGCCGGAGGTTCCGCACCAGGGAATCCCACAGACTGCGGGAGCGGTGTCACTGACTGCGATCAGGTTCAGATCCCCGTTAATAACAGGGGTTCCGACTGATTCCTTCCAGAGATTTACATGGGTGGACTTCCCCATGCCGGAACGCCCGGAAAACAGCCACGCTTTTCCGCGGTATAAAATAGATGCGGAATGCAGGGCAACCATGCCGCGCTGCTGCGCCAG
Organism: uncultured Lachnospiraceae bacterium; assembly: GCA_947625465.1. Taxonomy (GTDB): domain Bacteria; phylum Bacillota; class Clostridia; order Lachnospirales; family Lachnospiraceae; genus CANQSA01. The sequence continues at coordinate 27,850 of CANQOK010000010.1, read as the reverse complement.
ATAAAGAAAACACAGCCGAATGGCGTGGAAAAAGTCATAGATAAATGACTCGGAAGCGAACGGCGGCATACAGTAAAAATGGGCAAACGCGCCGGATTTATCCAGGTGCGCTTCCAGAATCTGTTCCGCCTGTGGGAAAAATAAGAGATATTCATCGTCCCGCTCACAGACGGAAAGCTCCTGATTGCGGATCAATAACTGCCCGTTTTTATGAAAACCGGCAGTCCCGATATGTAATACTACGGTCAGATCGGCGTCGGAAAAAGCCGGTACCGAAAACGGTTCAAATTCTTTGGAATAGGCTTTTTTGGGACCGATCAGGTGAATCCGGATACCCCCGATCTGCAGATAATAGATCACTTCCCCGGAATTGGCGGATTCATCCGGCTCGATCATTCGGAAAGCGATCAGATGGGACAAAAAGGAATCGATATCCTGCCGCAATTCCGGAAGTTCTTCCGGCGACGCCTGATAGTGTTCGGCGCACAGGGTAAGCAGTTCCTCCCGGCTCCGTTCCTGCGCCAGCAGATTCCAGAGATAAACGCCGGTTTCATTGATCTGAATCCCGCGGAAGTGATCCGCGATCTGCTGCCCGTATGGGAGCAGATAGGGAACACCGGCGATCTCCCGCAGTAAAAATCCTTCGTGTTGTTTCATAAAACTCTGTGTGAATGATCAGAACCCCCCGGCGTGAAGATTCACAGTTTCCTCCTCCTGAATTTCTATAAAATCATTATAGCATTTCCAAAAAGAAAATGCTACAATAAAATATAGACTGAAATTGTGAAAATTGGGGGATTTGCCATGGAAGCAAAACAAACAGCGAAAGCTGATATTGAGAAGATGCTGCGGGAAGGAAAGACGGTTCAGTTTCAGCCGCAGGGCTACAGTATGTACCCGCTGTTTCTGCCGGGACGGGACGCGGCGATCGTGCAGCCGGTTACGGATCCCGCGAAACTGAAACGGGGGGATGTGGTCCTGTATCGGCGGGAACAGAGCATCCTGGTGCTGCATCGGATCTGGAAACGGGACGGCAGCGGTTTTTATCTGGTGGGAGATAATCAGAAAGAGATCGAAGGGCCGCTGAAAGCGGAACAGATGAAAGGCATTCTGACCGGCTTTATCCGTAAGGGGAAGTATTGCCCGGTCAGGAATCCCGCTTACCGGCTGTACAGCACGGTCTGGCTGCGTCTGCGTCCGGTTCGTTCCCGGATCGGAAAGACAATCCATAAGCTCAAAGGATTTTTTCAAAAATAACAGAGATACAATAACAGGTATAAGGATAACGGGTATAATCCCGCTTCGTTTTCTATAAGATGGAATAAGCGATAGAAAACGGAGAAAAGAAAAATGTTGAATTGGATCTGGGCGGTTATGGTCGTAGGCGGCGTAGTCTACGGCTTTTTGACCGGTAACGTGGAGGCCGTGGGGAACGCCTGTCTGGAGTCCGCGAAAGAAGCGGTTACGCTGTGTATTACGATGCTGGGCGTGATGGGATTCTGGTGCGGCTGTATGGAGATCGCTTCAAGAGCCGGACTGATCGAGAGTCTGACCCGGAAAATGCGCCCGTTTGTACGGTGGATGTTTCCCAATCTGCCGTTGGAGCATCCGGCAGCGGCCCATATTACCATGAATATGATCGCGAATATTCTGGGACTGGGATGGGCGGCAACGCCGGCAGGACTGCGCGCGATGGAGGAACTGGGGAATCTGGAAGAGGAGCGCCGGAAAGGGCGGCTTCCCGGCACGAACAGAAAACAAGGTACGGCAAGCGACGAGATGTGTACGTTTCTGATCTTAAACATTTCGTCCCTGCAGCTGATCCCGGTCAATGTGATCGCTTACCGCAGTCAGTACGGCAGCGTCAATCCGGCGGCAGTGGTATTTCCGGCCATGATCGCTACGGCGGTGAGCACGCTGGCAGGTGTGGCGGTCTGTAAGGTGATTGGAAGAATTTCCGTGAAGCGGCAAGAAAAATTCTATAAATATTGATGAAATAAATTGGAGGATATACAGTGACAGATAAGCAGATTCTGGATTTATTAAAATATGGGGAACGGATTACTCTTGAATGTAAGAAAGCAGAAGGAGGTATTCCAAATTCGCTTTGGGAAACATATTCTTCATTTGCTAATACAAGCGGGGGGTGTGATTTTGCTTGGCATAGAGGAACACTTAAAAGAAACGGAGTTAGAGAAAAGATATACTTTTTGTAATTTAAGTAATCCAAAAAAAATGATAAAAAGTTTTTGGGATACGATCAATAGCAAAAAAGTCAGTGCAAATCTTTTGTTGGATGATAATGTTGGAGTTTGCCGAATAAATGGGTGTAATGTTATATGGATAGAAGTTCCACAGGCAGATTATCGGTATCGTCCTGTATATTTGAATGAAAATCCATTGAAAGGAAGCTATAAGAGAAATTATGAGGGGGGACTATCATTGCACAGAGGGAGAAGTAAAGGCGATGATGAGGGATGCATCTGATTTTGGAATTGATGGATCTCTTTTGGAAGGATTTACAATGGATGATATTGATGTAAATACTTTAAAAGCATATAGAATGGAATATGAATTACATAATCCAGAGCATATATGGAATGGCGCAGATGATAAGGATTTTTTAAGAAATCTTGGAGGTTATACGGTTGATCGAATAACAAAAAGGGAATGTCTTACGGTAGCCGGCTTGCTGATGTTTGGAAAAGGTTTGGCGATTAGGGAGCGGTTTGACAATATTCGTATGGATTATATTGATCAGACGAATTTAGCGGGAGAAAGCAGATGGAGCGATCGGTTAACATATGATGGAAGTTGGGAGAATAATCTATATAATTTTGTAAAAAAGGTGTTGCCAAAATTAGTCAGTGATATAAAGAGGCCTTTCCGGCTGGAAGGAATGACTCGTCAGGATGATACAGCAGTCCATAAGGCTGTGCGAGAAGCTATCGTTAATATGGTTATTCATGCCGATTATTATAGTGCCGGGATCTTAAAAGTTATAAAACAAGAAAATGGATTTTTCTTTTCAAATCCAGGAAATTTGAAATTGCCTGTACATGCTATATATGAGGGAGGGCACTCTGTTGCCAGAAATCCTAAAATTCAGAATATGTTTCGGATGATTGGACTAGGTGATAATATTGGATCCGGTTTTCCTGCTATTCTGAAAGCATGGGGGATGGAAAAATGGAGGCAGCCTGATTTATATTATGACCAGGAACTGCAGCATGTAGAATTGAAATTGTGGACGATATCATTAATGCCGGAAGAATGTACAGAATTTTTATTAAAAAAATTTGGGATTAATTATCAACATTTGTCTTCAAAGAAACAAATTATACTTGCGAATGCATATCTTGAGGGGAAAGTATCAAATGCCCGTATACAAACGGTGCTGGAAGAACAGCCTGCTGATGTGAGTAAATATTTATATCAACTGGTTGAAAACAGGATGTTGATTCCTGAAAAAAAAGGACGATGGACAACTTATCATCTTAATGATGAATATATAATACAGCCGGAACAAATGACGATACAGGATATGCTGGAAACAGAGATAATTTTGAATGAAACAGATCAGAAGATTTATAATTTTGTAAGGGCAAATGGAATGATCACTGCACAGCAGGTGGTTGAAATTACTGACATTACGACATTGCAGGGAGCATCTGTCGCATTGAACAGGATGATAAAAAAGGGCTTGCTGAGAAAGCAAAGAAAAGGACGGCATATTTTTTATTTGTAACAAAAGAATTATTCAAGTTGAAGTATTAATTATTCAAGTTGAAGTATTAATTGTTCAAGCGTTTTTATAACAGATCTCTGGAGAAAAGATAAGATCGGATATTGAGGCGAACTATGATTAATTTATTTGACAGGATTCCATCTGGATTTTTTAACTGTCTGGCCAGTGTAAGCAATAATCATGTTTATGCGGATTGTTTGCAGGTGATTTATGAGCAGTATGATCGTGAGATCAGTTATCGCATTTCACGCAGTCGGATCAGGGATGCGCTCGCGGCATATTTACTGGAAAATCATGTTGATTTTTTCGAACAGGATCTGGAATCGGGCGACAGCAAGAATTATAACGACATGGCAAACGGAATCATACGAAAATTCTGCTCAAAAGAAATTGGATGGTTGGAAGAAGACAACGATGATGCTACTTATGAAAAAAATATTATTATGACGGAGCAGGGAATCCTTTTGACGGAATTTTTGCAGAGATTGATCAGACCGGAGCGTGAAGAGTTTTCAAGTTATGTATTTAATATATATAATATTTTGCAAAACGCGGAACAATGGAGTCAGGATCCATATGTGGACGGGTTAAGAAATGTTTATCGAAATGCCAGACTTTTGTCAAAAGCTCTAAAAAGGCTTGCCACGTTCATTAAAAAAATTATAGAAAAAATGGTAAAGGAAGAAAGCCTGGAAAGCTTGACAGAAAATTTACTGGAATATTGTGATGGCAGTTTTATACGTGAATATGCAAGATTGACAAAACAGCAGAATATACATATTTATCGTTCTTTTATTAGACGAAAACTGGAAGAAATTCAGAATGACTCGGAGCTGAGTGAATTGTTAGTGATCGGATGCGCAGCGGAGGAAGAACTGGGGGAAAACGAGGCAAAAGAATACGTTATTGATATGATACAGACCACGAAACAATTTCTTGTGGAAGACTATGACCGGATCATGAGAAGTATTAAACATAAGATAAACGTATATTTGCAGATTGCTATTGGACGAGCTCGGTTTCTCAGAAACCGTGAGGCAGACATGAGAGGAAATGTAGAGCAGACGCTGCGATATATTGTCAATGAGATGGATGAAATCGGCTGGAAGGAAGAGATTCCGAGTGAAATGCAGGATTTGTTTTCCCTAAATAAAAATGAGTTTATTGATACGAGTTCGATCCGGTATCCGAGAAAACCGCAGACGATCAATAAAGAAACGTCCGTCGAACTGGAAGAAATGACAGAAGAAGATCTCAGGAGAGCGAGAGAGGAGCAGGAAAGGGAAGCATATAATCCATATGCGAAGGAAAAAATGAAAGCGTATCTGGAAAATGTAATGGCCGGGGAGAAAACTGTGAGCTGCGAGAATCTGCCGTTACAGAGTAAACGGGACTTACTGTGCGCCTTGTCTGCCGTTGCATATAGCAATGAGAATGGATTTACAGTGCAGTTGTTGGATGGTTACTTGGAGACAAACTCTATGCTTCTGCGTAGATTTGATATTACGAAGGAGGAAAAGTCTTGAATATTGAAGATTATTGGGATCATTATACTTCTGCAGAAAAAGATCTGTTTCAGAAATCGTGCAGGAGACTGTTGAAAACAACATTTATTGTGCGCGATAAAGACGAAGAGAATAAGAGAGCATATTATTTTATCTCCAAAAGGCCGGAACCGTTTTCTGTTTATTTTGGTTATATAGGCTTTGATATTATTGTTGACCGGGATAATGGTGTCATCATGTTGCGCAATTGTTCGGACAGGGGGGAAAACGGAAAAATACAGGCAAATCGTAAAGCATTAAAAAAGGTGGAGAGTGTCGTATTGTGCTGTTTGTGGACATTGTACGCAGACCGTGTCCGTTCCGGGAGTCTTTCACCGACCATTTTAGTTTCTGTGATAGATTTAAATTTTGAATTAGAGAAATACGGCGTAAAAGAGTTGATCGACAACAAAAAATTGATAACGGATATCCTCAACCTTTTTGCCGGTTTTAATCTTGTAGATATACAGGGGAAGATCGGAGAGGCAGATTGTATGATTCGTTTGTACCCTTCGCTCCAATTTGCCTTGGACAGTGCAGAATTCCTGAGGTTTGCTGAAATCGCTCAAGAAAAGATGCTGGAAAGAAACGATGAAATCGAATCGGACGAGGAGGAGAGCGATGATGATGAATAGAAAAAACGCAACAAAACTACTATTGGTACAATGGTCAAGATTCCAAAAACTGTGCGTAAAATTGGAAGGTTCTACATTATTTACCGGAGTAAATGGCAGCGGAAAATCTACGATCCTTGATGCAATGACATATCTGCTTACGGGCAATACCCAGTTTAATAAAGCTGCCAAAGACCGGGATCGAACTGTATTGGCCTATGTGCGGGGGGATACAAAGAGCAATGGTCCATCCAGGTATTTAAGATCCGGAGAAGTGGTCAGTTATATTGCGATGGAATTCTGGTCTCCGACAGAGAACGAATTTCTTGTGGTAGGTGTCTGCATGGAATCTGCAAATGAGGTAACGCAGCCAAAGGGTAGTTGGTTTGTCTGCAAAAATGTAAAGATAGAGCAGATAAATTTTACCAAAACAGAAGGAAAGTTTCTTAAGATCTGCCCGCGAAACGAACTGAGCGTCAATGGACATCCGCTGAAATCAGCAGACTTTTTCGGAAGAGACAGAGGTGTGGAGCAGGTTTTGCGTGCGCTTGGCCTGCGCTGTAATGTGACGAAATATCGCTCAAAGCTTGTTAAAATGATGGCCTTTAATCCGGAAAATAATATCGATCAGTTTATCCAGGAATGTGTTCTGGAACCGGGGAAAGTGGAGTCCTTAAAAGAACTGCGAGAGCAGAGGGAGAGGTTTGAGCAGATAAAGGGAGTTTATGAAAATTTAAAAGCCAGTAAAATAAAATTGAAGGAAGTAGAACAAAAAATTGAAGAATATGAAGACAAACTCAGAAATTACCGAATACGTGATCTGATGCTGTGTTATCAGGAACTGCGTGAAAAAAGGGAAAAAGAAAAAGAAGCAAGGTTGCAGATTCAGGCAATTGAGCAAAAGATGGGCGGCCTGCAGGAACAAAAGGAAGTTTATGACAGTCGCTGTGCAGATGCGGAAGAACGCTATCGGATAGCGATGAATAATGATATGTTTAAAGGAATGCAGGAGACTTTGAGTGAACTAAAACGGCAGAAGGAAAAACAGGATGCGGAGATAAAAAAACAGGAAGAGCGTCTGGCAAGATTAAAACGTCTGCAAATACAGCTGACTGATAATTTGGAGTGGCTTGAGCAGTATTTATTGTTTTCGGAGGAAGAGAAAAAATATTTATGTCATATTGCTGAAAGCGGTTTTTCAACAGACCGGAAATTACAGGCGTTTGTAAAACTCTCAAAGATGGCTGGGAAGCAAATGGAGATATTTGAGGAAGAATGCGTGCATCTGAGTGATACTATAAAGAAATTGAACCAGAAAGTAGAGGAACTGGAGGAGAAGATTAAGCGCCTTCAGGCGAATATCCTGGTATTTCCTAAGGAGATAGAGGAGTCTAAACGGGTTATTCAGGAGGAACTGGAAAGAGCTGGGATACATACCGAAGTCAAAATTTTTGCGGAACTTGTACAGGAAATCCGGGATCCTGAGTGGCGTGCTGCGATTGAAACATTTTTGGGAAGAAAGCGTTTTTTCATCATTGTAGATGGGAAATATTGCCATGATGCACTGAAAATTTTACAAAAAAGAAAACTGTATGACGCAAATGTGGTAATCACAGATAAACTGCCGGATGTCAAAGAAACTCCAGGTTCGGCGGCGGAAATTTTGGCAATACCAAATGTTTATGCCAGAAGATATGCAAATTATCTTCTGAATGGGATTCATCTTTGCGATTCCTTACAGGAATTGCATAATTATCCAAAAGGCGGACTGATGAAAAATGGTATGCTTGCTAAAAGCTATGCAGTAGCGTACATGAATGTTGAAAAGACAGAGTTTTGTTTGGGCCAGGACGCCATAAAAATTCAGTTAAAAAAAGCATCTGAAGAAAAACAGGATTTACTCAAAGAAAGGCAGAATATCCAGAAACAAAAAGATCAGGTATATAAGCAGCGCACGGCATTGAAACAGATAGACTGGAAGGCAGAAAATTATCATTTTGACGCTGCCGCGGCATTGGAAAGCGCGGCAGAACAGAAAAAATATATCTCCGATGAGATTAATAAGATTCGCAAAAAGCCTGATTTTATGACTATTTTACAGGAGCAGGAAAATGCAGAAAGGGAAATGAAAAAATTAAGAGGCCTGCGAGACTTTTTGATAGGAGAAATAAAAGGATGCGAAAAGGATGAACAGGTGGAGAAAAATACCTTGAAGAGATTATCGGGCGAGATTTTTATTATGGAACAGAAGTATTCTGAAAAATGCCGGGAACATTTAGAACTGAAAGCACCAATGTTGGAGGAATATGAAAAGCAGAGAGTGAAACGGAATAGCTGGCAGGTGATCACAGAAAAAACAGTTCATAATTTAAAAAGTGAGGTAGAAGACTGCGTTCATGTAATGGAGACGGCACAATTGGAGTATTGCAAGCTGGCAGAGATTGATATTAATAAAAGAGGCGTGGCATATATACCATTTTTCAGGGATGAGTACAGAGATATTGCAAACATAAAGATTGAAGATGCAAGACAGAGGCTGGAGGAACAGTCGTCAAAATTAGAGAGTGCATTCATGAATGATTTTGTTGCGGAGATTAATGAGACGATCCGCGACGCGAAGGAAGAAATCGCAGCGATTAACCGGGAACTGAAACAGCTTCCTTTCGGCAATGATACTTATAAATTTGTGATGAAGGAAAGACCTGATCGGGAGATTTTTTTTCGTATCTGCAGAAAGATGGAAAATTATATGGATACACCAGAAGTTTACATGAATTCAGCAAGAGAAGATGAGGAGATGGAGCGGGATATTCAGGAATTCATGGGGATTATACTGGACGAAGAAGATGAATCAGAATATACTGATTACCGGAAGTATTTTGTATACGATATGGAAATTGTAAGTAAACAGGGGGAGAAAGAGATTATTTCTGATCTTTCAAAGAAGCAGGGCTCGGCGAGCAACGGAGAAAAACAGACGCCATATTTTATTATTCTGGCAGCCAGTTTACTTCAGTGTTATCCGCGTCAGACTTGCTGTGCGAGGCTTGCTTTCATTGATGAGGCTTTTTCTGCATTATCCAGGGAGCGTATTGAACAGATGGTGAAATATCTAAGTGACAATCACTTTCAGGTATTTTATGCGGCGCCGCCGGAAAAAATCAGCAGTGTTGGCACATATATTGAATCAACAATAAGTCTGGTTATGACGGGGAGATATACCAACGCGGTAGAAGGACTGGTAAAAGAAAATGAAGAAACCGCTTAGCAGATGGCAGAAAATTGCGATGGAGCTGCTGTTGGACCAGTATGAAAACAGCAGGACATATCGTGGGAAAAATCGAGTGTTACAGACATTTTCTGTTGTACCGTCTAAAATTTTTGCAGAATACGATTCAGATTTTACAGATATCAATCTTATTCATGACTTTGAACAACAAATGAAAGAACTCGAAGAGAGAGGACTATTAGCTGTTAAGCGGAAAAATCATGTGATTGAAAAATTGGTTGCTAACCCGGAAAAGTGGGCTGTCTACTATGAACTTTTGGGAAGAAAAGAGAAGTATCAGTTAGAGCTGGAACAAATTAAGTTATACCAGGAGTATTCGGGGAACCATGAAATATTGGATCACTTTTGCAGGGAGCAGATCCAACGCCTGGAGGAAGGGAAAAAAGCTGAATTTTCTATAGAGGAAGCCCGTAAGATCCTGAGATTGTGGAAATTTCTGATAGAAAACCAGGAAGAGATACTGGAACGGGAACTGTCAATCGCTGTTTTGGGAGATAGCAAATCATGGGAAAAGTCTTATCGCGCCAGGGTATATCGATTACTGAAAAGGTATGGGGACTTTGACGGATTGTTGTTGGGAGTGGACGATGAAAAAGAGGCAGTAAAAATTATATTGGCAGAGTATCATGTGGTGTCGAATCCATCATTTGTTTATTTTAAGGGAAACGCAGAACTGACTTTTGCAGATGGACAGAAGCTTCGGATCAATGTAAATATGCCGGTGGCATTTACGGAAAGAACACTGAAAAATATACATAGGATTAGTATTTTTACGTCTAAAGTTATGACAGTAGAAAATTTAACATCTTTTAACAGACTATGTAAAGAGGATTCTTTTTATATTTTTTTAAGCGGATATCATAATCGATTGAAACAACAATTATTATTAAAAATTTACAATGACAATAAAATGAAGAAGTGGTTTCACTTCGGGGACATCGATCCGGATGGATTTTATATTATTGAGCATTTGAAACGGGGGACAAAAATTCCTTTTGAACCTATCCATATGGACGTCGACCTGTTGAAAAAATATGATTCTTACACAAAGTTACTGAATGAAAATGATATCAGGAAAGCAAAGGTATTGCAGCGGCAGGGAAAATATAGCGAGATTATGGAATATATGCTAAAAGAAAGGAAAAAGTTAGAGCAGGAAATCATCAGTTGGTTGGAAAGAGATTAAACAATTGAAGTGAGGTGTCTGTATGGACTTGTTTTTAAAAATTACAGAGGCGGTTCTGGCCGCGCTGGCGGGGATGTGTATTTTCTCGTTCTTGAATGTGGTTATTTATCGGGTGCCGCGGCATATGAACTTTATCACGGGGCGCAGTCACTGCACCCGCTGCGGACATGCTCTGTCGGGTTTGGATATGATCCCGGTGGTAAGCTGGCTTTGCCTGCGTGGGAAATGCCGGTATTGCAAGGCGCCGGTCTCTGCCCGGTATACGGTTGTGGAACTGCTGGGCGGCATGCTGGCGCTGCTTAGCGTATATCAGTACGGATTCCAGTGGAAAGCGCTGACTGTGTTTGCTTTTTTTGCGGTTCTGACTGCAGTGGCATTTGTAGACGCGGATACGATGGAGATTCCGGACGGATTTGTGATCGCCGCCGCACTGGTTGGCGTGATCTCGATCTTTGTATTCCCGGAGATCAGTCTCGTCTCCCGTCTGATCGGAATCGTCTGTGTCAGCGGTCCCATGCTGCTGCTGGCTATGCTGATCGCCGGCGGATTTGGCGGCGGCGATATTAAGCTGATGGCGGCGTGCGGGATTTTTATGGGCTGGAAGATCAGCCTGCTTGCCATGTTTTTTGCCGCGCTGGCGGGAGGAGCTTACGGCGTGATCCTGATGGCGCGTAAAAAGGCCGGAAGAAAGTCTCAGTTTGCCTTTGGCCCGTTTTTGTGCGTGGGAATGGCTGCCGCGTTTTTATGGGGAGAGAAAATATTAAATTGGTATTTAGGCATGTACGGCCTATAGACATTGGCGGAATTTTGGCATATAATCTTTAAGTAGAAATAGATAGAAAAGAAACAGTTAACGAGGAATTGAAATGAAACGAAAATACAGTTATATCAGAATTATTCCTACTATTTTAATGGCGGTGTTTATGATCGCGGGACTGGTTGTGATGTGCGTCCGGGTCAGCGGAATCGCGGAAAAAGACGCTTATAAGGATATGAGCGACATCGCGGCGCAGCTTGCGGTTGATACAAGGAGCACGATGGAGAGATATTTGGATCAGACTCGTCTGATCTCGTCTTTTTTATCTGAACACAAGGATATGAAACCGGAAGAAACGCAGGAACATCTGCGCGCGTTTGAGCAGGACGAAGGCCTTGCCAGCTTTGGAATACTCTCTAAGGACGGAGAGATGCTTCTGTTAGACGGGAAATATGAGACAATGCAGAAGGATTTGGATTTTGAGACAGAAGTATTCAAAGCTCCGTATATATCGGACGCATGTAGCGTAAAAGACGCGGAAAATGAAAAATATATTTATCTGGCGGTTCCCATTGGGGAAGCAGGAGATGTGACCGGTATCTTATACGGCATTCTGCCGCTGAATACGCTGAAGGAAACCTATATGGGCGCCGTTGAAGAGCGAAATACGCAGGTTTACATTGTTGACAGCACAAACGGGGATTTTCTGGTAGATACCTGGCATAATACATACGGAAATGTATATGACGATCAATTAAATAACAGAGAGACAAAAGATGGCAGCAGTTTCGGAACTCTGCGCAAAAATGTGGAGGAGAAAAAGACGGGGTTTGTGATATTCCGTTCCGAAACGGCGGATACCTGGTTTTATTCTTATTATATGCCGCTTGAGATCAACGAATGGATGCTCATGGTAACGATGCCGGAAGAGGTGGTGTTAAGCAACGCCCGCCAGGTATACAGTATTTTATACTGGGTAACGGCGGGAGAAATCCTTGCCTATCTGCTGTACAGTATCTGGATCTTTTTATTTGAGCGGAAACAGGTTGCGAGGCAGAAGCAGCAGCTGCGTCAGACTTTATATATGTATGATGTGCAGCAGATTCTGTTTGACGTCCATAAAAATCCGGAACAGATGGAAAACGCGCTTCAAAAGGTGGCAAAGAAGCTGAAAGCGGAAAATGCCAAGCTGATATGCACAGACGGTGAGAGGATCCAGGAAGTCTATGAGTGGCCGGTTACCGGTCAGGAATGGGATAAGGCGTTTTCGGAGCAGTTTTTTGCCCGGTTGCGGGGACAGGTTGAAAGCGGGAATTCTGTCCTGTGGGAACAGAAAGCGAATACTTCGGAACTGCCGGAAGAGATAGAACGGTATTTTTCGGAGCGGGAAATCTCCAGTCTGGCGATGGCGCCGGTGCTGGATTCGGATAAGAAACTGATCGGCGTGCTGTGTGCGGTCAACGCGAAGAACAAAAACAGTATCGTTCTGCTGGAATGCGTTGCACGCAGTTTTATGATGGCGGTGAGCAACCTGGATTCCTACCGCCTGATCCACCGGATGGGAACCGTGGATGAACTGACCGGACTGCTGAACCGGAACAGCTATGAACATAATCTGGAGCTCTACGCGAAAGAGAGATGTGAATCGCTGTGCTGCATTTATATGGATGTAAACGGCCTGCATGAGATGAACAATACGCTGGGACACGCGGCCGGAGACGAAATGCTTCGGACTATCGGGCAGGCAATCGCGGAAAGGTTCGGGAAAGAACACACATATCGGATCGGCGGAGACGAGATGGTGGTGTTCTGCTTTAACTGTACGGAAGCGTGGGTGAACCGGAGCATTTCCAATTTTAAAGAAGAAATGCAGGCGTTGGGATACCATATATCCGTAGGAAGCGCCTGGAAGAGCAGCACGATGAATGTGGAACAGATGCTGGCAAAAGCGGAAGCGCTTATGTATGAGGAAAAGAACCGGTATTATCAGGAAAAGGGAGACGTTAAGAAATCCCGGCTCATGAATTACAAGCTGGAGCAGATGCTGGTGGAGAAGAAAGATACGGATATGTTCCTGTCTATCATTGCCCATTACTTCTTTGGCGTATATGTAGTAGATTTGTGTACGGACAAAGTCCGCATCATCTATGAGCCGCCGTATTTTGCCTCTATGCTGGACGAGACAGATCAGCACTTTAAGCATGCGTTCAGAAAATATATCGACAGTTATGTAGCCGAGGAAGAGCAGGAACGGTTCTATGCGCTGACTGAATATGAGAATGTGGAAACAATGCTGGAAAACGGAGAAGTTCCGGAACTGGCATACCGCAGAAAAGACGGAGCCCAGCTGATAATGCGTATTTATCGCTCGGACGATTATACGGAAAAGAAAAAGGAAACCTTCTGGCTGTTTGAACCGGATCGGAGCGTTCCGAACTGTCCGAACGGTGAATGAGAAATCCGGGAAAATATGCCGGAATGAAAGAAAGTATGGAGAATCAATCGATTAAAGAAATACTGCCAACCGCATATGTAGAAAGCATAAAACGGATTCTGCCCCGACAGGAGCAGGAACCGTTTTTGGCAATTTATGAAAAACCGGCAGTACACGGACTTCGGATCAATCCGCTGAAATGCGGCGGAAAAACGCCGGACGGACCGGTATCCGGACTGGAGCCTGTGCCCTGGTGTAAAACCGGATTTTATTATGAAGAAGCCCTGCGGCCCGGAAAGCATGTATACCATGACGCAGGCGTCTATTATATTCAGGAGCCCAGCGCCATGCTGACGGCGGAACTGGCGGATGTCAGGCCGGGAGAACGGGTCTTAGACCTGTGCGCGGCGCCGGGCGGGAAGAGTACGCAGCTTGCGGGGAAACTGCAGGGAGAAGGCCTGCTTGTGGCCAATGAGATCCATGCGGGACGGGCGGCGATCCTGTCACAGAATCTGGAACGCATGGGCGTCCGGAACGGAGTGGTGACGAATCACGCGCCGGAGGAACTGGTTTCCCATTTCCCGCATTTTTTTGATACGATCGTGGTGGACGCGCCCTGCTCCGGAGAAGGAATGTTTCGAAAGAACCCGGAGGCGATTGCGGAATGGAGCCCTGAAACGGTAACCATGTGCGCGAAACGGCAGCAGATGATCCTGGAACAGGCTGTGAAAATGCTGCGGCCCGGCGGGAAGATCATTTATTCTACCTGTACCTTTGCGCCGGAAGAAGATGAAAACGCGGTCAGGGAATTTTTAAATCATAATCCGGAATTTTCCCTGTGTCACCAACAAAAGCTCTGGCCGCATCGGGAAAAGGGAGAAGGACACTTCGCGGCTGTGCTGCAGCAGGATCCGCCCGCACAGGACTGGGAAACGGCCGGACTGAGGAATGTGGATGAAGAGCCGCCGGATCGGGCATCGGAAAATGAAAAGCGGAAAACGAAGGGAAAACCGGATGGCAGCAGGACGGCGCTCAGCAAGCAGCAGAAGGGACAGTATCTTGAACTGGTAACGAACCTGCTGACCGGGGAGGTATGGAAACAGGAAAAGACTATGGAACGCCTGATCCGGTTTGGGGAGCAGATTTATCTGCTGCCGCCGGAAATGCCGTCTTTATCGGGAATGCGGGTATTGCGGCCGGGACTGCAAATTGCTGTTATGAAGAAGGACCGGCTGGAACCGGCGCATGCGCTCGCGATGGCGTGCCGGCCCGAAGAGGCAGCGCAGTGCCTGGAGCTGGAGACCGAACAGGAAGCGCTTGCGTATCAGATGGGGCATACAGTTCCCTGTGAAAAAAACGGCTGGGTACTGGTTTGTTTTCACGGATATTCCCTGGGGTGGGGGAAGGCATCCGGCGGAACCTGCAAAAACCATTATCCCAAAGGGCTGCGGCGGGTAAACTGACTGCCGCACCATTCTATTTTTCCGGCAGAGTTGAAAAACGGGGGTGACGAAAGAAAGCATTTGTGTTATACTGAATAAAGAAAGAACCGTGACAGTCGTGAGAAAAGGCAGCGTAAACGCTCCGGAAAGAAGGTAATTATGGAACAGAAGATAATCAAACAGGCGAAAGCGGAGGATTTGGACAAGATGCTGGATCTGTATGTACAGTTTCACCATACGCCAAAGCCTCAGGAGACAGAACAGATCAAGGAAATCTGGAATGAATTGGTAACGAGCAATCATATCTTTGTACTGGTTGGGGAAGCAGACGGAACGATCGTCTGCACGGCTACGCTGGTGATCGTGCCGAATCTGACACACGGACAGCGGCCGTTTGCCATTGTGGAAAACCTGATCACAGATGAGCGCTACAGACGGCAGGGCTGGGCAACCCAGATGCTGGAGCGGATCAAGGAGATTGCTACGGAAAAGGGCTGCTACAAGGTGCAGCTGACGACCAGTTCCCGGGAAGAAGGCGTACTGCAGTTCTACGAGGATATGGGATATTACCGGAATGAAAAGCAGGCATTTATCCAGTGGATCTATTAAACGCTGAATCCGGAGGAAATCATGTTAAAAACCCTGACCGTTCCTTATGAAAATACAACGCTGGAGATTACGGTCCTGCGTTCTGCCCGCAAGACGATTTCTCTGGAGATCAAGGGAGATCTGTCTGTCCTGATCCGTGCGCCCAGAACGGTAACGGACAGGCAGATCATCCGGTTCGCCGAAGAGAAGGCAGACTGGCTGTGCCGTAAATATGCCGAGATGCAGAAGCGAAGCAGTGAACGGGAAAGCGCGGAGATCAACAAGAACCAGTTTGATTCCGTTACGGTACAGTATTACCGTCGGCACGCGAGGAAAGTTCTGCTGGAGAAAACGGCGTATTATGCCGCTCAGATGGGCGTAAGCTATGGGCGGATCGCCGTAAAGGAGCAGAAAACCCGCTGGGGAAGCTGCAGCAGTCAGGGAAACCTGAATTTTAACTGGAAGCTGATCCTGATGCCGGAAGAGATCCTGGATTATGTGGTGGTGCATGAATTGGCCCATCGGATCGAGTTGAATCACAGCCCGCACTTCTGGGCGGAAGTCGCCAGGATCCTGCCCGATTATGAACGGCGCAGGGAGTGGCTGAAACAGAATGGAGCGAATTTTCTTTAAGCCGGCGCGTCACATCGTTAAGAGCGCCATGCGGATTCCTTTTACAATGCAGTCCGCCATGTTCATTACCGTGGACAGGCGGGTGGACTGCAGCATATAAGAATCTCCGGATTTTGCCTGATTGACGATTCCGGTGATTGCCAGATCTCCCACTTTAGGGAGATTTTTTTTGACGCCGAGCCCCGGCTGCAGCGGAGCGGTGGAGAGGGTAATATAGCCGATATGATTTCGGCTGCCCAGAGAGGCGTCAATGGCGACAATATAGGGAGAACGGTAAGTATTCTGAATATGACTGCAGACCTTTCGCAGGTTCAGGGCATGAACCGGATTTCCCAGAGTTCCGTAAATGACAGTTCCCGGAAAGCAGAGTTTTGCCAGCTTATACCCGATCAGCGGGCCGAGGCTGTCCCCGGTGGAACGGTCCGTGCCGATGCAGAGAAAGATGATCGGCGTTTCCGCAGTGGGAACAGGCGGCAAAAAAGTTTTGAGATCAAAGCCGAAATCAAAAGCGGCGTCCGGTTTATAGGAATTAAAATAGTAAACATTTTCCGCAGTATGCGCAGGCAGCAGGGCAGGTTTTTTCAAATTTCTTCTCCTTAAGGAATTCTTTCGGACACAGGCGTATACAACAGTATATGCGGTGATCCAGAAAAAGTATGCCCTGTTTTGCCTGTTTCATTCAATGGCGGGGCGTGAAAAAAATGTCGGAAAGAAATCCCGATCCTGCCCCTGCTTCGACAGCTTTTTCCGAATAAAACTGATATTCTATCATGGAGAAAATATTCCTAAACGTGATTTAGGAAAGAAAGGTGTGAGCATGATAGAAATAATTTATAAGGATGAGCAGCAAAAGAAAAATGGGGAATCAATTATAAAAATACCGAAGAATATCCGTCAGATCGGGACAAGCGGGCCGGACCATAAGATATACATAGAAGATTATGCGATGACATATTTAAAACGGAATTCGACGGAAGACAAAAAAACGGCCTATGGAATTCTGACGGGAATGCAGATACGGGAAAACGGCGTGCTCTATACGTTTGTTTCCGGCCTGATCTGCGCGCCGGCACGGGAAGGGCTGCCGGTATTTTCAGAAGAGGTCTGGAAGGGGCTGCGTCAGGAAAAAAAGACATATTTTCCGGATAGTGAAATTGTAGGATGGTATGTGGATTTCCCATATTATAACGGGAATGTACAGATCGATCTGCTGCGCCTGCATGTAGAACAGTTCAGTAAAGGAGACAAGATCTGTTATGTCAAGGATCGGCGCGAGGGCGAAGCGGGATTTTACCGGTATGAAAACGGGATATTGAAAAAACAGGGCGGATACGCCGTTTATTTTGAAAAAAATGAAAATCTGGAAAAATATTTTCTGGCGCATCAGATTGGGCCGGAAAAGCAAAAGGAACCGTTATTTACAAGGCAGAGCGGCGGCTCGTTTCGGGAGAGCCTGCGGGAACGGGCAGAGAATGCGGTCTGGAACCGGAAAATGGCCCAGATTGGCGCGGCGGCGGCAGCACTGGTATTGCTGGTAACGGCTGTTGCCGTATTTCAGCAGAACGGAACGATCGCGGAGCTGACAGATTCCGTAGCGCAGATGGCGGCGCAGTTAGGCGGGGAAACGCCGGCAGGGAAAGACGTAGTTGTGGAAGCGGTACACGGAAGTATAAAACCAGAGGAGACCACGGAGCCGCAAACAGAGACCTCTGCCGTAAAAGAAACCGGTCAGAACGAAGAAAAGACCACGGGAAAGGAAGAGACGACAAAGACGGAAAAGGAGACGAGTACGGAAAAAGAGAAAGAAACCGTTGCGGTTGACACCAATATTTCTTATTATACCGTGAAAAAAGGAGAGACTTTATTTCAGATCTGCATGAGGATCTATGAAGATCCCAATATGCTGGAAATCCTTCGGAAAACAAACAATATTCCTGAGGATTACTCCATTTATGAAGGGCAGAAACTGATCCTGCCTTAAAGATTGGACTTGCATAATAAGGACGAATGCATTAAAATGAAAGCACAAATGAAAGGGGACTAAAGAGAATGGAGAACTATGATCAGGCGATCGCTGCGCACAGACGGCGCAGAATGATAATCGCGGCCGGAGCAGCAGCCGCGGTCGTGGCTGTAATCATAATTGCCGCAGTCTATTACCGGCTCCGGGTATTTGAAGGGTATACTGTAGAAGAAGAGCAGGAGATCGGGCAGCAGGGAAGTTACCGATACGCGACATTCGGCGAATATCTGCTGCGCTATAATCAGGACGGGATCACCTGTCTGGAAGATATGAAACAGGTCTGGAATCAGGCGTATGAGATGAAGAATCCCATTATGGATGTCTGCGGCAGCTATGCGGCGGTCGGAGAGCAGAAATCCAATACGGTATATGTAATGAATGAGGAAGGTCTGCAGGGGCAGATAGAGATGCAGTACCCGATCGTGAAGCTGGAAGTGGCCGACCAGGGCGTGGTAGCCGCGCTTGAGGAGGACGGAGAGTCCAATTATATCGAGGTACGGGATAAAGACGGGAATTCCCTGATCGCAGGGAAGACCGTGCTGGACGGCAACGGATATCCGCTGGATTTTTCCCTTTCGGAGGACGGCACCAAGATGGTCGTTTCCTATATCTGCATTAACGGCGGACAGGCCGAGACCAAGGTGCTGTTTTATAATTTTTCCGACATCGGACAGAACGAGGTAGACCGTATGGTAGGCGGCTTTAACCACTATACCACTTCCGTCGTGCCGGAGGTAGAATTTGTCAACAATCGGACAGCCGTCGCGTTCGGCAGTAATATCATTACCTTTTATTCTATGAAGAATAAGCCGGAGATCATTGCGGAAGAGACGTTTACGGAAGAGATTAAGAAGGTATTTTATTCGGAATCCTATGTGGGAATGGTATTCTATAACAGCAGCAGCGACGCGCCGTTTGAACTGGTGGTTTATGATCTGGACGGAGATGAAGTCCTGAAAACTACATATGAAAAAGAATATGATGAAGTTCTGTTTGATGGGGATACGGTGATCCTGTATGATGATTTTTCCTGCCGCGTCCTGACGCTTGGCGGCCGGGAAAAGTTTAATTATACATTTGCGGAGGAAGTGGAGGCTATCGTACCGGCAAAGGGTTCTTATTCCTATTATCTGGTCGGCAGCAATACCATGCAGCGAATCGAGTTGAAGTAAACAAAAGAAAAGGAGAAGGAAATGGGTTATTTAATTTTAATCGGGATTATCATTTTTCTCGGGCTTATGGCATTTGCGGGGTACCACAGAGGATTTCTGCGGATCGTACTGTCGTTTGTAGCAGTGGCGCTTTCACTTGTGATTTCGTATCTGATCACGCCCCTGATCGTAAAGGCAATACAGCCTACGGATTTTTATCAGAATGTACGGCAGCCGATTTATAATTTTATGAAGGACGAGATCAGGCACCTGGAAAGCGTGGAGGTCGGCGAACTGGAAGACATCGTACTGGAGAGTCAGACGGTCAGCGATCTTCTGGAGAATCTGGGACTGCCGCAGAGCATTGTAAAGTCCGTGGAGGACTCGGTTTTCGACTCGGAGCTGGCGCATCTGACCGGAGAGACGGTGGCGAATACCGCCGCGGACGGACTGACCGAATGGATCTTTTATGCCGGAATCTTTGTTCTGTGCTTTATAATCGTGATGCTGATCTTGCGGCTGATCATTGGACTGTGTGATATCGTAAGCAAGCTGCCGGTACTGAATACCTTTAACCGGTCGCTGGGACTTCTGCTGGGACTGGCAGAGGGCGTCCTGATCCTGTGGGTGCTGTGCCTGATACTGATGGCGACGGCGGCTACCGCCCCTGGCAGAGAAATGATGGAGGCGGTCACCGACAATCCGATCACCAACTTTATTTATGTTCACAATCCGCTGTTATATCTGTTAAACAGATAAGAATTCAAAAAGCAAGCCGATGCGCGGATTTAGATAGCGGCCAGCGCCTGTTCCAGATCCGCGATCAGATCGGCTTTGTCTTCCAGACCGCAGGACATCCGTACCAGCCCGGCGGGAACGCCGGCAGCAATCAGCTGTTCCTCATTCATCTGACGGTGAGTTGAGGTAGCCGGATTCAGGCAGCAGGTTCTGGCGTCCGCTACGTGCGTCTCAATGGCGGCCAGTTTCAGATTTTTCATGAAAATCTCAGCAGCTTCCCGCCCGCCCTTTAACTCAAAGGACACGACGCCGCATCCGCCGTTCGGCAGATATTTCTGCGCCGTTTCGTAATAAGCGTTGCCGGGAAGTCCGGAGTAATTCACATAGGAAACCTTGGGGTGATCCTGCAGATACTCCGCGACGGCCTGTCCGTTTTCCACATGCCGCGCCATTCTCACATGCAGGGATTCCAGTCCCATATTCAACAGAAACGCGCTCTGCGGAGACTGGACACAGCCCAGGTCACGCATCAGCTGTGCGGTACACTTAGTGATAAACGCGCCTTCTTTTCCGAATTTTTCAGCGTAGGTAATACCGTGATAAGATTCATCCGGCGTACAGAGTCCCGGAAACTTGTCGGCATACGCCATCCAGTCAAACTTACCGGAGTCTACAATGGCGCCGCCGACTGCTGCGCCGTGCCCGTCCATGTATTTGGTGGTGGAATGCGTTACAATATCGGCGCCCCATTCAATGGGTCGGCAGTTGACGGGAGTCGGGAAGGTATTGTCTACGATCAGCGGGACGCCGTGGGCATGCGCTGCGCGGGCGAACTTCTCAATATCCAGGACTGTCAGGGCGGGATTGGCAATGGTCTCTCCGAATACGGCCCGGGTGTTCTCTTTGAAAGCGGCATTCAGTTCTTCTTCCGTGCAGTCCGGGGAAACAAACGTCACCTCAATTCCCATTTTCGCCATAGTAACAGAGATCAGGTTGAAGGTTCCGCCGTAAATGGAGGAAGACGATACGATATGACTTCCGCATTCACAGATATTAAACAGCGCAAAGAAATTGGCGGCCTGTCCGGAAGAAGTCAGCATACCTGCCGTACCGCCCTCCAGTTCGGCAATCTTTGCAGCCACAAAATCGTTGGTAGGATTCTGGAGACGGGAATAAAAGTATCCGTCCGCTTCCAGGTCAAATAATTTTCCCATGTCTTCGCTGGTCGCGTACTTAAAGGTAGTAGACTGAATAATGGGAATCTGGCGCGGTTCGCCGTTCCCTGGCGTATAGCCGGCCTGTACACATTTCGTGTTGATTTTATAATCGCGCATCAAATGGCTCCTCCTGTGTTTTGAAATTTCTTCTATCATATCATTTTTCCTGAAAAAAAGCACTGCTTTTTTGCGATATTTTAAATCCTGAGAACAGATTCGACAGATTTGGTCTAAAAAAGAAAACGGTTAAAATTGAAATCGCCCCGATGACTTTTTATAATCATGTTATCAATAGTTAGATGGGAGATGATAAAGTGGACAGTAATTTATCTAAGTTTGCGCTTACAAAGGGCAATCATATCGTGACGGCGTTAACACAGAATGCTGTCAATAATACGATGAAAGAGCATTTGTATACGCAGTCGGATACGTATACCGCCTATGTGCTTTCGACCGTCGGAGAAAAAGGAGAGAGCGTCTATTTTTATGTTGAAAAAAATACGGACATGACGAAGCTCCCGGACGATTTTCCGACGGAACTGAAGCGGCAAAGCCTGTTTTCAGAGCTGGAGGCATTGGGGTTGTTTCAAACCGCTGCCGAAAAAACGGAGATATTTAAGAACGCGTATAATAATTACTATGTAGAAAATGCGTTTCAGTTTACGACCGGATTACCCGGTTTTTTTTCGCTTGAGGAGATAAAAAAGTTTAACCCTGTGGATCTGATCGAATCCACAGATCCGAAAAAATGCGGAGCGGTATATACCCAGTGCTTCCGGGAGATTGTTGTGATTGAACTGGGAGAAAAACGGGGGAAATTTATCGTGAATATACAAAAGCAGAGTAAACAGCGGGTTCCGTGGCTGATTGATTACCACGTGCTGTTTTGTTATCGGGGAACGGAATATGACAGGCTGCCCAAGGAGATTAAAGAAAAGCTGCGGGAGCATTTTGAGAATATTCCGGAACATCAGATTGCGAATCTGTTTGAGATCAGGCAGTTAATGATGGATCTGACCACACTCTCACGCGCGTCCCAGCCGGAAATAAAAAATGTAAATGAAAAAACGCAGATTAATATAGTGGGAGCATTTCAGAGATTTATTCAGAATAACCTGGAAAATGCGCTGGTAAACGGCTATGCGATCCTCCCGTCACGGAAAAATGGCTATGCATATATGTTTAAACCGAAACAATATACGTTTTCGGTTACCAAAGGTCCGCATATCAAAGATCCCGGCTACAAAACCTTAAATTATATTATGAGTACGGCCGGAGAGGCCATTGTGCCGCAGGATTATGGCTGGGATTGGGTATTGCCTTCAGATCCCCACGCCAAATCCGGCGTCATGGCAATCTGCAGGGATATCTTTTTTGAAAAACTGGACGGGGATTTTAAAAAGGATATTATTCCCAAACTGCGCAGACATTTTATTGCGCGCATGGAGGGAGACGGAAAAACCGTCTTTGACATGAAATACTGCTATGACATGAAAGAAGATAAGTCGGCGGATTCCGGAAGTTTTACCTTTTCTGCCAAGGATAATCAGTACCATTATCCGGAATACCGATATCGTTCCAAATCAAAACATATAACCGTGTATGTTCCGCCGATCTTTGCGGCAACCGGCCAGCTGAGCTTTGATTATAAGTTTTACTGCACGGCAAAGTGGGGAACCATGGAGAGCGGAGGCGTTACCTATCCCGCGATCATCTATGAAGTAGAGATCATTCTCTATACGGATATTGACTATGATTCCGGCCATTCTACCGGAAATATTTACCATCACAAGCTGAAATGCAGTCTGGGAATCAGTGTCAACGCCTATGGAAAGGTTTCGCTGCTGAAAAGCGTAACGGATCAGGATCTGGGTAAGACATTAGATATTAGCGGCTGGTCTCAGTTCGCTTCTTTTGGAGCAATCAATTCCATGGTGAAGGGGATTACCGGTGATGTCGAAAACTGTATTTTACAGGTTGTAAACACTATGAAAAATGAATTCGCGAATTCTTATCTGGGATATGCAAACTGGGTTATGCTGGGAAGCAAATCCTTTACGTTCAGCAATGAAGAGTTTTCAAAATACGGAGATTTTTGCACAAATGTGAAATATGTAAATCCGGAATTGGAAGCTTCCCTGCTGAGCATGAACGAGAGCGATTTTCAAAATCATACGGAAAGGAGAAACTGATTATGGCATTAAAAATAAGTACGGATGTGCTTGATTATATGGCGCGGATGCAGGCAGTCAGTGTGGAAAATGATATTGTTCTGCTGCAGTCGGACACATACAGAGGATTGTTTACAATAGGTACAGATCAGAATTTGTATGTCTATGAAGAACAATCGGGAGAGAAAACGCAGTTTCGCAGGAGAAAAGTGTATGCAAAATGCAGCCGGTTCGCGGCGACCAGAATGGGCCAAACCGAATATTTCGCCATGGCGCTGATTGGCGGACAAACAATATATACCTGTGTGACAGATAAAGCGGCTTCAGTAACGGAAAAAAATTTCCATAAGCTGGATTTTTCCGGCGTGCTGGGCGGCAGAAAACTGACGCCGGTGAATTTATTTGTAAACAGTCAGGGAACCGAAGCGACCATTGCCGTTATGATGAAAAACGAGACAGGGAAAATTGACCAGTTTATCGCGTATTTTACCGCAGATCGTCCGACAGCAGTTTCTTATTATGTGCTTGCCGCTGATTTTCAGCAGATTCGGGCCTCCGTCTGCGGACGGGCGGATAAACAACCGGTGGACGGCGTTTATACCCTGGGTACTTATAGCGGTTCGGATCAGTTTCTCTATACGCCGGTCACCAATATTTTCAGTGAGTCGCCGCCGGATCCGATCCGACTGGCAATTCCCGGGACAGGGCTTACCTGCATTGGAACCTGTCAGCTGCGGAATAGACAGGGAACCCATGTATTTGGCATTGGAAAAAATAAGCTGTATCTGTATCCGTATGAAAAGCAGCACGATTATGCCCATATTTCCGGTTCCAATTTTGACGAGGTCCTTACATCGGATTATTTTGCGGGTGCGGTTAAAATTTCAGCTTATATCGATACGAAAAAACAAAAAATGTATGTTTGGGTTCTTAATAAAAGCGGAAGGCTGTCCTATACATTCGCCAGACTGACAGCGGACGGAAAATGCGGAAAATTCGCAGAACCCATGGTGTTTCGGGACGGTATTGTATTTTTTTCCGTGACACCCGCCGCCATTACGATCTGCACAAAAAAGGAATTGATTTTTGGAACCCGGAGCGCGGAAGACGGGAGTTTCGACTGCCATCCGGTCAGCATTCAGACAGATACCGGAGAAAGCGTCAGGTTTCAGGCGTTTGTTACGAAGATCATAACAGAACATCCGATGGATAAAGTCAGGCTTACCGCTCCCCAACCCGTTGAGGCGTATATCAATCAAACCTATTACCGCTTTACAGATCTGACAGTTACTTCCGATGCGGCCGGTATGATCGATGTAGTGCAGCATGCTTCGGATCTGAATCCGCCGCCGTTTCAGATCAGTGTGGTATCTAATGATGCAGATGCAAGTAAAAAACTGGAAATTTTTGCGGGAAAGTCTTCGTATGAAAAATTGCTTCAGTTAAATACCAAAGAAAAGCTGCAGGCAGCACAGATTGTGGATATGCACGGGAAAAAGACAAAGCTTGCGGCCGGACTCAGCGATAAACAGCTGAAAGCAGCGGCAGCTACCATCGCAAGCCTGTCGGATAGTTATGCGAAGATTCAGACCCGAAATGGGAACCGCTATTATCTGTCCGCCGCGAATCCGGAAGACGGATTCTGGGACGACCTGGGATATTACCTGGAGGAAGCGTGGAATTATGTCTGTGATAAAGCGAAAGCATTCTGGAATCAGACGCTTGGCAAGGCGATTTCCTTTGTGGTTAAGGTGGTATCCGACGTGATTCATTTTGTGATTCAAATTGGAGAAGAAGTGATTACCATTGTGCTGGATACGGTAGGAAAAATCCTGAAGTGTCTGGTAAAGGTACTGGAATTCGCAGGGATTCCCGTAGATAAGATTTTGAAATGGCTCCTGACATTTCTGGATATAGACGGGGCTGTGCGTATGAAAGAGATGATGAAATACTGCGCGCAGCAGGGATACAAGGGATTAAGAAAATATACGATAGATTCCAGAAAAATTCTTGTGAAAAAAATGGAAGAGTGTATTTCGACCATAGAAAAATGGGCGGGACTTGCTCCCGGAACGGTTAAACCCGAACAGAGCAGCCCGATCCCACTGGAGATGAATGCGGCTAATTTGTTTTTGTTTGATTCTATTTTTAAGCAGGGAGACTTTCTGCATATAAAATTATCGATACCGGAGCCGCCGAAGGAAGTCAGAGAGAGCGCGGAAAAACTCCGGAAGCTGACAAATGGTCTGAAACCGCTTGAAATGACGGAACAGATACGTGCTATCGTTACGCATATACCGCAGGGGGAAAATGAATTTTCTGATTTTCTGGTCTTTTTAAAGAAACTGGCGGGCCTGCTTGCCGTAAAGGTGCTGGGCGCCGCCAAAACAGTTACCGAAGCGGTATTTGACCTTGTTATCGCGGCCTTTGACTGGCTGTGGAAAGTCATCAATACCCAGATCAGAATTCCGTTTATTTCTACAGTGCTTTCTTATTGCGGTATCGGGGAATTTTCCCTGCTGGATGTGATCTGTATCATACCTGCGTTCCTGATCAATCTGATTTTCCATACGGCCACCGGCCGGTCGGCGGTGAGTAAGGAAACGCTGGAAAATGTAAAAAAGAAGGAATTTCCCATGCCGCCGGCATTTACAGATGCACAGATTTTATGGAACCCGGATATGGCGGCGAAAAAAGCTGCGGAGTGGGATAATGATTCTTACCATCTGGAAGAGATGTCGAAGCGGGAACTGCCGACGGGAGCAAAAAAAGAGATTGTCACTGCGCTGCATTGGTGTCAGGCGGGCATATATCTGTTTGATCTGGTTTACCATTGTATGCAGATTGGTATGCCGGAAAAGGGCAGCGGGAATGCGCCGATTTCATATGTGGGGGATATCATTGAAATCGGAATCAACATATCTGTGTTTGGCTTGTCAATGGGCTGCGGATATGGTTATTACAGCCCTATGGACTATGATTCTGATTTTCCGACAAGGGCATTTAATCTGCTATGGTTTATTGATACGGGATGGTCCCTGTGCTGCAACGCCACATCCCTGGTTACGGCTCTTTTGGTGAATCGGAAAACATTGAACAGGGGGTCACGGGAAATAATGCTGAATATATCTAACGGTATCAGCATTGTAATGAGTATCGCGTCGCTTATCTTTGAAGCCTGGTCAGCAGACAATGCGCGAAGGCTGGATTTATCACAATCAAAAATCACCTATAATAACAAGACCTATACGATGCATCCTGAAATACTGAAAACCGACAGAAAGGCGTTCTTAGCGGATGTGATCGGATACTGCATTAACAGCTGCGGTTCTCTTGTGGATGAAGTGATGGGATTTGATAAAATTAAGGCTGCCTTGCCGTTTCAGGTTATAATCGGAGTTGTGATCGGACGGGGTGTTATAGGGATGGGATCTGTGACCGCGCATATCGTATCACCGTCTTTATTATAAAAAGTGCTTGCAACCCCGCAAATTATATGATAGAATTCAATACGCTGCGTAAGCGGCGTATGTGGCTCCGTGGTCAAGCGGTTAAGACACCACCCTTTCACGGTGGTAACACGGGTTCGATTCCCGTCGGAGTCATTTTGGTTTATTTTTGTTCTTGACACATAAAACAAGAACAGGTATACTATAATAGCTGTGTGGAAAACACATGATAACTGCATATGGCGACATAGCCAAGTGGTAAGGCTCCGGTCTGCAACACCGTCATCACCAGTTCGAATCTGGTTGTCGCCTCGATGGAAATGATCTTGAAAGTCCCGTGTTCTGGGCATTCAAGATCATTTTTTTTGTGCCTGCCGGTGCGTAAGCGCTGTATGCGGTTTAAACAGGCAGGCAGCGCTAAAAAAATCAAAAATACGATTGACAAAAAGAGACTTATGTAATATTATATGAATAAACAATGTGTGAATCGTTAAAATGAAGATAATAAATAAGAAAAAGCGTATGAGAGAAATGTTAGCAAGAAAAAAGTAAAAAATAAATCCCACAATAGAATTCTATATTGAAAAATAAAATATTTATGTTATACTGGAGGTAAATGTATGGGTAGAAAAGATATCGCAGCGAAGGCATATCTGCGGGACAACACGGTCTTTGCCGATCTGGTCAATGTGGCGCTTTACGGCGGAGAACAGCGCGTTGCTCCAGAGGAGTTGACGGAGATGGATACGAACGAGGTTCTTCTGCAGGATGCGGCGGAGAACGGCGTGCCTGCCGCGCAGCGGTTCCGGGACGGACTCAAGCTGCTGTCGCATATGTGCGACGGCAGGCAGGAGTACCTGATCCTG
>CANQOK010000009.1 GCA_947625465.1 uncultured Lachnospiraceae bacterium | reverse complement strand
CATCTGAGCCTATTTTTTTCGACTCAGTTTTTCATAGCTTACTTGACACTACCTTGCTTTTTTCTTTTTCTGTTAATAAGACGCAGCTTAACTGCTGGACGCCCATAACTTCTTTTCCATTTATGTAAAAGTTGCCGCAGGCGACATATTCCCCGCGTTTTAAGCGAGACAGAATAAAAACCCAGACTTCTGGATGCAGTGCGTCAATAAAATTTGCCACCAGTTTTCGTTCATGATCAAACGGTTCAAAATATAATCGTAGCCCGCATTGACGCATTACATCCATCCCTTTCTGATGAATTATTGTAGGTGCCGCCAGCATAACCCGCAAATTAAGACGGCGGCTCTCATTAAGCAAAGTTGACATTGTAGATCCTTGATGGAACTCCAGGTTCTGACACTCATCGATAAACAAGGTAATTCCTTTTTGCAAAAATTGCCCCCTATTGGCCAATCGCAAAATGTAATCGGCAAGAAACTTTGTGACCACGAGCTGATCGGAATATTCGAGTCCATTCAGATCAAACTCAACGATCGGCGCAACTTCATTCCAAAAGTTTCCATTTTTCAACAGGTTGCTGTCACTAAGGGCTCCAATTTTGGCCGCTGCATTTGCCGCTACTGCTTTTTTTTGTTGATACAGCCATTCCGACACAGCAGAAATTCCCTCCGTCTTATACAGCCCCAGCCTGTATATTGACTTTACGGCTAGATGGACTTGTGACTCCTGTGTCGGGGTGAGATCACAAGAAGTTTTCAGCAACGCTGTGATCCGATGAACAAGCATCTCTTCCGATTCGCTTTGTCCCTTTGTATCAACGCAGGGTGTAAAAAGCGGGACTTGGATTCCATTCTCGGCCACATCGATCACTTTGACATGTTGTTCATATCTCCGCCGTATTTCTGGAAACAGAGACTCCCGCTGTATTGCCCGGTGCCAATTAATAACCACACAGATTTTGCCTTTTTCCGCCTCTTGTACAAGTTGATATAGCATTGACGTTGTTTTCCCGCATCCAGACTTGCCGACAGCAAAACAATGTGGATTGGAGGACTGACCATCGAAAAAGACATTTTGTTTATTTTGATTCGATCCGATCATAATTTTTTCCATTTTCATTCTCCTCTTATAAAATATGACATGTGTAAATATTTAAATTCATCATTTCCGGCAAATTTCGACATATCTATTCGAAGCATCCGCTTACGGGAAAGATGATTGTCCCGACCATAATACGACATTTTGCAAGTACAATCACCAATATTTCCTATTAAAACTTCTGCTTCTATCAGGCTCTCTTTTAACAATCCCATCGGCATCGAGTTTGTAAGCGGCTCCATAATTTTCCGGAATGTCTTTTCTGAAAAATACAGATCATTTTCCCGAACAAAACATGCAGAATCCAACATCCGCTCTGCCTCAATGTTTAAATATGGCAGTCTGAATATACGATCTCTGCCATCCTCTTCCCGATAAAAGGCAAGAATCCTGTCCATTGCCAAGGATCGCACTTGATCACGCTCTTCATATAACGACGCATTTTCCACAATGGTATTCGCCTCATCAAGTAAGCGTTTATACTCTTCTTTCTTTCCTTCTTTTTTAAGTTTCGGATACAAAAAGCATACCGCCACTAAAAGAGGGTTCAGCTCCGCTTCTTCATTCATGATCTCTGCGATTTTATCTTCAACGAGCGATAAGTCTCCATTTTCAGGCACAAGTCTAAAAAAATCTTGCTGTACTTGAGTACTTTTTTCATTAACAGCAATAGCAAAAACACGCTCTGCATACCGGGCCGGAATAAACCCCAAGAAAATCATAAATATCGCAGCGCAGACAGGTTTTCCGTCAATTTCACCAAGCATTGCAGCTCTGAAAATCACTTCTTCTAAAACTTGCATTTTTACAGAAGTCCTGTTTCCCTTTTCTGGCATCATCAGGAAGATCCCTTCCGAATTTGCCTCCCAGATCATCTCCTTTGCCTTTTCCAATTTTGTCGTAGCAGTGATAACTTTTAAATCGTATGATATACTTTGTATAAACGAAGACACATCTCTACTCTCCGGAAACACCAATGCGATCGGCTTTTTTAGTGAATACTTCCAAGCATTGATCAGCGGGTGGTTTAAACAAAAAGATCTGATTATTATTGTCATATTATTATTCTCCATAGCACATCTCCTTAAAAGTCTTTCTGCTGTCTGATTCAAAATACCAGTTTCCGGAGCTCATCTTGTTCCATCCTACTGTATATGGAAGTTCCTGTGTCGTCGCTGTTTCCAGCAAGAAAGCAAATAACGTCTCAATGATTTCTGTCCTTCTTTCCCTGCTACAGTGAATGGCAACTCCTGCACGGGCAAGCTTTCGCACCATAACTTTCGGACAAAGATCTGCTTCCTTGATGACCACTTTCCCCAACGGCGAATCCCATTGAATCTGCAGAGCGAAAAATTTTTCCTCCCGAAACAAGCTGAAAAGCAGCGTCCCGTGAAGATTTTTTTGATCCATTAAAACCTTTTCTCCGATCTTGCTCCCGTCCTGCGCAATAATTTCCACGCTGATTTGCCTTGCCGCATTTACAAAAATTCGTGCAGTAGCCAAAAGGCGCCTCCGTCGATTCAATTCAATCGTCTCATTGCGTCGGATTTGCATTAGTTCTGTCTTCTCTAAGAGATAATTCCTCCAGTTATATTCTCGATCTATTATCGCAAGCCTTGCCGCCGTTTCCATTCTAAGCTGAGCTTCGCGAAGATAAAGGTGATTTTGAATTTGTGGTGATGGGAAATATATATTTCCTCCATTTTGTGGGACAGGTGTTGTTTCCACCTGTCCCGGTTGAAAATTTTGTTTCATTGACTGCCACCTCCTTTTGCCCAAATTTTTCGATATTTTTCAAAGTTTTCCTGCGAATTCTGCGCATTTTTTGCAGGCAGAATCTGCAACTTCTCTTTTTTTTGGCACGCCGTTCCCTGTATAAAATTTTCAATGTGCATTTTTTTTGCCCCGCCTTCCTGCGGGAAAATTGAAAACCCGCGTTAACGGCGGGGCGTTTTTACGTTTTTTTCCTCCTTTCTTTTTTACTATCTATCAACGTTGATACCTGAATTTTACGTCAAAAAAAGGATTGCCGCAAAAACACGGCAATCCTGCAGCATCTTTTTTAAATTTGACATTTATTTGAAAAAATGGTATAATAAAAAATTTAATGTTTCTTTGTATTTTTCATCATCCTGTGAATATGTATTTTCATACATCACATTCTTATATTCTGACAACAGCCATTCCTTCATAGTTTTTTCTAATTCCATTGCCTGTCTGTTCTCATCTATGTCTATTTTTACCCCGGTCACCTTATCTTTTCCATGAACAGCTGTACAGATTGGCCCTGTTGGCCCTTCTATATATCCGTCTTTTTCTACCTCTCCAACATAAGTAATTGGATTTGTTGACAACCAGCCATTATCTTTCAAAATTTTTGCCAATTCCTTTGCAGTATCACAATACTTTCCTTTCATAATAATTTCCAGAAGTCTTTCTTTCCTCATAACCTCAAATGGATCGATTTTTTGTTTCCCATGCCTAAAAACAAATTTGTTTTCCAATGCTGTCAATGTACAATCCTTTTCCAAATTTACATTTACTAATTCATCTGTAATATTTAAGGATAAAAGCCATATTGCAAATAAATCGGCAGAATATTCTTCTTCTAATTCGGAAATCCATGTAGTTTTTTGTTTTTTCTCTGACATATTCCATCTGACAAGCATAGCTCTTCTTACTAGTTCTCTCTGCAAAGCTAGATATTTATCATTGACCTGGGCAAGAAATAATGTCAATTCCCTCAAAAATTTACCTATATCATATCTTGAGAACTTCTCTATATATGCGAACGCTTCTTTCAGTAAAAGCAGCTTTGTCAGTACATTAGGCATGGACCTTATCTGTCGAAATAAATATTTTTGGTCTTTACAAAGCCACTCTATAAATATTTCTGCTTCCTTTTTCGTTCTTACATCGTTTTCTTTTTCCATATACTTCAGGAAGAATTTAGCCAAGATGTTAATAGTATTAAAATATGTCATTTTTTCCCATATATAATGTAAGGGAAGCCCTGTAATTTCATTCAGCTTTTTTACATTCTTCTCAAGCATTTCGCAACAATCCTTCACCTTAAATTGATGCAAAAAATCCTGAAATTTCTCGTTTGAGATATACAATGCTTCTAGTTCCCGAAATCCATCTTCCAGTCTAATCTTTGTTCCTTCTCGAAATTGTGTAAAGTATACCGCTGGTTTGGCTTTCCCCTTGTATTTTTCGGCAAGTCGATCAAGGTCTGGTAAAAAATCTATTTCCATTTCTTTCTCATCCCTGTTATATCTTTTCTTTTTGCCTATTTCTTCCGTTTCCTTTTTTTCAAGTCTCTTTCTCCCTATTTCCCAAAAAACATCCAGCTCCTCTTCTTTCCATAATTCTCCGCCGTCTTTTTCCATGTCGAACTCACTCATTTCTTCCAGCCGATACAGATTATAAATTATTGTCTGAGCTACATCAAAGCACAAAAGATCAGGATCCGAATAAAATTCTACTAAAAGCGGATACAATTGCCCTACTCCATCAGGATCTGTTGCAATCCTAAAAGATTCTACAATCCCTTCCGGGCATAAATCAGCCATCAACTCGCTTAATATAGCTCTCCATGCAGGGAAAGTTTTCTTTTGTTGAAAGTCTTTTCCATTCTGAATTTTCTCTTTTTCCTGCTTCCCTTGAATCCGCTGAATTATGTCTTGTACATATTGTGCTGTTCCGTCATCCTTCATTTGCTCTTCAAAAAATTCTGGAGAAAATTCTACAATAGAAAACCCTTCTTCCAATAAATCTTTGTTCTTCATTTTCACTTTTCCTTTCTAATAATAGAGGCTTCTATTATAATCGTTTTTGGCGGCAAATAAAATATTATTCTTTAAAAAACAATAGGGAGAAAAACTTTTACACATAAAGTCTTTCTCCCTAAAGTATAAATTTTCTGCATAACTCTGCATAAAACTTGTTCTGATTGTCACTAAATTGTCACTGATTTGTCACTGGAAGCACTTTTCAAATTTGCGAAAGCCTGTATTTATGGGCTTTCCAGCTATTTTTATTTGTCCAAGCTCTTCATTGTCGGGAACAGCAGTACATCTCTTATGGCCGCCGAATCCGTCAGCAGCATACACATCCGGTCGATCCCGAATCCGATCCCGCCTGTAGGCGGCATGCCGATTTCCAGCGCGTTCAGGAAATCCTCGTCTGTAGTATTGGCTTCCTCATCGCCCTGAGCCAGCTGCGCCTCCTGCGCCTTGAACCGCTCCCGCTGATCAACGGGATCATTTAATTCCGAGTAGGCATTCGCCATCTCCCAGCCGTTCATAAAAAACTCAAACCGCTCCACATATTCCGGATCCTCCGGCTTCTTCTTGGTAAGCGGTGAAATCTCGATAGGATGATCCATCACAAACGTAGGCTGGATCAGATGCTCCTCTACGAACTCCTCAAAGAACAGGTTCAGGATATCGCCCTTCCTGTGACGTTCCTCATATTCCACGTGATGCGCTTTTGCCGCAGCACGCGCTTCCTCCAGGGTATGGATCTCGTGGAAGTCCACGCCGCTGTACTGCTTCACGGCGTCCACCATCGTGATCCGGGCAAACGGTTGTCCCAGATCCATTTCAGTTCCGTTATAAACGATCTTCGTGGTACCCAGAACCTCCTGTGCCACATAACGGTACAGATTCTCCGTCAGATCCATCATACCATGATAATCGGTATAAGCCTGATACAGCTCCATCAAGGTAAACTCGGGATTGTGTCTGGTATCCAGGCCTTCATTCCGGAATACCCGGCCGATCTCATAGACACGTTCCAGGCCGCCTACGATCAGCCGCTTCAGATATAACTCCAGAGAGATCCGCAGTTTAAAGTCCTCGTCCAGCGCGTTGAAATGCGTCTCAAACGGTCTGGCTGCCGCGCCGCCGGCATTGGCTACCAGCATCGGAGTCTCTACCTCCATAAAACCCTGTGAATCCAGATATTTCCGAATGGTACTGATGATTCTGGAACGCTTGATAAAGGTATCCTTAACCTCCGGATTCATGATCAGATCCACATACCGCTGCCGGTAACGCAGATCCGTATTCGTCAGGCCGTGAAACTTCTCCGGCAGAATCTGCAGACTCTTAGACAGCAGTGTCATACCCGTAGCATGAATGGAGATCTCACCCATTTTGGTGGTAAATACGGTACCGGTCACACCGACCAGATCGCCGACATCATATTTCTTAAATGCCGCATATGCGTCTGTGCCGATCTCGTCTCTTGCCACATAGACCTGAATATTGCCCTCCAGGTCCTGTACATTGCAGAAGGACGCCTTTCCCATAACCCGCTTTGCCATCATACGGCCCGCAACCGACACCGGTTTTCCTTCCAGCGCGTCATAATTGTCTTTGATCTCTTTGCTGTGATGGGTTACGTCATATTTGGTAATGACAAAAGGATTCTGCCCTGCCTCCTGCAGATCCGCCAGCTTCTGACGGCGTACCTTTAACAATTGGTTCATATCCGGTTCCTGTGCCCGATTCTGTTCTGCCACGTCGTATTCTCTCCTTTATGTTCTAGCTTACTTTCTGAATATCCAAAATTTTATACTGAATGACTCCCGCCTGCGTCTCAACGGAAACCTCGTCTCCCAGTTTCCTTCCAAGCAGTGCCATGCCCACCGGAGACTCATTGGAAATCTTGTTCTGCAGACTGTTAGCCTCCGTGGAACCCACAATACAAAACTCCACTTCTTCATCAAACGCATCGTCATAAACCCGCACTTTGCAGCCGATGCTGATCACGTCCGTGTCGACCTCATCTTCGTCTACGACTTCGGCATTCTTTAAGATCTTCTCAATTTCTTCGATCCTCGCTTCAATCTCTCTCTGCTCGTCCTTTGCCGCGTCATACTCCGCGTTCTCCGACAAATCCCCCTGCTCTCTGGCTTCCTTGATCTTCTCCGCAACTTCCTTACGTCTGATCACCTTCAAGTCCTGTAATTCGTTCTCCAGTTTCTTTAATCCTGAATAAGTCAGAATATTTTTCTTTGCTACCATGGTTGTTTTACCTCCCTAAAAACCTTCCATTTCAATCAAAAAACTATAACATAATCAGTCCTTCTTGTCAATGGTTATCTCATATCTGCTGAGATTTTGCAAAAATATGGAAATCCACAGTTTGACCGCCAGCATCAGAGATAAAACCGCATACGGCAAAAGCAGCGTCACATTGGTTTTGAAAATATCCATATCCGCCAGCACCTGGAAGACAATCTCCACGCCATAGAGCACGATCACCCCCAGAAACAGCTTCAGTACCCGCATCCGGTTTTTCCGCATGGTATCCGCTTCCCGGATCCGGTTCTGTTCCTTTAACAGCTTCACGCTTTTATTTAACAGGTCCGCGTACAACAGCCATTCCAGCAGATAAAACGCCATCATGCACACTTCCGACAACAGCGTATAATATCCGAAAAAGATACCGGCGATCCACCCCGCTCCGGAAACCGCCAAAACGAACAGCGCCGTAGTCTCTACTTTTTCATAATAAGGCTTTCCGCCCGCCGCGTTGATCTCCCGCAGTCCCAGCCATACCAGCAGATACCCGATAAACGCCGGCAGGATCTGGAACTGATATTTTGTTCCGATGATCAGATGGCAGCCCGACAATAAAATCCCCCACATCACTTTCTTATATGCACTACTTGTCATCAAAATTCCTCCTCTTTCTCTTGTATGTTCACAGAATCCAGCAGTTCCTCCAACAGTTCGTACCGCTCCAGCAGATTGGCCGCCTGCCGCAGTCTGGCGGAATTGGGAAGACCCGCCGTATACCAGCCGATATGTTTCCGCATTTCCCGGATTCCCGTATAGGCTCCCTTTTGCGCGATCTCCATTCGGCAGTGCCGCAGGATCATGGATTTTCGCTCTGCCCAGGACGGCGGCGGCAATGATTCCCCTGTCTTTAAGAAATGCGTCACTTCCCGAAAGATCCAGGGATTGCCTCTGGCCGCTCTGCCGATCATCACGCCGTCGCAGCCGGTTTCTTCCAGCATCCGTTTCGCGTCGGCGCCACAGGTAATATCTCCGTTTCCGATCACCGGAACAGAAACGGCTTCCTTTACCTTCCGGATCATATCCCAGTCCGCCCGGCCGCTGTAATACTGGCTCCGGGTCCTGCCGTGAATGGCAATCGCCGCCACACCCGCCTGCTCCGCGGCTTTTGCCACTTCCACCGCGTTTTTCTGTTCTTCACTAAAACCGCTCCGGATCTTCACGGTTACCGGCTTGGAGATCCGCCTGGTCATGGCCCCCAAGATCCGCTCCACTGCTGCCGGATCCCGCATCAGCGCAGAACCTTCCCCGTTTCCGACCACCTTCGGAACCGGACAGCCCATATTGACATCGATAAAATCAAACGGCCGCTCGGCCGCCTGCGCGCCGATCTCCGCCATGATCTCCGGATCGCTGCCAAACAGCTGCAGGCCCACCGGCCCTTCCTCGGGCGATGTCTCCATCAGCACTTCCGTATTCTTATTTTTATATAAAATTGCTTTGGCGCTGACCATCTCTGTATAAACAAGGCTGCAGCCCTGCTCCTGACAGAGCAGTCGAAAAGGCAGGTCTGTTACACCTGCCATCGGCCCCAAAACACATGGGTTTTTACAGATTATATTTCCGAACTTCAGCTGCATACCGTCTCCGAATTATCGTTATCGTTCCCGTTCCGGTCTTTTCCGTTTTGCTTCGTACGCTCATAGATCAGCCGCAGGCCGACCAGCGTCAGATTGGGATTGTAAATATCGATCATATCCGTCTCATCTACGATAATCTTGCCCAGCCCTCCCGTAGCAGCCACCAGCATTCTGTCCAGTCCGGCCTCTTCCTTCACCTTTCTGATAATGTACTCAGTCTGTCCGATATACCCGTATACCAGACCGGCCTGCATACTGGAAACCGTTTCCCGCGCCAGAATGGACTTGGGCTTTTTAATTTCAACTTCCGGCAGTCTGGCCGTATCCTCCCAGAGGGCTTTCGCGCAGATCCGGATTCCCGGAGAAGTGATCCCCACTTCAAAACTGCCGTCTTCCATGATCAGATCATAGGTAGTCGCCGTTCCGAAATCAATGACCATGACCGGCCCGCCATACAGATAATAAGCGCCTGCCGCGTCCACGATCCGATCTGGTCCTACCTCCGACGGATTCACCGCACGCAGCTTGATCCCGCTTTTCGTTCCCTTGCCTACCTGCATGGGCCATTTTCCGAACAGCTTCATAAACCCGCTATTCAGAGAGTGCATAATATTGGGAACCACAGAGGAAATGATCACGTCATGGATCTGATCCAGCGCGACTCCAGACTGTGCCAGCATCCCCTGAATGACAAAACTGTACTCGTCCGAGGTCCGCGGCGTATTGGTCGTCATCCGAAACCGTGCCGCCAATTCGTCGCCGTCAAAAACACCAAAGGTAATATTCGTATTTCCCACATCTACTACTAACAGCATATAAACTCCTTCCAAAATAATTCCAATGCTTCAAACAGTTCCCGTTTTTCCGTCTGAAGCTGCTTCACTTTTAAGGCTGCTCCGATCTCATCATAGAGCAGATCCTCTTCCTCATATTCCGTCACCAGCTTTAAATTGCCGTCCGCATCAAACTGCAGCGTCAGTACGCCTCCTACATCCTCCGTAAACAGTACGCACAGGATCTGCAGCTCCTGTTTCACCGCTTCCGGCAGCTTCTGATAAACCGGATTAAAATAATATTTCTGCTCATACGCGCTGGCGCCGCACATAACATTCCGTTCCTCATACATATCCATATACACCTCGAACCGACACTTCTCCGGACAACACTTCCTGCATTGTCCCATCCTTTTGTTCCACAAGCAGCGCGCCGTCATCCGTGATCCCCCGCGCGACTGCCCGGTAAGACTGTCCGCCCCGCTCGATCTGCACCACCTGATCCAGATTGACGAGTCTCACCTGATACGCTTCTTTCAGAGCGGACATATCCTGACGGATCAAAAACTGCTCATAGCAGCGCGCGAATTTTCTGGTCACGGCCGCGATCAGTTCCGCCCGGCTGATCCGCTTCTTCGCTTCCAGGAAAACAGAGGTTGCCTTTTCTTTTAACTCATCCGGAAACGACTCTACATTGACATTGATCCCGATTCCGACTACGATATGGCTGACCGCGTCCGGTTCCGCCGACATCTCCGTCAGGATCCCGCAGATCTTCTTTCCGGCAATGATCACATCATTCGGCCATTTGATCTGACTGGCAAGTCCGGTCACTTCATCGATCGCCTCCGAAACGGCCAGCCCCGCCGCCAATGTCAGCACAGAAGCCTTTGCCGGTTCAATCTCCGGCTTCAGGCAGTACGACATCATGACCGCTCCGTCCTCCGCGGAGCTCCAGCTTCGTCCCCGCCTGCCTCTGCCGCCTGTCTGCTTTTTTGTCAATACTAAAAACGGCGCCTGTTTGCCGGCTTCTGCCAGTTCCTTCGCCGTTTTATTGGTCGATTCCACGGATTCAAACCCATATATATCCTCCAGAAAGTGAAAATCCATCAGCCGGCTTCCCACTTCCCAGGCTGACACCATATCCGGACCGGCCAGCAGCCGATACCCCCGATTCTGCGTCGCCTCGATCTGATAGCCTTCTTCCTGCAGCTGTCGGATGGTTTTCCACACCGCTGTCCGGGAAACCTGAAGCTGTTCGCTCAGTTCCTGTCCGGATACCGCGGTTTCCGAAGTCCGCAGCACATATAAAATCTGTTCTTTCATACTTTTCCTATCTGGTTCCAAACCACACGATCAATGCCACGCCGAATAAAAGCACGCACTGAATGGCATGTACCACGGTCTGCGCCTTATCCCTTTGGAGCGCCTTTTTCACGCCGATCGTCCCTGCCATACAGCCGGAAAGCAGGAAGATCCAGGGAGAAAATGACAGCTGGTTCGGAAAATCCCAAAACGAGATCACTACCATAATGATCGACGCGAAACCAAAGAAAATGGTCATGGTATCCACGAAAATCTGCCAGTAATTTAAATAGATCGCCTGCTTTCCTTTTGCCATCGCTATTACACTTCCTTCTTCGTTACCGTCTCCGCCAATGCGGTCAGGGTGCCTGCCAGGCTCTGGATCTCCGACGGAATAATGATCTTTGTCGCTTTTCCGTCCGCAGCCCTTTCAAATGCTTCCAGACTCTTTAACTGGATCACTGCGGAGTCGGCGCCCGCCTCTTTGATCGCGCGGATTCCGTCTGCCGTTGCCTGCTGTACCTTCAGGATCGCTTCCGCCTGACCTTCCG
Organism: uncultured Lachnospiraceae bacterium; assembly: GCA_947625465.1. Lineage (GTDB taxonomy): Bacteria > Bacillota > Clostridia > Lachnospirales > Lachnospiraceae > CANQSA01. Next base: position 48,696 of record CANQOK010000009.1, on the reverse strand, counting down.
CTTCCCGGATCATCTTCTCCTTCTGCGCTTCGGCCCGCAGGATTGCCGCCTGTTTCTCCGCTTCTGCATCCAGGATCGCAGATTCCTTCTTGCCTTCCGCTACCAGGATCGTGGATTTTTTCTCTCCTTCCGCGATCAGGATCGCTTCTCTTCGTTCCCGTTCCGCCTTCATCTGCTTCTCCATGGCGTCCTGAATTGCCGCGGGCGGAATGATATTCTTTAATTCAACCCGGTTTACCTTAATGCCCCAGGGGTCGGTCGCCACATCCAGCGACTGGCGCATCTTCGCGTTAATGATCTCTCTGGAAGTAAGTGTCTCATCCAGTTCCAGATCACCGATAATATTACGCAGCGTAGTCGCGGTCAGGTTCTCAATTGCCATGATCGGATTCTCCACACCGTATGCGTACATCTTCGGATCCGTGATCTGATAAAAGACAACCGTATCGATCCGCATGGTAACGTTATCCTTGGTGATAACCGGCTGCGGCGCGAAATCCACTACCTGCTCCTTTAAGATCACTTCTTTCGCGACCCGGTCAATGATCGGCAGCTTCGTATGCAGCCCCACATTCCAGGTACACTTATAACCGCCCAGCCGTTCAATAACAAACGCCTGTGCCTGCGGCACGATCCGGATACAGCTTGCAAAAATGATCAGCACGATAATCGCTATAATGATAATCGCAATCAGTCCCGGACTAATCCCCAATCCATCAAAAAATTCCTTCATCTTCCATCCTTTCCGGCAGCTTCGCAAAGCCGCTGCCTTTCCTTTCTCTACTTGCTTTCCCCGGAAACCGGTTCTACGATCACTTTCGCGCCTTCTACCCGCAGAATCCGGATCAAAGTACCTTCCGGAATGATCCGCTTATCGTTCGGATCCGTCCGGGCCATCCATTCCAGCCCTTCGACGGAAATACATCCGGTTCCGTTCACATTGTCTATGGTTTCTTTTACAAACGCCTCCATACCCTCCAGTCTGTCCGCATTTGTCTTCGTCCGTTTGCCGTTCATCCTTCTGTTCGCAAACGGGCGGATCGTCAGCATCAGCAAAAACGATACCAGGATCGCCGCAATCACCTGCCACAGTACCGGCACATCTGCCAGATTCAGGAAAAACGCCGCCAGAGAACCGCCTGCAAACCAGATGGTAGTCAATCCCAGCGTCGCAATCTCAATCACCAGGAAAAAGATAACCAGCCCCAGCCATATATACGGTGACATAACTTCCTCCATTCCGAAGCCCGCAATCCGCAGCTTCTCTTTCTCTTGTTCACTTTACCATATTTATCCGATAATTACAATCATTTTACTTCCAGATAATTGGTTTCTACCCAGCCGCGGACGCCCTGATAATCGATCTGGCACATCCATTTTCCATACTGCAGGATCGTGCCTGTAAATCCGCTTGCCAGCGTCCCCGCGACCTCCGCGTTTACATCCGCTTCGCTGTAAATATTTACATAGCCGTCTGTCTGTACTACCGTAAAGGTCTGTCCGTCCTCGGAAGCAGCGGTCGTATCCTTTTCTTTGGCAGCCGTGCTCTCGGTTTCTTTTTCAGTGCTTTCCCCTTCCGGTTTCGTATCGCCCTTTTGGGTATCTGTCTCCGGCGTTTTTTGCGGTTCCGCCGAATCGCTGCCGGACGGCTCCACGCCGTTTTGGGAAACCAGCCAGGAAGTCGCCAGGTCCTCCCGATCCATTTTCACGCCATCCTGTTTGGTATTTCCGATTGCAATGACCAGAGCGATAATTCCAAATACGGAAAAAATAACTCCGTACACAATCGCTTTTTTATACTGTTTCCAGATCAGTCTCCAAGTTCGTTTCCGCATCTTTTGTTCCTCCCCTCTTCCCAATCCGCGCCGCATCCGCCTGCCGTTTTGCTTCATAGACAAGCAGCGCAGCAGCAACTGCCGCGTTTAAGGACTCTGTCTGCCCTTCCATCGGGATCCGCAGATAACGGTCCGCTAAAGCTGCTGTTCCTTCCGTCAGGCCATTCCCTTCATTCCCGATCAAAAAACCGGCGGCTCCGCGGTATTCCGTTTCATAGTGAGCCGCTGTCCCCTTTAAATGCGCGGCGTAAACAGTTCCTCCCGCTTTTCGGAACTGCCCGACCGCGTCCGAAAGCGGCATGACCGTAAACGGCACCCGGTAAATGGCGCCCATGGTCGCCCGGATCACCTTCGGATTAAATACGTCCACGCAGCCGTCATTCATGACGATTCCCCTGACACCGGCCGCTTCCGCCGTTCTGAATATCGTCCCCAGATTGCCCGGGTCCTGTATATTTTCCAGAAACAATACGCTGTGTCCGGCTCTGCTTAAAATCTGCGCAAGCGTATACACCGGCTGTTTTACGATTCCGAGAATCCCCTGCGGCGTCACCGTATCCGATATCCGGTTAAATACGGAATCCGATACGATCTCGCAGGGCATCCCGGCAAGCCATTCTGCCCATTCCCGCTCCGGATCTTCTTCCGTTTTCTGCTTTCTCTGCCTGTCCATGCTTTCCGAAAGAAAGAGCATTTCCACATCCTGTTTGGGCACTTCCAGCAAAAGCCGCCTGCCTTCGGCAATATAACACTGTTCCTTTTTCCGGACACGGGCTTTTTCCAATAGCGCCGTCACCCGTTTCAGCCGTTGATTCGTTGCAGAAGTAATCACGCTGCACCTCTATCTTCTATCCTTACAAATTTTATCCTGACAGGTTTCTATCCTGACAAGTTCCTATCCTGACAATTTTCCGCGGCTTACCACCGCCACGTTTCGGTCGCCGAGCAATTCCTTCAGTTTTTCGACTGCCTCCGGCGCCGCCTTGATATTCCGATTTTTAGGCCACTGTTTTTTCTGCCGTTCCGTTTCCAGATAGATCACCACCGTATCATTGCCGTCATAGGGTTCCAGCAGATCAAATAATTTCTGTTCCAGCGGCAGGTACTCCTCCTTTGTGGAGAAGCGCAGCCAGACCGTCTTTGGAATCTCGTCAAAATCGACAAGCATATCGCTGATCACTTTGCCGTTGGCGTCTTCCTCTACGGTTGCCGTACCCCTTACATAGATCCTGGCGTCCTGACGGATCAGACTCCTGTATTTTTCATAAGTCTTCGGAAATACAATGATCTCCACGGAACCCACCAGATCCTCCAGGGTAAGAAACGCCATGATCTGATTCTGTTTGGTGGATTTTACCGTAATCGCTTCGATCATGCCGCCGACCACAGTTGCCTCCCGGTCCCGTACCTTCACATTTCCTTCGTCATCCAGCTGAAAATCTGCCGTGGTATGGGTGATCGTCCTGCGCCACTGCGCCTCGTAATCCTCCAGCGGATGCCCGCTGACATATACACCCAGCACTTCTTTTTCAAATCCCAGCAGCATGGATTTTTCAAATTCCCCTACGTCCGGCATTGTGATCTCATAGTCTTTTTTATCCGATTCATCCGCGAAATCGAACAAAGACATCTGTCCTGCCATGCTGTTCTTTTTATTGTGGACGATCTGCTCCAGGATCTGCGCGTAAACCATCATTTTCTGCCGCCTGGTCCCGTCCAGCGTATCAAAGGCACCCGCCTTGATAAAATTCTCGATGGCGCGCCGGTTCATATCCTTATCCGCCATCCGTTTGATAAAATCTTCCAGATTCTGAAACGGGCCGCGCAGCTTCCGCTCTTCCACGATCTGATCGATCACATTCCGGCCGATACTTTTAATCGCGGAAAGCGCGAAGCGGATCTTTCCGTCAGATACCGAAAAATCCCGTTCTCCCGTGTTGATATCCGGAGGCAGCAGTTCGATCCCCATCGAGCGGCAGGTTACGATATATTCCGCCACTTTGCCGGAATTATCAATGACGGAGGTCATCAGCGCCGCCATAAACTCCACCGGATAATAGTATTTCAGGTACGCCGTCTGATACGCCACGACCGCATAGGCGGCGGCATGGGATTTGTTAAACGCATACCTCGCGAAATCGATCATGCTGTCATAGATCTGATTGGCAGTCTGTTCGGAAATCCCGTTTTTGATACAGCCGGGGATTCCCTGTGTCTCGTCTCCGTAAACAAAAACCTTCCGCTCCGCTTCCATGACCGACATTTTTTTCTTACTCATGGCACGGCGCAGCAAGTCGCTCCGCCCCAGAGAAAAGCCTGCCAGATCCCGCACGATCTGCATCACCTGTTCCTGATAAACGATGCAGCCGTAGGTCGGCTCCAGGATCGGCTTTAACTGCGGACAGGCGTAGGTAATACTTTCTTTGTTGTTCTTCCCTCTGATATATTGCGGAATGAAATCCATCGGACCGGGACGGTACAGAGAGATCCCCGCGATAATATCCTCGAGATTTTCCGGTTTCAGTTCTTTCATGAAACTCTTCATACCGGCGCTTTCCAACTGGAACACGCCCTCTGTCTTTCCGCTTCCGATCGATGCCAGCACCGCCGGATCGTCGTAATCGATCAGATCCATATCGACAATTTTCCCGGTGCTCTGCTGAGCCAGACGGGCCGCGTTCTGAATGACGGTAAGGGTTCGCAGTCCCAGAAAATCCATTTTCAAAAGTCCCAGTTCTTCCAGGGTGGTCATCACAAACTGCGTCGTTACAGAACCGTCCTGCGCCCTTGCAAGCGGTACGTATTCATCCACCGCTTTCTGGCTGATCACCACGCCGGCCGCATGCATAGAGGTATGCCGGGGCAGTCCCTCCAGACGCTTGCTCATATCGATCAGCGAATGGATCTGCGGATCCGATTCGTATACCGACCGCAGCTCCGGATTCACTTTCAGCGCCTTGTCGATCGTCATTCCCAGTTCGGTAGGGATCATTTTGGCGATCACATCCACAGACGCGTAAGACATATCCAGCGCCCGTCCCACATCCCGGATCACGCCTCTTGCCAGCATGGTACCGAACGTGACGATCTGCGTCACCCGATCCGTACCGTATTTCTCCACCACATAGTCGATCACTTCCTGTCTGCGTTCAAAGCAGAAATCCACATCGATATCCGGCATGGAAACCCGTTCCGGATTCAAAAACCGTTCAAACAGCAGATTATACTTCAGCGGGTCGATATCCGTGATCCGCAGACAGTACGAAACAATACTGCCCGCAGCCGAACCCCGGCCGGGCCCCACGATAATATCATGTTCTCTGGCATAATTGATAAAATCCCATACGATCAGGAAATAATCTACATATCCCATATTCCGTATGGTATTCAGTTCATATTCCAGGCGCTCCTGAATTTCCTCCGTTACGACGGGATAGCGCTTTTTCAATCCTTCCCGGCACAGCTTGTTCAGATATTCCCAGGAAGTATAGCCTTCCGGCACATCATATTTGGGCAGCTTCTTTTCGCCGAAGACGATCTCCACATTACAGCGCCCGGCAATCTTATGGGTATTCTCCAGCGCCTGCGGCACATACGGAAACAGCTGTGCCATTTCCTCCGGCGATTTCAGATAGAACTGCCCGCCTTCATAACGCATCCGGTCCTCATCCGTCACCTTTTTATTCGTCTGGATACACAGCAGAACGTCATGGGCTTCCCAATCCTCCGCGTAGGTATAATGCACGTCATTGGTGCAGACCAGTTCGATCCCTGTCTCTTCGCTTAACTGCAGCAGTTTGGCGTTGACCAGCTTCTGCGCCGCGATCCCGTGGTCCTGCAGTTCCAGGAAAAAATTCCCTTTTCCGAAAATTTCCTGATAATGCAGCGCCGCCTTTTTGGCTTCCTGATACATACTCCGCTCCAGAAAACGCTGCACTTCTCCGGCCAGGCAGGCTGACAGCGCGATCACGCCCTCATGGTAGCGTTCCAACACTTCATAGTCTACCCGCGGTTTATAATAAAATCCTTCCAAAAATCCGATTGATACGATTTTCATCAGATTGTGGTATCCCAGATCATTCTCTGCCAGCAATACCAGATGATAATAGCGGTCGTCTCCGCCCGACGCCTCTCTGTCAAAGCGGGAACCGGGAGCCACGTAAACCTCACAGCCGATGATCGGTTTGATCCCGACTTCTTTGGCCGCGCGGTAAAAATCAATCACGCCGTACATAACGCCATGATCGGTAATCGCCAGACTGTCCATTCCCAGTTCTTTCGCCTGCTTTGTGATCTCTTTGATCTTACTGGAGCCGTCCAGCAGACTGTACTCCGTATGTACATGCAGATGTGTAAACGACATCGCGGCACCTCCCTTCTTCCGCCGGTAAAAATATTTCTTAAAACCCGATTTTATTCTAACACACTTTTTTCAAACAGGATAGTATTTTTTTCAGAATCACAAACGCCGCATACAACCTTCCGATTGTCTGCGGCGCCTGCATCCACCCATTTTCTTAATATAGTTCTGCTTTATTCAGCTAGCCTAAGCTGACTTACTGCCTAAATACGTTTCAATATTTTCTACTGCTTCCTTCTCGTCCACACCATCAGCGGTTACTCTCACAACTTCTCCTGCTGTCAACCCAAGGGTCATCATACCCATAATGCTCTTTGCATTAATCCTGCGGTTCCCAGTCTCAACATAGATCTTACTCTGATACTTGCTGGCAACTTGTACGAATATTGCAACCGGTCTGGCCTGCAATCCTTCCTTGATACCAATGGTAATGTCTCTAGCTATCATTTTTTCCTCCTTGCTTGCTTCGAATGCCATCTGCGATGTCACTCAGTTTCCGTAATCTATGATTCACACCGGATTTCCCTACCGGCGGAGTCAGCATAGTCCCCAACTCCTGCAACGACGCCTCCGGATACTCCAGCCGTAAAACTGCAATCGATTCCAGTGCCTCGTTTAAAGATGAGAGCCCCCGCATCTTTTCTATGTACTGAATATCCGCGATCTGCTTGGATGCTGTTTTCGCAATCTTATACAGGTTCGCAGTTTCACAGTTGACCTGCCGATTTACGGAATTTCTCATATCCTTGAGGATCCGGACATTCTCCAGCTTCATCAGTGCGACATGAGCTTCCATAATATTCAGCGCATCTACGATTGCTTCGCTCTCTTTTAAATATACGACAAAATGCCGTTTTCGCTGTACGATCCTTGCTTCCAGATGAAAATGCGCAAGCAGCGCCTGCAGCTGTTCGGCTTTCTCCATCACCGGACAGACGATTTCAAAGTGGTAGGAATTCTGCGGATCACTGACGGATCCGGCTGCTAAGAACGCGCCCCGCAGGAACGCCCGCTTACAGCAATCCTTCATGATCACCACATTGTCAAGCTCCAGATTCTCCCGGATCTCTCCGTCCACATCCAAGAGCTTCTCTGTCCTTAAGACCTGAATTACATTTTCATGGGATGGAACAATGATAGTATATGTCTTCCCTTTTTTTAAATATGCATTTTGCCTTATGGAAATTTCAGTATCTATATTAAATGTTTTTTTCAATAATGTAAAGCATTTTCTTGCAACTGACAGATTTTCTGTGCGAATTTGTAGCCGATACCTGCCTTTTTCCCCGATTGAGACGGTTCCGCACAGGCTGATCATGGCTGCAAGCTCCGCGATCTTACAATGTCTGGCATGATTTCCCTGCCTGGAAAGCTCTTCCTTCACTTCTTTTGAAAATGACATGGCAGTATTCCTTTATTTAAAATTCGTGCCGTGGTTGCCAAGCCCGACGTCGCGGTGTTCCACCCGGACGCCCAGACTGCTGTCTTTGCTTAAATGGTCGTACAGTTTATTGGCAATGGTCACGGAACGGTGCTTGCCGCCGGTGCAGCCCAGCGCGATCACAAGCTGGTTCTTCCCTTCCTCAATGTAATGCGGGATCAGGAAATCCACCATGCTTTCCAGTTTTTCCAGGAAAATATGCGATTCCGGCGAATGCATCACAAATTCCTGCACTGCCTGGTCATTTCCCGTCAGATTCCGCAATTCGGTGACATAATAAGGATTCGGCATAAAACGCACGTCAAAAACCATATCCGCATCCATCGGCAGTCCGTTTTTAAATCCGAAGGACATCACTGTGACAAAGATGTTCTTGTACTCCTTATTGTCCTTGAAGATCTCTTCCATCTCCGCCCGCAGTTCCTTTGAGAGCAGTTTGCTGGTATTTAAAATGACCTTTGCCTTCTGCCGCAGAAATTCCAGCCGCTTCCGTTCTTCGATAATGCCTTCGTTTACACTCTGATTCGCCGCCAGCGGATGCGTCCGTCTGGTTTCCTTATACCGCTTTACCAGCGTGCTGTCGTCGGAATCCAGAAATACGATTTCATACGCATACTGTTTTTCATCCAGATAATCCAGAACTTCCCCTATCTCATCCAATGCGTCTCCGCTCCGGATATCCACACCCAGCGCCACCCGGTCCAGCCCGACATTGGGCTGAAACGCCAGATCCGCGAATTTATTCAGCAGCTGGATCGGAAGATTGTCTACACAAAAATAACCGATATCTTCCAAAATCTTTAACGCCGTACTTTTTCCTGCGCCGGACATTCCGGTCACAATGACAAATCTCATACTTTTCTTTCCTCCCGGAGCATTTCATTCTCCGATCAATTTCATTCTCTGATCAATTTCATTCCCCGATCATTTTCACTTCCGGTTCCAGCATAACCCCGCTGTCCTTCCACACTTTTTCCTGTATCTCCTGGATCAGCCTCTGCACCTGGGCCGCCGTAGCATTTCCCAGATTGATCACAAAACCGCAGTGTTTCTCCGAAACCGCAGCGTCTCCGACACGGTAACCGGCGAGCCCCGCATCCTGAATCAGTTTGCCGGCAAAATACCCCTCCGGACGCTTAAAGGTGCTGCCCGCGCTGGGATATTCCAGCGGCTGTTTTTCTTTCCTGCGCCGGTTCAGCTCCCGCATTGTCTCCGCGATCTTTTCCGGATCGCCCGGCGTCAGCCGGAGCACTGCTTCCAAAACTATGTACTGCTCCTTCATAACGATACTGCTTCGATATCCCAGTTCCAGCGCTTCATTGGAAAGGGAAAGGAGTTCGCCTTCCTGTGTCATGACCAGCGCGGATTCTAGGACATCTTTCATCTCGCCGCCGTAGGCGCCTGCATTCATCGTAACCGCGCCGCCCAGCGTTCCGGGAATCCCCGAAGCGAACTCCAGGCCACCGAGATGCTGCTGCAGCGCCGCACCCGCCAGACTGCTTAACAGAATCCCGCTCTGTGCGCGGATCCGTCCGTCCGGCTCTGTCTGATATTCGGAATAATTTCGATCCAGGGCGATGACTACGCCCCGGTATCCCCTGTCTCCAACCAACAGATTGCTGCCGTTTCCAATGATCACATACGGGATCTGATTATCCCTGCACAATGCGGCAATCTTCTGAATCTCCATGATGGAACCGGGCATCACAAAATAGTCCGCCGGGCCGCCTATCCGAAATGTGGTATGGCGCATCATCGGTTCTTTTGTTTTTAAAGCATGTTCTCCGACAATCTGTACCAATGATTCCTGTAGATTCATAATTTCCTTTCTTACTTTTGGTTCCTGGTTTCTGGTTTCTCTCCACCTCTCATGCGCAAAACCAGCCGGCTTTACATGAAACCACGAATCGTAACTCTTTTACTCAAACTGCTTCGCAATACTCTGCTGTACGCGGTTATACAGTTCCTGCGCCGCGTTATAACCCATCTTTTTCTGACGGTGGTTAATGGCTGCGGACTCTACGATGATCGCCACGTTTCTGCCCGGGCGAATGGGGATCTTGTGGCATACGATCTTATTGCCTAAAAATTCCGTATACTGATCTTCCAGTCCCAGCCGGTCATATTCTTTTTCCTTATTCCAGTGTTCCAGCTGAATGCACAGATCCAGTCCCTGCGTCTCTTTTACGCTCTGGATACCGAACAGCGTCTTGATATCAATGATTCCGATACCGCGAAGCTCGATAAAGTGCCGGGTGATATCCGGTGCCTTACCGACCAGGGTATCATCGCTGACTCTGCGGATCTCCACTACATCATCGCTGACAAGACGGTGTCCTCTCTTGATCAGCTCCAGCGCGGTCTCGCTCTTGCCGATTCCGCTCTCGCCCATGATCAGGACGCCTTCGCCGTATACATCCACCAGTACGCCGTGGACGGAAATACAGGGCGCCAGCTGTACGTTTAACCACCGGATCAGTTCCGCCATAAAGGAGGACGTATCCTTTGTTGTCACCAGAATGGGAACGTTATTCCGGTTTGCCGCCTCCAGCAGCAGCTCGTCCGGCTGTAGATCCCGGCAGAAGATCACACAGGGCAGATTTTCTTTCGTAAACCGTTCGTAAATCTCCCGTTTGCGCTCCTCATCCATGCCCTGCAGATAGGTGTATTCCACAAATCCCACCAGCTGTACCCGGTCGCTGGCGAAATGTTCAAAATATCCGGTCATCTGCAGCGCCGGCCTGTTGATATCCGGCAGACGGATCTCCGCCCGGTTCAGATCGATATCCGGGGTCAGATTCTTCAAGTGGTAATTTTCAACTACCTTTGCTACCTTTACTGCTTCCATAAATTCCTCCGCTTGTTTCTTAATTTCTGTTTTCTATCATAGCATCTTCATTTTATTTTGCCAATACGAAATTTAGTGAAAATATTGATAAACTTCCCGGGCCGCTTCTTCATTCATGGATTCTGTTCCCGCCAGCTCCGCTTCTGTCGCCTGACTGATCGCTTCCAGCGTCTTGAAGCGGCGCAGCAGCGCCTTCCTTCTGACAGGCCCGATCCCTTTGATATCGTCCAACAGGGAATGTACCTGTCCCTTGCTGCGCAGTTCCTTATGGTAAGTAATGGCAAACCGGTGCGCTTCATCCTGGATTCGGGTGATCAATTTAAACGCCTCTCCGCGCGTATCAATGGGAATCTCCGTATTCTGATAATAAATTCCCCGCGTTCTGTGGTTATCATCTTTGACCATCCCGCAGACCGGAATATCCAGTCCCAGCTGATCCAGCACCCGCAGCGCCACATTTACCTGTCCCTTGCCGCCGTCCATCAGCAGCAGATCCGGAAACCGGGTAAAACTGCCCAGGGAGAGATCCATATCCTTTTCTTCCAGTTCTTTGCGTTCTTCCAGTCCGTGGGTAAACCGTCTGCGCAGCACTTCTTCCATACTGGAATAATCGTTGGCGCCTTTCACCCATTTGATCTTAAACTTCCGGTAATCACTTCGCTTCGGTTTCCCGTCTTCATAGACGATCATGGAACCAACCGACTCAAAACCATTGATATTCGAAATATCATATGCTTCCATCCGCCGGATATTCCCCAATTCCAGAAGATCCGCCAGTTCTTTAACCGCTCCCACGGTTCGGAGCTCTTCCATTTTCAGTTTTTCTTTATCCTTCTGTAAGATCAGCTTCGCGTTTTTCTCCGCTAACTGTACCAGCTTATTCTTTTCTCCCTTTTTCGGCACCAGTACGCTGACTTTACCGCCCCGCTTCCCGCCCAGCCACTGCTCAATGAGCTCCTGTTCATCGATCGGAAGCTGCACCAGTATCTCTCTGGGTACAAACGGACTTCCCGCATAATGCTGCTTGATAAAGCTGGTGAGAATCTCCCGTCCGGTATCTTCCGGTACGATAGACAAATGGAAGTCTTCTCTGCCGAGCAGTTTGCCGCCGCGGATGAAAAATACCTGTACCACCGCGTCAAAGTCTTCGGCGCTATAGGCAATGATATCCCGATCCTGCATTTCGCTGGAAGTAATCTTCTGTTTGTCGGCAACATGTTTCACGCTGGCAGTCAGATCCCGGTAATACGCCGCTTCTTCAAATTCCATTTGTTCTGAAGCAGCCAGCATCTTTTCCTCCAGCATGGTTAAGATCGGCGTAAAATTTCCGTTTAAAAATTCCAGCACCTGTTTCACCGCCTGCCCGTAATCCTCCTGAGAGATCAGACCGTTGCAGGGCGCATAACACTGTTTGATATGATGATTTAAGCAGGGGCGTTCTTTCCCGATATCCCGGGGCAGTACCCGTCTGCAGGTACGGATCCGGAACAGCTTCTGCAGAAGCTCAATGGTATCCCGTACCGCCTGCCCGCTGGTATACGGCCCGAAATACTTGTTTTTGTCCTTTTTCATTTTGCGGACCATCTGCAGTCTGGGATATTCTTCCGAAGTGGTAACGCAGATATACGGATACGTCTTATCGTCCCGCAGCATGGTATTGTAACGGGGCCGGTATTCTTTGATCAGATTGCATTCCAGAATCAGAGCCTCCAGTTCCGAATCCGTAACGATATACTCAAACCGCGCGATCTTCGTCACCATTTTCTCAATCTTCGGTGACTTATTCGTGCTTTCCCGAAAATAAGAACGTACCCGGTTACGCAAGGAAATAGCCTTGCCGACATAGATAATGTCGTCATGGCTATCCCGCATTAAATATACCCCAGGTGAATGAGGCAGTTTCTTCAGTTCTTCCTCAAAATTAAACATACTCGACTTCGATTTCTCCGTCATTGTTAATGACTACCTGTTTTCCGTCCTGAACCAGCTGGAAAATCTCCATGAACTGGGCGCCGGTAATCGTCTCTTTTTTATATAAATATTCCGCCAGCTTATCCAAAATCGCCCTGTTTTGGGAGATCAGTTCTTTGGCCTTATCGTAGCAGATGCTCAGCAGCTTCTGCACTTCTTCGTCCACTTTAGCCGCCGTGGAATCCGAGCAGTTCAAATGCGTCGCGCCGCTTAAATACTGGCTTTCCACCGTCTCCAGGCTCATCAGTCCGAACCGTTCCGACATGCCGTATTGGGTAATCATTGCCCTTGCCAGCTTGGTCGCCTGCTCCATATCGTTGGAAGCGCCGGTAGTAACGGAATCGAAAACAGTTTCCTCCGCCGCGCGGCCCGCCAGCAGCGTAACCAGTTTTGCTTCCAGTTCGTCCTGCCGCATCAGATATTTTTCTTCTTCCGGCACCTGCATCACATAGCCCAGAGAACCCATGGTTCTCGGTACGATAGTGATTTTCTGAACGGGCTCCGCGTGTTTCTGCAGCGCAGTTACCAGCGCGTGTCCGATCTCGTGGTATGCCACGGTCTTCTTCTCTTCCGGGCCCAGAATCCGATCCTTCTTTTCTTTTCCCGCGATCACCACTTCCACGGATTCAAACAGGTCCGCCTGAGAAATCGCGCTGCGGCCGTGCTTCACCGCATTGATAGCCGCCTCGTTGATCATATTCGCCAGATCGGAACCGACCGCGCCGGAGGTTGCCAGCGCAATGGCTTCCAGATCTACCGTATCATCCATGCGTACATTTCTGGAATGTACCCGCAGCGTATCGATCCTTCCTTTCAGATCCGGCTTATCCACAATGATCCGCCGGTCAAACCGTCCGGGACGCAGCAGCGCCTGGTCCAAAACCTCAGGCCGGTTCGTAGCCGCCAGGATCAGCACCCCTTTCGACGGGTCGAAGCCATCCATCTCGGCCAGCAGCTGATTTAACGTCTGCTCCCGTTCATCATTCCCGTAATTGGAATCCCGGCTCTTGCCGATGGCATCGATCTCATCGATAAATACGATACAGGGCGCCTGCTTCTGTGCCTGTTTAAACAGATCCCGCACACGGGAAGCACCTACGCCCACAAACATTTCTACAAAATCAGAACCTGCCAGAGAGAAAAACGGCACCTTGGCTTCTCCGGCAACCGCCTTTGCCAGCAGGGTTTTACCGGTTCCGGGAGGTCCTACCAATAACGCGCCCTTCGGCAGCTTGGCGCCAATCCTGGTATATTTGCCCGGGTCGTGCAGGAAATCCACGATCTCCGTTAAAGACTCCTTCGCTTCATCCTGTCCCGCCACATCCCGGAAAGTTACTCCGGTTTCTTTCTCTACATAGACTTTGGCATTGGACTTGCCGACGCCCATCACACCGCCGCCCGCGTTCTTCATCATCCGCCGGAACAACAGGAAGATCGCACCGTAGATCAGGACAAACGGCAGCAGATAGGTTAAGAAACTGGTCCGGGTATCAGAGATGTCTCCCCGGAACGAGATCTCCGGATGGTTCTCCTTCAGTTCCTGGATCAGCTCCGGATCATCCAGATAAACCGTCCAATAAGTGATCGGCATCAGAGATTCCGATTCCGTCACCGGCGTGATCACGATCTTGCCGCCGGACTGAAAGACGATCTCTTTGATTTCTTTATTATCCAGCATCTGCATAAAATCATTATATGAAATTTCCCTCGTAGTCACCCGCTCCATCAGAGAGGACATCAGCGTCAGCATAACGATCGTAATGACCGCGCACACCAGTAGAATGACCCAGGTCTGTCTCTTCGGAGGCTGGTTATTTTTTTTATTATTATCTTCCATGGAATACCTCTTTCTGTTTTTACTCGAATAGCCTTATTATACGGTTATCCTTATGAGAAATCAATGTTTAAGTTGTGAATTTTTGTGGATTCCTCCGTGATTTTTTGGTGTTATTCACAAAAATGGGCTTTTTGTGAAAAATTATGTGGAAACTTTGTCCGATCCATAGTATAATAAACGAATGATTGTTACATACAAATAAGGAGGAAATTATGCCAGTAAAGTACGTTTTTGTGACCGGCGGCGTCGTATCCGGCCTTGGAAAAGGAATTACGGCCGCTTCTCTGGGCCGGCTGCTGAAGGCAAGAGGATATACTGTCACCATGCAGAAGTTTGACCCCTATATCAATATCGATCCGGGCACGATGAATCCGGTACAGCACGGCGAAGTATTCGTTACCGACGACGGTGCGGAGACTGACCTGGACTTAGGACATTACGAACGGTTTATTGATGAAAGTTTAAATAAAAATTCCAATGTGACGACCGGTAAGATCTACTGGTCCGTCTTACAGAAAGAACGGCGCGGCGATTTCGGCGGGGGAACGGTACAGGTAATCCCCCATATTACCAATGAGATCAAGAGCCGCTTTTACCGCAACTTTTCCACAGATAAGACGGAGATTGCCATTATCGAAGTCGGCGGTACGGTGGGCGATATCGAGAGCCAGCCGTTTTTGGAGTCCATCCGGCAGTTTCAGCATGAAGTAGGGCATGAGAACGCCATTCTGATCCACGTTACCCTGATCCCCTATCTGAAGGCTTCCGGCGAGATGAAGACCAAACCGACTCAGGCAAGCGTCAAAGAACTGCAGGGAATGGGAATCCAGCCGGATATCATCGTATGCCGGACAGAATACCCGTTAGACAAAGGCATCCGCGACAAGATCGCGCTGTTCTGCAATGTGCCGCACGACCATGTTCTGCAGAATCTGGATGTACCTGTATTATATGAAGCGCCTCTTGCCATGGAGAAAGAGAACCTGGCAGGCGTTGCCTGCAAATGTCTGAATCTGCCCTGCCCGGAGCCGGATCTGAAAGACTGGATCGATATGGTCGAGACTTCCAAGCGGAAGAAGCCCACGGTCCGGATCGCTTTGGTCGGCAAATATATCCAGCTGCACGACGCCTATATCAGTGTTGTAGAGTCATTAAAGCATGCCGCATGGGCAAACAATGCGGATGTAGATATTAAATGGGTGGATTCCGAAACCGTAACCGATGAAAATGTGGCCGATATCCTGTCAGATGTGACCGGTATCCTGGTCCCGGGCGGTTTTGGAGACCGCGGTATTGAAGGAAAGATTTCCGCGATCCGCTATGCCCGTGAACATAAGGTGCCGTTCCTGGGCCTGTGCCTGGGCATGCAGCTTTCTATCGTAGAATTTGCGCGTCATGTCATCGGTTACTCCGATGCGCACAGCATAGAGCTGAATCCTTCTACGACCCATCCGGTGATCCATCTGATGCCGGATCAGGAGGGAATTGACGATATCGGCGGTACCCTGCGGCTCGGTTCCTACCCCTGTGTGCTGAATCCGAAGTCCAAAGCATACGCCGCTTACGGAGAGACTACCATTCATGAACGCCACAGACACCGTTACGAAGTCAATAACGACTACCGCACCGTATTGTCAGAAAACGGCATGCTGTTGTCCGGTCTGTCTCCGGACGGACGGATCGTAGAGATGATCGAGATCGCGGATCATCCGTGGTTTGTAGCGACACAGGCGCACCCGGAATTAAAGAGCCGTCCCAACAGACCGCATCCGCTGTTTAAAGACTTTATCAAGTACGCGAAGGAATTTCAGTAAAAATCTGTTGCATTTTTCAATGGATTAACTATCCGAACTTGATAAGGCTTGTCACCGTGAGAGGCAAGTGAATTAGGGTGGTAACACGTGAGTCTGCTCTCGTCCCTTGATCAAATCAATCAGGGGGTGAGAGCTTTTTTATTATCGATTCGCAGCACCGTGTTATCAAACTAAGAAGAAATGAGGAAGAAAATGAAGAATATTATTATCGGAGGGGCATAGCACTCCAATCACGATTCGAGCAGCCCTGGAAAACCAGATTAAGCAGCCCGGAAAAATGCCGGAAAACCATTGCCTGCTGCATTTATTTAATTGCAAATCAAGCAGTCCTTCTCTATCCGTTCCTGCCCTTTTCCTCGGAAAAGATAATCAAATGGCTGGGATTGAATACGCAATGGAAGGAGCAAGAAGCCTCAGCAAGCACACTTGCCGAAACCTATTCCATCTTGTTTAAAAGGATTGATTGAGGAGTCTCTCTTTTCTTAAGCAGAATCCAGCAAAGAGAGATAAAAAAATCGGCAGAATTATATTGCACTTAAAATCAAGAAAGGGTATACTACAATTAAGAAATACCTAAACTTGCATATATGGGAGAACAAATGGATATAGATAAAATCAGAAAACTGTTTAATGATTCACAAATTCGGTGGTCAGCTCATTCTTTGATGCGAATGCAGGAAAGAGATATCAGCAGAGATGATGTAAAAAAATGTATTTTTGAAGGAGAAATTATAGAGGACTATCCGGAAGATTATCCATACCCAAGCTGTTTAGTTTTTGGCCATAATGAAAAAAATAAGGTGCTGCATGTTGTAGTCGGTACCGATGATACCGTAGTTTATGTCATAACGGCTTACTATCCCAATACAGATAAATTTGAGAAAGATCTGAAAACCAGAAAGGAATGATAACGATGTGTATGTTTTGTAAATGTGATACAGTAAAACAATCTATCACTACTCATGTGGTTAACTATAAGGATTGCATAATTGTAATTAAAAATGTTCCCTGTGAGGAATGTATTCAATGCGGAGAAAAATTTTATACTGATGAAGTAGCAGAACAGTTAGAAAAAATTGTAGCTGCTGCAAAACAATTGATGCAGGATATATCAATCATTGATTATACAAAAGCAGCATAATCAATCACTAAAAACAAAAATGGTGATCAGGAATCCGATTTTATCTACAAAAAAGACAGGGTAGAAAACAGCAATGTCTTCTATCCTGTCTTTTATTTTTACTGACAGTTATCGTTTTAAATCAGAAGCCGCGCAGGTCGTCGTTATCGTCGCCCTGCTCCACCGCTCTGATGATCACGTCATAGCTGTAGCTGTCATTGACTCGGATTGTAACTCTGTCGCCGGTCTTATGCCCGAGAATGGCTTTCCCGATCGGGGACTCTGTACTGACCATGCCTTTGACGGAATTGCCGCGCACCGTTGTAACCAGTTTGATCTTCTGTTCCATATCGTCCTCCTCAAAATACAGGGTGACGATCTTGTTCATTCCGACTTCATTGGCATCCGACTCATCCCGGATAATCGTCGCGGTCTTGATCATCCGCTCCAGATAACGGATCCGGCTCTCATTTTTATTCTTGTCCTTTTTTGCCGCATGGTACTCAAAATTCTCACTCAGATCTCCATGCGCGCGCGCTTCCTTCACTGCTTCCAGCGCTTCCTTACGCACTACCAGTTTCCGATAGCGGATTTCCTCCTCCATCTTTCTGATATCGCTTTCGGTCAGTTCATTATACATAATAAGCCTCACTTTACAGCATTTACGCCGCTTTCTTTGCTGCCTTTTCTTCCTTGATCACCTTCTGGAAGCCCTTGATATCCCTGACGATCTCATTGCTCAGCAGCAGCAGACAGATCAGGTTCGGGACTGCCATCAGCGCATTGGCGATATCCGAGAAGTTCCATACCAGTTCCAGTGTCTGCGTTGCGCCTATGTATACGATCAAAGAGAATATGATTCGGTAGATCATATTGTACTTATGCGTCTTAAACAGATATTCAACCGCTTTCTCCCCGTGGTATTCCCATCCCAGGATCGTGGAGAACGCAAACAGCGCGATACCGATCGTTACCAGCCATGCGCCCACATCGCCCAATACCGACGCAAACGCCTGAATAGTCAGCGCGGAACCGATATAAGCTTCCTCATATGAGTAGGATCCGTCACTATTAAAGATCAGCGCGTTTCCGGCTCCGTCCGTCCAGGTTCCCTGGAAACCGGTCAGTCCGTTTGTCAGCGCAGCTGTCTCGCAGTTTGCCGCGCCCTTCTCCAGCTTATCGTAAGAATCAGACGGATACGGCGTCAAAGTCATGGATGTCTTACCCGCAGTCAAAACCAGCGTATTTGCATCTTTCACTTCGGACTGATATGTATTTACCTTTGTCTCATTATCGGTCATTTCCGTGATCGCCAGCTGGTCTCCCACAACCGCGTAGCTTCCGGTTGCCGTCTGATGCGTCGTTCCGATCACGCCGGTGCTTGCGATCACCAGGCCGGTAATCGTGCAGACTACAATGGTATCCCAGAATGTACCGGTCATATTGATATAACCCTGACGGACCGGATTATCCGTGGTTGCCGCTGCCGCGGTAATCGCCGCGGAACCCATACCTGCTTCATTGGAAAAAACGCCCCGGGCAACACCGTAACGCATTCCGTTGCTCAGAGAAGCCACGATCGCGCCCAGCACGCCGCCGGTCACAGACTGGAATGAAAACGCCATCTTAAAGATCAGCGCCAGACCCGCCGGCAGATTGGCGATATTGGCAATAATGACGATCAGGCCCGCGATCACATAAAAGATCGCCATAAACGGTACAACGACTGCAGATACTTTGGAAATAGACTTGATCCCACCGATAATAATGATCATAGAAAGTACGGTCAGGATCACGCCGATCAGCCACGGACTTACGGAAAATGTCTCTTGCATGGAAGATGCAATGGAATTGGCCTGTGTCATATTTCCGATTCCAAAGGACGCCATCACAGCAAACAGCGCGAAGAACCAGCCTAAAACGCTGCCCAGCCGCTTCTGCTTAATGGCCTTCTTCATCGTATACATAGGCCCGCCGGACATCTCGCCCTTTTCATTGACTTCACGGTATTTGACCGCCAGCATACACTCGCTGAACTTGGTTGTCAGTCCAAAGCATGCGGAGACCCACATCCAGACCAGCGCGCCGGGGCCGCCGGAAATCATGGCAGTCGCGACACCGACAATGTTGCCGGTTCCAATAGTGGCCGCCAGCGCCGTTGTCAATGCCGAAAACGGAGAAACATCTCCCGTTCCGCGTTTTTTGGTTCTTGCTTCCTTGCTCAGTGTACTCTTCAGTGCGTAGCCCAGATTCCGCCATGGCAGAAATCTCATCCGAACTGTCAGATAAATACCGGTTCCCACCAGTAATACCAGCATGACAGGACCCCACAAAAAATCGTCTACGGCACTTACGATCTTATTTAGTGTTTCCATTTTTTCTCCCTTTCTCCTTATTCTCATCAATAAAAGAAAAGAAAGACAATACGAAATAAAAAACGACGCCATTGTCCTTCTTTTTCATAAAATATATTATATGAATAGAGCGAAAAAATGTCAATTAATTTTTGAATATTTTGTGAATTTAGCCCTGTTTTACAGCGCTATCCCCGCTGTACTGCCTTTAACGCTTCCTGCAGCGGCTTTGCCAGCAGGACGGCAAGAATACATTTTACCGTATCTAACGGAATGAACGGCAGCGCAGCCGCCGCAAAGGACGCAGCCCAGGTATTGCCGGTTACGAACTTCCACCAGACGACGGCGCAGCCATAAATCGATACCATACTGACTGCCACCGTTACGATCAGATACCGGATCAGATTGTATTTTTCTCCGCGCAGCAGGGAGATCAAAATAACTGCCACGATAAATCCGATCAAAAAACCTCCGTTTGGCCCGAACACGCGCGCCGGCCCGGCCGTACCGCCTGAAAAAACAGGAATCCCGATCAGTCCTACCAGCCAGTAGACTGCCATCGTGATTCCTGCCTCCACGGGACTTAACAGCAGTCCCACCAGGCAGACCATCATGGTCTGCACGGAAAATAAAACAGAAGTAAACGGCAGCGGAAATGCAATATAAGCGGATACTCCCGTTAATGCCACAAACAGGGCGATTTTTGTCACCTGCGCGGTCGTGAGTGCCAATTTTGATTTTGTTGATGTGTCGCGGATTGTTTTTTCCATGATAGCGGTTCCTTTCCAATTCAATTAATTGTTAACCATGCTATCATATCGGTTGACATTTGTCAAGCCCATCCTACTTTACCGCCGGTTTCATCGTTTTGGCATAGCTTCTCTCCGTCACTCCTGTCCGTTTAACTTCATTCCATCCTGAAATGCGTTGCCGACACGCTCCGTCACCCTGTAATAGCCATGCGTATAGGGATCAAACGCAATGGCGTTTACCAGAGACATATCCAGCTTTCCGTCCGGCATAACACGCTCGTCCGCAGTAACGTTTACCACTTTGCCGATCACGCCGCAGCCGTATTCATTCGTTTGATATTCCACATACTCACATTCCAGACAAAGCGGAAATTCATTGATAACCGGTGCGTCTACACATTCCGCTTTGGAAGCGGTAAGCCCGGATTTCTCCAGCTTATCGGCGATCTTATTGCCCGATGCGATGCCAAAATAATCGGCTTCGACGACATGCGCGGCGTCGGCGATGCTCACCGTAAACGCGCCTCTTTCCTTTATGTTCTGAACCGTCTTATGACTTTCCGTCAGATTGAGCGCTACCATATTCCGCTCCTGCATCGTTCCCCATGCGGCATTCATAACATTTACGCTTCCATCGCCGTTATAGGTAGCAACCATTAACACCGGCATAGGGAAAATTCCTTCCGTGATATTCAATTTTTTTCTCATGATCAAAACCTCTCTTTTCTTTTTATTCTTTTCCGTTCCAGCAATAGGTACACAGCTTACATTTTTCCAGCCCGACAGAGGCCAGCATTCCCTCTAAGGAATGGTATTCCAGTGTGGTAAAATTCAGGTTCTTTCGGATTTCTTCTACCATCGCGCAGTAAGGCCTGGAGCCAAACTCTGTGTATTCAGTGATCTGTTCCCTAGTCACTTCTTCTTTTTCCGTAACCGCCATGATCGCCCGTCTTGCAATATTGTCATTCTCCGTAGCAGAACGGGTAAAATTCAGGTATTTACAGGTGTACAGGATCGGCGGGCAGGCAATCCGTCCGTGAAGTTCTTTCGCGCCGTGAGAAAATAACGCATCCATCATACCGCGCATCTGTGTTCCCCGCACAATGGAATCATCGATCAGCAGCAGCCTCTTATTCTCAATCAGCGCATTGGCTCTTGTCAGCTTCATATGCGCGATCAGATCCCGGACGCTCTGATCCTTCGGCATAAAGCTCCGCGGCCAGGTGGGCGTGTATTTGATCAGCGGCCGGGCAAACGGGATCTTTGACTCATTGGCATATCCGATGGCATGCGGCGTTCCGGAATCGGGAATCCCCGCCACATAGTCCACCTCCGCGGCCGTCCCATTTTCCACATCCTGTCTGGCCATACTGCGCCCGCACCGGTAGCGCATTTCCTCCACATTTTTCCCTTCATAATCAGAAGTGGGAAATCCGTAGTACAGCCATAAGAACGTACAGATCTTCATTTCCGGAAGGGGCTTGGAAATCTGCGTGATCTGATCCGCAGTCAGAAAGAGCACTTCTGCAGGCCCCAGCTCATAACAGGTTTCATATCCCATATTCAGATAGGCAAACGATTCCAGGCTGGCGCAATAGCCTTTTTCGCCGTTCCCTCTTTTTCCGATAAACAGAGGCGTCCGCCCATATCGGTCCCGCGCGGCATACAGACCGCCGTCGGCAGATACCAGCATCGTCATGGAACCTTCGATCTGACTCTGCGCATACCGGATTCCGTCCGGCACATTGTCCTTGCAGCAGATCAGCGACGCCACGATCTCCGTATCGTTGATCGCCCCGCCGCTCATCTCCGTAAAATACGCGTGCTGCTCTTTAATCAGCATCTGCGTCAATTCCTGTTTATTATTGATCCTTCCCACCGTGGCAACGCCGATGGCGCCGATCCGGGTATGGAGTATGATCGGCTGCGGATATTCGTCACTGATACAGCCGATTCCTAAAAAGCCTTTCATCTCTGCAAGTTCGGAATCAAATTTCGTCCGAAACGGCGTATTGGAAATATTATGTATGGACCTGGTATAACATTTCCCGTCAAAAACAGCCATTCCGCCCCTTCTGGTACCCAGATGAGAATGGTAGTCTGTCCCGAAAAACAGATCCATGACACAATCCCTGTCCAAACAAACGCCAAAAATTCCACCCATTGTATTTCCTCCTGTTTCCTGTTTTCTCATGTCTGATCCCGGATTTCCTGCCCGGTTTATATCTGTATTACCAGTATATCCGATTATCCGGTTTCAGGCAATAAAAATCTAGTCCATTTTCGGAAATGTCACTGTAATGGTGGTGCCGCCGTCCATAACGCTGTGCATCTCTATATTCGCGTTATGAAGCCTTGCGGCGTGTTTTACGATGGAAAGTCCCAGTCCGGTTCCGCCCAGTTCCTTGGAGCGGCTCTTATCCACCCGGTAAAACCGTTCAAAAATACGTTCTTTATGCTCATCAGAGATTCCGATTCCCGTATCCGCCACGGAAAGCATAACGGAATCCTGCCGGTTCTTTACCGTTACCGATACGCTGCCGGACTCCCGATTGTATTTGATCGCGTTGTCACAAAGGTTATACACAATACTTTGCAGCAGCTGCGGAATGCCTTCCACAACCGCCGGTTCTCCGTCAAGCGTCAGCGTCACATGCATACGCTCCGCTTCCACTGACAATGCGTCGATCGTATCGCCTGCCAGCGCATACAGATCCGTTTTCTCCCGTTTCATCTCAATTTCATTTTCATCCAGATGCGACAGCCGGATAATATCTTCTACCAGACGGATCATGCGCTGCGCCTCCCCGTAAATGCGGGTATAAAAATCCATTTTATCTGTTTCCTGCACCATCCGGTTCATCAGAAGCTCTGCCGAACCGGCTATAGTATGCAGCGGTGTTTTCAGTTCATGGGAAACATTTGCCGTAAACTCACGGCGCATCTGTTCCGCCTTTTCCTTTTCTGTTACATTGAGCGCCAGCATAACAGAACCGGAAACGACATCCCCGGAAACGACTGGGCTGACCAGCAGTTGGTATCTGTCTCCTGCCAGGCTGATCATGCAGTCGGCGTGCCGCCCCTGTTCCGCCTGCAGAAGCAGATTTGAAATCTCCAGGCTGCGGTTTACGGACAGAATATGCTGTCCGAGGCAGGAATGATCTGTCTCAAATAAACGCTGCGCCGCGCGGTTGATCTCCAGAACGATTCCTTTCGGATTCAGCAGAATAATCCCTTCCGTCATATTTTCCGTAACTGCCTCAAATTCCTGCTGCTTTTGCATCAGCTGATCACTCTGCTGCTGAATCTGCTTCTGCTGGGCGTCGATCCGGTGAAGCAGCGGAGCCAGTTCATCATAGCCGTCATTGGAAAGCGGCTCTTCCAGATTGAGCCTGTTTAGCGGCTCCACAATCTTTTTCGACAGTCTGGACGCCAGCACAAGCGACAGGACGATGGCAATGATCAGGATAATAATGATCGGCTGCAGCATCCCCAGCGTCAGCGTAAGCAGGGTGTTCTGGGAAACAGACAGACGCAGGACGGAACCGTCCGGCAGCCGCTTCGCACTGTAAAGCGCCCGCTCCATCAGTGTAACCGAGTACCGGGAGCTCTGTCCGTAGCCGCTTCGCATTGCCTCCTGGATTTCCTCCCGCTCCAGATGATTTTCCATCTCATCCGAATCCGATTCACTGTCATAAAGTACCGTCCCGTCCGACTGAATCCAGGTGATCCGGTACTGTGTCGTATCAAGTCCCTCAAAATAACCGCTTCCTTCATTGGCGACTGCGTGCGCCGCCAATTCCGTCTGCATCTTCAGCTGATCCTGCCGGGTATTTGAAAAATAATCGTAAAGCACCCACATAAACAGGATAACCGATGCCAGAAATACGCCAAGCGCCACAAAGCAGATCGAGCGAAAAATTCGTTTCGTCATTCTCTCCCCTCCTGCGCTTCCATCCGATAACCGACGCCGCGGATGGTTTCAATATAATCTCCGCAGACGCCCAGTTTAGTCCGCAGGGTACCGATATGGACGTCCACCGTTCTGGTCTCTCCCATATATCCGTCTCCCCAGATTCCCTGCAGAAGCTGATCACGGCTAAATACCCGGCCCAGATTCCCCATGAATTTCTTTAAAAGTTCATACTCCTTTAACGTCAGCTGTATGCGCTTTCCATCTACAAGAACCGTATGTTCTCCGAGATTCATGATAAGTCTGCCAACCTGAAGGATCTGATCATTCTCCTTTGATTCCGTGCGCCGCAGCACCGCTCTCACGCGGGACACCATCTCCATCATGCCGAACGGCTTCGCCAGATAATCATCCGCGCCCAGGTCCAGACCGATCACTTTGTCATATTCCGTTCCCCTGGCAGTCGCCATGATAATCGGAATTCCGGCCGTCACCGCAGTTCCCCGCAGCCGTTTCAGAATTTCAATCCCGTCTTCTCCCGGAAGCATAATATCCAGCATAATGAGCTGTGGCTTCTCCGTTTTCAGAGCGGCAAACAGTTCCTTTCCCGATTCCAGTCCTTTTGCTTCAAACCCGGAAGAATTTAATGTATAGATCATTAAGTCCCGGATGCCGCTGTCGTCTTCCACACAAAAAATCATATCCTTCTCCTTTCCGATCCACACCCTATCATATCGTATCTTCTGTCATTTTTCAATGTTTCGTCTGTATATGGCCGGCACGGTGTCCCAAAATCGAAAACAGCACCCACTCTGCAATATTCGCGGCATGGTCGCCCATTCGTTCAAAATACTTGGCGATCATCAGCAGATCCAGGGCGTACTCCCCGTCCGCTTCTGAATTTTTCAGGCGGCCGATCAATTCCGTTTTAATTCTGTTAAAATGCTGATCTACCACATCATCATATGCAATAACGGATTTCGCAAGCTCCACATCATTCTTCACAAACGCGTCAATACTGTCTGTCACCATCTTGATCGTTGCCTGCGCCATACGGTGAATATCCAGTTTATCATCCGTTGCTGCAATATGCTCCATGGAAACAATTTCGGCAATATCGCCGGAATTATCTCCGATCCGCTCCATATCGGTCACCATTTTCAATGCCGAAGAAATGGTCCGGAGATCCTTTGCCACCGGCTGCTGCTGCAGCAAAAGCCGCATACACATTGCCTCAATGTCCCGCTCCTTATGATCGATTTGGGAAGCGTATTCCGATACTTCCTCCGCGATTGTCAGATTGCATTCGTCAAGCGCATTCGCAGACATTTCAATTGCGTTTTCGCACAGTGTTCCCATTGTGATCAGCTCTTTATGCAGCGACGCCAGCTGCTCATCAAATTTCGACCGCATTATCCAAACCTCCCTGTAATATAATCCTCTGTCCGCTTATCTTTCGGCATGGAAAAAATCTGCTCCGTATCATCATATTCCACCATTTCCCCTAACAGAAAAAACGCTGTTTTATCCGAAATACGAACAGCCTGCTGCATATTATGGGTTACAATGACGATCGTATATTTTTCCTTCAGGGAAATCACAAGCTCTTCAATCTTAGATGTGGAAATCGGATCCAGGGCACTGGTGGGCTCATCCATTAAAAGCACATCGGGCTCAACTGCCAGGGCACGGGCGATACATAATCTCTGCTGCTGCCCGCCGGAAAGCCCCAGCGCGTTTTTCTTAAGCCGGTCCTTTACCTCGTCCCAGATCGCGGCGCCCCGCAGAGACCGTTCCACAATATCGTCCAGTTTTACGCGGCTTTTGATCCCGTGCGTCCGGGGACCATACGCAATATTATCATAGATACTCATCGGAAACGGGTTCGGCTTCTGGAATACCATTCCGATATTCTTCCGCAGCATATTTACATCCACAGATGATGAAAAAATATTGGTTCCGTTGTACAGGACTTCCCCTGTGATTGCCACGCCCGGAATTAAATCGTTCATTCGGTTCAACGTCTTTAAAAATGTGGATTTCCCGCAGCCCGAAGGACCGATCAGGGCCGTGATCGCTTTTTCCGGTATTTCCATATTGATATTGTGCAGTGCCTGTGATTTTCCATACCAAAGACACAAGTTATTTACAGTAATCATCGCGTTATGCGTTCCTCCTTCTCTTAAAGATCACGCCGACAAGTGTGGCCAGCAGATTGATCAGTAATGTCAGTATCATCAGAATCGCGGCAATCGCGAACGCCACATCAAATTCCCCTTTCTCTTTTGCGTAAAAGTACAGGGCCACCGTCAATGTAGCTCCGGAATTGGCAATCCCCTCAAAAAAGCCGTTCAGGACATGCGCCGTGCCTGCGGTAAACAGCAGAGCGGCCGACTCGCCCAGGATCCGTCCCACAGAAAGAATACAGCCGGTAATAATTCCGTCGATACAGCCCGGAAGCACTACGGTACGGATCACGCGCCATTTGCCGGCGCCCAGTCCGAACGCGCCCTCCCGATAGCTCATGGGAACCGTTTTCAGGCTTTCCTGTGTAGTCCGCATGACCGTAGGCAGATTCATAATCACCAGCGTCAGCGCGCCTGCCAGCAGAGAAGTCTGCATATTTAAAAACTGACAAAAAAACAGCATACCCACAAGTCCATAGATAATGGACGGAATTCCCGAAAGTGTTTCCGCCGCATATTCAATCACGGAAACCAGCCGTTTGTTGGATGCATATTCCGTCAGATAAACTGCCGCGCCGGCGCCGATGGGAATTACAATACACAACGTAGCGATAATAATATAGATCGTGTTCAGGATATCCGGAAGAATTCCCACATTGCCGTCCAGATAACTGGGCTTTGTTGATAACAGATTCCAGGAAATATTCGGAATGCCTTTCACCAATACATAAATCGTAATAAATAATACCACAGCACAGGTGAGAACAGCGGACAGAATCATAAGCGCCTTCATCAGACTGATATAACCTTTTCTTCTCTTAGAAATACTTTGCTTTTTCACCCTACTCCTCCTTGTTTCGCTTCAAAAAGAAGTTCAATGTCGCATTGATCAGCATAATAAATAAGAACAGCACAAGGGCAATGGAAAAAAGCGCCTGCCGCTGCAGTCCGCTGGAATATGACATTTCACTGGCGACTGCTGTCGTCAGAAACCGCACGCTTTGAAACATGGACGGCATATTCGCAACATTTCCCGCCACCATCATGACTGCCATGGCTTCTCCGATCGCACGGCCAACGCCCAATACGACAGCCGCGGCGATCCCGCTTTTTGCGGCAGGAACGGAAACTCTGAAATAGGTTTCCACCGGAGTCGCGCCCAACGCCAGAGAAGCGTCCTCATATTCCTTCGGAACCGCTTCCAGCGCTGTGATCGATACGTTAATAATAGACGGCAGGATCATAATGGCAAGTACAATGATCGCAGCCAGAAGGCTTGCGCCGTCCGGTATATCAAATAAGGTACGGATTCCCGGAATCAGAACCAGCATACCCACAAGCCCGTATACCACCGAAGGAATCCCCGCAAGCAGACTGACCGCGTTGGATACAATTGTCCGTATCTTTGCCGGCGCGATCTTTGCCAGATATACCGCAGTCAGGAACCCAACAGGGACGCCCAGAAGGATCGCCCCCGCGGTTCCGTAAATACTGGTAAGAATAAACGGTAAGATTCCATAGGAAGGTTCCGCATCCGTTGACGCCCATTTTGTACCAAACAGAAATTCGAACAATCCGATCTTGCTGATCGCGGGAATGCCGGAAATAATCAGATATACTGTGATCAGCAGAACACAGCCTACCGTGATCAGGCCGAGAATGAGGAACACGCCGTGAATAATGGTCTCAAATACTTTATTTTTCATTTCTGCCTTCCTCGTCTTTCTTTACAGCAGCTCCGTTTTTATTTTGCCGCAACAGCTCCTGCTTTGGAGATCAGAGCAACAGCCTGATCGGAAGTCGCAAAGTCAAAGAACTTCTGCGCTGCCCCGGAAAGTGCTGTTCCTTCCTTTGTTACCAGAACAAACGGACGCTGGATCACATAGCTGCTGTCCTTGACCGTTGCTTCGCTGGGTGCAACGCCTCCTACGGAAATCGCTTTTACATTATCTTTTACTGCTGCCAGAGAAGCATATCCGATCGCGTTTGGATTGCTGGAAACCGTCGTGATCACATCACCGGTAGAAGTCAGCTCCTGCTTATAATTACAGGTGCCCTCTGTTTTGGTGATGGACTCAAAACCGTCTCTGGTTCCGCTTCCTGCCTCACGTCCGATTACAACAATCTCGCCGTCCGCTCCGCCAACTTCACTCCAGTTTTTCACCTTACCGGTAAAAATAGAAGCAATCTGCTCTATGGTCAGGTCAGCTACGGAATTTTCCGGATTGACAATAATCGCGATGCCGTCATAAGCCAGAACAGTTTCCTTCAGTCCGCTTTCTTTTTCCTCATCTTTTAAGCTTCGGCTGGAAAGTCCGATATCACAGCGTCCGTCCTGTACAGCCTGAATTCCGGAGCCGGAACCGGTAGGATTGTAAGTAAATGTGATTCCACTGTTTTCCTGCATAAATGCTTCACCCAGCACCCCGATCACTTCTTCCATAGAAGTAGAGCCGTCAGTCGATACTTTTCCTGATACTGCCGCCGACGGCGTTATTCCATCTGCCCCGCCGGTATTGCCCGCATTGGAATCTTCCTCTGAGGAACATCCGACTACCATAGCCATTGTCAAAACAAAAGCAAGCATCAATACAAAAATTTTTTTCTTCATGATTCAATTCTCCTTTGCCAAAATAAAAAGTCGCAACCTGTCTGGTTACGACTTTATGGTATCTCGGAAATATCAAATCCGTTATCATTCTATTGTAAAATATAAGTAAAATCGATCAGGACGCCGCCGCTTTCGGCTTCTCTGCTTCCGTCAGCTCGATTTCTCTGATGATAAACGGAAGCACCTGCTCCGGCTCCAGCTCCAGTACCACCGCAAATTCATTATAGAGCAGCCGCTCCGCTTCTTCAAAAAAGTGCAGATCCGCCATATGCAGTTTCTTTCCTTTGGCCTCCTGCTCCTGCTGATGCGCATGTAACGCCTTAATCATCTGCATCAATGCCACCGGCTCTCCTTTTGCGATAATTTCCTTATATTTTTCCTTGCGCACAGTCTCACTGGGAATCCAGAGAAGCTCCGCTTCTGGCATCGTCTGGATCAGCTGATGAATCTCTTCCGGAGACAGCACCGGCCGCATTTTCTTTACCAGGGCTTCATTGGAAACCGGTACATAAATCGTGGCCTCTCTGTGATTCAACGGTTTTAAAACATAGTATTCATTCGTGCTCTTCCCAAATGTTTTCCGGGCAATCTCTATAATCTTACATACGCCCTGTACGCCATACGATACCATATCATTTACCTGATACATCTGATCACACCTTTCAAAATGCTTTCCTGCTGCCACAACGTTATTATACTCTTTTTTTACCGTTCTTGTAAGCGTACAATTTATTTTTGTGAATCCTGCGCATAATAGGGGCTGTGATTTTTGTGCAAAACTACTACTTTTTCTCTAAAACAATTCCTTTGAAACAATTGACAAGTTATCCTGTTTTTCCATATAATAGAATTAATCGATTCAAATGGAGGTAACCTATGCGCTGGCTGAAAAAATTAAGCTATACAAGAATCATCGCGCTCAGCTTTTTTATCATCATTTTAAGCGGCACGCTTCTTTTAATGCTTCCCATTTCTTCCAGGGACAGCAGCGTTACCTCGTTTTTAGACAGTATGTTTACGGCGACCAGCGCTACCTGTGTGACCGGGCTGATCGTATTTGACACCTATACCCACTGGTCGCTGTTCGGGCAGCTTGTGATCCTTACCATGATCCAGATCGGCGGTCTGGGACTGATGACCATTATCACCATGTTCGCCGTTTTTATGAAAAAACGGATTGGTCTGCGGGAACGGCAGCTTTTGATGCAGTCGGCCGGAACCATGCGGCTCGACGGCATTATCCGCCTGATCAAAAAAATCGTATTCGGGACTTTGATCATCGAAGGGATCGGCGCCCTGCTGCTTTCCATCCGTTTTATTCCGAAACTGGGAATTTTGGAAGGCATTTACTATTCCGTTTTTCACGCGGTATCCGCTTTCTGCAACGCGGGCTTTGATCTGATGGGACAATTTGCGCCCTATTCTTCTCTGACTGCATACGAAACCGATTATCTGGTCAGCACAGTGATCATGGCGCTCATTATCATCGGCGGCATCGGATTCATGGTATGGGGCGATCTGCTCAAATGTAAATTACACATTTCCGCTTATTCTCTGCATACCAAGATCGTACTGATCACCTCGTTTCTGCTATTGCTGATCGGTACGGTCGGATTCTTTATTTTTGAATACTCCGGCAACCTGGCAGGTCTGTCGCTGCCGGACAAACTGCTATCGGCCTCATTCATGTCCACGACGACAAGGACCGCCGGCTTTAACACCATGGATCTGGCCGGTCTGTCGGATTCCGGCAATATCCTGTCTAACATCCTGATGCTGATCGGCGGCAGTCCCGGCTCCACAGCCGGAGGCATTAAGACCACTACCATAGCCGTGATCTTTATGACGATCGGCAGCATGGCGAAGGGCTATGAGGATGTAACGGTATTCCGAAAGCGGCTGAACGCCTCTCTTGTCAAACACGCCGCCGTAATCATTGTCATTTATGTTTCCGCCGTTTTGCTGGCGGCAATGGCAATCTGCTTCATGGAACCGGCTGACAGTAAAGCCATCTTTTTTGAAACCGCGTCTGCGGCGGGAACCGTCGGACTGACACAGGGACTGACGCCCACGCTGTGCGCAGGCTCCAAAATCATTCTTATGATTCTTATGTTCGGCGGCAGAATCGGAGGTCTCTCCCTGCTGCTCGTATTTGCGGAGCGGAGAAAGCAGGCGCCGCTTGCCAGACCAAGCGAACAAATTTTAATCGGATAAAAAAGGAGGAACTTATGCAATCGATATTGATCATCGGAATGGGAACCTTAGGCCGACACCTTGCCGCCAGAATGCAGCAGCTCGGCAATGAGGTTATGATCGTAGATAAGAATGAAGAACTGATCCAGGAACTTTCCCAGGACTTTCCCAACGCTTATGTCGGGGACTGCTGCAGCGAGGGCGTACTGCGCTCTCTCGGAATCAACAATTTTGACTATTGTTTTGTAACGGTCGGGGATAATTTCTATGAATCTCTGGAGATTTCCGCTTCCCTGAAGGAATTAGGTGCTCCTTATGTCGTCTGCAAAGCAAAACAGGAGCGACAGGCAGACTTTCTGAAAAAGATCGGAGCGGACGAGGTATTCTTCCCGGAACGGGAAATCGCGGAGAAGCTGGCAGTCCGCTATACCTCCAACAATATTTTTGATTTTATTGAACTGACTGGCGAGTACTCCATTTATGAGATTCCGATTTTGCCGGAATGGGTGGGCAAAAGCATCATCGAGATCAATGTGCGGCGGCTCCACCGTATCAACATAATTGCCATCAAGCAGGGAACCGTACTGAATCCCTCGCCTGACGGCAATTATATCTTTCAAAAAGATGATCATTTAGTTGTGATCGGAAAAGGGGAAGACGTATTCCGCCTGTCTGCCCGTGCCAGGTAATCATATCGCCTCCACATGCGGATGGCAGTATCATCCTCTGAATGCTTTCTCATCGTAATCGTCCAGAAAATGATGCCGCTGTCCGTCTTTTTTATAGGCAATGACCGTATCCAGACCCACATTTTCCACGCTCTTAAAGATGTTGCCCTCTACAAACGGATTCGTCTGTTTCATCTGCCGGATCAGCTCCTTGACCTCCACTCGCTTTGAGCGGTTTTCTTCATTATTACAGGAAGTACAGGTATCTGTAAATTTGCAGGCACACTGCAGAAAATGCAGGTTGTTGTCATCCCGCCAACGTTTGATATCCTCTTCCCGGATCAGATACAGCGGGCGGATCAGCTCCATGCCTTCAAAATTGGTGCTGTGCAGCTTCGGCATCATGGTCTGGATCTGCGCCCCATACAGCATTCCCATCAGAATCGTCTCGATCACATCATCGTAGTGGTGCCCCAGCGCAATCTTATTGCAGCCCAGCGCTTTGGCATGACTGTACAGATAGCCGCGCCGCATTCTGGCGCACAGATAACAGGGCGACTTCTCGATATGGTAAACGGATTCAAAAATATCGGACTCAAAAATCTGAATCGGAATCCGCAGTTTTTTTGCATTCTCCTCGATCAGCTTCCGATTAGCGGGAGTGTACCCCGGATCCATTACCAGGAATTTCACTTCAAACGGGAACTTATGGTGCCGCTGCAATTCCTGAAACAGCTTCGCCATCAGCATGGAATCCTTGCCGCCCGACATACAGACCGCAATGCGGTCGCCTTCCTGCACCAGTTCATACTGTGTGACCGCCTTGGTGAATTTACACCAGATCTTCTTGCGGAATCGCTTGCGAAGGTTCTGTTCCACCGTCTCACAGAAATCTTCTTCCGTGTCGTCTTCTTCCATCCGGTTTAACAGCCACGCGGTATAGCCGCCGGTCAGACTGACTGCGTCCAATCCTGCTTCCTCCAGTTTCCCGGCCGCTTCCGCGCTGGCCTGCCCCCGGTTACATACAATGACCAGTTTTTTATCTGTTTCAAGAAGCGGGCTGCCTTCCAACTTGTCAATGGGTATATTTACCGCGCCCGGAATTGCTCCGTGTGCAGCCTCGATGGCATCCCGGATATCAATGATCTGATAACTTCCGGTCTCCAGCTTTTTTAATTCCTGTACAGTGATTTCCATAGCAAGCACGCTCCCATCATTTTGCTTGCGTTATCATAGCACAGAAATCCGGATTGCGCAACCGGATAGCGGGGATTACTTTTTTACCCCCATATATACCCCTTCCGCGCAGAGACGGTTCTCCGGCACGCGCAGCAGCCCTTCCCGGATACATTCCTCAATTGTCTGGGATAAAATATGAGCGCCGGCGATCAGTGTCGTATAAATCTGATATTCGTTCAGCAGATGCTCCGGAATATGCTGTTTCATAAAATCTGAAAGCTCTGCGGCGATCTGTTCCACAATCGGTTCCACACCTTTAGTAAGATCATAGGATAGCTGATAAAATGCCTTTTCATCTTTCTGATCGATCACAAGAATCTTCGGTTCCAGAATCTTTCCGTTTTTCCGAAGATATCCGCACGCGATTGCTTTTGCTGCAACTTCCTTTTCCGTATCCGTAAGCTCGTCTTCCGGCAGGCCCCCGATCGCCCGCAGTACCAGCAGCAGCTTCTCATCCTGCGATATGTTATGTCCGCAATGAAAATGCGGATCCATCCGCTTTCCGTAAATATTGGAAACAAAGACCAACTGATAGTCTCCCACCGCCGCTGCGTTAATCCCATCACATCCGTAAAAGCCAAATTCATCCATTTTTTCATCCGGGCGAAAGGCAACAGCCGCACAGAAAAAGGGCCGTTCCCGGGGTTTGATATCCGCAAAATACCGCTCTGAAATCTCCTTGTTGATCCGCCCGTTAAGATCCCAGACGGTTCTGAAAATCAGAGACCAGAGAATAAATGCAACCTCTTTCTGACTGCTGAGAAACGGAAAGGAAAGAATGCGTTCTCTGTTTTTTTCAAGATTGGTTCTGATAAGCCCGCAAAATGCAGGGAGATATTTTTCATATATTTTGTTCGCCTGAACATATTCGTCATAGTCTGCCAGCAGAATGTTGATCGCATATTTTCCATTATCCAATTTGCGCAGCGTCCCGTAGCTTCCGTTTTCACCCCGACACTGAATCTCCAGTTCTTCCTCAATATACGGCATGGGAACGCACAGCGCATCAGACAGTTCCTTTGCCGATTTCGGTTTGTCCTTGCATAGATAGATCAGGTTTTGGGAAAAGCTTCTCTCCGCTTTTTCACGCGGATCGTTTCCGATCGGATTGCCGGTTCCGATAAAGTCTAATTGTATGGGTTTTAACGACAGATTTCTTTGATTCATAGCTGTAACCTCTTTTCTGATTTGATTTCGTGCTGAAAACAAACGCTGTTTTACCGTGGTTTCACTGATCCCCAGTCTCATGGCAATGTCCTTTACCCTGACTTCATCCAAATAATACATCACCGTCACATCCCGGTACGCCTTTGACAGAAAAGAAATCTCCGAAACAATCCGTTTCATCTGCTCTTTGATAACCATATCTTCAAGCAAATGATCGATCTCATTTTCTTTCTGGATGATCGGCAATTCTTCGTTTTCAATACTGATCATTCTGCGTTCCTGATTCCGTTTCTCACAATGATCTGCGTAAACTCTGCCCGCGATCGTCCAGACAAATCCATAGAAATTTTCAATCCGTTCCTGTTTCTGTACCGCAGAGATTACAGCGAGAATAATATCCGAGCATAAATCTTCCGCTTCATAAGACGTATTGCATCTGTGATATGCGAACTGATAGATCCGGTCAAGAAATTCCCGGTTATCAATCCATTCCAGTACTTCATTTGTTTTCATTTCACACCTTTTTTCGTTTCAATCATGATTGTTACACCTGTATAGTCGGAAGAAACCGGAAACGGTTAGGTCGATTTTTTTTAATCACTCATAAATTCCTGAAGTTTTTTCATTAGTAATTTTTTATCCGGTAATTTAAGCTCATATTCTGATACAAGCATTGGGGACATAGTCCTGCTCATTGCATACTCTGCTACTTCATCATTTTTAGCAGCACACAATATTAGACCAACACTTGGATTTTCATAATCTTTCTTTTTTTGTCGGTCCAGGGCTTCCAGATAAAAATCCATTTTTGATACATATTCCGGCTTAAATTTTCCAATTTTTAATTCAAATGCAACCAAGCACTGCAATCCTCTATGAAAAAATAATAAATCAATAGAATATTCTTCTCCTCCCACCTCTACTTTATATTCCTCATCGATAAATGTAAAATCTTTTCCTAACTCCAAAATAAAATCTTTCATATTACGAATCAGTTCTTTTCGAAAATCCACTTCTTTATAAACCTCTGGTAATCGTAGAAATTCCATAATATAGATGTCCATAAACGGATTTTCTCTTAATCCTTTTATTGGTTTTGGCAACAATTTTTCCTTTGTCAAGGTGTACCGTTCATAATATGCGCTGTTAATCTGCCGTTCCAGTTCTCTTGAGGAATACCCTTCTTTTATACACAGAGTTATATAAAAATGCCGCTCCTCCGCTGTTTTTGTCTTCCTTAAAATAATCAAATGATTCGTCCAGCTAATTTGTGACAGCACTGCTGTCACAAATTCATCATCTGCATATGTTTCATAAAAACTTTTTATCCGATAGAGTCCACGTCTTGTAAAACCTTTTATCCCGGGAAAATATTTCTGTATAGAGGAAGCGATTGAATCCATATACGCATCTCCAAAGTTTGCATTCTGGGCAGCTTTACTTAAAAACTGGCCAATATTCCAATACATATGAATCAATTCTTCATTTACTTTTTTATATGCATTGCTTCGGGCAGCTTCTATCATATGTATGATTTCTTGTGATGATTTATCTATTTCATTTTTCATAAATTTTCCCTTAAAAATTTGTGACAGCACTGCTGTCACAAATTTGACTCATAGTAATTTTATTATTTTACGTCACACATTATATCATATGCGTTTCATTTGTGCAACATAATATTTTTATTTTTTTCAAATGGAATATGGTGTTTTAACAATTCTCCGCTTCGCCTATTTACAGAATTCTGATCTTTCTGCTATAATCCTCTTAGATCAAACTTTCAGAAAGGAATTACAGAAATGCACTTAACGATAGATTACCCGGCCGTCCTGCGGCTGGTCTCCCAAACCAAAGCCCTGGTTGCCGAACCGCTTCAGGATGAAAACATTCATGTAAAAGGACGGGCGGATTTTGTAACCGACGCCGATCTGGCTGTACAGAACTATGTGAAAGACGGATTGCAGAAGCTGTACCCCGACATTCTGTTTATGGGGGAAGAAACCGGTTATTTTCCTCTGACGGACAAACCGGCATGGATCCTGGATCCCATCGACGGTACGCAGAATTTTATCAAGGATTACGGATTAAGCGCCTGTTCACTGGCACTGTACGACGGGAAGGAGATTGTGTTCGGCGTTGTCTATCATTTCTTTGCCGATGAATTGTTCTATGCCATTAAGGGGCAGGGCGCCTACAGAAACGGCAGTCCGATCCGCGCCGCGGCGACAGACGCGCTGGAGAATTCCATCGTTTCCACCGGTACCTCTCCCTATTATAAAGAATTGGCGGAAGAAAATTTTCATGTGTTCAGGGAAGTGTTTAAGCGGTGCAATGACACCCGCCGGCTGGGCAGCGCGGCCATCGATCTGGCCTATGTGGCCTGCGGACGGCAGGACGCTTATCTGGAGCGCCGTCTGAAAGCCTGGGACTGTGCCGCCGGTCTGCTGTTGGTACAGGAAGCAGGCGGCTGCGTCTGTCGGTGGAACGGCGGGGAAATCCGGTATACAGACAACATGGATATCATAGCTGCCTGCCGCCCGGCCGTATTACAGGAACTGCTGGAGCTGACCCGGCAGATATAAGACTACAGATATTTGATCACGCCATGGACCGCATAGGAGACGAAGAGACAGAGGGATTTCAGCAGGCCAAAGCCCATATAGCGGTACGCCCGAAATGTCATCTTCGCGGATTTCAGTTTATTACCGGATTTGCTGTGAAAGCTCATCCGGTATTTTAACATGGGTTCGTTAATCCCGCAGGCGCTGCCGTATTTGCGCAGGATCCGCATCCACGTAATATAATCCTCCTGACTGTCCTCGTGCTCCATGGGGAATTCGCGGATCGCTTCCGCTTTTGCCACGACAGAAGAACAGGCGATACTGTTGTGCGACAACAGATACTTGTACGTGATCTCCTCCCGCACTGGGATCACTTTTCCGGCGGAGCTTCCGTCCGGGTGCATCAGTTCTCTGGCCGTACAGCACAGAACTGCATTGGTTTTCTTTAACCGTTCCAGCTGCTTTTCCAGTTTGCCTTCCGTCCACCAGTCGTCTGCGTCCAGAAACGCGATATACGCCCCTTTCGCAAGCCTGCTGCCATAATTTCTGGAAAAAGCCGCGCCTTCATTTTTCTCATTCTTATAATAAAAGACATTGCCTGCGGACAGATATCCCAGGACCATCTCCTGCGTTCTGTCGTTCGAGCAGTCGTCCACAATGATCAGTTCCAGCGGCACCTTCTGACACAGAACTGATTCAATCGCCTGTCTGATATATTTTTCACCGTTATAAACCGGCATTACCACCGATACGATCGGAGCATCCATTCGCGCGCCTCCTGCGTATTTCATTGACCTGAAACGGTCCGTTCCTATGTAAGTCTTTCTTAGTGTATCATATTCGGGAAAATAAATCCACTGCTATCTCATTTCGGACAGATTGGCACCAAATTTTTCTGCCTGCATAACTTATATTGAGCAGCTTCTAAGAAAGGATTATTTTTATGGCTCAGTTTACAAATCAGGCACAATTGACCTATAACAATACCGTAACCAATTCCAACGTGGCAGTGGGGGAAATTCTGGAAGTACTTTCCGCCACCAAAACCGCAGTCGGAAACACTTACGGTCCGCAGGACAATCGTGTCACTTATATAATCAGTATTATCAATTCCGGGACAACAGAATTTTCCAATATTACCGTTACCGATAATCTGGGATCTTATACGGCGGGCGCCGTTACTGTCGTTCCTTTAACTTACCGCACAGGTACCGTGCGTTACTATATTAACGGTGTACTGCAGAATACTCCTGCCGTCACACCGGAATCTCCGCTTACAATCTCCGGCATTTCTATACCGGCAGGCGGAAACGCGACCATTGTGTATGAAGCGGATATCAATCAGTACGCGCCGCTGGCAACCGGTTCTACCATTGAGAACACGGTTACCATCACCAGCCCGGGTATCACGCCGATCACAGCCAGCGAAACAATCGCGGTGGAAACGGAACCGGTATTAAGCATCACGAAGACCATCAGCCCGGTTCCGGTAACGGAAAACGGCACGCTGACCTATACCTTCCTGATCCAGAATACCGGAAATACTGCGGCAACCGCGGAAGATCTGGCAGCGATCACAGATACGTTTAATCCGATTTTAAACAATCTGACCGTAACCTTTAATGGGGATGCGTGGGCAGAGACCACCAACTACACCTACGATCCGGCTACCGGTCTGTTCTCCACAGTCGCGGGACAGATTACCGTTCCGGCCGCAGCCTATACACAGGACGCGGCAACCGGCGTATGGTCGGTCATTCCCGGCACAAGTACACTGGTCATTACAGGAACCCTGTAATCCGATCAATCGAAACCGGCGCGGCAAACGCCGCGCCGGTTTTCCTGATCTGAGTTCTATCTGAATTTCTTAATGCTCTGTCATATACCGTTTCAAATATGCTCCGGTCTTACTGTCCTTACATTCACAGATTTCTTCCGGCGTACCCGCCGCAACGATTTTTCCGCCTTCCGCGCCGCCGCCCGGCCCCATATCGATCACATAATCCGCATTTTTTATCACATCCAGATCATGCTCAATGACAATAACGGTCGCTCCGCTTTTGATCAATTCCTCAAATACAAAAAGCAGCGTCTCTACATCCAGCGGATGCAGACCAATGGTAGGTTCGTCAAATACAAATACCGTATCTGCCTGTCCCTTTCCCATCTCACTGGCGAGCTTTAAACGCTGCGCCTCTCCGCCCGAAAGACTCGGCGTTTCTTCTCCCAGCGTCAGATAACCGAGCCCCAGTTCCTTTAATACGCGCAGTTTCCGAGCCACAAGCGGAAGATCCGCGCATACGGCGAGCGCCTCTTCCACGCTCATATCCATCAGCTCCGGAAGCGTCTTTGCCTCTCCGCCCTGTTTCGGTACGCGCCGGATGAAACCGGCCTCTTTCGCGTAACGGGAACCGCCGCAGTCCGGACACGGAATCTCCACATCCGGCAAAAACTGAACGTCCAGATTGATGGTCCCTGTCCCGTCGCAGACAGGGCACCGCAGTTTCCCCGTATTATAGGAAAAATCGCCTGCCTTATAGCCTTTCTCCTTTGCGTCCGCCGTTCTCGCGTAGACCTTGCGCAGTTCATCATGCACATCGGCGTAAGTGGCGACAGTAGAGCGCACATTGATCCCGATCGGCGTGGCGTCGATCAGTTTGACCTGTGCGATCCCGTCGGCAGAAACAGACTTTACATGGCTGGGAAGCTGACTGCCCCGGACAGCCGCTTCCAAAGCAGGGATCAGGCTTTCCAGGATCAGCGTCGTTTTTCCGGAACCGGACACGCCGGTTACCGCGATCAGCCGGCCTTTCGGGAAATCCACCTCCAGCGGTTTTACCGTATGGATCTCGGAGGTAGACAGATGCATGGCTCCAATGGAAAACATCTGATCCGGTGCGATCTGTTTCTCCATATGGATCGCGGTTTTTCCTGTGAGGAACCCGCCGATCCGTGAATTCGTATCCTTTTCCACTTCTTCTCTTGTCCCCTGCGCAATGACCGTTCCGCCGTTTCCCCCGGCCTCCGGACCAAGCTCAATGAGCCAGTCCGCTTTGGAAAGCACATGAACATCATGGTCCACCAGCACAACCGAATTTCCGTCGGCAACCAGATCCTGCATGACGCCGTTCAGCCCCTCCAGATTAGAGGGGTGCAATCCGATAGACGGTTCATCGAGAACATATAAAACGCCGGTTGTGCGGTTGCGTACCGCACGGGCCAGCTGCATCCTCTGCCGCTCTCCGGTGGAAAGCGTAGAAGCGGCGCGGTCCAGCGTCAGATAAGAAAGTCCCAGATCCGTCAGCCGCTTTGCGGCGCTCTGAAAGGATTCTGCGATACTCTCCGCCATCGGCCGCATTGCTTCGGGAAGCGAAGCCGGAACCCCAGCCACCCAGGCCGTCAGATCGGAAAGCGTCATCTTACAGGCTTCCGCGAGGGAAATCCCGCGAAGCCGCGGCGCCCGCGCCGCATCGCTTAACCGCGTTCCGCCGCAGTCCGGACACACATCCTGCCGCAGAAACTTCTCCACCCGTTTCATGCCCTTTTCATCTTTCACCTTAGCCAAAGCGTTCTCTACAGTATAGGTGGCGTTAAAGTATGTAAAATCCATATCTCCCGCAGCGCCGCTGGTCTTATTCTGATAGATGATATTCTTCTTGACCGCGGGACCGTGAAAAACGATCTCGCGCTCCTTTGGCGTCAGTTCCCGAAACGGCACATCGGTGCGGACGCCCATTTCCCGGGCAATGTCCTTCATCAGCGACCACATCAGCGTCTGCCATGGCGCGACCGCGCCCTCGTCGATCGACAGCGACTCATCCGGAACCAGCGTCGATTCATCCACAGTACGGACGATCCCCGTACCCTCACATGTTTTACATGCGCCCTGACTGTTAAAGGCAAGTTCTTCCGCGCCCGGCGCAAAGAATTGCTCGCCGCACACCGGACAGATCAGCGGAAGGCCCGCCGCCACATTTAAAGAAGGCTCCACATAGTGCCCATTCGGACAGCGATGGCTTGCAAGCCTGGAAAACATCAGCCGCAGACTGTTCAGCAACTCCGTACCCGTTCCAAACGTGCTGCGGATCCCGGGAACGCCGGGACGCTGCCGCAGCGCCAGTGCGGCCGGAACATACAGCACTTCATCTACCTGTGCCTTTTCCGCCTGCGTCATCCTCCTGCGCGTATAAGTTGAAAGAGATTCCAGATACCGCCTGGAACCCTCCGCATACAGAATCCCCAGCGCCAAAGAAGATTTGCCAGAGCCGGAGACTCCGGCAATCCCCACAATTCTGTGAAGCGGAATATCGACGTCAATGTTTTTCAGATTATGTACCCGTCCGCCGCGGATTTTTATCCGGTCCGGCGTTTGTTGTTCTTCCAGCCTGCTTTCCATTTCCCTGTCCTCTATTTTAAGATACCGGCAATAACCTCCATCAGCTGATTCATATCGATCGGTTTTGCCACATGCGCGTTCATACCGCACTCCAGCGCCCGTTTTTTATCCTCCTCAAACGCGTCCGCCGTCATCGCCACGATCGGGATCGCGGACAGCTCCGGAGATTCCAGCGCCCGGATCGCCTTCGCGGAATCGTACCCATTCATAACCGGCATTTGAATATCCATCAGGATCAGCTGATAATAGCCGGGTTCCGACTGTTTCACCATATTCACCGCCATAGAACCGTCCCACGCCGACTCGACCACAAAGCCCTGTGTGCTAAGCAGCATTTCCGCGATCTCCCGATTGACCTCGTTATCTTCTACCAGCAAAATCCGGGTTCCTTTAAAATCTGCCTGCATATTCGGAAGCACACTTTCCTGCTCCATCGTACCTTTTCCGACTGCCTCCAGTAAGGTATCCTGCAGATCGGAAAGGAAGATCGGCTTTCCGCAGAACGCGGTCACGCCTGCTTCTCTTGCTTCGTCTTCAAACGCGCTCCAGTCATACGCGGTAATAATGATGATCGGCGTATCGTCCCCGGCAATCCCGCGGATCTGTCTGACTACCTCCAGCCCGCTCAGATCCGGCAGCAACCAGTCGATCACATAAGCCTTATAGGAATCGCCCAGTTCCACCGCCTGTCTGGCACGGAGCACCGCCTCTTTCCCGTGCAGCGTCCATTCCGGCCGCATCCCGATCTGCCAGAGCATCTTCGTCACACTGTCGCAGGTGGAATAACTGTCGTCTACTACCAACGCGCGCATTCCTTCCAGTTCTCTTACTTTTTCAATCTTCTTCGGTACGGACTGCAGTTTAAAATCAAAGTTCAGTATAAATTCCGTCCCTTTTCCCTGTTCGGTCTCCACCCGGATCGTGCCGCCCATGGAATCCACGATATTCTTCGTGATCGCCATGCCCAGGCCGGTCCCCTGAATCCCGCTGACCGTGGAAGTACGCTCCCGTTCAAACGGTTCAAAGATATGCTCGGCAAATTCAGGGCTCATACCGATTCCGGTGTCCTTTACCCGAATCTCATAGGAACCGTATCCGGTCGGCGCAGAAGGCTTTTGCTGTACCGTCAGCGATACCGTTCCGCCGGCAGGGGTAAATTTGATCGCATTCGACAGCAGATTCAGCAATACCTGATTGACATGCAGTTTATCACAGTAAATGTCCTCGTCATTCACATCCAGCGTATCCATGAAAAAGCTGAGCTGCTTGGACTGCATCTGATTCTGGATAATGTTCCGCATATCCCGGAAAATATCGGAAATCGAACATTCTTTTTCTTCTATATTCAGCTTGCCCGATTCGATCCGGCTCATATCCAGGATATCATTGATCAGACTCAATAGATGATTGCAGGAGGACAGCGTCTTCCTCAGATAGTCCTGCAGACGCTCTTTATTATCCAGATTCGTCTGCGCCAGCGTCGTAAATCCGATAATGGCATTCATAGGCGTCCGAATGTCATGCGACATATTAGACAAAAAGATACTCTTGGCACGGTCCGCCGCCTCAGCCTTCTGCAGCTTTTCTACCAATACCGCCTGCTCCACAGCCTGTTCCATCCGCATTCTGGCGTTCCGCCTGATCCAGAGATAATACAAGATGATAGAACCGGCGATCACAACGCCTACGGCAACCCCGATATCCCGAACCGCATACACACTGGTGAGCGCCTCTTTTTCGGGAACCGATACGGCGATCACCCACTGATTTACATGAATCGGCGCGTAATTCAGATATTCCCAGTCATCCTCGGAAGTCGGGCGAAATACAATGTAGCCTGTCCCCTCGCCCATCAGTTCCTCCTTAAAGGCGTCCCAGGTCATACTGCCCCGGACTTCCTGTTCCGTATAGTCCGATAAATTTCCCAGCGTTTCATGGTAGGTATCCATAATAAAATCCCCGGTCTTGGTATCAATGATATACACATGGGCGCTGGAATTATAAATATTGCCGGTATTCAGCCTGGTCGGCAGATTTTCCAGCCGGGTAACGCCATATAAAAGCGCAGTCGTTTCCCCGTCTTTTGTAATCGGCACAAAATGCCGCAGGATCGGGATATTATCGGGAATGCTGTAAACCCGATCC
The DNA here is from genome assembly GCA_947625465.1 of uncultured Lachnospiraceae bacterium. GTDB lineage: Bacteria > Bacillota > Clostridia > Lachnospirales > Lachnospiraceae > CANQSA01. The sequence continues at coordinate 5,282 of CANQOK010000009.1, read as the reverse complement.
GACACATGTTCGCCCAGCGGCGCCTCCCGTTCAAACGAAAGCCCGTCATTGTGAGAAGCGTCCAGCGTTGTACCGTCTGCCTGCAGGATACTGTCGTCCGGAAACAGGATACTGATGTTCATTGTCTCCAGAAGCGGGGCAATATTATTTAAAATATCCTGCATGGACTCTATATCCACCGTCTGATCGGCAGAAATGATGTCCGCCGCCGCATTCAGCAGACGGCTGTCCCGGTTCAGTTTGGACTGCACCTCCTCAATTACCGTTTTGACATTCTCTTCCATCCGTCCGAGGCTGCGTTCCTCGATGGCCGCCGTAATCTTCACATACGCGAACATCAGAACAACCGCTATGATCACGATCATAACGATGGTTGCCGCCTGGCTTTTGTCCTTTAGAATTTTTTTCGGCTGTGTTATATTTTTTTCGTCCATAAGTTCTCCTTCGTCCTCAGTTTGTTCCAGTATAACACAGACCTTCCCCCTTGTGTAGAAAATTTTACAACTATTTCACATAAAAAAGCAGTCCCATTTCCGAGACTGCAATTTTATAATCCGCTTTTTAACAATAAGATCAATTCTTCCGGGCTGTGTATCACATGATCCGGAACCCAGTCCGGCTCTTCATACGCATGGAAATACCGGGGCGACCAGTCCATCCAGACCGAAGTAACGCCAAACCGATTCGCGCCCGCGATATCCTTTTTCAGATTATTGCCGACCATAACGATCCGGCGCTTGGCGGCTTCACCCAGACCGGATGCCTCCAGCGCCTTCCCGAACATATCCGGGTGCGGCTTTTCATGACCAACAATCTCCGAGATCACCCAATCCGAAAAATAATGTTCTGCCCTGTGGTACCGGTATACATTCTGAAATGACCGCACTCTCCCATCCGCCACCAGGATCACCGTATATTCGTTCTCTTCCAGATATTCCAACAGCGCCTGCGCGCCCGGAATCCATTCCGCCCGGACTACGCTGCCTGCTTCATCATAAATCTCCGTACTTTCATCGATCAGCGTATCTCCGCTGTCCAGCCAGATCACTGGCAGATTCAAACGCGCTCCGTCCATCAAACACCTCCGAGCATTGCCTTGGGATTCAGGAAATCAGTTTCATTCGAGGATTTTCACCGATTATATCCAAAAATCAGTTTAAAATCAATAGTGATGAAGACTTTTGCGGCGTTTTGATGATGTCATCTGTTCCCGTACATTTTCTGATAATAATTTTGATATTCCCCGCTGATGATGTTTTCCCACCAATCGCGGTTATCGAGATACCATTGTATTGTTTTCCTGATTCCATCCGCAAATCTTGTCTCCGGAAGCCAGCCAAGCTCATTGTGGATTTTAGTCGGATCTATGGCATAACGCAGATCGTGCCCCTTTCTGTCGGCAACGTATGTAATCAGGCTCTCCGGCTTACCCAGCTCTTTACAGATGAGTTTTACAATATCTATGTTTTTCATCTCATTATGACCGCCGATGTTGTAAACTTCTCCCACTCTGCCTTTATGGATGATCAGATCAATCGCCTTACAGTGATCCTCCACATACAGCCAGTCCCGAACATTTTCCCCTTTTCCATACACAGGAAGCGGTTTGTCATTTAACGCGTTGGCAATCATGAGCGGAATCAGCTTTTCCGGAAAATGATACGGGCCGTAATTGTTGGAGCAGCGGCTGACCGTCACGGGCAGACCGTAGGTCCGATGATATGCCATTACAAGCAGATCCGCCGCCGCCTTGGAACTGCTGTAAGGCGAACTGGTATGAATGGGCGTTTCTTCTGTAAAAAACAGATCCGGCCGGTCAAGGGGCAGATCGCCGTAGACTTCATCGGTAGACACCTGATGATAACGCTGAATGCCATATTTACGGCAGGCGTCCATTAAAACGGCGGTTCCTATGATGTTGGTCTGAAGAAAAACGCCGGGATCCTCAATAGAGCGGTCAACGTGGCTTTCCGCAGCGAAATTGACAACGATATCCGGTTTCTCCTCCTCAAACAATCTGCAGACCGCTTCCCGGTCGCAGATGTCGGCTTTCACAAATCGAAAGCCCGGCTTATGCATTACAGGCTCCAGCGTAGACAGATTGCCCGCGTAGGTCAGCTTGTCCAGACAGACGATCCGGTATTTCAGATGTTGTCTAAGCATATAAAATATAAAGTTGCTTCCTATAAATCCGGCTCCGCCAGTAACGATTATGGTCATACTGATTCCTCCACCAATGACAGCAGATATTTTCCGTAGTCGGTCATGCTGAGTTCTTCCCCTATCTTCCGGAGCCGGCTGCTGTCAATAAAGCCGCGTCTCCATGCGATCTCCTCAATACAGGAAATGTAAAAGCCCTGCATTTCCTGTACAGTCTTTACAAATCCCCCGGCCTTATGCATTCCCTTCGGCGTACCGGTATCCAGCCACGCCATCCCGCGCCCCATCAGAGTGACACGAAGCTGTCCCCTGCGAAGATACTCGTTGTTTACAGAAGTTATCTCTATTTCTCCCCGCGCAGAGGGTTTGACGTTTTTGGCGATTTCCACAACTTCATTGTTGTAAAAGTACAACCCCGGCACGGCATAATTAGACTTGGGTATTTCCGGTTTTTCTTCAATGGAAATCACTCTGCTGTTTTCATCAAACTCCACCACGCCGAACGCCGTAGGATTTTTCACAGGATAGCCAAATATGGTCGCACCGCTCGACTCCGCCTGTTCCTTGGCCTGCTGTAGAATCGCTGAAAAATACTGGCCGTAGAATATGTTATCGCCAAGCACGAGGCATACACTGTCACTGCCGATAAATTTTTCACCGATGATAAATGCATCCGCAAGTCCCCGCGGGGTTTCCTGTACAGCGTATTCGATATGTATTCCAATGCCGCTGCCATCTTCCAGAAGATTTCTGTATCCGTCAATATCGTAAGGAGTCGAAATGATCAGCACCTCACGGATATTTGCCAACAGCAGCACCGATAACGGGTAATAGATCAGCGGCTTGTCATATATGGGAAGCAGCTGTTTTGATACCGAGATCGTATTCGGATACAGCCTTGTTCCTTTCCCTCCGGCGAGTATAATACCTTTCATTTCATCCCAACCTTTCTTTTATCTCTTCAAATTTCTCAAGTGCATGTTCAATACAGATATCCATGTTGTAATATTTAAACTCTGCAAGCCGTCCGCAGAGGACGATATTCTTATATTTTCCAACCTCGTCAAGATACTTTTGATAGATCATCTGACTTTCCTCCGTAAGCACAGGATAATACGGAATGTTTGCTTTCGGATCATCAGGGGCATATTCAAGCGGATATTCTGTAGCAACAACAGTTTTTTCACACTTGCCCATTTCATATGTAAACTGCTTGTATTCCGTTTTTCGAGTGTATCCATCGGCCTGAGGATACGAAATTATCTCGCAGGGCAATACTTTTTCTGTGTTAAAATATTCATATTTAATTTCAAGCGAGCGATACGGCAGACGTGAAAATTTCAGCCCGAAAAGTTCGTCTATCGCGCCTGTGAAAACAAGCAGATCCACATTTTCACCATCATATTTTACAATTGCATTTTCCTCATCAAAACTGATATGCGCAAAGGCATCACAATTGAGCTTTACCTCAATATTTTCATGATCAAGCAAATTTTCAAACAACTTTGTAAAACCGTTTTTCGGAAGATATTGAAAATCCTTGTTGAGATAGCGCTCGTCAAAATTCATCGCCATAGGAACACGCTCAAGGACACTTTTATCAATTTCTTCCGGCGGAATCCCCCATTGTTTAGAAGTATATGTTCTGTACGCTTTTTCAAAGAGCAGTTCGCCGTAACTCTGGATTTTTTCATTCTTACTGCTGAGCAGTTCAAAGATCGGAACTCTGTCGCGTCCTGCGAATTCAGTCCTCAGCGCCTTTAAAAGTTCAACCGAATTTTCATCTCCCACAAGCTGCTGCATCGTGCGGAAATTAAACGGCAGGCGCACATAATTTCCATCAATAAAACTCAGAAGTTTTACATCGTATCTGAAAAGCTCCGAATATTTTTTTAAAAATTTTATCACTTCATAATTATTCGTATTCAGAAAATGCGGACCGTATTTTTGTATCAAAATACCGTTTTCGTCATATTCGTCATAAGCATTGCCGCCGATATGCGGGCGTTTTTCTACGATCTTTACTTTGCGTCCGCATTCCTCTGCGATCTTCCGCGCCAATATACTGCCGGAAAAGCCTGTGCCGATGATGATTATCTTACCCAAATTATATTCCTTCTTCCTTTAGCCATTTGGCTGTTTTCATTATACTTTCCCTAAAGTCTGCCTTGCACTCGAAACCTGTGTCGTTGTACAGGGCGTCGAGGTCGATATTTGCATAATCAACTCCAGACGGAGCGTCGGAATATTCTCCGAAGAGCAACGGACAAGACGGATTGAGCGTCCGCGCTATCTCTTCTATTATTTCTCTAAATGTTTTCACTTTTCTATGACCAACATAATAACTTTTCATATTTTTCCCGCTTTTGCCAATGGCCTCAAAAGCGCAGGCGATGTCATCTATATAAATCATGTCATAGTTATTATTGCCCTCAACCAGCTTACACGGCGTATTTGTCATAAGATTTTTCATTACCACATTCGGCACCATCATGGAATAATTGTTCTCACCGTAGGCCATGGCAATCCTCCCGGCGCAAAACTCAATATTGCCGTTAAAGGCCAGCGTCTTGCAAATCGCTTCGCTAACCTGCTTAACGGCTGAGTAAATATATGTATATCTCGGTTCAAAGTAGTCGGCACAGATATACTCGTTCATTTCATACTCGTTCATTGTCCCGGCAAAGACAAATTTTTCGCAGCCTATTTTTATGGCCTGTACCATCGCTTCACAGGTGTACTTGGCATTGTCAAGCTGAAGTGAATAGTTTTGAAAAGCCTTTCCGAACACCCCCTGCCACGCAAAGTGATAAAAAACATCTACGTCGTCTTTTATCATTTCGTGAAGACGAGGATATTTTGAAAAGTCTGCAATTACAGGCTTAAAACTTTCATATCTCTCGAATTTTACAAGTCTTTTTTTATCAACATCCACCCCGTAAACCGTAACTCCCTCGTCAAGCAATTTCTTTGTCAATGCGCCGCCGATAAAGCCTCCCGCGCCGGTGATTATGACCTTTTTCATTGATTTTCCTCCATGGTGAAGTTGGTAGTGTCAAAAACTACCTGTTTTTTATTGCTAAATTTTAATAAAATCCTTGATTTTAAGGGAAATCTGCAAA
>CANQOK010000008.1 GCA_947625465.1 uncultured Lachnospiraceae bacterium | reverse complement strand
GGCTTGTTCATCTATACACTGACTAACTTTGAAAGCCGGGCGACGATTGATGCGGATTTCCTTTTGCGTGGCTTTTCAAATTCCGTGGAAGAAGTGAAGGATTTGATTGGAGCTATTATTGCCACTCCAACCGGCAACGACTATATTTTTATGACGGCCAAGGGATTTGAGGAAATCTCTCCGCAGAGGAAATACCACGGGATCAGCGCACAGATCATTGGGCAGATCAAAAATGTCCGTGTGCCTTTTAATGTGGACATCGGCGTGGGCGATGTGATTGTACCCAAAGCGGAACAACGCACAATCCATACGCAGCTTCCCGACTTTGAAGCGCCTGTAATCAAAACCTATTCCCTTGAAAGTACCATAGCCGAAAAATTTGATGCTATCCTGCAACGCTTTGAGCTGACAGGCCGCATGAAAGATTTTTACGATATTTATTATCTGGCAAGGACTTTTGATTTTGACGGCGCAAGGCTGCAAAAAGCAATCTTTGAAACCTTGCAGCGCCGAGGCACACCCTACGACAGAGACAGCTTTCAGCGTATTGTTGCACTTGCCGATGATGAGGGTATACAGAAACGGTGGCGGTATTTCTTGAAAAATATAAAAGATGATACGCTTTCGTTTTCGGTAGTCATTGCAGAGATCCAGATTTTCCTTGAACCTGTATTTGATGCAATTGTGAGTGAGGATGAATGGCAAAATATCTGGAAAAGCAATGAGCGAAAATGGTTAAATCCGAAGGGAGACATTGACCGTGTCAAGAGCAGTTAATGATGCAACATTGCAGAAATCCGGTGATATTTATCAGTATTTAATTGCATTAAGAGATTGTTTTGAATTGAATGATGGTGATATTCTGCAAATTGAAACAAATGGTGATGTGAGCATTATAAATGATTTAGGTGGTCGGTTTCAAAGAGAGGTAAAACATCATTTTGGTAATAAATCTATTTCAGACAGAGATATAGATTTTTGGAAGACACTTGCAAATTGGTATGTAGATTATGAGCGCGTAAAAAATTTTTCTAATTATATACTTAGTACTACCGCTACAATTCAAATTGATTCTCCATTTTACAGTTGGAATAAAATAGAAAAGATTGAGAAATTAAAACGCTTAAAAGATATTGGAGCTATCTTCAAGGAAAATGAAGAAACATTCAGAAATCAATATAATAGAATTTTCGGTGAATCTTATGATGAAAGTCGCCTTTTAGAAATATTAGATAAATTTACGATTGAGGCTGCCAAAACTAAAATTGATGGTATATCTAATGAAGATTCCATGCTTATTGAAGCAACAGAATGGTTGGATAATGAATTACTAATAACTGAAAAATATACCGCTGATTTTTCAGAAGATATTAGAAAACTTAAGGAAACACATTCACAGATTGATTCAAAGATTCGAGAGGTATGGAAACAAATAAAAACAATCGAACAGAAATTTATTTCATCAAAAAGTCTTGTATCGAAAAGAAAAAAAGTAAACTATGCAAAGGCAAAAATAGGCTTAGAGTTTTGGCAGGAGTTCTATATGAATTAACGGAAGTTTGTGGTGTTCATATTGAAAAAGATTTATCAAAAGGGATTATTGAAAGGGATGTAATAGAAGAAATAACTCTTACATTCCAAGATGCGTATGAAAATCCTTATGGCAGAATACACTTTTTGGTTGATTGGGAAAGATTTGAATTATTAGCTAAAACTGATGATTCTAAGGAACTATACAGAGGCATTGATTTTTCTAATGGATATTGTAACGCTCTTGATAAAAAGCTATTGAAAGTGTTGCAAGTTTATGTTAATCAGCTTAGAAAAACGTATAATATTGATACGGTAGTGTGTACATTTCATTATCGAGAAAAGTATCTTAAAACAGCTGAAATTCATAGTGCAACCCGAAGCTATATGGGACATGTTAAGGCAAAAAAAGAAACGCCTGTTATAAATAAGGAATTTACCAAAAGCCTTGAGACTGCTTTTCAAGGATTGGATGGTATTCTTCATATCAAATTTGAGTTTGATTGATATAAGTGAAGCGAGCTATTTTCGAGATCTCGACACAGAGAAGCATCGAAAATGTTCCACAAGCCAAAAATGACGGACAAGCCCTGTATTTTGGTTTTCTGGTACATACCTTCGTGCTTTGTGTCGAACCGTGCGATGCAGTCAGGAATATTCGCGCAATTTGATGCGAATGTCCATAGAAAATTCATTGATTTTTACACGAATATCTGCTATACTATAGGTGACTTCTGAAAAGGAGGGGCATTTATGTATCGTAAAATCATGGATTTTTTAGAAGCATGGAAAGAAAATGAACACCGCAAGCCGTTGATCCTGCAGGGAGCAAGGCAGGTTGGCAAGACATATTCCATTTTGGAGTTTGGCCGCACACACTATGAGAATGTGGCGTATTTCAACTTTGAAACAAATCCGAAGCTCTCGGAAACCTTTGAGGAAAACATCAGTCCCGATTATCTGATCCCTATTCTGTCGCATATCGCAGGGCAAACTATCGTCAGAGAAAAAACGCTGATTGTCTTTGACGAAGTGCAGCTTTGCGAACGGGCGCTGACTTCTCTGAAGTATTTTTGTGAGGACGCTCCCGATTATCACATCATCGTGGCAGGCAGTCTTTTGGGCGTTGCAGTAAATCGTGCAAAGTTTTCTTTTCCCGTAGGCAAGGTTAATATGAAAACCCTTTATCCGATGGACATGGAGGAATTTATGCTTGCACTGGGGGAGGACGCTCTGGCAGAGCAGATTAAAATATGCTTCCAGACTGACACGCCTATGCCTTCCGCTTTACATGATGCAGCGTTGCTGCTTTACCGCCAGTATCTTGTGGTGGGCGGTATGCCGGAGTGTGTCATGCAGTTTGCCCAGACAAAGGATTATATTCTTGTGCGCCATACGCAGGATACGATTCTGGCAAGTTATCTTAACGACATGAGCAAGTACAATAATTTGAATGAGATTAAGAAAACACGGCTTGCCTACGACAATATCACCGTGCAGCTTTCGAAGAAGAATACCCGTTTTCAGTATAAGCTGATCAAGAAAGGCGGACGGGCTTCTGAATTTGAAAACGCTATCGAATGGCTCTGTCTGTCGGGGATCGTGTCGCAGGTATTCAGGGTGGAACAGGTGAAAAAACCTTTGGAAAATTACCGCGATATTGACGCTTTCAAGATTTATGTTTCCGATCTGGGTCTGCTTGCGGCTAAAAAGGATTTAGCCGCAAACGATGTCCTCTATATGGTGGAGGAACTGAACGACTTTAAGGGCGGACTTGCGGAAAACTATGTGAATGTGCAGCTTGTGATAAACGGCTACCAGACCTATTATTGGGAGTCCGAGCGTAAAGCGGAAATTGATTTTATTATTCAGCGAGATGGCAGACTGATTCCCATTGAGGTTAAGTCTGCCGATAACACAAAAGCCAAAAGCTTAAAAGTCTATATGGATACCTACAAGCCTGCTTATGCCATTAAGCTCTCAACGAAAAACTTTGGTTTTGAAGATGGAAAAAAGACGGTTCCTCTCTATGCCGCATTTTGTATCTAAACCAATACGGCAATCGGTAACGCTCACTGATACAGTGGACGTTATGAAGCTGGAAGAAGTGCTGCGGTTACGGTAGGATCCTATGTACGCAAAACCCAGCCAATCCCTGCCAGCACTGCCAGAAACACCGCATTCCACACTGTGAATACGAAAAGATAGCGTTTCCGCTGATCCGGGTACTGTCTGGCGATCTGCTTATAGGAGATCAGACTTGCCATGGACGCGATGAGCGTCCCCAGACCGCCCAGATTCGTGCCGATCAGCAGGCTGCGCCAGTCATTGGTAAAGCCGGAGAGCAGCAGAGCCGCCGGTACGTTGCTGATCACCTGGCTGATGCCGATGGAGACAGCCTGTTCATGCCCGGCAAGGATCTGCAGGATCAGGTCGGAAAACGCGGGAAAGCGTTTCATGTTTCCAATAAAGATAAAAAAGAAAATAAATGTGGCGAGCAGACTATAGTCGATCTGGAGGAACAACTTTCGGTTCAGGATCAGAAGCGCCGCTATGATCACAACCGTCATAATTTCCACAGGCACAAAGTCCATGACAGAAGCAACGCAGAGGAAAAATAAAAGCAGATAGCAGGTCAGGCGGCCCCGGTCGCTGCCTGCGATCCTTTTTTTCTGCCCGGTTTGGTTCTGAAACCGGATGCCGGAGATCCGGGTATCGCTTCCCGATTGCTTTCTCAGGAAACGGATCAGAATACAGAGCAGCAGAAGTACGGCGGCAGTTATGCTGTAAGGCAGCATGATTTCAATAAATTCTCCCCAGGAGATGCGGGAAACGGAGTACAGGTAGAGATTCTGCGGATTGCCGATGGGCGTGAGCATGCTTCCCAGGTTGGCGGCAATGGTCATAAAAGTAATGATAAAGCACAGGTGCCGCTCCAGCTGCGCCATATCCAGGATCAAAACGGCAAGCGGTACAAAGGTGATCAGCGCCACATCATTGGTGATCAGCATACTGCCAAAAAAGCACAGAAAGACCAGAACGCATACAACGCCCCAGACAGAGTGGATCCTGCTTAACAGAAATTCCCCGATCACCTGGAAGAAGCCGAGACTTTTCAGCCCTGCCATAACTGCCATCAGGCAAAATAAAGTCAGGATCGTATTTTTGTCGATATATTCCGCATAGCCCGAATCGGGCGGAACCAGAAAACAGGAAATCAGCGCCAGAATACCGGCGATCGTCAAAATGGTTTCTTTTTTTATAAAATTTAAAACCGCGTTTTTCATCATTAAAAAGTTCCTTTGCAATTTTTACACAATCCCCATTATAATCAGTTCGCAAAATTTCTTCAATAGAAATCGCAAAGAAAAGATTTGTCGGTTCTGGCATAGACAGAACGGCGCAGGTCTGTTAAAATACAGATCAGAGAACTGGTTTTGGGAGTCGGAAGCAAAAATGTGCGGAATGAGGATGAAAGAAGCGGAAATACAGGAAAAACGGGAGGCAGCTGTTGCCCAACTGCGGGACTGTGTGAAACAGCTGGAATCCGCCGGGAGCGATATAGAGAGGCAGACGGTGATGGAGACGGCGCTGAAGCAGGTATGGGATACGCTGACCGTATTGGCCGGGCTGCCGTTTCAAACCTGCAAGGGGCTGGATTTTACCTATGAGATCCGGGGAAATGAGATGTTTGTCAGCAGGAAAGAAAAGAGTATTACCCGGGCGACTGTGGAGATCTCGTTTCGAAAAGCGATTGCAGTACAGAAAAAGGAAGGCGCTGTGACCGGACCGAAAAAATTGGGAACATTTGGCGCCAGCTATTTGTATCCGGTTTTTCTTCAGCTGAAAATCATACAGGGATTTCCAGCAAAATAGTTGCCATTTTGGACAAACTATGATAAGATAAGCAAAGATTTGCGGAGGCGGATCGGAATATTCTGGTATGGAGGTAATTACAATGACAGTTTCTAAAGATATGGTTATCGGTGAACTGATTCAGGTAGATACGGGATTTATTCCCATTTTAATGGGCGCAGGCATGCATTGTCTGGGATGCCCGGCTTCTCAGGGAGAGACGCTGGAAGAAGCATGTCAGGTACACGGACTGGATGCGGACGAACTGGTTCAGACCATGAATGAATACCTGGCTGCAAAGCAGCAGTAGAGGGCAGAACCGACAGTTTAAACCTGCAGCGTGCAGAAGAAAACCGCCCCCGGCAGACAGGATCAAATGTCTCCGGGAGCGGTTTTGTGCTGTAAAAGGGCAGTGAAATGCCCGTAATTAAATGCTTGCCAGTTTTTCAACGGCTTCTTCCCTGAGAATGACATCGCAGTGTTCCGTAAAGTATGCTTCAATCGCGGGAAGATTCTGGCATTCGTTTCCAAATTCATGGAGCGTACTCAGAATCGACGGAATGAAAGCGGCGTCGATCTCATCAAAATGTATCACTAAATAATATAGTTCATCACGGCGGGAGTAATACAGGGCGCTGTCCGGCAGATGGATCACGTCGATCAGCCGGGCAACGGCGATTACGTCGTCGAGGGTTCCGAAGTCAAAGATCGCAAGTTCCGGCGTTTTATCCGGGGCCTGCTGCTTCTCAGCATGATTCCTGCGTATCTGCTCCATCTCCCGAAAAGCCTGCCGAAGTGTCTGAGATGAATCATGTGACAGGTAAGAATCGGAATCTCCGCCGTCCGATTCCTCGTCCTGATAACTGTTCATCCGCTCGTCAATCTCATCGGGATGGTTCATCTTTGTGATCAGCAGTATGATGCAGTCCGGGTTAACAGGGATCGCTTCTATCATCAATGGATTATCATTGGCTTCAAAGCCAAATCGTTCATTGGCTTCTTCCATCATATCCTGAAATAATGCTTTTGCCTTCTCTGTACCGAACGCGAGTTCACTTAGCTTGAGCTCATGATCCTGCAGATCGGAACGGCTTAGTGTACATTTGATCTGATTGTCGTTAATTCTTTCAATTTTCATAAAACAACTCCAATCTCTGTGTCAAGACACAGCCTTTGCAAAGATACCTACACATCATTAGTATAAACCATTCTCTGTGTACTTGTCAAAGCTATTATCAGAAAAAATCTAAAAATTGTGTGAACACTCAATAAAGAGTTGAATTCATTTAAAAAGAATGTTAATATATGCAAAAAGAGGATAAAAATGGGTGGGCTGAAGCAGGTGTACAGACAGAAAAGACGGCGGTGCGTTCTGTTTAGGTAAATGAAACGGGCGGGTTATTCTCTCGATTTTTCCATGGAATTCATTGGAGTTCAGTGGAAAAAAATGAATTTTATCAAGAAAAATAATGACGAAACCTGAAAAAGGTGTTATACTATACCCATTCTTTATTATATGGAGGAATACGATGTATTATTATAGAGGAATCAAACGCTATATCCCCATGCTGGCGGCCATTGGACTGATCGTTCTGATCCTGATCCTCGGCCTGCTCAACGGCTGGTTTGAAGGAGGAGCAGGCAGCAGTAAGCCTGCCGATATCTATAGCGTATTTCATATGAAGGACGCAAACGGCGCGCGGCTGGGAACTGACACGGCAGCGCTGGTCCTGCAGTCTGAGATTCAGAAGGAGCAGGCTAAGATCGTGGAAGGGGAGTACTATGTGGAATTTGACTTCGCCCAGACATTAAACAGCCGTTTCTACTGGGATGAGAAGGAGCATATTCTGGTGTATACCACGCCGCTGGACGTGATCAAAGTAACGCCCGGGAAGAAGGAATATCAGATTTCCGGGAAGAATCAGGAGTTAGACTATACAGCCGTATTGTATAATAAGGAGACGGAAGTGGTACAGGTGGATCTGAAGTTTATCCAGCTGTTTACCAATATTCAGTATACGATCCATAATGATCCGGGCAGGATACTGATCTTGAATGATTTCAATCAGGAATTTCAATACGGTACGGTCTCGGGAGAGGTCAGTATACGGGAAGAAGGGAATTCCGGCAGCGGTATTATCCGAACTCTGGAAGCCGGCGAAGAACTGACTGTTTTTGACCAGGGCGCCAGATGGACGAAGGTAACGACTGCGGACGGGCTGGTTGGCTATGTGCCGACGGGCGATCTTTCCATTACGAGGACGGAGCTCGTCAATACCGGATTTGAAGAGCCGGTTTATACCAGCGTTCACTATGAAGATAAGATCAGTATGGTCTGGCATCAGGTCAGCGGGATCGCCGGCAACGATACGCTGACGGAATATATGCAGGATGTAAAGAGTGTGAATGTCATTACCCCTACCTGGTTTAAACTGACGGACACCCAGGGCAATATAGAAAGCTACGCGACTTCCGCTTATGTGGAAGAAGCGCACAGAATGGGCCTGAAGGTATGGGGCCTGATCGATGACTTTGAATCCGATGATGCCGGGAACCGTTATATCCGGAGTATTCTGCCGCGTACAAGCCGGAGGGCCCGGCTGATCAAACAGCTGATGGCCGAGGTCAAGGAACATGATCTGGACGGTATCAATGTGGACTTTGAGTATATTAATACCGATAACGGCGAGAACTACATTCAGTTTTTACGGGAATTATCCGTAGAGTGCCGGAAGGCGGGCATCGTCCTGTCGGTTGACAATTACGTGGCTTCCGCGTGGACCTTCCATTATGACAGGAAGGAGCAGGGCGTCGTATGTGATTATCTGATCATCATGGGATATGACGAGCACACGGTCGGCAGTGAGGAAGCCGGCTCTGTTGCGTCCCTCCCGTTTGTCATTTCCGGTATCGAGAAGACGGTTGAGGAAGTGGGCAGCAGTGAGAAGGTGATTAACGCGCTGCCGTTCTATACCAGAGTATGGTTTGAGAATGAAAACGGCGGAATTTCCAGTGAAGCGGTGGGAATGGATGAAGCCGAGTCCAGGATTGCGGAGCACAAGGCGAAGAAGAACTGGAGTGAAGAAGAAGGTCAGTATTACTGCGAATATTCCGGAGACGGCGGTCTTTATAAGATCTGGGTGGAAGACGCCGAGTCCATTGCCAAGAAGCTGGATCTGATGAACCAGTATAACCTTGCGGGCGCGGCTTACTGGAGACTGCATTTTGAGTCTTCCGATATCTGGAAGGTTGTTTCCAAATATTTTAACTGATCCTGACATATTTGGCGGACAGGCCGCATACACTTGTTTACAGAGAATTTGTAAAGGAGTGAGGCAGGGTTGACAGCATATGACAGAAGAATCGCATATTTGGATTTATTTTGCGGAAATGAAAAGATCAGAAACGCTGGGTTTGCCAAAATTGAACGGCGCGGAGACCGCGGTAAGATCACATTTGTAATACAGACGCCTTCCGAACTGAGTGACGAGGAAGGCGTTGCCTATCTGTTGAAACAGACAGAACGGGGAATGGCGGGAATTACGATCGGTACGGCGCAGATGGCTGCGTTAAACGGACAGACGATTTTGTTTGACGCCGTGCATGTGGGAGGAATGGAGCCCGGACTGCAGGAAATGTGCGGTATTTATATTACGGTTGGAACAAAGGGGCAGTACCATTTTATCAGTTTATGGAATGGCGCTGCTTTTCAGCAGGAAACATTTCAGCCATGGAGCGGACTGCAGGAAGAAAAAGAGAACGGAGAATCCGGAGAAACAGAACCGGGGGAAAATCAAAAGGAATCCGCGCATGCGGCGCCGCCGGAGACTGACAAACTGCCGGAATCCCGAGAAAACAGTGACGTTCTGTCCGGAGTCAGCCTGGAAACGGGTGAGATCCGAACCCGGCTTCCGGGAGAGAGAAGCCTGTGGGACCAGATCGGCTCCCGCTATACGAAAATTTCGGGCCGTATGCTTCGGGAGGACTGTGAATGTATTAAACTGGTACCTTCGGAACTGCGCTGTCTGCCCCGCTGCTATTGGCAGCTGCAGCAGAACAGTTTTCTGCTGCACGGGTATTATCAGTATCATTATATCGTGCTGCTGCGGTATACGGATCGGGGACGATATCGGTATTATGCCGGCGTACCGGGGATTCAGAACGTGCAGCAGAAGAAAATGGCGGAGATGTTCGGCTTTTCTGAATTTATGGAAATGGCAGAACGGCGCCGGAATGCTCCGGCCGCCGTCTTTAACGGATACTGGTGTATGGAACTTCCGCTTCTGCGGCATGATTGATATATACATATTTCAGATGATCCCGCCAGTTGCCGCCGATATTGACAAGCCGCATACAGGTGCCTTCATACTGGAAATGCAGCTGCTCGGCAAGCCGGATGGAACGGGCATTTTCCGGCAGGATGTAAGCCGTAATCCGATGAATCGGAATGGTATCACACAGAATGGATATGGCTGCGGAGACCGCTTCCCGGGCATAACCGAGGTCCTGAAAGCGGGTATCTAATTTATAGCCGATCGAGCAGCTGTAAAACGGCGCCGCCTGAATCTGTCCGAAAGAAACGGATCCAATGATCTGATCAGGATGTCCTTTTCGGAAAACATAAAAACGGAAAAAGGTATTCCGCATCGAAGAATGATATTCCTGCGCGATCAGTCTGCGCTGAAATTCTTCTGTATAGAAAGCAGCCGGTTTCAGCGGCTCGCAGGCGTCAAAGACGGTTCGGTTGTTTTGCAGGAATTCCAGAATCTTCTGCCGGTGGCGCGCGTTCAGGATCCGCAGGACCAGCCGGTCAGTTTCATAACGTGTACGCATAATGACTCCATTAGGGGTTTGTTAGATTCAGTATAACACAGATCGGCTTGTTTGAGAAATATTTTTTACGGAGACCGGATCATCAGTAAGACGCTCCGGAATGGAGAAATATGACCAGAGAAGAAAGATATATGAAAGAGGCGATCCGGCAGGCGAAGCGGGCGTTAGCCATTGGAGAAGTCCCTATCGGCTGCGTGATCGTTTATCAGGATAAGATCATAGGGAGGGGCTACAACCGCAGGAAAGCGGATAAGAATACACTGTCCCATGCGGAACTCAACGCGATCCGCAAAGCAAGCAGGACGATGGGAGACTGGCGTTTGGATGACTGCGAAATGTATGTGACGCTGGAACCCTGTCAGATGTGTTCCGGCGCGATCGTGCAGGCGAGGATCCGAAAGGTATACATCGGGTGCGACAATCCGAAGGCGGGCTGCGCCGGCAGTATTATGAATCTGCTGCAGGTAGACGCCTTTAACCATCAGGTGGAGATTGAACGGGGGTTACTGGGGGAAAGCTGCAGCGAGATGCTGACCTCATTTTTTAAAGAGCTGCGGGAGCGCAGCAAGAAGAACGGTTGACAAAACCTGAGTCCTATTTTATAATTAGGACTTGCGGGAAAGAATCCTGCGCATTTTCAATTTTAAATTGTCAACATATTTCCGCACAGCCGGGGAGTTAGCGGTGCCCTGTACCTGCAATCCGCTCTAGCAGGGGTGATGTTTTGTTTCGGATCTATGCCTGTAGGGCTGCCCTTGGTAAGTGGCGATGACGTTTGGGTCTTACGCAACAGGAATCCATGAACCGTGTCAGGTCAGGAATGGAGCAGCACTAAGTGGAACCTTCTGTGTGCCGTGAGGGCGCCTGGACTGAGCTAACTGCCAAGGTAACGCTTATGGGGTAGGTACAACGCAAAACGTGCGGATTTTTTATCTTGTTTATCTTTTCAATATGGTATATAATAAGAAAAGTTGATAACAGAATGGAGATAGGGATGGCGTACACTGCATTATACCGGAAATTCCGGCCTAAGACGTTTGAAGAAGTCAAAGGACAGCAGCATATCGTAAAAACACTGAAGAATCAGATCGCGGCGGGCCGGATCGGACATGCTTATCTGTTCTGCGGGACAAGAGGAACCGGTAAGACCAGTGTGGCGAAGATTTTTGCCAAAGCCGTAAACTGCGAACATCCCATCGGAGGCAGTCCATGCAATGAATGTGAAAGCTGCAGAGCGATTGCGGACGGCAGCTCCATGAATGTGATCGAGATCGACGCGGCTTCGAATAACGGCGTAGACAGTATCCGGCAGATCCGGGATGAGGTTGCCTACTCTCCGACTGTGGGAAAATATAAGGTCTATATCATCGACGAGGTGCATATGCTCTCCATCGGCGCGTTTAACGCACTGTTAAAGACGCTGGAAGAGCCGCCTTCTTATGTGATCTTCATATTGGCGACGACCGAGGCGCACCGGATTCCGGTTACGATCCTGTCCAGGTGCCAGCGCTATGACTTTAAGCGGATCTCGGTGGATACGATTACGGAACGTCTGAAAGAACTGGCTGCCGCAGAGGGAATGGATGTGGAAGACAAGGCGCTGCGCTATATTGCCCGGCAGGCGGACGGCGCCATGCGGGACGCCCAGAGTCTGTTGGATCAGTGCGCTGCCTTTTATATGAATGAGAAACTGACTTATGCACATGTACTGGATGTACTGGGAGCGGTAGATACCGGCGTATTCAGCCGGTTATTAGAGACGGTAACCGACCGGGATGTGGCCGGAGCTATGAAATTGATCGAAGAAGTCGTGATGCAGGGCCGGGAACTGGGGCAGTTTGTTCTGGATTTTACCTGGTATCTGCGGAATCTGATGCTGATTGGAACCGGAGCGGACGCGGAGACATTTTTGGATGTGTCTGCGGAACGGCTGGAGGTCATGAAGGCGGAAGCCGGCCGGATCAGTGAGAGTACGGTGATGCGCTACATCCGGATTTTGTCGGAGCTCTCTAACCAGATCAAATTCACATCTTCAAAGCGGGTTTTTGTAGAGATCGCGCTGATTAAAATGATGCGCCCTTCCATGGAACAGGATATGGAATCCCTGCTGCAGCGGATGGAGGATATGGAGAGACAGCTGGCGGAAGGCGTTGTGGCAGTCCGGAACGATATTCCGGCGGCAGGATCGGAAGAGGGAGCCGGACAGAATTCCGAACAGAAGCTTTCAAAGCCGGTGAAGAAAAAACCGGAGCGTCCCGTACCGGCGGACGTACAGAATGTGGTGGATCAGTGGAACCGGATCCTGGCGGAGATTGATAAAATGCTGGTCTTCTATCTGCGCCATATACAATTCAGTGTGGAAGGCGAAGATACGCTTCTGCTTGTCTTTGAAGACGGGACCTGTTTTGATATGGTTAAGAAGAGAAATGGAGAAAAACAGATCGAAGAGGCGATTGCTGCGGTGACAGGAAAAGAGATTCATGTGCGGATGGAGCAGCTGCTGTCAGGAGAGCGGTTTGAAGATAATTATACGGAAATCAAAAGACATATACACTTTGAGATAGAAGAGGAGGATTTTTAAAATGGCGAAACGAGGAGGATATCCGGGCGGTGCGATGCCGGGCAATATGGCGAATCTGATGAAGCAGGCCCAGAGGATGCAGCGCCAGATGGAAGAAACCACGAAAGAGCTGGAAGAGTCCAGTTATACCGCGACAGCCGGAGGCGGCGCGGTAGAGGTTACGGTATCCGGTAAAAAGGAAGTAACCTCTGTAAAGCTGACGGAAGAGATTGTGGATCCGGATGATATCGAGATGCTGCAGGATCTGATTATGGCGGCTACCAATGAAGCGCTGCGCGCGATGGAAGAAGAAAGCCAGAAAAAAATGGCAAAGATAACCGGCGGTATGGGAGGCGGCTTCCCGTTCTAGCAGATATTTGAAGAATGTGGAAAACAGGAGCATCCTATGGAATATTACAGCGGAAATATAGGTAAACTGATAGAGGCATTAAGCGGACTGCCGGGGATTGGCGCAAAGACTGCGGCACGGCTGGCATTTCACATTATCGGCATGCCGGAGGAACAGGTCAGACAGCTTGCGGAGGCTATGATCGACGCCAAAGAGAAGATCCATTACTGTGAGACCTGTTTCACCTTGACTGATGATACGCAGTGCCCGATCTGCAGAAATCCCGGACGGAATCACAAGATGATCATGGTGGTGGAGACCACAAGGGATCTGGCTGCATATGAAAAAACAGGAAAATATGAGGGTGTTTATCATGTACTTCACGGCGCCATTTCCCCGATGCTGGGAATCGGCCCGAATGAAATAAAGATTCGAGAGCTGCTGGAGCGGCTGAAGCAGGACGTGGAGGAAGTCATTATTGCCACGAATTCCAGCCTGGAAGGTGAGACAACCGCCATGTATATCAGCAAGCTGATCAAGCCCATTGGGATCAAAGTGAGCAGAATTGCCAGCGGCGTCCCGGTAGGCGGCGATCTGGAAAATATAGATGAAGTCACTTTGTTGCGTGCCCTGGAAGGCAGAACACAGTTATAGTAAGGAGAAAAAACGTGGATAAGTACGAGATGAATCTGAAATTGGAACAGATGCGGATTTATGCCCAGGAGGGAGAGTACGCGTCTGCTGCGGAGATCGCAGATGAGTTTGACTGGAACCGGATCAAGCAGGGAAAACTTTTGAATCTGGCCGCTAACGTTTATGGAGCGAACAAAGAATATGAAAAAGAAAAAGAAGTATTGCTTCTGGCGTATGAGCGTTCGCCGCTTGGCAGGCAGCTGGCCTATCGGCTGTGTACGGTTTCGATCCGGCTGAATCAACTTGAGGAAGCGGAAGAATTTTACGAAGACTTTCTGGAGGTGTCATCGCCTGAGGATTCCACAAGACTGATTCTGCAGTACCGGCTTGAAAAGGCAAAAGGCGCTGATATCAGCAGGCAGATTGAGA
Source organism: uncultured Lachnospiraceae bacterium (assembly GCA_947625465.1). Classification (GTDB taxonomy): domain Bacteria; phylum Bacillota; class Clostridia; order Lachnospirales; family Lachnospiraceae; genus CANQSA01. The sequence goes on along the minus strand of CANQOK010000008.1, from coordinate 49,789 downwards.
TTCTGAAGCAGTTATTTGAAGAGGATATGGATGAAAAATGGGCATACCAGCTTGCGGTTCTGTATGCGAAAAACGGGCAGAAAGAGCAGTCTGTCGACGTATGCGACGAGATGATCCTGTGGTTCCAGAAGGGCGATTATGTGAAGAAAGCAAGAAAACTGCGCAATCTCCTTGTCCCGGACGAACCGATTGAAGAAGAGCCGGAAGAAGAGGAAACCGAGCCGGCACACAACACCGGGTATGTTTCTCAGAACACCGCAGCCTTAGTAGGTCTGTCCATGGATGACATTGTTCATATGGAGTCGGCGGTTGCAGGTGAGTATGTTCAGGCTGAAGCGGACGGACAGTCTGCGGAGAACGGGCAGTCGGCAGCAGACGAAGAGTCTGCAGAAAATGAACAGCCGGCGGAGACACCGGCAGAGATGCCTGCGGAAGAGATATGGGAGGCGCCGGAACCGGCCGCTCCGGAAGTGGTACAGCCCGCTTCGGAAACGCCGGAGATGGAACAGACAGAATCGCCGGAGGCAGAGGAGCCGGATACTCCGGAACTCCCGGAACCGGACGAACAGGGGGCCGAAGAGGCCGCCGCGACCAAAGAGGGAGACGCGGATCCGATTGGCAGTATGCCGGACAGCATCAGGCAATTCGCGAAGGAAAAGCCGCTGCCGGAGATCAAGCTGTCGTCGGAACTGAAGCTGGATATGGACGGACAGATCAGCATGGACGTAGATCAGAAGCATATGCCGGATAAACAGATCACAGGACAGCTTTCGATCGATGAGATATTAAAGCAGCTGGAAGCGCAGGGAATCCTGAATTCGGAAACAGTAAACGGCGCGATCAACGTCGTGAAGGAAGGAACCGGCGCGCTGCCGAAACTGGATCTTCCGCCGGAAGAAGAACCGGAAGATCCGGCTCAGGTAAAGCTGGATGTGGATGCGGAAGGAAACCTGCAGCTTCAGGAGCCCGAAGATGCCGCAGCTGTAAATGAAGATAGAGATATTTATGAACTGGGGATTCAGGATCTGATGTCGGAGGAAGAACGCGCAAAGATCCGCAGGGAGAAACAGGAGGCCCAGCAGGAGGAAGACGTTCTGAAACTGGTAGAACGGCTGGAGTCCAAAACTCCGGAAGCGGAAAAGACGACAGAAGATTTTGATATTCCGGACACGCCGGATCAGGAACTGCGTCTGACCTGGGATCAGCGGCAGGTATTTAAAGAATATCTGGGAGCACCGGGCCTGGAGTACGCGCTGGCGAAAACCCTGAAAAATCTGGTGGAGAATAACGATAACGACGGTTCCTCCAAACGGAATAATGTGATCATTATGGGTGAGAAGAAGTCAGGCAAGACGACGATCGCGCTGGAACTCATCAAAATGGCGAATAAAGAACTTGGCAGAAAAGGCCGTAAGGTTGCCAAGGTGAACGGCAATATCATCAACAAACGGGGGATTCTGACTGCGATGCCGCGTCTGATCGGCAGCGATCTGATCATCGAGGACGCAGGCGTGATCAATCCGAAGATGATGCGCCAGATGATCGACACATTTAAGGGGTATACCGATGAAATGATCGTTGTCCTGGAGGATGAGCGGGTGACCATGGAGCATATGCTGAATGCCTATCCGTTCCTGGATTCCATGTTTGAGAACCGGATCGTCATTAAGGAATACGATATTCACGAGTGGGTTGCCTATGCCAAGGCTTACGCGAAGGAATCCGGCTATCTGATCGATGAGATGGGAACACTGGCGCTGTACGCGAAGATCGATGAAGTCTACGGCATCAATCGCGGACTGGAAAAGAGCAGCGTAGAAGGAATCATCGACGACGCGATCGAACGCGCCGAACACACCGGTTTCGGCAAGATCATCAGTGCGTTTTCCAAAAAGAGCAAGGATAATCTGGGCGTATTAAAGGAAACTAATTTTCAGTAGAAATGTTTGAATATGGGTCTGTCATCCGGAATATATAAGAACCCGGAGGGCAGACCTATTGTTGTCTGATAAACAGTGAGATATAACGGACGGAAAGGGATTACAGATGGAAAAACTGGGCCGATACATAAAACCGTATATCTGGTATATGGTTTTGACAATGGGGATTAAGCTGCTGGGCGCTGTACTGGAACTGCTGATTCCCTATTTTATGGAAGTGATCCTGGACGATGTTGTGCCGGCAGGGGCCATGGGCAGTATTTTCCTATATGGCGGCCTGATGTTTTTTTGTGCTGCAGGCTGTCTGGCCGCCAATGTGGGAGCAAACCGGATGTCGGCAGTCAGCTCCGGCCGGATTACCCGGAAGCTGAGACATGATCTCTTTGAAAAGCTGGAATACCTGTCCGCCAGACAGATGGATGAACTGACAATATCTTCTGCGGAATCGCGGCTTACCAGCGATACTTATAATATTAACCAGCTGCTGGCCAGAATGCAGCGTCTGGGAGTCCGGGCCCCGATCCTGCTGCTGGGCGGTGTACTCATGATGGTCAGTATGGATATGACTCTGGCGCTGATCCTGATCGCAATGCTGCCGCTGATCGGAATCATTGTGTATGTGGTTACCAAAAAGAGCGTACCCCTGTATAAAGAAGAGCAGACGGTGCTGGATGGAGTCGTACGGGTGCTGCAGGAAAATATTACCGGAGTCCGCGTGATCAAGGCGCTGAGCAAAACCGATTATGAAAAGAAGCGGTTTGACGGCGTCAACAGTGAACTGACCCGGATCGACCAGAAGGCCGGAATGATCACGGCGATCACGAATCCTTCCACGTCACTGGTGCTGAATCTGGGACTTACTCTGGTCGTGCTGGTCGGCGCGTTCCGGGTAAACGCGGGAAATTGTCAGAGCGGTGTTATTATTGCTTTTTTACAGTATTTCGTCATGATCTCGAATGCCATGCTGGGCGTTACCCGTATTTTTATCATGTGGTCAAAAGGAGAAGCCAGTGCACACCGGGTTGCAGATGTTCTGGCGCTGCCTGCGGATCTGATTCCGATTACAGGAGAAGATGAGCGGAAAGAAGAACAGCCGGCGCATATCGTATTTCGGGATGTGACTTTTTCCTATACGGGAATCGGAGCCAATCTGCAGCACCTGAGTTTTGAATTGAAACGGGGAGAAAGTCTTGGTATTCTGGGGGAAACCGGCGCGGGGAAATCTACGGTCTTAAATCTGCTTATGCGCTTTTACGATCCGCAGGAGGGAACAATCCTGATCGATGGAAAAGATATCCGTGCTTATACGCCGGATACGCTCCGCGCAAAATTCGGCGTGGTATTTCAGAATGACTTTGTCATGGAAGGAACCATGAAAGACAATATCCGGTTTTTCCGGGAAGTCACTGAGGAAAATATGGAAACGGCCGCTGCGGATGCGCAGGCAGCGGAGTTTATTCACAACCGCGCGCAGGGAATGGAGGCGCCTGTGGCAGTCCGGGGAAATAATCTTTCCGGCGGGCAGAAGCAGCGTCTGCTGATTGCGCGTGCGCTGGCGTCCAGACCGGAGATCTTATTGCTGGACGATGCTTCTTCTGCGCTGGATTACCGTACGGATGCCCAGTTGCGGAAGGTATTGCACAGGAATTATAAGGATGCCACAACCATTCTGGTGGCGCAGAGAATCAGTTCCATTCGGCAGTGCACCCGCATACTGGTCTTGTCGGATGGGAAAACGATCGGTTACGGAACCCATGAAGAACTGATGCGGACTTGTGAAGAATATCAAACTATTGCCCGCTCACAGATGGGGGAAGGGAAGGAGTTGGCGTAATGTCGAAACGAAAATTACTTTTACGGCTCTGGCAGTATATGGGACGAAACCGGCTGTCGCTCATCCTTTCTCTGGTTTTGTCCGTATCCGGCAGCCTGCTTGCGCTATACGGCCCCAAGCTTTCCGGAGAAGCCATCAATGCCATCGATCTGGGAAAGGGAGAGGTGGATTTTGACACCGTTTGCCGGTGTGTGATCCTGATGATCGTATTTTATCTGCTGTCCTCTGTTTTTACATATCTGCTGAATGCGGTCATGATCCGGCTTTCCAAAAAGATATCCAAACAGATGCGGCATGATATTTTTGAAAATATGGCATCTCTTCCGGTCAGCTTTTATGATCAGTACCAGACCGGAAATATCATCAGTATCGTGACCTATGACGTGGATACGGTTAATCAGTCTATGTCTTCAGATCTGCTGCAGATTTTACAGAGCGCGATCACAGTAGTGGTATCCTTTGTGATGATGGTGACGATTGCGCCGAAACTGGTTGTCATTTTCCTGTTTACGATTCCGGCGACGGCTTTTTTTACCCGCTGGCTGGCAAACCGGGTGCGCCCCATGTTCCGGCAGCGCAGCGCCAGACTGGGTGAGTTAAACGGGTTTGCAGAGGAGATGCTGTCCGGACAGAAAACGATCCGCGCGTATGGAAGGGAAGAAGCAGTACTGGGCAAATTTGACGAGAAAAATCAGACGGCTGTGGACGCCTATACAAAGGCTGAGGCAAACGGTACGGTTACAGGCCCGGCAGTCAATTTTATCAACAATATTTCCCTGACGCTGGTCTGTGTATTCGGAGCGCTGCTGTTTCTGCACGGCGATATCCGGATTGGTGATCTTTCCAGCTTTGTACAGTATTCCCGTAAATTTTCAGGACCGATCAACGAGGTGGCGAATATCATTGCGGAGCTGCAAAGTGCGTTTGCCGCTGCGGAGCGTGTATTCGGACTGATCGACGCGCAGCCGGAAAAGGCGGATGCGCCGGATGCGGTTGCTCTTACGGATGTGAAGGGACGCGTGGAGTTAGAACATGTGGACTTTTCCTATATACCGGGCAATCCCATTATCCGAGATTTCAGCATGACGGCAGAACCGGGTTCGCTGACGGCCATTGTAGGTCCCACCGGTGCGGGAAAAACCACGATCATCAATCTGCTGATGCGGTTTTATGATGTTGACAGGGGAGCAGTACTTGTAGACGGGCAGAATGTCCGGAATCTGACACGGGACTCCCTGAGACGGGCGTACACCATGGTTTTGCAGGATACCTGGCTGTTCCATGGAACCATTTTCGATAATATCGCATACGGAAAACCGGACGCAGCCATGGAAGAGGTGGTGAAGGCGGCGAAAGCGGCAAGGATCCACTCCTATATTTCCAGACTGCCGCAGGGATATCAGACGATCCTTTCCGATAACGGAACCAGCATATCCAAGGGGCAGAAGCAGCTGCTGACCATTGCCAGGGCCATGCTGCTGGACGCCCATATGCTGATCCTGGATGAAGCCACCTCCAATGTGGATACGCAGACAGAGCAGCAGATCCAGGCGGCAATGCGGGAGCTGATGAAAGACAAAACCTGTTTTGTGATCGCTCATCGCCTGTCTACGATCCGGTCAGCAAATCATATTCTGGTGATGCGCGGCGGACAGGTAGTAGAGCAGGGGACACATAAAAGCCTGATGGCAGCAGGCGGATTTTACCATCAGCTGTATCAGGCTCAGTTTGAAAGCGTATGATCACGGGATCACGCTTCCGTTACTTTGGTTTTGGCGATCATATCGTGCAGCGCCAGATGTTCTTTCGTTGCCAGTACGGTGACAAGGGAGATCAGCACGGGAACCCCCAGAGAATTTAATACTGCTTTTCCCAGTGCTTCGCGGATGAGCAGAGGCTTCCATGGCTTCGGCACATCTTCGCGGGGCACTGCCCGTATATGCAGCAGTTTCTTCCCGATGGTCTTGCCGTCAAAGAGAACCGTACAGAGCACGGTGTAGCCTGCATAGAACAGAACGCACAGGACGGAGCCCATACGGCAGGCGGTGGCAAGAATGCTTACATTGTACTCTTCATGGCTGGAGATTACCAGATTCGGGTCGGGATTCTTGTCCCGGAACAGGTAGATCCCGTCTTCTGTGTTCAGCGCGGTGTTCACGTCCGCGGGAAGATCCAGGGCAAGGATCACCGCACCGGTTACCGGAAACGGCGTAAGCGGATAAGAGGGGTGCCAAAGGGCCCCGGTAAAGACGAACATGACGACCGCCGCCGGGAAAACGGCAATGAGGCAGTCCAGTATATAAGCAGCGCCCCGTCTCCATAAAGGAGCGTTGGAATAGGTTGAAGTTGATTCTGACATACATAAAGTCTCCTTTGCTTTTAATCTGGGTTTATTATACTGATTTTTGTGCAAATTTGCAAATATTTCTTGATTTATTCTCAAAAAATGGGTAAAATAGCAATATACATAACAAATATTATTATAAGGAGGATATAACAAAATGCTACAAACTAAGACAGACTATCAGTTCTGGTTTTGCACCGGATCACAGGATTTATACGGAGACGAGTGTCTGCGTAAGGTTGCAGAGCATTCCGCTAAGATCGTAGAAGCTTTGAATGCGTCCGGTAATTTACCGTTCGAGGTAGTTTTGAAACCTACTTTAATTTCTCAGGCTGTCATCAGAAAGACGATGAATGATGCGAACAATGATCCGAACTGCGCAGGCGTGATCACCTGGATGCATACATTTTCACCGGCCAAGATGTGGATCCTGGGACTGCAGGAACTGAGAAAACCGTTATGTCATCTGCATACGCAGTTTAACGAAGAACTTCCTTATGACACCATTGATATGGATTTCATGAACGAGAACCAGTCCGCGCACGGCGACAGAGAGTACGGCCATATTTTCAGCCGGCTGAACAAGCAGAGAAAGATCGTTGTGGGCCACTGGGCTGATGAAGCAGTTCAGAAGGAAGTGGGCGCATGGATGAGAACCGCCATCGGTGTGCTGGAGTCCAGCCATATCCGTGTCTGCCGTATCGCGGATAACATGAGAAATGTTGCCGTAACGGAAGGCGACAAGGTAGAGGCGCAGATCAAGTTCGGCTGGGAGATCGATGCCTATCCGGTAAACGAGATCGCAGAGTATGTGGCTGCGGTTCCGCAGAACGAGATCGACGCGCTGGTAGAAGAGTATTACAGCAAGTATAAGATCATTGACGAAGGCAGAGATCCGGCAGAATTCAGACAGCATGTTGCCGTACAGGCAGGAATTGAGATCGGTTTTGAGAAGTTCCTGACCGAGCGGGATTATCATGCGGTTGTTACGCATTTTGGCGATCTGGGCGCATTGAAGCAGCTGCCCGGCCTGGCAATCCAGAGACTGCTGGAGAGAGGCTACGGCTTTGGCGCAGAGGGCGACTGGAAGACCGCCGCTATGGTTCGTCTGATGAAGATCATGACTGCCGGAACTCCGAATGCGAAGGGTACCTCTTTTATGGAGGATTATACCTACAATCTGGTACCGGGTAAGGAAGGAATCCTGCAGGCGCATATGCTGGAGGTTTGCCCGACGATCGCGGACGGTGAGATCGGAATTAAGGTTAATCCGTTGTCGATGGGTGACAGAGAAGACCCGGCGCGTCTGGTATTTACTTCTAAGACAGGCCCTGCCGTTGCAACCTCTCTGATCGACCTGGGCAACCGGTTCCGTCTGATCATCAACGCTGTTGAATGCAAGAAGTGCGAGAAGCCGATGCCGAAGCTGCCGGTTGCGACCGCGTTCTGGACGCCGCAGCCGAATCTGAAGGTTGGCGCTGAAGCATGGATCCTGGCAGGCGGCGCGCATCATACCGCGTTCTCCTATGACCTGACCGTTGACCAGATGGTAGACTGGGCAGAAGCTATGGGTATTGAGGCCGTTGTAATTGATGAGAACACCAACATCAGAGATTTCAAGAACGAATTGAGATGGAACGCCATCGCTTACAAATAAGGAATGAATGCCAAGCCTGAGAGGTTTTCTTTCAGGCTTGGACTATACCATGCCGGAAGACGGCAACTTAAGAAATTGGAGGATTACCCGAATGAGTCTGGAAACAATTAAAAATGATATTTTAATGGGAAGAACCTGCCTGGGCATTGAATTCGGCTCTACCCGGATCAAGGCCGTTCTGGTAGATGACAACAATGTTCCCATCGCATCCGGAAGCCACGACTGGGAGAACCGGTATGTGGACGGCATCTGGACCTATACGCTGGAGGATATCTGGACCGGTCTGCAGGATGCCTATAAGAATATGGCGGATGACGTAAGAAATCGGTATGATATTGAACTGGAGACGATCGGCGCGATCGGATTCAGTGCCATGATGCACGGCTATATGCCGTTCAATAAAGAAGGCGAATTGTTAGTGCCGTTCCGTACCTGGAGAAATAATATTACGGAAGACGCTTCCAGCCGCCTGACAGAGTTATTTAATTATCACATTCCCCAGAGATGGAGCATCGCCCACCTGTATCAGGCGATCTTAAACGGAGAGCCGCATGTAAAGGACATTGATTTCTTTACTACGCTGGAAGGTTATATCCACTGGCAGCTGACCGGTGAGAAGGTGCTGGGGATCGGCGAGGCATCCGGTATGTTCCCGATCGATCTGGAGACAAAGGATTATAACGCACGGATGATCAGTCAGTTTGACGCGCTGGTTGCAGCCAAGGGATTTCCGTGGAAGCTGGCCGACCTGCTGCCCAAATCGCTGCTGGCAGGCGAATACGCCGGCAGACTGACCCAGAAGGGCGCGAAGCTGTTGGATCCGTCCGGAACCCTGAAAGCAGGGATCCCGCTGTGTCCGCCGGAAGGCGACGCGGGCACCGGTATGGTGGCTACCAACAGTGTTACCAAGCGGACCGGCAACGTATCCGCGGGTACTTCTGTCTTCGCTATGGTGGTATTGGAGAAGGAACTGGCGAATGTTTATGATGAGATCGATCTGGTTACCACGCCGACCGGCAATCTGGTTGCGATGGTACACTGCAATAACTGTACGTCTGATCTGAACGCGTGGGTGAACCTGTTCAAAGAGTTTGCGGAATCCTTTGGCATAGAAGTGGATATGACCAAGCTGTTCCAGGTATTGTATACCAAGGCGCTGGAAGGCGACGCGGAATGCGGCGGTCTGCTGGCGTACAACTACTTCTCAGGCGAGCACATCACAGGCTTTGAAGAAGGCCGTCCGCTGTTTGTCCGCACGCCGGAGAGCAAGCTGAATCTGGCAAACTTTATGCGGGTACATCTGTTTACCGCAATGGGCGCGTTAAAGACCGGTCTGGATATCCTGATCAAGAAGGAAGGCGTCGAGATGGATCGGATCACCGGACACGGCGGTCTGTTCAAGACTAAGGGCGTCGGACAGAACTTTATGGCGGCAGCCATGAATACGCCGGTTACTCTGATGGAGACGGCCGGAGAAGGCGGCGCATGGGGAATCGCTCTGCTGGCTTCTTACATGAAGAACAAGGAAGACGGAGAGACACTGGATGCATATCTGGCAAATAAGGTATTCGCAGGCCAGGAAGGCGAGACGGTAGAGCCCGATCCCAAGGATGTCGCAGGCTTTGACGAATTCCTGGTACGTTATACCGCAGGGCTGCCGATTGAGCGCGCGGCGGTAGATTCTTTGAAATAATAACGGAGGTAGCTATGTTAGAACAATTAAAACAAGAGGTATATGAAGCGAATATGATGCTGCCCAAGTACGGACTGGTAACTTTTACCTGGGGCAATGTCAGCGCGATCGACCGGGAATCCGGCTTGTTTGTCATTAAGCCGAGTGGTGTGGATTATGATAAGCTGACCCCGGAAGATATGGTTGTTATGGATCTGAACGGCAACCGGGTAGAAGGCAGATATAAACCTTCTTCCGATACGCCTACGCATCTGGAGATCTATAAGGCATGGCCGGAAGTCGGCGGTGTGGTACATACCCACTCCTCTTACGCGACCAGCTGGGCGCAGGCGGGCAGAAGCATTCCCTGTTACGGTACGACACATGCGGATTATATGTATGGCGAGATTCCCTGTGTGCGCTGCCTGACGAAGGAAGAGATCGAAGGCGATTATGAGAAAAATACCGGTCTGCTGATCGTCAGTGAATTTGCCCGGATGGGCAAGGACCCGATGGCGGTTCCGGCCGTACTGTGCAAGAACCACGGCCCGTTCGCATGGGGCAAGGACGCGCATGAAGCCGTTCATAATGCAGTCGTATTGGACGAGGTTGCCAAGATGGCGTACCGTGCCGAGACGATCAACGCAAGGATTCAGCCGGCTCCGCAGGAACTGCAGGACAAGCACTATTACAGAAAACACGGTGCCAATGCGTACTACGGTCAAAACTAGGACTTGCAAAAACCCCTGTCAAAGGGTAAAATAAAACATAGATTTTTTAATCGAACGATATGAAAACAGGAGGAATCAGAAAATGAGATTTTTTGTGGACACAGCAAATGTGGAAGACATCAGAAAGGCAAATGATATGGGCGTGATCTGCGGCGTTACGACCAACCCGTCCCTGATCGCGAAGGAAGGCAGAGACTTCAAGCAGGTGATCGCGGAGATCGCTTCCATCGTAGACGGACCGATCAGCGGCGAGGTTAAGGCTACGACGACAGACGCGGAAGGCATGATCGCAGAAGGCATTGAGATCGCAGCGATCCATCCGAACATGGTTGTTAAGATCCCGATGACCGTAGAAGGTCTGAAAGCCTGCAAGGCACTGACCGCAAAGGGAATCAAGACCAATGTTACATTGATCTTTACCGCCGCTCAGGCTTTACTGGCTGCAAGAGCAGGCGCTACTTATGTATCTCCGTTCTTAGGAAGACTGGATGATATCTCTATGCCGGGTATTGATCTGATCCGTGCGATCTCCGATATTTTCGCAGTATCCGAAGGAATCACGACCAAGATTATCGCAGCTTCCATCCGTAACCCGATCCATGTGATCGACTGCGCGGAGGCAGGCGCCGATATCGCGACCGTTCCTTATAAGGTAATCGAGCAGATGACCAAGCACCCGCTGACCGATCAGGGAATCGCAAAGTTCCAGGCTGACTACAAGGCTGTATTTGGTGAATAAGAAAGGATAAGGGCACATGGATAAATTAGAACTTCAGAAGACTGCCAACGAGGTCCGCAAGGGCATCGTGACGGCGGTTCACAGTGCAAAAGCCGGACATCCCGGCGGCTCACTGTCTGCGGCAGATATTTTTACCTATTTATATTTTGAGGAGATGAACATCGACCCGAAGGATCCGAAGAAACCGGACAGAGACCGTTTCGTATTGTCTAAGGGCCACACCGCGCCGGGACTGTATTCCGTGCTGGCGCAGAGAGGCTATTTCCCGGTTGAGGATCTGAAGACTTTACGTCAGCTGGGTTCCTATTTACAGGGACATCCGGATATGAAGCACATTCCGGGCGTGGATATGTCCTCCGGTTCTCTGGGACAGGGCGTTTCCGCGGCAGTCGGCATGGCGTTGTCCGCGAAGTTAAGCAATGAGGACTACAGAGTATACACCCTGCTGGGTGACGGCGAGATCGAGGAAGGTCAGGTCTGGGAGGCGGCTATGTTCGCAGGCCACAGAAAGCTGGATAATCTGGTTGTCATCGTAGATAACAACAATCTGCAGATCGACGGCGCGATTTCCGATGTATGCTCCCCGTACCCGATCGATGAGAAATTCAAGGCGTTCAATTTCCATGTTATTAACGTGGACGCACATGATTTTGACGCTTTGAAAGCGGCGTTTGACGAGGCAAGAGCGACCAAGGGAATGCCGACCGCGATCATTGCGAAGAGTACCAAAGGAAAGGGCGTTTCCTTTATGGAGAATAATGTATCCTGGCACGGCACCGCTCCGAATGACGAGCAGTATGCGGTTGCAATGGCAGATTTAGAGAAAGTAGGTGAAGCGTTATGTCAGAAGTAAAGAAGATTGCAACAAGAGAAAGTTATGGTAACGCTTTAGTGGAAATGGGCGCCAAATACGACAATCTGGTCGTACTGGACGCGGATCTGGCTGCAGCAACCAAGACGGGTACTTTTAAGAAAGTATATCCGGAACGCCATATTGACTGCGGAATCGCCGAGTGCAACATGGTAGGCATTGCGGCAGGTCTGGCAACGACCGGCAAGATCCCGTTCGTCAGCTCCTTCGCTATGTTCGCGGCAGGACGTGCGTTTGAGCAGGTTCGTAACTCGGTCGGTTATCCGAAGTTAAATGTGAAGATCGGCGCGACGCATGCCGGAATTTCCGTCGGAGAAGACGGCGCGACCCACCAGTGTAACGAAGATATCGCGCTGATGAGAACGATTCCGGGCATGGTAGTGATCAATCCTTCCGATGATGTGGAGGCGAAAGCAGCCGTTGCGGCGGCAATCGAGCATGACGGCCCTGTTTATCTCCGGTTCGGCCGGCTGGCAGTTCCTGTGATCAACGATAACCCGGATTACAAGTTTGAACTGGGCAAGGGCGTTTTATTAAAAGAAGGAAAAGACGTCACCATCGTAGCGACCGGTCTGTGCGTATGCGAGGCGGTAGAGGCTGCGAAGAAGCTGGCTGAGGATGGGATTGACGCGGAAGTGATCAATATCCATACGATCAAGCCGCTGGACGAGGATCTGATTGTTGCGTCTGCTAAGAAGACGGGCAAGGTTGTAACCGTTGAGGAGCATTCCGTGATCGGCGGCCTGGGCAGCGCAGTCTGTGACGCGTTGTGCGCGAAAGCGCCGACTCCGGTATTGAAGGTCGGAATCCAGGATGTATTCGGTGAATCCGGTGCAGCTGTGAAGCTGATCCATAAGTACGGACTGGATGCGGAAGGCATCTATGAGAAGGTAAAATCCTTCGTATAAAATAATAAATTATTGAAAAACCCGATTTCACAAACAATACTTTTCCGGCTCAGAGGAATTTTGCCGGTTTGGTATATTTGCTGAAATCGGGTTTTTTTGATCAAAATTAATTTGGCCTGTGATAAGAAGCGGCATCAGATCATTCTTCAGACGCATTCAGCGCGTCCAGCGCCTGCTTCAGGATATTGTGCACCTCGGATTCGTCCAGATGGGTATACTCCGCCAGTTCTTCCAGCGTGGGTTCCCTGCCCAGTTCTTTAGAAAGATTGCGGGATGCTTCATCCAGATAGTTCGCCTGATCCGCCAGATGGCGGCTGATGCGTTCCGCGCCGATCTGCTCGTTAATGGCGGTCTGCATGCCGGCGGCAGCGGCACGGGTAATATACTGCTGAAATTCTTCTATGGAAACTGCGCCGTTATAATCGGGGATCGCCTGCATCATGGCCAGATTGCCCTCCTGGATCAGATCGCCTAAAGATACGCCCTTGCGGGTATGTGCGCGGGCAACCGTAACGACGAGAGACAAATGCGCTTCTGTCAGTAGGGAAACGGCCCGCGGTTTTTTCTCTTCGGTCTGCAGGTCGGCGATTGCGGCAAGCAGCGCGTCCGTATCATATACGGGCGCTTTTTTCAGGTCCGCGTAGTACATGTCCAGAAATTTACTCTCTTCTTTGGTAATATCAAAATCCTCCGGCAGCGCGTAATCGTCTTTCGGTGCCTCCCGGCGGATGCGGGCGTCATGTACGCCGGCGACCAGGATTTTGTGGTTTTTCAGATAGTCGTAGATGGGCGGATACAGGCTCTGGGAAAGCCCCAGCTCCGCAAAATGGGATTCTACAGTTTCTTTGTCTAAGATATTGTCATTCTCGGCGGCAAGCTCTACCAGCTGCGCCAGTAAATCCTGAAATCTGCGTTTTTCATCCATAGCTCAAACTCCAATTCTTATGATGCAACCATTTTAGTATAGCGAAACCCGAATGTCAAGATTGTGAATTATTTGGGGCTAATCTTGACATCCCTTCCTGTAGGATTTAAAATAAATCTATCTGACAAGAAGGGAGTTTGCGTTGTGGCAGAGGAGAAAACAGAAGTAACAGACGAACAACCGGTTTTATTTGATAATGAAAGCAAAAAAAAGAAAATATGGAAAAAGATACGGGGCAGTTTTTTCTGGCAGACCATGAAGCTGGCCCTGTTTTTGGTACTGTTGGCAAGTATAGGAGCCGGCTATGCGGTTATTGAGAAGAAGAGCGATCCGGCTGCGGCAGCCAATCAGTATCTGAGCGGTTATGTAAGCGGCAGAGCCGATCTGATCTATGATGTGATCAATTACGGCGACAGCAATCTGATGACGGCCGAGACGCTGCAGTCGGTCCTGCAGGAGGATGAGAATTTCGGCAGGGTTACCGCCACAGAGCTGGGAGATTATGAGAAGACTGACGGCGGCATTGTATATCAGGTTCCGTATGAAGATCCGGAGACCGGAGAAGAGAAACATCTGGAGATCAGGCTGGTGAATGAAAATACTTCGTTTTTCAATCCGATTAAAAAATGGAAGGTGGATTTTTCGGAGCGGATCGTTCATACGGTAAAGATCCTGGTACCGGAAGGCTGTACGCTGTATGTGGACGGGCATGAAGGCATCAGTACGAAGAAGGAAACGGTCGGAGAGACAAATGCGGTTGCATATTATGCCAACGCGATTTATAAAGGGATGCACCATCTTACCATAGGCTCTCCGTATACGGAGCAGGTTACCGAGGATGTGGAGATCACAAGAAATGATACGGTACTGGAATATCAGGACGAGAAGATCGTTCCCAGACAGGATGCGGTTACTGCTCTGCAGGAGTTTCACAATGAGACGCTGTCCCAGATGTATAAAACGGCTTCCGAATTCCGGGCAGTAAAGGAAGTGACGCCGCTGTTTCCGGCTGCATTGGAGGAAAAAGTATCCAAGGCGTATCAGGATATGCGGAATCAGCTTTACGGAGAAGTGGTGAATGTACGGGAGGATTATGAGGTAGAGAAACTGACGCTGGACGATCTGAAGATCGATTCACAGACAATGGAGGAAGCGGATCTGGCAAAGGTACAGTTTTCTGCCGTTATGAGTTACCGTACCGCACGGAAAACCACCTTTTATGACGGATATTCGCCCAGCTATGAAGGCGCTTATAAGGTGCAGGTGCTGTATCAGATCCGGATCAAACAGGATGGCAGCTATGAGATTACAGATATTGAATTTGCGATGAAAAAGGCAGAATGATCAGACGATAGAGCGGAGGCGTCATGTATTTACAGGATATCACTCCCTTTTTGGGAACCGGACAGAAAAATGAAGCGGGAGAAGATCTTCGGACTTTTCTGGAAGCCTATGATCCGAAACGGTATGACAATCCCTGCAGTACCGTGGATATCGCGGTCGTGACCTGCAGCGGCCAGCCGGAGCGGCTTCAGATTCTGATGATTCAGAGGAAGAATCATCCCAGTATCGGGATGTGGGCGCTGCCCGGCGGTTTTGTGGAGATGCGGGAAGATCTGGAAACCGCTGCCGCGCGGGAGCTGAAGGAAGAGACTTCCGTTACCGGCGTTCCGCTCGTTCAGGTTAAGACATATGGAGCCGTAGAACGGGATCCTCGAACCCGGATCATTTCGGTATTGTATCTGGCGCTGCTTCAGAGGGAGCAGATACCGGCTTCGGCCGGAGATGATGCGGCGGATGCGCTGTGGTATGATGTGCGGCTGGAAAAACAGTCGGAACAGGGAGAATCCTGTCAATATTTACTGACGCTTACCAATGCGGAGCGCGGGATTACCCTGCAGGCGCTTGTAGAGAATACCAGACGGCAGATGGAATATATCAGAACCCGTGACAGTAAAGTGATCAGTACCGACGGCATTGCCGGGGATCATGCGGCGCTGATCACGGATACCTTACTGTTTATATTGGACGCGAAAAACAATTCAGGAATGGAGTAACTATGGCAACAAAGAAGACATTTGTAATAGGACATAAAAACCCGGATACGGATTCTGTCTGTTCCGCAATCGCTTATGCTTACTTGAAAAATCAGCTGGCAGAGGACGGAGAGCAGTTTATTCCGAAGCGAGCAGGAGAGATCAATGAGGAGACCAGATATGTGCTGAAACGGTTCGGTATGAAAGCGCCGGACTATATTTCTGATGTTTCTACCCAGGTAAGGGATATTGAGATCCGTAAAACGAAGGGCGTCTCCCGCACGATTTCATTGAAAGAGGCCTGGAACCTGATGAAAGAAAACGGTTCCGTCACGCTGCCCATCATTCGTTCCAAACATCTGGAGGGCGTGATCACTACGGAAGATATTGCCAAGGCATATATGGATGTCTATGACAATACGATCTTATCCATGGCGCATACGAAGTTTTCCAACATTGTACGGACTCTGGACGCCCAGCTGATCGTAGGAGATCAGGAGGCGTATTTTACAAAAGGGAAAGTGCTGATCGCTGCGGCCAATCCGGATATTATGGAAGAGTATATTGAACCCGGCGACCTGGTGATCCTTGGGAACCGGTATGAAACCCAGCTCTGCGCCATTGAGATGCAGGCGGGCTGCATCGTGGTCTGCGACGGCGTGAAGGTTTCAAAGACGATTCAGAACCTGGCGGCGGAGCATAACTGTACGGTGATCGGTACGCCGCATGACACCTTTACGGTGGCGCGTCTGATCAACCAGAGTATGCCGATCAGTTATTTTATGTGCCGGGAAGATCTGATCACGTTTACGCTGGAAGAC
Source organism: uncultured Lachnospiraceae bacterium (assembly GCA_947625465.1). Classification (GTDB taxonomy): domain Bacteria; phylum Bacillota; class Clostridia; order Lachnospirales; family Lachnospiraceae; genus CANQSA01. Next base: position 33,311 of record CANQOK010000008.1, on the reverse strand, counting down.
TTTACCGAGACCGTGAAGAATGTAATGGCGAAAAAGCGGCACCGCTATTTTCCGATCCTGAATAAAAAAGGCGAATATATCGGAATGATGTCCAGGCGGAATCTGCTGAATGCGGAGAGAAAGCAGATCATTCTGGTGGACCACAATGAAAAGAACCAGGCGGTGGACGGGATCGAGGAAGCGCAGATCGTAGAGATCATCGACCACCACAGACTGGGAACCGTGGAGACCATGACGCCGATCTATATGCGCAACCAGCCGCTGGGATGTACGGCGACCATTATTTATCAGATGTTTCAGGAGAAAGGCATAGCGATCCCGCAGGAGATTGCTTCTCTGCTGGTATCGGCGATCATTTCCGATACCCTGATGTTCCGCTCTCCTACCTGTACCCAGGTGGACCGGCAGGCGGCGGAGGCGCTGGCAGAGATTACCGGCGTGGAGATCACAGAACTGGCAGAACAGATGTTTAAAGCGGGCAGCAATCTGTCTTCCAAATCAGCGGAAGAGATCTTTTATCAGGATTTTAAGAAGTTTTCCATGGACGGCCTGAATTTCGGGATCGGACAGATCAGCTTTGTCAGCCGGGAGGAACAGGAAGCGATCAAGAAAAAGATGCGGGAGTATCTGGAACACGCAGGAAAGATCGACGATATCGACACGATTTATTTTATGCTGACGAATATCCTGGATGAAACCTCGGAGATCATTTATGTGGGAGATCAGGCGGAAGCCCTGCTGGAAGAAGCCTTTGGGAAAAAGAGCGAAAACGGGCAGCTGGTGCTGGAGGGCGTAGTGTCCCGGAAGAAGCAGTTTTTGCCCAAATTGATGGCGGCGATCCAGAATTAGGAGCGGCAGTCAGAACAGTTGAAGCTGGAGGAGATTATGGCAAGACAGGTTTGGAAACCGGGCAATTTATTATATCCCGTACCGGCAGTGATGGTGAGCTGCCAAAGACCGGGAGAGCGGCCCAATATTATTACCATTGCGTGGGCGGGTACGATCAACAGCGATCCGGCGATGGTATCGATATCCGTGCGGAAGGAACGGTATTCGCACGATATCATAGCGGAAACGGGGGAATTTGTGATCAATCTGGTCACAAAGGATCTGCTGTTTGCGGCGGATTACTGCGGCGTGAAATCCGGCGCCGTTACGGATAAATATCGGGAAATGAAATTAACGCCGTCCCGTTCGGAGACAGTGTCAGCGCCGGGGATCGCGGAGAGTCCGGTCAGTCTGGAATGTAAAGTGAAACAGTGCATGGAACTGGGCAGCCACGATATGTTTCTGGCAGAGATCACGGCGGTCACGGCAGATGAGCGCTATATGAATGAAAGTGGAAAATTTGAGTTAAACAGCACCGGACTGGTGGCTTATTCCCACGGCGAATATTTTGAACTGGGAGAGAAGCTGGGCAAGTTCGGATATTCAGTTCGGAAAAAACAGAACATAGAAAAATAGGACATATATGGAACGGATCATTTTTCATATCGATATCAATTCGGCGTTTTTAAGCTGGACGGCGGTAAAACGGCTGGAGGAGGGCGCGGATACGGATATCCGGGAGATTCCGGCCATCATCGGCGGGGATCAGGAAAGCCGGCACGGGGTCGTGCTCGCGAAATCGGTGCCTGCCAGACGTTATGGGATCAGAACCGGAGAACCGGTAGCCGCCGCGCTGAAAAAGTGTCCGGGGCTTCTGGTCTTTCCGCCGGAGCACGGCTATTATCAGAAGCAGAGCAGGAAGTTTATCGAACTGCTCCGCCGGTATACGCCGGATATTGAACAGGTCAGCGTAGATGAATGTTATCTGGATTTTACTCCGATCGCGGGAAATTTTCTGTATCCGGACGGCAGCAGAATGCGTCCCGAAGAGGCGGCCAGAATCCTGGCGGACCGTATTTATGGGGAACTGAAATTCACGGTGAATGTGGGAATTTCCAGCAATAAGCTGCTGGCGAAGATGGCCTCGGATTTTGAAAAGCCCAATCGGGTTCATACCCTGTTCCCGGAGGAAATTCCGGAGAAAATGTGGCCGCTGCCGGTGGGCGATCTGTTTATGGTAGGCAGTTCCAGTGTGCAGGGCCTTTATAATCTGGGAATCCGGACGATCGGAGAACTGGCCAATACGCCGGTGGAGATTCTGGAAGCGCATTTTAAAAGCCACGGCAGAGGAATGTGGGAATTTGCCAACGGAGTCGGTGAAAGCAAAGTCCATGCGGAACCGGAAGAGATGAAGGGCGTCGGGAATTCGGTTACCCTGCCGAAAGACGCGGTTACGGCGGAGGAAGCCGAGGTTGTTTTACAGCAGCTGGCGGACAAGGTGGCGGAACGGCTCAGACGGTATGGGAAAAAGGCGGGTATGGTCAGCGTGGAGATCAAATATGCGGATTTTACCAAAGTATCCCGGCAGACCATGATCGAACCGCCGACAGATGTAGGAAAAAAGCTGTATGAAACAGGCTGCGGACTGTTTGAAAAGCTGTGGAACCGCAGACCGATCCGGCTGCTGGGGCTTCGGACTGCCCGTCTGACAGAACCTGACGCGCCCAGCCAGCTGTCTATTTTTGACTGGACTGATTTCGCCGAGGGGCCGGAGGTCCGGAGAAAACCGGACGCCGACCGGCAGCGGAAGCTGGAGGTCGCGCTGGACGCGCTTCGCGGAAAGTATGGCAAAGATATTGTGAAACGCGCGGACAAGCTGGAAATGCTGCGGGAGGAAACACCGGAGAAAGGATTTCACGGACATGGAAAAGAATAATATTATTTTGATCGGAATGCCCGGCGTGGGAAAGAGCACGGTCGGCGTCGTAGTGGCAAAGATCCTGGGGTATCGGTTCGTTGATTCGGATCTGGTGATTCAGGAGACGGAACACCGGCTGCTGCATGAGATCATTGCGCAGGAAGGCATTGACGGATTTATCGAGATAGAAAACCAGGTCAACGCCGCGCTGGAAGCGGAACGCTCCGTGATCGCCACCGGCGGCAGCGTGGTCTACGGAAAAGAGGCCATGGAACATTTGCGGAGCATTGGCACGGTTGTTTATCTGAAGCTGGAGTACGAAGAATTGCTGAAGCGGCTGGGCGACCTGAAACACCGGGGCGTTGTTATGCGGGACGGACAGACTCTGTCGGATCTGTACAGGGAACGCAGTGTTCTATATGAAAAATACGCGCACATTACAGTGGAGGAAATCGGAAAGAGTATTGAAGAGACGATACAGGCAGTGATACAGGCATTGGGATAGGGAAACGGAAGCCCATTCTCATTCGGAAGATACCAAACGCATAAATATTACAAAAGTGTTAAAAATAAAATTGTAATGGATATGGAGGTATCACCGATGAGAGTGGGGCATTTTTTTTCCTGTTATAAAAAAAGGATCCTGGGTATTTTGCTGGGAGCAGCTTTTTTTATTGGAAATTTCGGAATGGAACAGAATCCCGGAGTGCATGCGGATGAAAAGCGTTCGGAAACCGCTGCGGCCGCGCGGGAAACCGCCGGAAACGATGTGGGACAGGCCTTTATGGAAACCAGACAGAAAGCCATGGCGAATGTTCTGGCTGCGGTCTCAGTACTCCCGCATCCCAAAACCGTGATCCGGGAAATCGAATATCAGTGCGAAACGGAGTATGTAGAGGTAGATTTTTTGTATCAGGGAGAGAAAAAAGTGGTGCAGAAAGCAAAGACAGGGCTCAAGGCGGTTACGGAACGAGTCGTTTGTCAAAACGGAACGGAGCTCAGCCGGGAACAGATTTCCGAAAAGATCATTGTGGAGGGGTGGCCGGAGGTCATTGCCATAGGAACGAAGGAGCGGCCGGCGTATATCCGGCCGATCGAGGGCGGAGTCACAAGTTCTTATTTCGGGCCCCGCTGGGGAGAATTTCATCTGGGGCATGACTGGGCGATCCCTTTGGGCAGCGAAGTTATGGCGTCGAAGGACGGTATTGTAGAGGAAGCGCAATGGAATAATTCTTACGGTTACTATATTCTGATCGATCATGGAAACGGGTATGAAACCCGATATGCGCATTTAAGCGAGATGCTGGCTGCGGTCGGACAGACCGTGAAACAGGGAGAAGTGATCGCCCGCAGCGGCAGTACCGGAAACAGTACAGGCCCGCATCTGCATTTTGAAGTTTTACGGGACGGCACACAGGTTGAACCTCTGGATTTTGTAAAAGAATAATACGGCAGCCCAATTTTAGTATAGACAAACAGAAGATTTGTGATATAATAAATAAGATGTCACGGATCTTACCGTGGACAACAGCTATTGAGGTGTATGATGGAGAGATACATTATAAGAGGTGGAAAGTCACTGCAGGGTGAGGTTGAGATCGGGGGAGCTAAGAATGCCGCTCTGCCTATACTGGCAGCCGCTATTATGGCAGATGAGACGGTACTCTTGGAGAACTTGCCGAATGTCAGTGACGTGAATGTACTGCTGCAGGTGATCACAGAGATCGGCGCAACCGTAGAACGGATTGACGAGCATACGGTTAAGATCAACGGCAGTACGATTTCCGATCTGACGGTGGATAATGACCAGATCCGGAAGATCCGGGCGTCTTATTATCTGCTCGGCGCATTGGTCGGGAAGTATAACGAAGCGCATGTGGCGCTGCCGGGCGGCTGTGATATCGGCAGCCGCGCCATAGACCAGCATATTAAAGGGCTGAAGGCGCTTGGTACGAATGTGAAGATTGAGCACGGGATGCTGTCGGCGAAGACAGCGCATTTGAGAGGGAATCACATTTATCTGGACGTGGTTTCTGTAGGAGCGACGATCAACATTATGCTGGCGGCAGTGAATGCCAACGGGAATACGATTCTGGAGAATGCCGCGAAAGAACCGCACATCGTAGATGTGGCGAATATGCTGAACAGCATGGGCGCGAATATCCGCGGCGCCGGTACGGACGTGATCCGGATCAAGGGCGTCCCGAAGCTGCACGGAACGGAGTATTCCATTATTCCGGATCAGATTGAGGCAGGTACCTTTATGATGGCGGCAGCGGTTACCCATGGAGATGTGCTGATCCACAATGTGATCCCCAAGCATTTGGAGGCGATTACAGCGAAGCTCAATGAGATGGACTGCAGGGTGATCGAATATGATGACGCGGTACGTGTTATCGGAGCGGAACATCTGCGCAGCACTCATGTCAAGACGTTGCCGTATCCCGGTTTTCCGACGGATATGCAGCCGCAGATTTCTGTAGCGCTTGCGCTTGCGAATGGCACCAGCATCGTGACCGAGAGTATTTTTGAGAGCCGTTTCCGGTATATAGATGAGATCGTCCGGATGGGAGCTAATGTGAGGATGCTTGATAATACGGCAGTGATCACCGGAGTTCCGGCATTTACCGGAGCTGAAGTGGCAGCACCGGATCTGCGGGCAGGCGCCGCGCTGGTGATCGCGGGACTGGCGGCACAGGGCTATACCGTGATAGACGATATCGTATATATCCAGAGAGGATACGAAGAATTTGATAAAAAACTGCAGCAGCTGGGCGCGGAGATCTCCAAAGTGGAGACCGACCGGGATATCGAGAAGTTCAAGCTGAAGGTAGTCAGTTAAATACAATCAAGTTAATAACCTTTATTCAGAGTGATGGAGATACATAGGATCTGTGAAGTCACGGCAACCCCGCATGCGGAAGGTGCCAACCTGAGCGAATGAGATTCGAGCAATAAGGGCGCATTATCAGAGAAACGATAAGGAACCCGTTTTTGCGAGTTCCTTTTTTAAATATGGATTGAGTTTAGAGGAAAGGAAGATACAAATGGAAAAGCGATTATTTACATCTGAATCCGTAACCGAAGGACATCCCGATAAGATCTGCGATCAGATTTCCGACGCTATTCTGGACGCGCTGCTGGAGCAGGATCCCATGAGCCGGGTTGCCTGTGAGACACTGACAAACACCGGTTTTGTAATGGTAATGGGAGAGATCACAACCCGGGCCAATGTGGATTACGCGCAGATCGTGCGGGACACCGTGCGGGAAATCGGCTATGACAGTTCTGAAAAGGGATTTGATGCCGATACCTGCGCTGTGATGGTAGCACTGGATAAGCAGTCGCCGGATATCGCCATGGGCGTGGATCAGGCGCTGGAAGCAAGAGACGCGGAGTCTGCGATGTCGGATGCGGAGATTGAGATGATCGGAGCCGGGGATCAGGGAATGATGTTTGGTTACGCGACAGACGAGACGGACAGCTATATGCCGTACTCCATCGCGCTGGCGCATCAGCTTGCCCTGAAGCTGACGGAAGTGCGAAAGAACGGTACGCTGCCGTATCTGCGCCCGGACGGCAAGACGCAGGTGACGGTGGAATATGATGAAAACGGAACGCCGGTCCACCTGGATGCGGTAGTCTGCTCCACTCAGCATGACGCCGGGGCAACGCAGGAACAGATCCACGCAGATATCCGCAGGTATGTGCTGGATCCGGTATTGCCGAAAGAACTGGTCGATGAAAATACAAAATACTTTATCAATCCTACCGGACGCTTTGTCATTGGCGGTCCGGCCGGCGACAGCGGTCTGACCGGAAGGAAGATCATCGTGGATACATACGGTGGATATGCCCGCCACGGCGGCGGCGCGTTTTCCGGCAAGGACTGCACGAAGGTAGACCGCAGCGCGGCTTACGCGGCGCGGTATGCGGCGAAGAATCTGGTGGCGGCCGGCTTTGCGAAGCGGCTGGAGATCCAGCTTTCTTATGCGATCGGCGTGGCGCAGCCGACGTCTGTTATGGTGGATACATTTGGAACCGGCGTTATTCCGGACGAAGAGATCGTAGCTGTGATCCGGAAGCATTTCGATCTGCGGCCGGCAGGTATCATCCGGATGCTCGATCTGCGCAGACCGATCTATAAAAAGACAGCGGCGTACGGACATTTCGGAAGAACCGATGTGGAACTGCCGTGGGAAGCGCTGGATAAGGTAGAAGAACTGAAAGCGGAACTGCAGGCATAAGTTCAGTCCGGATCAGCCGAAACAGCGTCCGGCTGTGGATGCTCTGCAATTGAAAAAGTCATAGTCTGCCCATTGGGGTGTGTGAATGCCAGCGAACAGGCGCACAGCTCCAATGGGCATTTTTGATCGGGCGCGCCGTATTTGGTGTCTCCCACAATAGGATAGCCCAGATGAGACAGCTGTGCCCGAATCTGATGAAAACGTCCGGTGAACAACTGAATGTCGAGCAGTGATACCGGCTGTCCGTTTCGTTCACTGTGTCCGGTACAGCGGTAAGCGAGCCGCGCCGGTTTGGCGTCTGCCCGGTTTCCGGCTTTTGACACAGAACTGTCTGCAGCGATGCGGGCACAATGGCTGCGCTTGTCATGGATCAGAAAATCCTCTAACAGGTGAAAGCTGCCGTCTTTGCCGTCGACGGGCAGTGTGCCGTAAACGGAGGCCCGGTAGCGTTTCTGCATTTTAAGGCTTCCGGCGTCGGAAACCTGTCTGCTCAAAAAGGCAGCGGCAGCAGGCGTTTTTCCATATACCAAAATCCCTTCCACCGGCTTGTCCAGACGGTGCACCACGCCTACATAAGGGATCTGTCCGCTGTCAGTCTGTCCGGAAGCCGCCAGATGATTGCGGATCAGGCTGACCATATCCGGCAGAAAGGAACGGTCTGCCTGCGCGGCGATCCCGGCGGGCTTGCGACATACAATGATCTCTTGGTCTTCATATAGAATATCAGGCTGCATTCGCTGTTTTCTCCCTGTATCATAGAATGAAAAATAGAATGAAAAAGTAAAAACTGGTTATAGTATACGGAGAAACCGGAAATTTGTAAAGAACACTTTTATAAAGGATTTCAGGATGGGAAAACGGCAGATCAGCATAAAATGGAAGGTATGGTTTTGGACGCTTGGAGCAGCTCTGGGCGTCTGGATTTTTTTTGCCTTCGGCATGCCTGTTTTGTGGCCGATCCTGCTGGGATACGCGCTGGCCTGCATTGTCCGCCCGATGGTCTACTGGCTGGAAACGCACTGGCATATCAAGCGGCAGATCGCGATCGTGGTATTGCTGTTTCTGCTGCTTTCCATTCTGATCACGGCGGTGGTATGGCTGGTCGGAACGACTGTCAGGCAGCTGCTTGTACTGCTGGACCATACGGATCAAATGCTTGCGATGCTGTCTGAAATGGGAAACGGGATCTGTGATTGGGTGAGCCGCTGGTTTCCCGTTTCACCGGAGCAGTGCAGGCAGTGGCTTGACAATGCAGTCGGGCAGCTCGGGAAACAGAGCGGAGATGTGGGGCAGATTACCGGTCATGCCGCCCGCATTGTAAATATAGTCGGCAGTCTGATCGTGGACGGCGTCCTGGCGTGGATCACGGCTTACTTTTTTGCCAGGGATAATGAGAAGATCGGAGAGTGGAGAAAACGGTTTCTCTACCGGGATGAAGTCAATCTGATCTGTCATCAGTTAAAGGTGGCGCTGGTCGCCTACTGTAAAAGCCAGCTGACGCTCTGGGGACTGATATCTGTTACCTGCGTGGTCGGGCTGTGGCTGCTGGGAAATCCCTACTGTCTGCTGTTAGGGCTGGGAACCGGCATTCTGGACGCCATTCCCTTTATCGGAACCGGCGTTGTCTTTGTCCCCTGGGCAATCTTTTGTTTTGTTCAGGGCAATCTTTATCAGGGGATCGGACTGACGGTCCTGTTTTTGATCACATATTTTATCCGGGAACTGCTGGAACCCCGCCTGATGGGGAATGGGATGGGAATTTCCTCCTTCGCCAGTCTGCTTGCGATCTACATTGGATTTCAGGTTTTCGGACTGTTCGGGATCTTCTACGGTCCCGTCGCCTATGTTCTGATCGTAACAATTGTAAAAGAAGCCTGCAATCTGCCCAGATTATAAAGAAATTACCTTGTCAAATAGAATTGAATGTTGTAAAATGGAAACGCATTTCAAAGCGGAAAATGGAGTATCTGATACGAAAGTGAGAGTATAAGGGAAATGGTTTTCAGCAGTCTGTTATTTTTGTTCCGATTTTTGGCGATCGTGCTGCCGCTTTATTTTATAGTACCGAACCGCATGCGGAACCTGGTCCTGTTTTTAGCCAGCCTGGTGTTTTATGCGTGGGGCGAACCGGTCTATGTGGTATTGATGCTGTTTTCTACAGTTGTGGATTATACCAGCGGCAGAATGGTAGCGAGAAATCTGGAGCGCGGGAATCGGGGGAAAGCCAGGATCTTTGTGGCGGTTTCCATGGTCGTGAATCTGAGTCTGCTGGGCTTTTTCAAATACGGGGATTTTATCATTGAAAATATCAATGCCGTATTCGGCACCCGGATCGGCGCTATGAATCTGGGACTTCCGATCGGGATTTCCTTTTATACCTTTCAGACTATGTCCTATACGGTAGACGTATATCGGGGCGACGCGAAGGTTCAGAAAAATATCATCTCGTTCGGCGCTTATGTGGCGCTGTTCCCGCAGCTGATCGCGGGCCCGATCGTGCGGTTTCAGACCATTGCGGAGCAGCTGAATCACAGGATCCACACGATGGCGCAGACCTCTTACGGGATCACCCGGTTTATGACCGGACTGGGGAAAAAGGTACTGCTTGCCAACAACATCGGGCTTGTATGGACGGAGATTTCCGCGATCGCGCCGGAAAACCTGAGCATGCTGACGGCCTGGATCGGGATTATCGCCTTTTCTCTGCAGCTGTATTTTGACTTTTCCGGTTACTCGGATATGGCGATCGGTCTGGGAGAGATTTTCGGGTTTCATTTTCTGGAAAATTTCAACTATCCGTATATGTCCCGCTCCATTACGGAATTCTGGCGCAGATGGCATATTTCTCTGGGAACGTGGTTCCGGGAGTATGTATACATACCGCTTGGCGGAAACCGGAAAGGAAAGGGACGGCAGATATGCAATATCGCGGTCGTATGGTTTTTGACCGGACTGTGGCACGGCGCCTCCTGGAATTTTGTGATCTGGGGCCTGTATTTCTGTGTGCTTCTCATATTGGAAAAGCTGTTTTTGTTAAAAGTGCTGGAACGGATTCCGGCAGTGTTCGGCCATATTTACACGCTGTTTCTGGTCGTGGTAAGCTGGGCGATTTTCTCCTATAACGATATGACGGACGGGGCGGCGTATATCAAAACCATGTTCGGCATGGGAACCGGCGGTCTGACGGATGAGCGGGGGCTGTATCTGCTGATGAGCAACGCGGTGCTGTTTGTGATCCTGATCGTGGCGGCAACGAACCTTCCGTCCAAACTGATCAGCAGGGTATTCGCGCCTGAAACGGAGAATCCGGATCGGGCGGCAGCAGTGGAAGCGGGGACCGGCGTATATGGAGCGCGAAAGTATCAGGTAGTCTATACGATTCTGCAAAGCGTGTTTATTGTCGGGATCTTTCTGTGGGCGACGGCTTATCTGGTGGATTCTTCCTTTAATCCGTTTTTGTATTTCCGGTTTTAGAAAGGGGTGTGCGGCGTATGAAAAAGAAAATTCTGCAGACGATCCCGGTCGTGTTATTTCTGACTCTGATCTTTACGCTGGCGGTCTGGTCTCATTTCAAACCGGATGAAGCGATCTCGGAGCTGGAAAACCGAACGCTTGCGGATATGCCGGAATTTACCTGGGCGTCTCTGATGGACGGCAGTTTCGGTTCCGCTTATGAGACGTATCTGTCCGACCAGTTCGTAATGCGCGGTATGTGGATTTCTTTGAAATCAAGCGTAGAGGCTGCGCTGGGCAAACAGGATATCAAGGACGTATATCTGGCGGACAACGACTATCTGATCCGCCGCTATACGGATGCGGATTTTGACGCGGAAACCGTAGATAAGAATATTACGGAGCTGTGTAAATTTGTGAACAATACGACGTTGGAGCTGGGCGAGGATCATGTGAAGGTGGTAATGATCCCGACGGCCGCCGCGGTTTTAACCGACTATCTGCCTGCGCACGCGACACAGTTTGACGAGGCCGCTGTGATCGCCCGCCTGAAGGACGGCATGGCGTTTGACAATCTGATAGATACCACAGATACGCTGAAGGCGCACAGTGGGGAATATATTTACTTTAAAAATGATCATCACTGGACGGCGCTGGGCGCTTACTACGGATATGCGCAGTGGGCGGACAGCTGCGGGATCACGCCCATGGCATTGTCGGATTTCCAAAAGGAGACAGTGACGGAAGATTTTTACGGCACCAATCAGTCCCGGATCGTATACGGCAGAAGCCCGGATTCCATTGATATTTATCAGGCAGAGGGGATTACTTACCGGCTCTCTTATGACCGGATGCTGGATCAGGCGAAGACGGTGTCGGATACGCTGTACGCGAGAGCAAATCTGGAGAAGAAGGATCAATATACGGTATTTCTGGACGGCAATCACGCCATTGTGGATATCGAGACTTCCGTGAAAAACGGCAAAAGCCTGCTGGTGGTCAAGGACTCCTACGCTCACGCTATGCTGCCGTTTATCGTCAATCATTTTGAACATGTGACTGTAGTGGATACCCGGTATTATAATCTGGGCGTACAGTCTCTGGGAATCGAAGAAAATTATACAGATGTGCTGGTGATCCACAATACGGCGAAATTTATGCTGGACGCCACCGCCTTTATGTTAAATGTGTAATACAGCGGAACGATCCGCAGAAATCGAATGAGGAAGAGGAGTTTTCCGTGAAGAAAAGAATCTTAGCTTACCGCAGATCGGTCGACGGTCTGCTTGCCAGGGAAGATCCGGCGACGGACTGGGAAACGGTATTAAAAAGACATCTGGATCAGATCGCGTTTTTTCAGCATGAAAGGCTGGTACATTTAATTGTAACAGCCTTAGTTGCGGTGTTATGTATGCTGTGTGTGGGAATCGCTTTTATCGCAAAGTTTTTCTTTATGCTGCTTCCGGCGCTGCTGCTCCTGGTCCTGCTGGTTTTCTATATCGCGCATTATTATCTGCTGGAAAATGAAGTGCAGAAGATGTACGGCCAGTATGACCGGATCCTGGAGCTATCGGTTCAGTCCCGTACCGTTATCACGGCGGAAACCGCTTCGCCGCAGTCCTGAAGTTCAAATATCAAAAGTAAGCGTCCGTTCCAGTCGTCCGGCGCATAGTCGGACAGGGTAACCGGAAAAGACGAAAGGTCCGCTTCTACGGTCCGGTCTGCCGATTTTCCGGAACCAAACGGCAGGACGGAATCCCGTTTCTGATCATAGATTTCCCCATGAAACTATATTTATTCTTCTGCTATTTTCCATTCCGGCAAATACTGGTCAATATATTCGTTATAGGCTGCAATGTTATCGTAGACATTCAGAGCTGTGTCTACGCCGATGTAGGGATAATCGTTTCTTATTTCACTGCCGCCATAGGAAGCTTTAATTACATTGCCAACTTGAACTTTATCATCAGTATTATAATGCAGGATCACCTCCTGCCCTGTTGCTAATTGTTCGTCATCGGTGTGTCCTATTTTAAGGCGAACCGTATTTGAATCTATGACTTCGACAACTGGTCCGACAACAGAGGGGGGAATATAATCAAAAACCGGTTCCGGCTCTGAAAAAAGAAGGATTCCTCCGATTGTGCACAGCAGAATGAGAGCAGCTGCGATGCCTGCGATGATCACATATTTTTTCTTCATGGGCAAGACCTCCTTTTTCTAATAAATTGTAACATAATAAAGTATAAAAATCAATTATTGTCGATTGGCAAATGCGCCCCGGAACAGCGTTTTTTCTCTTGACAAACGCCGTTTCCTATTTTAAAATAGCTGTATTCTCAAAACAGAATTACACAGTTGACGGTGAAGAGGGTTAGTACGCAGCGATATGCGCGCAGAGAGGGAGCGGCCGGTGTGAGCTTCCGGCAGAACCTGTGGAACCTGCCTCGGAGTTTCCTGTGAAAGCAGGACGCAGGCCGGCGTTATAGGCATAAAAGGGAACAATGGCGCGAAGGCGCTGTTGTTAATGAGGGTGGTACCGCCGGTTGTCCGGTCCCGATGGGGCTTGGATGACCGGCGTTTTTCATTACAGGTCTGTTCGGTCTGTAATTCCAAAAATTAAACGGTAAAAGGAGAAAGAAAATGGCAAAGGAAAAGAAACTGGTAGAATCCATTACGTCAATGAATGAGGATTTCGCGCAGTGGTATACGGATGTGGTAAAGAAGGCGGAGCTGGTAGAATATTCCAGCGTAAAGGGCTGTATGATCATCAGGCCGTACGGTTACGCGATCTGGGAGAATATCCAGAAGGAACTGGACCGCAGATTTAAAGAGACGGGCGTAGAGAATGTCTATATGCCTATGTTTATTCCGGAAAGTCTGCTGCAGAAGGAAAAGGACCATGTAGAAGGCTTTGCGCCGGAGGTGGCATGGGTAACGCACGGCGGTCTGGAGCCGCTGCAGGAACGGATGTGTGTCCGCCCTACTTCAGAAACCCTGTTCTGCGACTTTTATTCCAATATCATCCATTCTTACCGGGATCTGCCGAAACTGTATAATCAGTGGTGCTCGGTCTGCCGCTGGGAGAAGACGACCAGACCGTTTCTGCGGACGACAGAATTTTTATGGCAGGAAGGGCATACGGCACACGCAACGCAGGAGGAGGCAGAAGCCAGAACCGAGCAGATGTTAAATGTCTATGCCGATTTCTGCGAGCAGGAGCTGGCGATTCCCATGATCAAGGGAAGAAAGACGGATAAAGAGAAATTCGCGGGCGCGGAATCTACCTATACCATTGAAGCGCTGATGCATGACGGCAAGGCGCTGCAGTCCGGCACCAGCCACAATTTCGGAGACGGATTTGCGCGGGCGTTTGATATTCAGTACACCGATAAAGACAATCAGCTGCAGTATGTGCATCAGACTTCCTGGGGGCTGTCTACCCGGATCATGGGCGCGATCATCATGGTACACGGAGACGACAGCGGATTGGTGCTGCCGCCCCGGATCGCACCGACGCAGGTGATGATCATTCCGATCGCGCAGCACAAGGAAGGCGTGCTGGAAAAGGCAGAGGAGATCAGAGGTAAGCTGGGCGCGTTCCGTGTTAAGGTTGACGATTCCGATAAGAGTCCGGGCTGGAAATTCTCCGAGCAGGAAATGCGGGGCATCCCTATGCGGGTTGAGATCGGACCGAAGGATATCGAAGCGAATCAGGCTGTTCTGGTACGCAGGGATACGAGAGAAAAAATCGTGGTATCGCTGGATGAGATCGCGGAAAAGACAGGAGAATTGCTGGAGACGATCCAGAAGGATATGTATACGCGCGCGAAAGCGCATCGGGATTCGCATACCTCGACTGCTGTCACTTATGAGGAGTTTAAGCAGGCGATCGCGGAGAAACCCGGCTTTGTAAAGGCAATGTGGTGCGGTGACCGTGCCTGTGAGGACAAGATCAAGGAGGACACCACGGCGACCTCACGCTGTATGCCGTTTGAACAGGAACATCTGGCCGATACATGCGTCTGCTGCGGAAAGCCGGCAAAGGCTATGGTATACTGGGGGAAGGCTTACTAAGATCCGGCCGCGGAAAGAAAGGAAACAGGAGTGAAAATTCGTACACAATCGGTACAAATGCATATAGAAATACCAAAAGACGCTGCGCTGATTCTGAAAATCTTAAATGACGCGGGTTATGAAGCCTTTATCGTAGGCGGCTGTGTACGGGACAGTCTGATGGGGAGAACGCCGGAAGACTGGGATATTACAACTTCGGCGGCTCCGGAGGACGTAAAGCGTTTATTTCACGCTACGGTAGACACGGGAATCCGGCACGGTACGGTTACCGTTGTGATCCGCCATACGGGGTATGAAGTCACTACTTACCGCATTGACGGAACATATTCGGACGGACGGCATCCGGACGCCGTATATTTTACCTCCGATCTGATCGAGGATCTGAAACGGCGGGATTTTACCATCAATGCGATGGCGTATAATCCGAATATCGGTTTAGTAGATGTGTTTGGCGGCATGGCGGATCTGGAGCAGAAAGTGATCCGCTGCGTGGGGAATCCCGAAGAACGCTTTACCGAAGACGCGCTGCGGATGCTGCGGGCGGTTCGGTTTTCGGCGCAGCTGGGATTTGAGATCGAACCTGAAACCTGGCAGGCGATTCCCAAACTGGCGGAGAATCTGACCCGGATCAGTAAAGAACGGATCCGCGCGGAACTGGATAAATTGTTATTGTCCGGCGCGCCGGAGAAAATCCGCCTGTGTTATACCTCGGGAATGTCGCAGTATATTATGCCCTGGCTGGATACCATGTTTGCGACCAGCCAGAATACGCTGAATCATAAATGGGATGTGGGAACACATACGATGGCGGTGCTGGCCCACACAAGGGCGGACCGGTATCTGCGCTGGGCGGCTCTGCTGCATGATGTGGGAAAACCGCAGTGCAAAACTGTGGAAGCGGACGGCGATCATTTTCACGGGCATGCGGTCTATAGCGCGGCGATTGCCGGGCAGGTCATGCAGGAACTGAAATTTGATAACCGGACAAAGCGCGCCGTTGTCGGGCTGGTGCGCCATCATCGGGATCATCCCGAACTGTCTGCGGCAGGCATCCGTCACAGTATGTACGAAATCGGCACGGATCTCTATCCGCTGTGGCTGGAACTTCGGCTGGCCGATGTGGAGGGCAAGAGCAAAGGAGATCGGGAGCACGTCCGGACAAAACTGGAATGGATCCAAAAGACCTGCCGGGAAATCCTCTCTGCCGGCGACTGCCTGCAGATTCGGGATCTGGAGATCAGCGGCAGAGACCTGCTGGAAGCCGGCGTTAAACCGGGGGAAGCCGTGGGAGCCGTACTGGAAGGATTGCTTGATTATGTGCTGGATCATCCGGAAGCCAATCAAAAAGAATTTCTCCTGCCGTTTGGCATGGAGCTCTATCATGAACGCATGCAGAAAAAACAGGAATAAAAAGCGGGAAACGCCGCTTGACAGATGACATAAAAATTGCTAAAATAAAGTACACTTTATTTTGGACGAGGTTTTGACGTGGAATATATTGAAAGAGAACTGGAACGGAAGTTTTTAAGTATGAACGGCGTTTTTAAAGCGGTTATGGTAGTAGGCGCCCGTCAGGTCGGAAAATCCACGATGCTACGCCGTCTGGCCGAACGGCAGGGACGCCGCTGTGTGACTATGGACGATCAGCCGACGCGGGAACTGGCCAAAAGCGATCCCAGGCTGTTCTTCCAAACCTTTAAACCGCCGATCCTGATTGACGAAGCACAGAAAGCGCCGGAGCTTTTTGAAACCATCAAAATCCTGTGTGATAATACGGATGAGCGGGGATTATTTTGGCTTACGGGTTCACAGAGTAAAAAACTGATGCGGCAGGCAGGGGATTCTCTTGCCGGGCGCATTTGTGTTCTGAAAATGTACAGTCTTTCATGGCGGGAACTGCTTGGCGTCAGACCGGAAAAGGAGCTGGACTTCTCATTTGACGCACTTTGCGGCCGTGCCTTGTTGTTTCCGAAGAATAATATTGTTGATACATTTGAGCATATCTGGCGCGGCGGACTTCCGGAAGTACAGCGGCTCGATGAAGAACAACTGCGGGAATATTTTAATTCCTATATTGAAACCTATCTGATGCGGGATGCCGTAGACGATAACGGGATTGCCGATACTGAAGGCTTCCGCAAGTTTCTTCGGGCGTGCGCGGCTTTTAACGGCCAGCTTCTGAATTACAACGATCTGGCGGCTTCCGCAGGCATTTCGGGCGTGACAGCAAAAGACTGGGTGAAGGTTCTCCAAACGATGGGGATCATACAGCTGCTCGAACCTTATGCTTCCAATGAGCTGAAGCGCCTTATCAAAACACCGAAGCTGTATTTTTGCGATACAGGGCTATGTGCCTATCTGTCCTCCTGGACCGGGCGGGATGTTCTGATGAACGGCGCAGCTTCAGGACATTATTATGAGAATTTTGTGGTCGGTGAACTACTTCGGCATTATGCGTATGCAAAGGATAATGCCAATCTTAATTTTTACCGGGACAAAAGCCAGAAAGAAATCGACCTCGTGATCGAAAAGGATAATATCCTGCATCCGCTGGAGATTAAAAAAGGAACAGAGCCGGACAAACGGACCGTCAGGGTGTTTGGCGTCTTAAATAATACCGGAAAGCAGGTTGGCAGCGGCGGTGTGATCTGTATGGCGGAGGCGCCCTTTCCGATTGACGAAAACAACTGTTATATTCCATCGAATCTGATCTGAGCCATTATTTTGGCTTTTATTAAAATTTGAACGGCATTTTGAATACTAATCCGCACTTCCTTTTCATACATTGTATTGTGTGTTCCGCCCTGCCGGAGCATACCGGGAACAATGGACGGAGAGGAGAAGATTATGAACGAAAAAGGGACTGCGGTTTTGGAACAATATACGTTTCAGGTAATTCGGACCATGCGCGGCAGAGGCGTGATCCTGTGTGACACCAATGCCGGCTTAAAAATATTAAAGGAATACCGCGGCACAAGCGGAAGGATAGAACGGGAGGCGGCGATCCTGAAGGCAATCGCCAGTACCAGGCAGGTCCGGGTAGATACGGTTGTGGAAAATGCTGCGGGGGAACTGATCAGTACGGATTCGGACGGGACCAATTATATCGTAAAAGACTGGTACGGCGGCCAGAATCCGGATATGTCCGATCCGAAGGATCTGGCAAAAGGCGCCGCGCTGCTGGCGCGGTTACATAATTGTATGAACGAGCTGCAGCTGGCAAACTGGCGGCCGGATCCGAACCGCCCGGAGACGGACTGGAATCTGGACGTGCAGATGAAACGCCGGACCAAGGAACTGAAACGGGTTTACAATTTTATCCAGGGAAAGCGGCGGAAGCTGGAATTTGAACGGCGCGTTCTGCAGTATTTTGACGAAAACTACGCGGAGGCGCAGGAGGCGATTGCCATGCTGACGGAAATCGGCTATGACGATATGTATCAAAACGCGGTGGGCTGTACGCAGATCTGTCACGGCAGTTACAACTACCACAATATCTATTTCGGGAATGACTGGCAGGCGGTGGTGAACTTCGGGAAAATGCATGTCGGCCTGCAGATTCAGGACTTCTATGGGTATCTGCGGAAGGCGATGGAGAAAAACCAGTGGGATCCGGAACTGGGACTGGAGCTGTATCACGCCTATGACAAGGTGCGGCGGGTTTCCGGGGAGGAACAGCAGGTGCTGCTCGTTTTGTTAAGATATCCGGAAAAGTTCTGGAAGGTGCTCAATTACTATTTTAATACCAATAAAGTCTGGATCAACGAGCGGAATCTGGAAAAACTGGAGAAAGTGTGCAGACAGCAGAAATTAAAAAAGGAATTCACTTTATTTTTGGAAAAGAATGTGATAAGATAATAGTACGAATTGCCAAAGAATAGAAAGGAGCACAGGTATTATTATGGATTACAGGGAACTTTATAATGAATGGTTGTCGAATCCTTATTTTGACGAGGCAACGAAAGCGGAATTAAAGGCGATTGCCGATAATGAAAAGGAGATCGAGGACCGGTTTTACATGGAACTGGAGTTCGGAACCGCAGGTTTGCGCGGTGTCATCGGCGCCGGTGTGAATCGTATGAATATTTACACCGTCCGTAAGGCGACGCAGGGACTGGCAAACTACATTCTGAAAGTAGGCGGACAGGAAAAAGGCGTAGCGATTGCATACGATTCCCGCCATATGTCTCCGGAATTTGCGGATGAGGCCGCACTGTGCCTGGGCGCGAACGGGATCAAGGCATATGTGTTCGAGTCTCTGCGTCCGACACCGGAGCTGTCCTTCGCGGTACGGGAACTGGGCTGCATCGCCGGCATCAACGTAACGGCCAGCCACAACCCGCCGGAGTACAACGGCTACAAGGTATACTGGGAGGATGGCGCGCAGATCACGCCGCCGCATGACACCGGTATCATGGCGGAAGTGAAGGCGGTAACCGATTACGCGTCGGTGAAGACCATGGATAAAGACGCAGCAGTGGCGGCAGGCTTGTATGAAGTGATCGGCGCTGCGATTGACGACAAATATATCGAGCAGCTGCTGAAACAGGTTAAGAATCCGGAGGCGATCAAGCAGGTCGCCAAAGATCTGAAGATCGTATACACCCCGCTGCATGGTACGGGCAATATTCCGGCGCGCCGTGTACTGCGGGAGCTGGGATTTGAGAATGTCTATGTAGTACCGGAGCAGGAGCTGCCGGACGGCGATTTCCCGACAGTCAGCTATCCGAATCCGGAAGCAGCCGAAGCTTTTGCGCTGGCTCTGAAACTGGCGAAAGAGAAGGATGCGGATCTGGTTCTGGCAACCGATCCGGATGCGGACCGCTTAGGCGTTTATGTGAAGGATACCAGGAGCGGAGAATACATTTCCCTGACCGGTAATATGTCCGGCTGTCTGCTGGCGGAATATGAGATCAGCCAGATCAAAGAGAAGACCGGTCTGCCGGAGGACGGCGCGCTGGTTAAGACCATCGTTACTTCCAACCTGGCGGACGCGATCGCGAAGTACTATGGCGTAAGACTGATCGAAGTGCTGACAGGCTTTAAGTTTATCGGACAGCAGATCTTAGGCTTTGAGCAGTCCGGCAAGGGCACCTACCTGTTCGGATTTGAGGAGAGCTACGGCTGCCTGATCGGTACGCATGCCAGAGATAAAGACGCCATTGTGGCAACCATGGCGCTGTGCGAAGCAGCGGCTTATTATAAGACGAAGAACATGACTCTGTGGGATGCCATGATCGCGATGTATGAGAAATACGGCTACTACAAGGACGGCGTACAGTCCATTACCATGAAGGGAATCGAAGGACTGGCTAAGATCCAGGAGATTATGGAGAATCTGCGGAACAATACGCCGGCAGAGATTGCCGGCTACAAGGTATTGTCCGCGAGAGATTACAAGCTGAATACCGTTAAGAATATGGAGACCGGCGAAGTGACCGAGACCGGTCTGCCGAAGTCAAACGTTTTGTATTACGACCTGCCGGATGGCGCATGGCTGTGCGTTCGTCCTTCCGGAACCGAGCCGAAGGTGAAGTTCTACTACGGCGTGAAGGGGACTTCTCTGGAGGATGCAGAGAAGAAGTCAGACGCGCTGGGAAGCGAGCTTCTGGCAATGATCAATGCGATGATGTAACGGGAAGGCAGGGAGAATGCCCAAACGCGTATCATCATGTACAGGCCGCCCGCATAGCCTTTAATAATAGGGTTGTGCGAGGAACTTATATGAATGGATTTTTAAAAATCAGGAAATGGATTGCTCTGCTTGCCGGTGTCTGTCTGTTAGGCGTCACCGGCTGTCAGAGCAATTTTTCTGCCCAAAACGCCGAAAAGGCGGACTATACCGTTCTGGCGCCGGAGGAATATCCGGAGCGGATCCGTCAGGAGATCGAAAAGAAGAAGCAGCAGGCATTTCAGCTGGCCTACACAGATCAGGGGTATCTGTACATTGCGGTGGGATACGGAACCCAGAAAACGACCTGCTACAGTATTTCGGTATCCTATGTCACCCATAAGCAGGATGATATTTACATTAAGACTGTGCTGAAAGGCCCTGCGAAAACGGACGCGCCTGTTGAAGCCGAAACCTGGCCGGTGATCGTCCTAAAACTGCCGGACTCCGGAGGAACCGTATATTTTGAACTGTAAGAAAACTCGGTGCATACCTGTCTTTTTCCATGCATATATTAGATAGAAGAATCGATAGAAAGGCAGAGCATGGGAATATGATAGAATTGAAAAAGAAAAATGTGCACATGAATGAACGAAAAATGAATAAGCTGATGCAGATTTCCGTCGGGGAAGATGTGGTCATATCGGATACCAAACCGGACGTGGAGGCGATGATCGCCAGTCAGGGGGATGTGGAGATCCAATCCGTGACGCCGCAGAATGGAAAAGCGGCGGTCAAAGGGAAGCTTCTCTACGGTCTGCTGTATGAAGGACCGGAAAGTGTACATAGGGCGCAGGGAGAGATTCCGTTTGAAGAAATCGTGAATCTGGAGGAGATCGAGCAGGGGGATTCGATCCATATGGACTGGGATCTGGACGATCTGCAGATTTCTGCCATCAATTCCCGAAAGATCAGCGTCAGAGCCGTGGTCACGCTGCAGATTACGGTGGAGCGGCTGACAGACAGTGAAACGGCGGTGGAGCTGATCGGAGAAAATGTAGAATATCTGAAAAAACCGCTGGAGATCACGGAGATTGTTGTGCACAAAAAAGATATATACCGGGTGAAGGAAGATATTGAACTGGGGCAGAATAAGCCGGATATCGGCCAGATCTTATGGGAGAGCGTCAATGTACAGGGGCTGGAAACCCGGCTGATGCAGGATAAGATCGCGGTCAGCGGCGAACTGGTGGCGTTTATCATGTACCAGCCGTCCCAGCTGGAGACGCCCATGCAGTGGCTGGAGGCAGTCATTCCGTTTCGGGGACTGATCGAGGCGGAAGGCTGCCAGGAGGAAATGATCCCGCAGATTTCCGTAAAGCTCGGGCATAAGCAGCTGGAGCCGAAAGCGGACAGCGACGGGGAGCTGCGGATGTTTGCCCTGGACGCGGTGCTGGATCTGGATATCAAGGTGTACCAGGAGATGAAGATCGATGTGATCAGCGATCTGTACGGCACGGCGTCGGTGATGGAGCCGGTGCGTGAGCCCGGTCATTATGAGAATCTGCTGATCAAAAATGATTCCAAATGCAAGATCAATCAGAAGATTTCGCTGGGAGAACAGAATACGCAGGTCATGCAGATCTGTAATGTAAAAGGTATGGTAAGAATAGAGGAGATCAGTGTGACCGAGGACGGCCTGCAGGTGGACGGGATTGTCAATGTGACCGTACTGTACATTTCGGGAGACGACAAATGTCCGCTGAAATCGGTGTCCCAGATCATACCGTTTACGCACAATATCTCGGTGCCCGGGATTCAGGAAGACAGTCTGTATTTTATCCGGCCGGGCATGGAATCCATTTCCGCCAATATGGTGAGTATGAATGAACTGGAGATCAAGGCAGTGATCTCGTTAGACACGCTGGTGCTCAATCAGATGGAGGAGTCGGTCATTACGGGGATAACGGAAAGACCGTTTGATCTGGAAATGCTGGAGGAAATGCCTTGTATGGTGGGATATTCCGTGCAGAAAGCGGAGTCCCTGTGGGATATCGCAAAAGAGAATTTTACAAAAATCAGGACGATTATGGAAATTAACGGGCTTTCCAGCGAAAAAGTAGAGCCGGGGCAGAAAATAATAATTGTAAAAGAAGCGTCTGCTATGCTACAATAGAAGAATCAATAAATACGGAAAAGAAATACGGGGACAGGAAGAAACATGAGACAGACAGATACCATTACGATGAAGGCTTATGCGAAAATCAATCTGGGGCTGGATGTGATCCGGCGCCGGGAGGACGGCTATCACGAACTGGATATGATCATGCAGACCGTGGGGATGTATGATGTCCTTACGTTTACAAAATCAGCAGAACCGGGGATCCGGCTGCAGAGCGAGAATCGGATGATCCCGACAGATGAACGGAATCTGGTGTATAAAGCGGCGGCATGGCTGTTTTCGGAATACTCCCTTGCGGGCGGACTGGAGATCGCGCTGAAAAAGCGGATTCCCGTGGCTGCCGGAATGGCGGGCGGCAGCAGCGACTGCGCGGCGGCAATCAAGGCGCTGAACTGTTTATATGGCCTGAACCTGACAAAAGAGGAGATGGAGAAGATCGGCGTGAAATTCGGCGCGGATGTCCCGTACTGCATCATGGGCGGAACCGTGCGGGCGGAAGGAATCGGCGAACGGCTGACTCCGCTTGCGGATACGCCGCGCTGTCATGTGCTGCTGGTAAAGCCGCCCATCCGGGTGTCTACCAAAATGGTATATGAGAACCTGAACGCCAATGCGCTGATCAGACATCCGGATATCAGCGGCATCGCGGCGGCGATCGAAAACGGAGATCTGAAAGCTATGGCCGAACGCCTGGAAAATGTTCTGGAAACAGTTACCGTAAAAGAATTTCCGGTGATCCAGGCGATTAAACAGCGGCTGGAAGAGACGGGCGCCATACGGGCCTTAATGAGCGGCAGCGGGCCGACTGTGTACGGGATCTTTACGGATGGGCGAAAGGCAAGGCGGGCCTGTGAAGTCCTCCGTCAGGAGATGCAGCGGAATCTGGTATTTTTGACTTCTGTCGTCAATCGAAATCGGATTCAGTCGGAAGAGAATGGAATACAGCCACAGCCGAAAGGAGTGCCGGAAAATGCGTGATTTTGATATGGGAAACAGAGAATTTTTACCGCTGCGCGATTCGGTCTTTCAAACCCTGCGGGATGAGATCCTGCGCGGAGAACTGAAACCGGGGCAGCGGCTGATGGAGATTCCCCTGGCGGACCGTTTGGGCGTCAGCCGGACGCCTGTCCGCGAAGCAGTGCGGAAGCTGGAGCAGGAAGGGCTGGTACAGATGATCCCCAGGCGCGGCGCCGTTGTGGCGAATATTACGGAAGAAGACCTGTGCGATGTATTGGAAGTGCGCAAGGTGCTGGAATGTCTTGCTATGGAACTGGTGTGCCGCAGAAGGACCGAAGAAGATCTGACTGCGTTAAAACAGGCGCTGGATGATTTTAGACGGGAGATCCGTTCCGGTGAGCAGTCCCGGATTGCCGTGTGTGATGTCGTATTTCATGAGCTGATCTACGAGATGACCGGCAATCAGAGACTGATCCAGATTTTGAACAGTATGCGCGGACCGATGTATCGGTACCGGATGGAATACCTGAAAGAAGAAGAGAAGCGGACTATGCTTGCAGAAGAACATCTGGATATGGTAAGCGCCATCGAAAACCGGGATATTCGGGCGGCGAAAAAGATCATTACACAGCATATCAGCAATCAGCAGGCTTCCCTGCTGGAAAGCCTGAAAAACAGGGATTAGTCAAATAACCAGTTGAGAAATGTCAGATAGCGGAAACGGAATTTGATTTCGGTATCTGGCATTTTCTGCGCTTCTTCCTCTGGTTCCGGACAGATGACGGAGAAAGATTTCGCGCCTACGATCTGTTCCAGATTTTCTTTGGCATAGTCCGGCAAAAATCCCGTGGAAGTATCAAGAAAGCAGAGCGCCGGGTACATGACGCACCACCAGTTCTGTCCTTTTCCTTCTCCCAGCAGGATCCGGTACGCCTCATAATAGCCGGCCGGGAAAATTGCGTCTCCGTACATTTTAACGGGAAAATAACAGGTGGTCAGTTCCGCGGACGCTCCGTAAGAAAATCCGTTTTCCGACAGCACCGCTTCGGCGATTTCCAGAATCTGTACGGTGTGGCTTTCCAGATACTGTTTGGCTTCCGATACCGAGCCGAAGTCTCCGCCGTCTTTCTGTACATAGGAAATAACGGCGTCTTTCACTTTTAATTTGACGGCCTGGTCCTCCTCGCTGTCGCTGTTGGCGAGAATATGAAAGCGGATAATCTTGTCTGCGATCGCTGCCGCGGCTTCCTGACTGGAAACCGTTTCAGCCGGGTTCATACGGGCAAGCAGAATAGCGGACAGCGCCGCGCATACCAGAACCAGCAGACTGACGGACCAGATCGAATATGTATGGTTTTTTATTTTTCTCCAGATTTTTTTCATAATTAACATTCCTTTCCTTATTTTGTTATCCACAGTATTGCCGGAAACCGGGGAAATAAACATATACTTGCATAATTGCCCGGAAAATAGTAAAATAATGAAAAAGATCAGAATGGAGAGTAACAATGAATATGGATACCAAGCATGCGCCCATCGGGATCTTTGATTCCGGCGTAGGCGGACTGACGGTCATGCGGGAAATCATGCGGCTGCTGCCCAATGAGAGACTGGTTTATTTCGGGGATACGGCGCGGGTTCCGTACGGCAGTAAATCCCGAGATACCATTATCCGGTTTTCCCGGCAGATCGTACATTTCCTGCATACAAAACAAGTGAAGGCGATCGTCATTGCCTGCAATACGGCCAGCGCATACGCTTTGGAAACTTTGAGACGGGAGATTCCGGAACCGATCATCGGCGTGGTAAAGCCGGGAGCGAAAACGGCGGTTTCCGTGACGAAAAACGGACGGGTCGGAATTATCGGGACAGAAGGCACCATTAAGAGCCAGGTGTATTCGGATTATATTCACGAACTGAATCCGGAGCTTACGGTGATCGGCAGGGCGTGTCCCCTGTTTGTGCCGCTGGTGGAAGAAGGCCTGCTCCATGACGCGGTGACAGACGAGATCGCGGGCCGGTATCTGGACGGACTGAAGCGGGAGAACATTGACACCCTGATCCTGGGGTGTACCCATTATCCATTGTTACGGAGCACAATCGGCAGAATCATGGGGGATCAGGTGAAGCTGGTGAATCCCGCGTATGAAACAGCGGTGGAACTGCGGGATATGCTGGCGAAACAGGACCTTTTGCATACCGGGCTTTCAGAACCGACCAGGGACGCTTATCAATTTTATGTCAGCGACGACGCGTCCAGGTTCCGTTCGTTTGCGGATTCGATTTTGCCGTTTAGTATCGATTGTACTGTGCAGATCCCGATTGAGGAATATGAAGCACAGTAAATACGCAAATGGAGGAGCAGTTTGGAGAAAGAGATTTTTATCACGATTGAGGGATTGCAGGAATTTGAGGACGACGACCGGGACCAGGTGAAGATCATTACCCCCGGAACATACTATCAGGTACTGGGGAAGCACTACCTGATGTTTGAGGAGGTTTCGGAGGATTATTCGGAGCGGATCAAAAGCCTGATTAAGCTCCAGGAAGGCAGAGTGGAGATTTCCCGGCGTGGAGACATGAACTCCTATATGGTTTTTGAAGAGGGAGACGCAAACGGCGGATATCTGGATACGCCGGTCGGCAGAATGGAGCTGCTGGTCAATACGGAGAAGATCCATGTCCTGCTGGAGGAAAACCTGCTGGAAGCGCAGATCACCTATCTGCTGCATATTAACGGAGATTTTGTGGCAAGACGGGAGATCCTGCTGTCGGCAAAACCCAAGGGAGAGATCTCCCTGGATTAAAACATAATGTTTTATTGCGGAAACGCCCTGCCGCCCATGCGGGAAGGAGCCAAAAAGCGGAGCATGCCGCCTGTATTTGTTATGGTATATAGCAGATACAGGCGGCTAAAAAAATATTGGAGCATATGTTTCAGCCATATACTCCAATATTTTTTAGAATCGCTTTGTTCTATGTAGATTTTATTTTGCCTTTGCTTTCGCTTTTTCCTGTTTCCGTTCTTCCCGGCGTCGTTTCCGCTGTTCCTTTTTATTCTTAGGCGGTTCGTAAACCGGCCCGCGGATCCGCCGCGCGGCGGAAACGTAGATACCGCTGACGGTAGCCTTTACTTCCATTTTCGGAAGCAGCGTCTCATA
This sequence comes from uncultured Lachnospiraceae bacterium, assembly GCA_947625465.1. Classification (GTDB taxonomy): domain Bacteria; phylum Bacillota; class Clostridia; order Lachnospirales; family Lachnospiraceae; genus CANQSA01. Next base: position 6,877 of record CANQOK010000008.1, on the reverse strand, counting down.
TAACTTGGCGTCGCAGATCAGATTCATGATCTTCGGACCGATCTTCACTTTTAAAATCGGCATCTTCGCCCGGCGTAAATACTTCGGCGTATTGTCAACTACCACTTTCGGCAGGTTGGCGTCTCTTAACGGCATCCTCTTTTTATCGATAATGTAAAACGACATGGTCTGCGCGGCAGCGTCCATCTGCTTCTGAGATTCCGCCTGCTTCTTCTCAGCCCTCTTTCCTAAGAAATAAAGAACACCGACAATGACAACCAGTACGACCAGCACGATCAGCAAAACTGTCCAAAATGTTCCCATCATAACCTCCATTCTAAAGCGCGGCAAGCGCCTGAAAAAATTTTGTAAAGCTGTGCGCGGATAAGCGGCACACGGCATATTCTATCATTTTCCAAAAGAAATCGCAATACTTTTCCGTCAGCCTGAAAAATTTATACTTCGGGGCCCTCCTCCAGCATTTGCGCGATCACGTCCCGCGTATAAGCGCCAAGCCGTTTCTGATCCGCTTTTTCCAGCTGATCGGGATAAATGGGTTTGCCGAAATGGATGGTAACGGTTCCCTTACGGACTTTGGGGAACTGATCCTCGAAGATCCGGGAGGTCCCGAAGAAAGCCACGGGCATAATCGGTACGTTGGCTTTCAGTGCCATCTTCATAGCGCCCTCTTTAAATTCCAGAAGCTGACCGTCCTTGGAACGGGTTCCTTCCGGATAGACAAAAACAGAAACGCCGCTTTTTAACTGCTCAACGCCTGCCAGGATCGTCTTTACGCCTTCCCGCAGATTCTCCCGGTCCAGCCACAGGCAGTTAATATAATGCATCCATACCCGCAGGAACGGGACCTTGCGGATCTCCTTTTTGGAGACGTAGCCGGTCGGTCCGGGAAGCTGGGTATAGCCGGTTACGATATCAAAAAATCCGCGGTGGTTGCCCACATATAATACGGCGGTATCGGTGGGAATGTTTTCTTTTCCCGACACGTCCAGTTTGACGCCGGATAAAAAGATCACGATCCAGAAACCGCCCTGGACGATCCTGCGGCTGATGCGGTTTCGCCAGTCCATGTTGAACTTTCCGATCACCCAGAGGATCCCGAAAGGGATAATGCTGAGTAAAAAATATAGAACTAAAAAAATTGCGATAATGATCAATCGAATCATGTGTTCTCCGTTCCGAAGCGTTTACGCTCTGCTGTATAATGCGGTCAGGTCTCCCAGACGGTCAGCCAGTTTGTCGGTCAGGGCGCCGTCAGGATAGCGCCACTGCCAGTTGCCTGCCGCCCGGCCCGGTATGTTCATGCGCGCTTCCGAACCGTAGCCCAGAATATCCTGCAGCGGAATGACCGCATATCTGGCAGGGCTTGACAGAGCCAGGCGGATAAAATCCCAGGCGATGTCCGTGCCGTTGGTATTCATATAAGCTCTGACCTTTTCCCGGCATTCCGGACGGGCGTTTTGGTACCAGCCCAGCGTGGTATCGTTGTCGTGGGTACCGGTGTAGCAGATGCAGTTTTCCGGATAGTTATACGGAAGGAAATGATTGTCGTTTAAATCCTCAAACGCAAACTGCAGGATCTTCATGCCCGGCAGGTGGAAATCGTCCCGCAGCTTCTCAACCTCCGGCGTGATCACACCCAGGTCTTCCGCGAAGATCGGGAGATTATCGCCTAAGGCGTTGCGAAGCGCATAGAAAAAGTCCATATAGGGGCCGGCCTTCCAGGTGCCGTTGATCGCGGTGGTCTCTCCGTAGGGAACGGCCCAGTAAGCCTCAAATCCCCGGAAATGATCGATGCGCAGATAGTCTGTCAGATGCAGCTGGTGCTTGATCCTGTGAATCCACCAGTCGTAATGGTTATGCCGCATCTTATCCCAGTCATACAGCGGATTGCCCCAGAGCTGTCCGGTCGCGCTGAAATAATCAGGCGGGACTCCGGATACCACGGTAGGAAACCCGCGGGAATCCAGCTGGAACAGGGACTGGTTTGCCCAGGTATCACAGCCGTCCAGCGCCACAAAAATAGGAATATCGCCTACGATGAAAATGCCCCTGTCGTTGGCGTAATTTTTTAACTCAAACCACTGCTTGTAAAATAAGTACTGTAAAAATTTAAAATAAGTAATGGAATCCTTCAGCTGGCTCTGATAGTGAGAAATGACCAGCGTATTGGGAACCCGCAGATCGTCCTCCCATTCCAGCCAGGGTTTGCCGCCGTTGTATTCCTTCAGGGCCGCGTACAGAGCAAAGTCCTCCAGCCAGGATCTGTGTTCCTCACAGAACGCCTGATATCCGCGGATAAAATCACAGTGTCTGTCCAGCAGCTGAAAATTCTCATATGCTTTTTGATACAGCTTGGTCTTGTACCAGATAACAGAACCGTAATCCGCCTTGTCGGAAAACGAAACCGGCGGATCGGCGATATCCGCCTCTGTGAGCAGTCCGTCTGTCACCATTCGTTCCGGACTGATGCATAAGGTCTGCCCGGCAAAGGAAGAATAAGACTGATAAGGAGAGTCCCCATAGCCTGTGGGGCCCAGCGGCAGGACCTGCCACAGCGTCTGCTTGGATCTCACCAGAAAATCGATAAAATCATAAGCGCCCTGTCCCAGATCGCCGATTCCGTAAGGAGAGGGAAATGAAGTGGGGTGCGCCAGGACGCCGGACATGCGCCGTTTGTGATTTTTATAAAATTCACTCATAAATAATCTCCGTTCCGGAGCGTTTGCGCGGTACTGACGGGGAAAAGCGAAAATCCGGCTTCGCATCTGCCGTCAGGACGATTTGAGACGCTCCGAAAATATTATATAATACGGAAAAAATTTTCGCAAGGATTTCCCATAAAAAGTGTGAAAATAAAGTGAGTTTGTTGAAAATGAGAAAAAAGTGTGGTAGAGTATAGTGTAAAAAATAAGCTCGATATTGCCCGGAGAGTTTTATTCAGAGCGGAGAATTCAGTATGGAGGGAAGAACCTATGGATGTGACTGGAACAAAGCAAATCGATACGGAGGCTGCCGGCAGGAACATGAAGTGCCTGATCCTGCTGTTCATTGCCATTGCGCTGATCACTTTGGATATGAGCGTGAATATCGGCAATTTTTATCCGGCCTATCAGATCGATTACGAGCACAGCGGCTGGGAATTTCAGTTATATACGCTGAATCAGCATTACGGCGCCGCCAAAGAGGAAATGTATAATCCGATGACACAGGAGAATTTTGTGAGCGGGATCCATTTTACCGGCGTCCGGATCGATGTCATCAGTGATTTTATCGGATATATCCTGGCGTTTATCGCCATGAAGAAGATGGCAGTGGAACGGCTGGTGCTGGTCCGGAAGTATCCGGATAAGCGGAGAAGTCCGTTTATTTCAAAGCTGGTTAAGGCCAGACCTAAGATGTTTTCCGTGGGAATGATGACGGCAGTGATCGCGTTTGTGCTGGATGCGGTGAAATATGTCCTTCCGTTTCTGTTTAACGGGATCGTTCTCTGTTATCTGGTGTTTGTGATCGGGATCGCGGCGTTTACCGCCCGGATGCTGATCGGCTACTGTTTTATAGTCGGTGTCTGCGATACCCTGCGCGGGATTCAGTTTAAACAGGACCGGAACGCCATTTATATCGGCTGGTTTGTATCTCTGGTCTGCTCATCCTGCGTGGCGCTGACTACCTGGGTGCTGCTGCAGAGGCTGACTACCACATATAATATCATTGTTTTATTTGCCACCGTATTTTACCTGTTCCGGATCTTTGTACTGCGGGAATATATCGTAGGGTACCGGCCGGTTTCCATGGAAGATCTGGCTGCGGAACTGAGAAACGAAGAGAATCAGAAGGAAATGCTGATGGAAGAATATCACTACGCATCCAAACAGACAGAAGACGGCGCGGGCGCCAGAGAGCAGACTGCACAGAAGGTGATCGTGGAAGCGGATCAAGAGGATCAAAAAGATGAAAGAAGTATATAAAATCTCTATCGGTCTGATCCTGGCAGGCGCGGAGATGTTCATCCGCTTTTTGACGGAACTCTGCAGCTGGTTTGGCGTGGAACTGCTGCTGGGGAAATCTTACCCGGGAATTGTCCTGACGGACGGACTGCGCAGCTTCGGGATCTCAACAATCGAAAACGGGCTGAGCGGCGATTTCCTGGGCGTGGAATGTCCGCTGACCGTGATCGGCCTGTGCCTGATCGCCTGGGGCTGTTTTTCACTGCGGCAGTATCACCGCCGGTTTCCTCTGGCGGCAAAGCTGGCGCTGGGATCGGCGGTATGTTATATCGCGCTGAAGGCAGAGCCGTTTTTGTTTGTTTCCAACCAGGAGACCGGAACGTATCTTCTGATCGGTTTGATCCTGATCCAAATCCTGCTGGAGGCCGCCATGCTGTTTTCCATAGCGAAGGCTATGGGGAAACAGGTAGACGCTTATCTGTATATGGAGTTGGAGCAGGATCTGCAGTTCGCGTTTCAGCTCTATGCGGCAAGCGCGGTTGTAACATACATATTGTCGGTGTTTCGGGCACTGGATCTGGTTCAGATCTTTTTCATGATCGGGAGTCTGGGCTGTGTGGGCGCTCTGGTCTATTACAGCGTCCGCATGTACAGTTATACAAAAAAACTGAAATTATTTGCTGATTGAAAGCAGAAAGGCAGGCAGCAGAATGGCTGAGAGAAAATTAACATTACTGACGGATTTATATGAATTGACGATGATGCAGGGATATTTTAAGACCAAATCCAACGAACGGGTTGTATTTGACGCTTTTTACCGCACGAATCCCTGTAACGGCGGTTATGCCATTGCCTGCGGGCTGGAGCAGCTGATCCAATATATCAAGGAACTGCGCTTTTCCTATGAAGATATCGAATATCTGCGCGGACTCGGTATTTTTGAAGAGGATTTTCTGGATTATCTAAGCTCCTATCATTTTACGGGCGATATCTATGCGATCCCCGAAGGAACCGTGGTATTTCCCAGAGAGCCGCTGGTGAAAGTGGTTGCGCCCATTATGGAGGCGCAGCTGGTGGAGACGGCGATCTTAAACATTATCAACCATCAGAGCCTGATCGCGACGAAAGCGTCCCGGGTCGTCTACGCGGCAAAGGGAGACGGGATCATGGAATTCGGTTTGCGCCGTGCGCAGGGACCGGACGCAGGGATCTACGGGGCCAGAGCCGCAGTGATCGGCGGCTGTATTGGGACTTCCAACGTACTGACCGGACAGTTATTCGACATTCCGGTAAAAGGAACCCATGCGCACAGCTGGATCATGAGTTTTGAAGATGAATATACGGCGTTCAAGACCTATGCGATGCAGTATCCAGACGCCATGATCCTGCTGGTAGATACATATGATACCTTACGAAGCGGCGTACCCAATGCGATCCGTGTCTTTAAAGAAATGCGGGAAATGGGATACGCGATGCCCAACTACGGCATTCGGTTAGACAGCGGTGATCTGGCGTATTTATCGAAGAAAGCACGGAAAATGCTGGATGACGCCGGATTTCCGGACGCGGTGATCTCCGCTTCCAACGACCTGGATGAATTTCTGATCGACAGCTTAAAGACGCAGGGCTGCAAGATCACGTCCTGGGGCGTGGGTACCAATCTGATTACCTCTAAGGACTGTCCGTCATTTGGCGGCGTGTACAAGCTGGCCGCGATCTGGGATAAGGAGAAGGATGATTTTACGCCGAAGATCAAGCTGTCTGAGAACTCCGAGAAGATCACCAATCCGGGAAACAAGACGGTATTCCGGCTGTACGATAAGGAAACTCATAAGATCATCGCGGATCTGATCGCGCTGGTAGGCGAGGAATTTGACGCCGGTCAGGATCTGCGGATCTTTGATCCGGTTGAGACCTGGAAGCGGACATTGTTAAAGGGCGGCACTTACGAGGTACGGGAACTGATGAAGCCCATTTTTATCCGGGGCGTATGCACCTATGAATCGCCGAAAGCTATGGATATCCGCGCTTATTGTATGGAAGAGCAGAATACCATGTGGGATGAGACGAGACGTCTTATAAATCCGCACAGAGTTCATGTGGATCTGAGCGATAAGCTGTATGCGATGAAGCAGGAATTGTTGAACCGGTACGAAGGGTAGTGGAACGGTATGCCGCGTATTTTGTTGGTGGAAGACGATAAACAGATCATAGAAAATCTGACCGCGTTTCTGCGCACGGAGGGATTTACCGTGGATGCGGCGACCGGTCAGCAGGCGGCGCTTGCGCAGATCGGACAGCAGAGTTATGATCTGCTGCTTCTGGATATTTCTCTTGCGGACGGCAACGGATTCGCAGTCTGTTCGGCGGTAAAGCAGATGACAGACTGTCCCGTAATTTTTTTGACGGCGTCCGGAGACGAATACAGCGTGGTGACCGGACTGGATCTGGGCGCGGACGACTATATCCCCAAGCCGTTTCGCCCGCGGGAATTGATATCCCGGATCAGGAGTGTGCTGCGCCGGACGGGGAAAACGCAGCCGGTGCTGGAGTATGACGGGCTGGCTGTAGATACTGTGAAGGCGCAGGTGATAAAAAACGGCAGCGAGATTTTTCTGTCCGCACTGGAATACCGGCTGCTGCTGGTGTTCTTTAACAACAGAGGCGCGGTGCTTTCCCGGGAAAAGCTGTTAATGGAAATCTGGGATATCGCCGGAGAATATGTCAATGATAACACCCTGACCGTTTATATTAAGCGGCTGCGGGATAAGATCGAGGACGATCTGCAGAATCCGCGCTATATTCGGACGGTAAGGGGATTGGGATATAAATTAGGGGAATAACGCTAATTATCTGACGGTAGTGTCAAGTAAGCTATGAAAAACTGAGTCGAAAAAAATAGGCTCAGATGAACCTTGAAAATTGCAGATATT
>CANQOK010000007.1 GCA_947625465.1 uncultured Lachnospiraceae bacterium | reverse complement strand
TGCATTTAGGATTTCCGGTGTTTTATGAAGGTTCTGAGGGCGATACAATTCGGTTGCTCAAACAAAACACAGTCGAGTGCGTGGTATTGATGTCAAGGGTTGAGAAATAAAGGTACGAAAAAACGTTGAAATTAAAGGATTTCCGGGAATCAGGACTGTGAGGATGGCGGTTCTGGTCCCGGATTTTTTTGTTTGTTGCGGTATGTGGAAACATATCCACTGCTTTGAAGGGCGGAGAGTTGAGTTGACAGGCTGGATATGGGGGGATGTTGTGGAGACAGGATTGTTAAAATGGAGTCGAGTAGACAGAAATATTGACATATAGGCTAATTATTATATAATGTAAATATGCAGATGATAATTAGTCTATAAAATGATTGTTTGGAAAGGAATTAACTATGAGTAAGACACCAATGCAAAGGACTATAGAGAAACAAATAAAAGAAGAGCAAAAAGCAGCTAAGCAAGCACAGCTTCGTGATAGAGCTAAATCTATTATAGCAGGAACCGAAATAGTGTCTGGATTTCGTGTGATGGATAGAGAAGCTGAAGATATGTTGCAGGCTATTCTGGAGCAATATAATGGAAATGATAAAAATTACGTCAATTTTACCACTGATAATTTGCCGGAACATTTACAAAGGTCATTTTTTTTAGAATGTGAAAAACTTCAAATGTATGGTGTAGTATCTAGTGCAAATGTCTATATAACAGGTGCAATGATTACGTTGTCTGAGACCGGAAAAAGATATTTTACTGATAAAGAGGAAGCATATAAACGCGAAGAAGAACAGAGAACAAAAGAAACGGAAACATTAAAAAGGACTTCTAATCTACACAAAAAATATGATGTTTTTATTTCTCATGCAAACAGAGATAAAAGCGAGTATGTTGACCTTCTTAATATGGCGGTGAAAAGATTAGGCATTTCTGTGTTTTATGATACAGACGTGTTGGCATGGGGCGATAATTGGAAACAAGTTATTTTAGATGGAACAGCTGATTCAGAATTTGCAATAATTGTAATTTCAAAGAATTTTTTTGGTAGAGAGTGGACCGAAAAGGAGCTTCACGAGTTTTTATCTCGACAAAATACGAGTGGGCAGAAAATAGTTTTGCCTTTGCTTCATGGGATTACACTTGAAGAATTAAAAGAACATTATCCTGAACTGGGAGATATTCAATGTATTAACTCGGATGACTATTCTAAAGAGGAAATTACAATATTTCTTGCACGGGAGCTAATTAAGCGATACAGAATTGAGTAGAATTTGAGGTGAAACATGTCTGGTCAGATGAAAGTGCATATCATCCCACCGAAACCACAGAAAAGAGAAAAGCGGGTTGGCATTTATAGTCGTGTTAGCACGAACAGTGTCGAACAATTACAAAGCCTTACAGCTCAGATTTCACATTTGACAAGAGTTACAGCTGCCTCTTCGCAATGGTTGCTTGCAGATGTCTACATGGATATTGCTACAAGTAAAACAGGTTCTTCACGCCGAGAGTTTAATCGTATGTTGGATGATTGCCAATCTAATAAACTGGATATTATTCTTACGAAAAATATCAGCCGTTTTGGACGGGATACTGTAGAGATTTTGGATGCATTGAATCAGCTAAAGAGGTTTGGGGTTAGAGTAATTTTCGAGCAAGAGGAACTTGATACTGCCAATATAGATAGTAATCTTATGATTTCTGTTATTGAATCTATTGCACAGGCAGAAAATGAATCGAGAAGTGAAAATATTAGATTGGGAATTAAATATCGTGCAGCAGCTGGAACCTCAAAACTTTATGATAGAAAGTGTTATGGTTACGAGAATGATGAGGAAGGACACCTGATTATCGATGAAGAAAAGGCCCAAAATGTTAAGCTGATATTTGATTTGTATCTCAGTGGCCAAAGTATCTTGGGGATTATCAAGGAACTTGAAAGACAGAATATTCTTTCACCTACTGGAAAAGAAAAATGGTGCAAGAGAACTGTCGATGTTATGTTAAGTAATGAGAAATACACAGGAGATGTCAAAATTTTAAAATCAGGTAAAAGTGATGTTCATTATTTGGCATCGGATAATAATCCGGAGATAATATCAAAAGAGGTCTTTGAAGCTGTGCAGATTGAAAAAACTCGGAGAAGTAATGTAATAAAAGGTGAGAATGGTAGCCAAAGAAAGAGTAAGAAGTATAGCTCTAAGAAAAAAGTAGCATTTAATTTTATTAAAAGTCAAGAATTCCAAGTTTAGTAAGAGTGGTGTTTTTTCTACAAAAATGATATATGAAGTGTATAGTACAGATGTGGAGGGACTATATATGGCAAAACAAAAAAGTTGGAATAATTATTACGAAAATTTGGGTGAATTAGGAAAAGGTGGAAATGCAAAAGTCTATCATGTTAAACGTAAGGATAATGATAAAGAATTTGCTTTGAAAGATTTAAATGAGGGAAGGAAAGAGAAATATAGTCGTTTTACCAATGAAATAAATACCATAAATGATAATTGCCAAGAAATTGAAGGGATTATCCCTATTTTTGATTTTTCTATTGATGAATATTGGTATACAATGCCTATCGCAAAACCTGCAATGGATTATATAATTGAAAATGAATTAGACATTAAAGAAATAATTCAAAAAGTTATTTCTTTAAGTCAGACCTTAGAAAAGTTACATGAAAAGGGTATTTGCCATCGTGATATAAAACCCTCAAACATTTACTATTATATGGATAGATTTGCATTCGGTGACTTTGGATTAGCGGATTTTCCTGATAATACGGACGGATTTACTAAATCTAATAGAGGACTTGGAGCAATTTTTACCATTGCACCTGAAATGAAGCGAAATCCTAAAAGCGCAAATGGTAAAAAAGCCGATGTCTTTTCGTTGGCAAAAACAATGTGGATGTTTTTAACTAAAAACGAGAAGGGATTTGATGGAGTATATGATTATTTGGATTCTAATCATAGTTTACGTTATATTGAACAATATAAAAACACTCATCTTGTAGAAATAGATGAGCTTCTTAAAGATGCTACTGATAATAATCCCAATGTTCGTCCAACCATTAAGGAGTTTAAAGAGAGACTAATTAATTGGATTGATGTATATTCTGATATAGGTAAATCTCAAGCTAGTGATTGGAATTTTCTAAATAAACAGTTGTTTGGATCCAATTCTCCAGAATCAGCATCATGGAGGAACATTAATAAAATTGTGGAAGTATTAAATGTTGTTGGACAAACTCCTGCATATAATCATATGTTTTTTCATGATAAAGGGGGTTTGGACTTTTCTCATGCTGAAATGGCAGCTGAAAATAATTGTATTAAGTTGTACGATACAATAGGTTTTTGTTATATTGTTAAACCTAAAATATTATATTTTGAAGGGTTTGATGAAAACTATAAATGGAATTATTTTTTATTAGAATTTGATGAATTGTCTCCCATTCTCGGTGATGGAGATTATCCTGATAGAGAGTATTTAGTCGAGGATTATCCTGCTCATTATGTTTCGGCACGATATGCTCAATATAAAGTTTATGACTACGAAAAGGGTACACCTTTGCCAGAAGGGTTTCAAACTGTATGTCGATACATGAGAGGTAAATTCTTGATTGTAATGAAGAATGGTCCGTACAATGGAATAAGTGGAACGTACGATGGCAGACATGGCGATTGCGATGCCAACGAATTCAGAGATTATATTGATAGTTTAGTAAAACATTATTTGGAATTATATGATTATGCAAAGAAAAATGATGATTTAAAAGATTTATCTGATGGAGAAATTGAGAATAGAATTCTTAATTTGGAAGAATTTAATGAAAATCCGTTTAGAAGAGTTTCCATTAATGTAGACGATGTAACAGATGAAAAGAAAAAACATTTAGATCGTAAAAAAAGCAAAGAATATTTAAAACAAAATTTTATGAATTGGGATTTTGGTGATATGCTTCAAAGTTATCCAATAACGAATTCAGCAACTATCAAATTTATATTTGAATTTTTGCCTTCTGGAAATGAATTTTCTTTGGGCCGATTTGAAGAGTTGAATTATTATATCGGTACAGATGGACATATAATAAAACTAAATTCATTTTCAGATGAGGAATGTTTTTGTGTTTATGATAGAAAAATAGCAATTGAATTAAAAGATAATCTTGAAAAAAGGATATCGAAAATACTTAAACAAAATAATTTAATTGATTTGGGTAAACACCAAGATTTTTTCTCAATAAAAGCAATTAGATGCGGAATTCCAAAACATTTATTCACAAAGCAAGAGATTGAAATGGCTATGCGAAATGCAGATGATAGATTTAATAATCAACTTGTAATTGATGAAGAGGGGTATGCTAAAGTAATAAGAAATGACGGACATGGGGCTTTATATCCAGTAAGACACGAATCATGGAATTCTGGAAATATGTATGTGGGTAAATATTCAAGTTTAACAACATTAGATGATGATTATATTTCATCTTTGCAAGGGTGGTTGTTATATTTAAAAACAGGAAAACCTGAGTATATGGACTATGTGCATGATAATCGTAATGAGGAAGAATTAATACAAGAAATTAAGACATATTACTGAAATTTAATTTTTAAACTTATTTTCATTGAAATAGCCTAATCAAAAGCATATAGTCGATAAAATATAATGGTTGCCAAATTCCATGGAAATCGTCTAAAGTATATGTTAAAAAATAGCCTAACTATCACATGTCGAGTGCGTGGTATTGATGTCAAGGGTTGAGAAATAAAGGTACAAAAAAACGTTGAAATTAAAGGATTTCCGAGAGGTTGGACTGTTTGGACAGCAGTCCTGCCTCCCGGATTTTTTTGTCTGTTGCAGTATGCGGAAACATATCCACTGCTTCAAAAGGCGGAGAGTTGAGTTGACAGGCTGGATATGGGGGTATGTTGTGGAGACAGGATGATTAAGGACAAGTTGAGTTGATAAGATGAATACCAATGTTAATATCACGTTTTACGGACTAAAGGGACAAGGTTTGATACAATCGTTGCCTGAACTGCACGGCCAACAGGAAAATTACCATTTGGATTCTTTGGTACTTTATATGGCAGGGCATGCCTGTTTGGCAGAGAGTGAGCCTTTAGGCAGGGCGCTTTTATCCCTGCCGGATAAGCAGAAGTGGGTTCTGCTTCTGGGGCTTTGGCATGATATGTTTGACAGGGAAAATGAGTGTGTGAATAAAAGTCTGTAAATACTGATCTTCTATGATAATGATTGGGCTGAAGGCTCGCTAATGAGCTTCCAGCCCTTATAACATCACATGTCGGTGCATGTCAAGAGCAGGCGGAACTTTCCGCATGTTTTGTGACAGTCTATAAGAACCTTATTCCGGTAAACGTCCTTCGTACATGATACTCAGTTCACCGTAGACCTTTCCCCAGTTGCGGATGGGCATGGTCCATTTTTTTGTTGCCTCAAATGTTGCCAGATACAGAGCCTTTAACAAGGCGGTATCGCTTGGAAAGACACTTCTCTGGCGGTTCAGTTTCCGGTAGGTGGCATTTAGGCTCTCTATCGCATTGGTTGTATAGATGACTTTCCTGACCTCCATGGAAAACTTGAAAATGGGCGTGATAACATCCCAGTTCTCATGCCAGCGTTTCATGGAGTTTGGATATTTTTCAGACCATTTAGCTGTGACTTTTTCCAAGGCTTCCAGCGCCTTTTCTTCGTTTGAAGCATGGTATATCGTTTTTAAGTCTGCTGCAAAAGTCTTACGGTCTTTATCAGCCACATACTTCAGCGTATTGCGCACCTGATGTACAATACAGCGCTGATATTCGGTCTGTGGATATGCCGCTGCAATCGCTTCCTTTATTCCAGACAAGCCGTCGGCGCAGATGATCAGGATATCTTTCACGCCCCGGTTTTTCAGTTCGTTGAGAACAGAAAGCCAATATTTGGAACTTTCATTGTCGCCTACTTGGATTGTCAGGACTTCCTTCTTTCCATCCATGTTGAGCCCCAGGATGACATATGCTGCCAGTTTGCGGATAATCCCATTATCTCTTACGGAATAGTGAATCGCATCGATATACAGAACAGGATAGATCTCGCTCAATGGCCTGTTCTGCCAGTCTTCGATCTGCGGAAGTATTTTGTCCGTAACGTCTGAAATAAAGCCCTCGGAAGCCTCAAATCCATAAATATCCTCCAGCGTATCGGAGATCTGACGCGTGGTCATTCCTTTTGCATACATGGATATGATCTTCTGGTCGATATCAGAAATATCCTTTTGGCGTTTCTTTACTATCTGCGGCTCAAAAGTGGAACGGCGGTCTTGTGGAACCTGAATATCCATGCTTCCATAACTGCTGTTGATATGTTTAGATTTGTACCCGTTACGATAATCGTCATTGTCAGAACGCTGCGATTTCTCGTATCCAAGATGTTCATCCATTTCGGCCTCCATCATTTCCTTGATGGTACCGCCGAGCAGGTCTTTGAGGGCATCCTGAATATCTTCTGCAGTCTGGATATCATACTCCTGTAAAAGCTGCTGGATGATGTTCCTTTTGCCCTCTGTCATAACTACTTTGTGTACTGGTTTCTTTTCTCTTGCCATAATAGGTCTCCTATGATTAAGATTTTATCATAAAAGACCTATTTCTAATAGCTATTTACAGAAAAACTTTCATACTCTCGAAGTCTACAGGGAAACAGGTTCAATTACGAAAACAATCACTATCTTAGGTTATCCAAAACGCAGACAGATCCTGCATAACTGGATCAACAGAAAACGAATACTGACGGAGAGAAAATCTACATTCCGTGGATATAATACGAAGGATCATCCGCGGCATCTCCTTTGGAATTAAAATTAAACGCACTGCACCGCTGCTTTGAACTGAGAGAAGATATACAATCAGCAGCAGATGAATTAGGATACAGCACAGGAAGCATTTACACCTGGCGAAGAAAATATATCCGGAAAGGTGCTGGTGCATTGATGAACCGGTCTGATGAAAGAGACAGAGGCCGTCTTATAGAAGGTACTCCAGTCTCAGCAAAAGAGCTTGAATCATTGAAAGAGCATATCCAGGACATGCAGCTGGAGATTGACATTCTGAAAGAAACGATCCATGTATTAAAAAAGAGCCCGGCGCCAGCAAAGCTCCCCTGAACAACAGGGAAAAGGCAGTGATTGTTGACGCCTTAAATGAGAAATATCCACTGCCATTGTTGTTATCGAAACTCAGATTTGCCAAAAGCAGTTATTATTATCAGAGAAAACGGAAGGCGTTTTCAGAGAGGCACGAAGATGACCGGAAAGCTGTTATGGATGTGTTTTATCATAACCATCAGAGATATGGTTACCGGCGGATAAAGATCGAACTGGATAAGAGCGGAAGGATTCTTTCAGAAAAAGTGATCCGCCGGATCATGGAGGAAAATGAACTGGCAGCTAAAGGGAATGGCTTACCGATATAACGGAATTTTCAATTCCCGCGGGAAAGGTGTACCTGTCACCGGTCATTGACTGTTATGACGGAATGCCGATCGCGTGGAACATCAGTACGAAACCGGATGCACAGCTGGTAAATTCCATGCTGGATCGCGCAGTCAGAGTTTTCCCGCAGGGCAGGCATCCGATCATCCACTCAGACCGGGGCTGCCACTACCGCTGGCCAGGCTGGATAGAAAAGACGAAGGATGCCGGTTTGGTACGGTCCATGTCCCGGAAAGGGTGTTTACCCGACAATTCAGCCTGCGAGGAATTCTTTGGCCGGATGAAAAACGAAATGTTTTACGGCTGTTCGTGGCAGGATGTATCAATAGATGAATTTATCCGCCAGATCGAAGAATACATGGTATGGTACCGGGAGAAGCGGATAAAGATATCGTTGGGCGGAATGAGTCCAATGGAATACAGAAAGAGTAAGGGTATGGTCATTTAGCCCAAGAAAATGTCCGCACTCCCTTATCAGATTAGGATTGTTAAAACGGGGGTCGGGAGAATAGAAATATTGACAGATAGGCTAATTATTGTATAATGTAAATATGTAGATGATAATTAATCTATAAAAGAGTTTACTTCCTTGCAAAAGGACTAAAAAACGGTATAAAACTTAGTAGAATTTGAGATAAGATATGTCTGGACAGACTAAAGTGCATTTCATACCGCCTAAGCTACAGAAAAGAAAAAAAGCATTGGTATTTACTGCTGTTTTAGCACAAATAGTGCTGAACAATTACAAAGCCTTACAGCGCAGATATTACATTTGATAAGAATAGCGGCTGGGTTACCACAATGGTTTCTTGTAAATATTTATATAGATATTGCTACAAGTAAAACAGGATTTTCAAATAAAGCGTTTAATTGCATGATGGAGACTTGTTGTTTTAATAAACTGGTCATTATTCTTACGAAAAACTTCAGCCGCCTTGGATGGGATACAGTTGAGATTCTGGATGCGTTGGATCAGCTAAGGGTGTTTGATATTAGAGTGATTTTTTAGCAAGAGGAATTAGATACTGCTAATACAGATGGTAATCTTATGATTTCTGTTATTGGGTCTATTGTGCAAGCAGAAAATGAATCGCGGGGTGAAAATATTAGGTTAGGGATTAAATATTGTGCAGCAGGAATTTAAAAAACTTTATGATAGAAAGTGTTATGGTTATAAGAATGATGAAGGAAGCTATCTAATTATTGATGATGAAAAGGTTAAAATGTTAAGTTAATATTTGATTTTTCTCAGTGGTCAAAGTATCTTGGGTATTATCGAAGAACTTTGGAGGCGAAACACTCCCTTTCCTACTGGAAAAGAGAAATGCTGCAAGTGAACTATTGATGTTATGCTAAGCAATGAAAAGTATATAGGGGATGTTAAACTTTTAAAATTTGGCAAGAGGGAAGTTCAGTATCTGGCATCAGATAATAATCCTGCAATAATATCAAAGGATGTTTTTGAGACTGTGTAGAAAGAAAAAGGTCGGAGAAGTAATGAGATAAGAAACGAAAGAGGTAGCCAGAGAAAGAACAAAAAATATAGTTCCAAGAAAAATGATTATTATAGATGGGCAATGAAATTGTTTTTATGGAGAAGGTATTCAAATGGAAAATAAAATCTTTGATAAAAAGAATGTAATACTACTAAGGATTAATGAAGAAGATCTAAATAGTTTTTTGGTTGATATGGATGTCGATGATAATGGGCAACCGAAATATTGTTTGGATGATTTTACTAAAGCTATATGTAATACAATTCCAGAGTATGTTTTTGCACAGTATGAAGATCCCAATATTCCTCAAAACGATATTGTTGAAAAGTTGAGAGAAGCAGCCCATTGTATTTATAAAATCAAAGACTTTCAACTAATGAAACAGTGGTGCGTAGATAAAGACATTAATGCATATAACGAATTGAAAAAATCTAGTACAGCAAAAAGAGGAGAATTTGGAGAATTGTTGTTGCATTTGATATTAAGGGAATTTAAGCATACAATACCACTAATTTCTAAAGTTTATTTCAAAGATAGTGCGAGTGTACCTGCCCATGGATTTGATGCAGTACATGTATCTGCGAATGAAAAAGTTTTATGGCTTGGGGAAAGTAAACTTTATGATGATAGTAAAGAGGGGATAAGAGCATTAGTGAAAGATTTAAATGAACATATTAATACAGATTATTTAAACGATCAGTTTGTAATAATTAAAAAGAATCTGGAGAATAATTCTATACCTTGTAGAGAGGAGTGGATTGATATGTTAACAAATTGTACAAAGTTAAGCGACAGACTTAATATTATAAACATACCAATGCTTTGTACCTATACACATAATATTTACAAAAAGTTTTCTGATATGAATGATCCTAATGCAGTTGCTTATCATGAATTAAATATCAGAGAGCTAAAAAAGTATTTTGATACACAGAACAAAATGCCATTAAAAGATAGAGTTAACATTATTCTTATGCTATTTCCTGTAAATGATAAAAATGAATTAGTCATTAATTTACATAAACGCCTTTGGCATATGCAGAATATTTGAGGTGAAATATGAATAAGATAACAGAATTTATATCGGAAATTGAGAATGTAGACAGCATTTCTTTTGAACAGAGTTTTAGAATTATTTCATATTGCACACAATTACTGTCACAGCATTCAGCTGAAGCAGAAGTATCTGTGAGAAAGATAGTGATACATGTTTTGAATAATTGGGAAAAAGTTGATAAAAATATATATGAAGTGTGGGCAGATTTAATCGAAACATTAGGGTTTTATCCGTATATTCAAAAAAACAGTTCTGATTTAAAGCTGATGTCTTTTGCAGATGATGTGCGAATGAGCTATTTTCAATCAGATTTTTTAGAGAATATGTATTTGCATAAGGAGCAAAAGAAAATTTCCAAATATCTTTTGTCTGGAAAGAGTATAATAGCCAGTGCGCCAACGAGTTTTGGAAAAAGTTTACTGATTGAAGAAATTGTAGCTTCTAAAAAGTATAAAAATATTGTTATTATTCAGCCCACATTAGCGTTATTAGATGAAACAAGATTAAAGCTGAAGAAATATGCCGATGATTATAAAATTATAGTGAGAACCTCTCAATCATATTCTGAAGAGCGAAGAAATCTTTTTTTATTAACTGCCGAAAGAGTAATGGAATATGAACCTTTACCCCCAATAGACTTTCTTATTATAGATGAATTTTATAAATTAAGTCTTAGAAGAAAGGATGATCGTGTCGATACTTTGAATAATGCTTTTTTAAAGGTGGTAAATAAATTCCATCCTAGATTTTATTTTTTAGGTCCCAATATTGATGGGATAACAAAAGGATTCGCAGAAAAATATAATGCAATATTTTACAAATCGGATTTTTCTTTAGTAGATTGTGATGTAATAGATAAAAGTTATTTGATTGATTGGAGTAAAAGTAGTAAGCAGATTGATAAAACAAAAACTAATATTTTGTGTGAATTGTTAAAAGAGCTACAAAATGAGCAAACACTTATCTATTGTTCTACTCCCGCACGTGCAAGGCGTATGGCGAAAACGTATTTTGAGTATCTACAAAAAATAGGGCAAGAAAAGGATAATCAATTACCTTTAGTAGAATGGATAAATAAAAATATTTCACCAAAATGGAGTTTAGCGAAGGAATTGCAGTATGGGGTAGCTTTTCATGATGGCTCACTACAAAAACATATAGGGGCTTCAATTATTAAATATTTTAATGAGGGAATGCTAAACTGTATTTTTTGTACATCTACAATAATTGAAGGGGTAAATACCAGTGCTAAGAATGTAATTTTGTTCGATGAAAAAAAGGGAGGATATGAAATAGATTTTTTTGATTACAGTAATATTAAGGGACGTTCTGGAAGAATGATGGAGCATTATGTAGGTAGAATATTTAATTTTTGTCATATTCCGGCACAGAAGCCTATTATAATAGATATCCCATTTTATGAACAAGATCCAAAAATATTAACAAACGAAATACTCGTTAATATAAAAGAAGACGATGTAAAGCTAGAAGTGAAAAGTCGCTATGATCAAATTAATGCACTTCCAGCAGATTTATTAAGTATTATTAAGCAGAATGGTGTTTCTATAAATGGACAAATCAGAATTTATAGTAAATTGACTGCTGATTTGAAATCAAAGGGTATATTGCAAAATATTCAATGGAGTCAATTACCTACATGGGATCAAATGTATTATGTTTTGCAAGTAGCAGAGAATAATCTATTCAATTTTGATGACAAAAGGGGCGTATTTTCAGTAAAACAGCTTGCCAGATATTTAAATATGTATAGGACAAAAAAGAACATTATTGATATTGTTAATGATATTTTTAACAGCAAAATTTCAAATGTAAAGACTTTGACAGAAGAAAGAAAATCAAGATATTATGATGAAGCAGTAGAAACGGCATTTCACATCTATAGACATTGGTTTCAGTTTACCGTGCCAAAAACTTTTAGGGTTGTAGATAGTATACAACGATTGATATGCGAAAAGAAGAACATTAAACCAGGGTCATATAGTTTTTTTGTACAACAATTAGAAAATGATTTTATTCGTGAAAATTTATCTATTCTAGTTGAATTTGGAATCCCAAGTAACGCTGTGCGAAGATTAGAAAAAGTTATTCCTGCCAATCTATCAGAGGATGAAGTCATTAATTTTATTAAAAGGAATCGTGACAATATGAAAAGGTTGTTACTATCATATGAAAATGAGCGTTTAGAGCAATGTATATAATTTGGCATGAGTCAAGTAATCATTTGAAAATATGAGAAGTGTAATGAAGTTTAATATGGGGATATTGTGGAATTTGTTGAGCATCCCCAATTACCTAGGAGGAAGGATATGAAATCAAATTTTGAGTTCTTGAATAGTCATTTTCCTGTACTAGCTAATTTTGGTAAGTTGGCAGAAAAATATTGCTACTCTGATTCTAATTCCTGTCTGATGAAATTAGGTATGATTGGTGAAACAATCGTGAACTTGATTTTTACATATGATCGGTTGGAACTACCTTACGATAATACTGCAGCCATGCGGATTACCACGCTTTTGCGGGAAGGATTTATTACCAGAGATCTATCAGACATTCTTCATGCTCTCCGAAAAAAACGCAACAAGGCAGTACATGAAAATTATGCTTCTGTAGAAGAAAGTAAAACACTGCTCCAAATGGCATACAGTTTGTGCGAGTGGTTTATGCAAACTTATGGGGATTGGAGTTACCAGAACAAGCCTTTTGTGATGCCTCAGAACGATTCTACGCCTGTTGTGGCCGACAAACAAGCGGAACAAGAACAAGAGGAAAAGCTGGTACAGGAGGCAGAGGCTACGGCCGCGGCTTCCCCTGAAGTGGCAAAAGAAACTCGAAAGCAACAGGCGGGTAAGGCGGCAAGTCAAAGAGTACGTACGGAGGCAGAGACCCGCTATCTCATTGATGAACAGCTTCGGAAAGTTGGATGGGAGGCTGATACAGAAAATCTGCGTTATTCTAAGGGAACTCGACCTGCTAAAGGACATAATATCGCAATCGCAGAATGGCCTACTGATTCTACAGTTGGCAATAAAGGCTATGCGGATTATGTTTTGTTTGTTGATACCCAGATGGTTGCTACCATAGAGGCCAAAGCGATTCATAAAGATATTCCGTCTGTAATTGACTATCAGTGCAAAGATTATTCCAGAAATATCCAAGAGAAAGATGCACAGTATCAGATTGGCACATGGGGCAACTATAAAGTTCCATTTACTTTTGCTACCAACGGAAGGCCTTATCTGGAACAATACGACACGAAAAGCGGCGTTTGGTTTCTGGATTTGAGGCGGCCCGATAACGCGCCAAAGGCATTAAAGGGCTGGATGAGTCCAACAGGTATTATGGAACTGATGGAAAAAGATATTCAGGCCACAAATCAGGCTTTGCAGGATATGCCGTATGACCTTCTCAGGGATAAGGATGGTCTGAATCTGCGTGAATATCAGATGAAGGCTATTCAAGCTGCTGAAAAGGCGATTATCAATGGGCAGCAGAATATTCTTTTGGCAATGGCTACAGGCACGGGCAAAACAAGAACGATCTTAGGACTGATTTATCGCTTTTTGAAAACAGAACGCTTCCGCCGTATTCTGTTTCTTGTAGATCGTACTGCTTTGGGAGAACAGGCAGAAGATGTTTTTAAGGAAGTCAAGCTGGAAGATTTGCTGACTCTTGATGACATTTATAATATTAAAGGACTTGATGATAAAACGATTGACCGTGAAACCCGTATTCAGGTGGCAACAGTTCAAAGTATGGTAAAGCGTATTCTTTACAATGATGGAGACACGATGCCCGCCATTTCCGACTATGACCTTGTAATTATTGATGAGGCCCACAGAGGATACATATTGGACAAGGAAATGGGCGAAGATGAGTTACTTTATCGGGATCAGGCTGACTACCAGAGCAAATATCGCAGTGTCGTTGAATACTTCGATGCCGTTAAGATAGCGCTTACTGCAACACCCGCACTGCAAACCACAGAAATTTTCGGTCAGCCAGTGTTCAAATACACCTATCGGGAAGCGGTTATAGAAGGATATTTAGTAGACCACGATGCACCGCATGAACTGACCACCAAATTAGGAAAAGGCGGTATTCATTACAAAGAAGGCGACACCGTTACCATTTATGATCCTGTTACAGGTGAAATTACCAACAGTGAACTTCTCTCTGACGAACTGGATTTTGACATTGACAGCTTCAATCGCCAGGTTATCACAGAGAACTTTAACAGGACGGTTCTTGCTGAAATTGCCCGTGATATTGATCCTGAATCTCCAGAAGAGCAAGGGAAAACACTTATCTATGCGGTGGATGATCAGCACGCCGATATGATTGTCAAGATTCTGAAAGAGATTTATTCCCAAACAGGCGTTGATAATGATGCCATTATGAAAATCACAGGCAGTGTCGGCGGTGGGAATAAGAAAAAAGTACAGGAGGCAATCAAACGTTTTAAGAATGAGCGTTTCCCAAGTATTGTTGTCACCGTTGACCTGTTGACTACTGGAATTGATGTGCCTGAAATTACGACGCTGGTGTTCATGCGCCGTGTGAAATCCCGTATTCTGTTTGAACAGATGATGGGACGAGCTACCAGATTATGCCCTGAAATTCACAAGACTCACTTTGAAATTTATGATCCTGTCGGTGTATATGATTCACTGGAAGCTGTCAATACGATGAAGCCGGTTGTGGTAAACCCGTCTACTACGTTTACCCAACTATTAGATGGGCTGAAAGTTTTGGACGATGAAAAACAAGTACAGTACCAGATTAATCAGATTATCGTTAAATTGCAGCGGAAAAAGCGTAACATGGACAGCAAGACCATGGATCACTTCATTAGTATGACAGGCGGGAAAGACCCAACCCAATTTATTATTGATATTCAGAAGTGTAAGCCAGAAGAGGCCCGAACCCGTCTTCTTACTTATGTGGATATGTTCAAAATGTTACAGGAAACAAAAGCAAATGGCAGCAATCCCGTAGTAATATCTGATGCAGAAGATGAACTGTTGGAACACAGCAGAGGGTATGGCGCTGGGAGTAAACCCGAAGATTATCTGGATGCTTTTGCGGCCTATATAAAAACAAACCTGAATGAAATTGCCGCCTTGAATATTGTCTGCACACGTCCGAAGGAACTGACCAGAGAAAGTCTGAAATCCTTGCGGCTGACGCTGGATCGGGAAGGCTTTACAACACAGCAGTTGAATACGGCAATCTCTCAGATGACTAATGAAGATATGGCGGCAGATATTATCAGTTTGATTCGCCGTTATGCTATCGGCTCTGTACTCATTTCTCATGAAGCACGGATCAGGCGGGCGGTAGATAAACTGAGAAAGGCCCATAGCTTTTCCAGACAGGAATTAAACTGGATTGCCAGAATGGAAAAGTATCTGATGGAAGAATCTGTTCTGAATATCTCTGTTTTTGATGAAGATGGACGCTTCAAAGCACAGGGTGGATTCAGTAAAATCAATAAAGTGTTTGGAAACAAATTAGAAAATATTATTTTAGAACTTAATGAGTATCTGTATGATGACGGAGGAAAAACAGCATGATAGATATTAGTTACATAATTCAAAGAGTTGTTTATTATATGCAAAATCCAGAGCAGCTTTTTCCACCAGCGAGTGATGCGAGACAGGCTGCTGAAATAGAGAAGATGAGAAAAGCGCTTTCTGACTTTTGCGACGCAAAAAGAGAAATTCGTTTGGAAAATCAAAACCTTGCTGTGGAAATAGTTTGTTCAGAACTTGCACGGCAAATAGCGAAAGAACAGCAAGGAGAAAGAAGATAATGACCACTCAGGAAATTGTATCAAAGCTTTGGAATCTATGCAATGTCCTACGGGATGACGGTATAACATACCACCAATATGTCACCGAGCTTACCTATATTCTGTTCTTAAAAATGGCGAAGGAAACGGGAGCGGAAAGCCAGATCCCTGAAGCATACCGTTGGGACGCTTTGACTTCCAAAAGTGGGATCGAGTTGAAAAAGTTTTATAAAGAGCTGCTGAATCATTTGGGCGAAAACTGCACTGGCAGAGTGCGGGAAATCTATCAAGGTGCCGCGACCAATATTGATGAGCCTAAAAATCTGGAAAAGATCATCACAACCATTGACGGTCTGGATTGGTACTCTGCCCGTGAAGAAGGGCTTGGAAACCTGTATGAAGGGTTGTTGGAGAAGAATGCCAACGAGAAGAAATCTGGTGCAGGCCAGTATTTCACGCCGCGTGTGCTAATTGATGTGATGACAAGGCTTGTAAGACCTCAAGCTGGCGAACAGTGCAACGACCCTGCCTGCGGAACATTCGGGTTTATGATTGCCGCCCATCAGTATGTGTCAGACCAGACGGATTCTTTCTTTGACTTGGACGCCGATACGGCAGCTTTTGAGCGTGAAAAGGCGTTTACAGGCTGTGAACTTGTCCATGATACCCACCGTTTGGCGCTGATGAACGCCATGCTCCATGATATAGAAGGAGAGATCATTTTAGGCGATACCTTATCCAATGTGGGAAAATCCATGAAAGGCTATGATGTTGTCCTGACTAATCCACCCTTTGGTACAAAAAAAGGCGGCGAACGTGCCACCC
This sequence comes from uncultured Lachnospiraceae bacterium, assembly GCA_947625465.1. GTDB lineage: Bacteria > Bacillota > Clostridia > Lachnospirales > Lachnospiraceae > CANQSA01. Next base: position 54,984 of record CANQOK010000007.1, on the reverse strand, counting down.
GTGATGACTTTACTTTCCCCACCAGTAATAAACAGCTTAATTTCCTGCAACATATCTACCGCAGTCTGAAAGCGGACGGGAAAGCCCGTGCCGCTGTGGTGCTTCCTGATAATGTCCTGTTTGCAGACGGTGACGGTGAGCGGATTCGAGTTGATCTAATGGATAAATGCAACCTGCACACGGTTCTGCGTCTGCCTACCGGCATTTTCTATGCACAGGGCGTAAAGACTAACGTGTTGTTTTTTACCAGGGGAAAGATCGAAAAGGGCAACACACGGGAAGTGTGGTTCTATGACCTGCGTACCAATATGCCGTCCTTTGGCAAGACCAATCCGCTGAAGAAAGAGCATTTCGCAGAGTTTGAAGCGGCCTATGAAGCAAAAGACCGCCATGCCGTAGAAGATGAGCGTTGGAGCGTATTTACCAGAGAGCAGATCGCGGAAAAGGGCAACAGCTTGGATCTTGGCCTGATTCGTGATGATTCGATTGTTGACTATGAAGATTTGCCCGACCCGATTGAAAGCGGTGAAGAAGCCATTGCACAGTTGGAAGAAGCGGTGGATCTCCTGATGAGCGTTGTGAAGGAATTGAAGTCGCTGGAAAGCGCAGAGGTGTGATATGGCACGGGGGAAGAAAAAAGATAAGGAACTGACGATAGAGGAACGGCTGCAACAAGCCCTTGTGCCGGTAGAGGAACAACCTTATTCTGTGCCTAAGAATTGGTGCTGGGTAAAACTACTTGAAACGTTTATTAACTGTACTGATAGCAAGAAGAAAGTTCAAAAGAATACCTATTTGGACGATGGATTATTAGCCGTTGTCGATCAAGGGCAGGAGCTTGTAGGCGGATATACAAACGATGAAAATATGGCTTATTTTGGTGATTTGCCCGTTATCATTTTTGGAGATCACACAAGATGTATAAAATATGTTGATTTTCGATTTGCACAGGGAGCAGATGGAATAAAAGTGCTGAAGCCAAAGACTTTTTATCGTCCTAAAGCCTTTTATTACGCACTACAGGAATTGGACATTCCTAACATGGGGTATAGACGACATTTTCCCTTGTTTACCCAATATTCTTTGCCCCTTCCCCCACTTGCCGAGCAACAGCGTATTGTTGACCGCATAGAAAGCCTGTTTGCCAAACTGGACGAGGCGAAGGAAAAGGCGCAGGCCGTGGTAGATAGTTTTGAAGCTCGCAAAACGGCGATTCTGCATAAGGCGTTTACAGGGGAGTTAACGGCGAAGTGGAGGCAAGAAAACGGTATACCTTCAAATTGTTGGAAAGAAGTTTGTTTCGATGAAATTGCTGCTGTTAAAAGTAATCTGGTAGATCCTAAAGATTATCAGGATTTTCCTCATATTGCGCCAGATAATATTGAAAAAAAGACAGGGGTTTTATTAGAGTATCGGACGATTAGAGAAGATAAGGTAAAAAGCGGAAAGCATCGTTTTTACACAGGACAAATTTTATACTCAAAAATACGACCTTATCTCTCAAAAGTAGTAATCGCAGACTTTGACGGATTATGCAGCGCCGATATGTACCCTGTAGAGGCAAAAGAGAACACCAGATATTTGTGGTACTATATGCTTTCGGATGAATTTCTCCAACAAGCATCTTCCGTTGGCTCTCGTTCAGTTTTGCCTAAGATCAATCAAAAAGAACTTTCTGCCCTTAGAGTTAAAATAACCTCTCCTGACGAGCAGAAACAAATTGTTGATATTCTTGATTCCCTTTTTATAAAGGAGCAACAAGCCAAAGAAACGGCCGAAGCCGTTTTAAACCAGATCGAAACCATGAAAAAATCTATCCTCGCCCGTGCTTTTCGTGGGGAGTTAGGAACCAATGACCCGGAAGAAGAAAGTGCGGTGGGGTTGCTGAAACAGGTTTGATGTTGTTGACAGATATACATCGTCGATTGAGAAGATTGTGAAATACAAGGAGGTCAGTATGTCATTTAACGAAAGCATAAAAAATATATCGGCTTATCCGGTGGGATCGGAATGGCGTCGCTGGGATTTACATATTCATACGCCAGGCACTAATAAAAATGATTCTTATTCTGGAAGTACACCAGAGGAAAAGTGGGATAATTTTTATAAGAGTATTTCTGAATATGTAGGTGACGGAAGTGATCCTTCAAGGGCAATCGCTGTTTTAGGTATTACAGATTATGTGACGATTGATAACTATAAAAAGATCATTTCAGATAATAGACTTCCGAAATGCGTCAAACTTGTTATTCCAAATATTGAAATGAGAATGACTCCCGTGTCAAGTAAGTCGCCGGTTAACATTCATTTTCTCTTTGATCCAGCGATTGTGGATGAATTAGAAACGAGATTTTTTAATCAGCTGAAAATTGATATTGGAGGCAGGCCTTACCATCCAGTTAGAAGCGAATTGATTGCACTTGGAAAAACGAAACATCCAGATCAAACAGATGAAAGAGAGTTGCTTAAAGAGGGAGTTGAGCTTTTTGTCATCTCAAAAGATGCAATCGATGCGGTGATGAAGTCGGATCCTGATTTGCGAAATCACTTGCTCATGGGTGTTTCTAATAGTAGTACAGATGGATTATCTGGTGTTGGAAGAGATGAAGTGTATAAGCTAGAATCAGGTAGCCAAATGGAGGCAGTGGTGGATTCTATCTTTAAGATGTGCGATTTTGTTTTTTCTGGAAAGCCAGGAGATATAGAATATTTTCTTGGAAAGAAAAATGGAGACAAATGTACGAAACAGGATGTAATCAATCGATGTGGCTCTTTAATGCCCTGTATTAATGGGTCTGATGCCCATGAAAATGAAAAACTTTTTGAACCAGATTTAAAAAGATATTGCTGGATTAAGGCAGATCCGACGTTTAATGGTTTGCGTCAAATCCTTTATGAGCCGGAAACACGTGTTAGAATCCAGGAGATTCAACCAGAAAGGAAAGAACAGTATTATGTTATTGATGGTGTGAGCTTTGGGGATGCAGTTGGGCATGATAGTTTATCTGGAACGGATTTAAAAGGGGTATTTCCGGAAGGTTTTGTTCCATTTAATGATCATTTAAACTGCATAATAGGTGGGAAATCAACAGGGAAATCTCTCTTGTTACACAACATTGCCTATGCAATAGATCCGGAACAAGTCAAGGAAAAATCTGGTGATTTGAAACCCGGCGCAAAAAATCCTATTATTAATGGCGTTATAGTAAGATGGAAGGATGGAACATTGAGTACAAGCAGTGATGCTCAGTATGATCATAAGATTATCTATATTCCGCAGACATATTTGAACAGACTCAGTGAATCTGAGGACGAGTCTACAGATATAGACAGAATTATTGAAAGTATAGTTCTAAGTAAGAAAGATAACAAAGATGCTTCCACAAAAATGAAAGCAAATTTAGATTTTTTGAAAAAAAGGACTGATGCAGATATTTATCAACTCCAAATATTGCAGGGAGAGATCGAAGAACTGATAGAACGACAAAAGGAAATTGGAACAAAGGAAGGAATTAAAAAAGAAATAGACGATAAGGAAAAACGTCGGAAAGAAATATCTACGGCGCTATCTATATCGGAAGATGAAATCAAGAAATATAGTGATGCTGAACATGAGGCAACGGAGTTAGAAGGAGTTATAAGACGGCTTAAAAGAGAGAAAGAAAGCATAGAAAATATTGAGACGGTTGTGCAGGTGCTTAATTTCAGCTCTCTTGATTTGTCCAATGATATACAGAAATTACTGGATTCAGCATGTACTTTGGCTGTCCAGGCAGCAGATAGGTCATGGCATGAATCGAAAGCCAGTTTGTTATCTGAGATACTTAAGCGAATATCTGAATATCAGGGAAAACTGAAAACTGATAAAGTTATTATTGAATCCCTGGCAGAACAGGTTAAGCAAAGTGCAGAACTTGTGGAGTTGTCAGCTTATCTTAAAAAGCAAAAGGAAAAGTTGGGTGAGTTTAATGAACTTGAGCAGAAGATACAAGATAGGAAAAAACAAATTGCAATCATTCTTGATCGGTTGGCTCAAACATTTGACGGTTACAAGGGTATACATGAAGAGTTTGCAGACTACATAAATAATGCAGAGAGTGATCCTACGGCAGAAGATTCAACTATAGATGAAGAAGATTTGCGTTTTATTGTCAAAACTCCATTTCGGCGTGAAGGTTTTGAAGAAACATTCCGCGCGAAATTTAATAAGACAGTGCTTAAAGGTCAGCGGGATATAATTGATCTTGATAGTTTTGATGAAAAAAATTTTACACCAGAGAAAATAAAAGCACTCATTGTGCGAGTGATGGATGGGACCTTAAAATTACTGACTTCAGCATCAAAAGAGGAAACACTTAGAACAATACTTTCGGACTGGTATAATACAATCTATAATGTTGAAGTGGGAGGAGATACTATCGGATCCATGTCCCCAGGTAAGAAGGCTTTGGTTCTGTTAAAGATGCTGATAAAACTTGAAGATAGTAAATGTCCGATATTGATTGATCAGCCGGAAGATGATCTTGATAATAGATCTATTTACAGAGAACTGACTCCATTTATCCTTTCGAGAAAAGTGGATAGGCAGATTATTGTCGTAACGCACAATGCAAATGTAGTTTTGGGATCAGATGCAGAAGAGATTATTGTGGCAAATCAGAATGGAAAGAATACGCCCAACGACACCTACAAGTTTGAGTATGTAACAGGATCCATTGAGCATTGTGATAGGTCCTGCGAGGAGAAAGGGGTTCTTTATCAATATTCAATTCAGCAGCATATCTGTGATATCCTGGAAGGTGGTAGAGAGGCGTTTAAACAAAGGGAACAGAAATACAGAATTAAGTAAAAAGTGAATATAGTTATTTTGAAGGCGATCAGCTGATAAAGTTGGTCGCTTTTTATTTTTTTGTTTTACCTTTAATGCGGTGAATATAGTGACTGGTAGTTTTAACAGTTCTATTACAGCAAAATAAAATTATATTAATAAAGTATCAACAATGAAATTGAACACAACATGCAGTGGTTTAAATAAAAAAATAACACTATATATTGATAAATCCTCGAAGCTATGATATTATCACAATATACATAAAAATATATTTTATTTCTCTGCGACCAAACGAGAAATGTGCGTTGGTATTTACTACTGTATAAATTATAATTTGCCAAGAATAGAGTAATTGACTTTTGCAAAGAACAAAATTGGGTTATCAAAATAAAATGTGTATAATTTGTAAGTAAAAAATATATATTGCATTCTTGCCGGACATCATGTATTATAATTAGTAATTGGGGTATATGTTTGCGGACATATACTTGAGAGAGTCGGAGCGATCCGGCTCTCTTTCATTATACGGAATAAAACGCTTCACCCCACCCGGCATACCTGCGGCAGCAAGATAAAGGGTATTCTTCCCTTCCCCGTTCACGCCGATTGCATTGACAGTAAATTCAAATTATGGCATAAATAATTAGATATGGATTATGCTGTTACATATATTTGGAGGGGATAAAATGCTCAATTTTTTAGGAAAACAGATGAAGCCTTATACAAGGCTTATTTTATGTGTTCTTGTGTTTCAGATAGGACAAACGCTGCTTTCTCTTTATCTTCCCCGGATCAATGCGGGAATCATCGACTACGGAGTTATAAACGGAAATACCGGATATATAATAAAGCAAGGGATCATTATGTTCGTTCTGTCGGTCATTCAATTCGGCTGTGCGGTCGGCGCAGGCATTGTGGGCGCAAAGGCGGCGCTGTTGGTCGGACGCGATTTGCGGCGGAATCTATACACTAAAATCGTATCCTAGACACAAAGTTTTCAAAGAATATTCCTGACAAAGCTTTGAGAATTTCTCTTGCTTCAAGCAGATTGCCCTCATCAATATAAGCATCTGCCGCTTCGGGTATACCGCCTATAAGCAGATACTAAAGTTTTTTGCACCTATACACCGTTTTGAATTGAGTTATTTGCACCTGGTTATACCTACCAGTTTTTGCCCCGGAGAATCTTATAAGGGATAAAATGACAAAAAACAACAAAAAAGAACCGGAGATATAAAAAGTTATCCGCATATTATATGGTTAAGATTACCGGATATCAGGGCAGACGGCAAGATGACTTTGCCGGGGGAAAGAGTGGGGAGTATGAAACAACGGAAAGCAGGGCGGAATCAGCAAAATGGGTTCACATTGGTGGAACTGCTGGTCGGCATTGTGATCATATTGATCCTGGCGGCAGTGCTGATCCCGAACGGGATGCGCTACATCAGATCAGCGAAACAGTCCGCGTTCCAGGCAGAGGCGTCGGCGTATTTGACGGAATTGTCCGGATATGAGGCGGAGTGGTACGGCAAGACCGGAAAGGACCTGGATAATGGCAGTCCGGCGCCCTTTACGGACGAACTGCCGGATCCGGAGCATATGCGGTTAACGGGCTGGGATAAGAGCGGAAATGCGTTGGCGATCTATCATGATAATGGCGGCGACGTCTGGGAAAACATACCGACAGCCGATTGGATCACGGATCACAGATCCATAACCGTATTGGTAGACCATGGATCTGTGACCGGTTACAGCTATTCGGACGGGGAGTATGCCGTTACCTGGTTCCCCGAAAAAGGCTGGAGCGAGATTGCCGAAAGGGAAGGATCCCGCTGAAAAATCTGTCTTCTTTAAGCGGGAGAATTGATCTGCCGGAGATATTCGCCCAGAAGACTGCTGTATCTGCTTTCATAAATACACTGCTTTGCCAGCGAGATATTGTCTGTGATGATATTGTCGACATTCAGCCGGATCATTTTTTTGATGCTCTCCTCTGTATTGACCGTCCAGACATAAAGCGATTTTCCTGCATTGTGTACCTGTGAGATCATGGATTTTGTGGCGTTGCTCGCCTCGACGCTGAAATGGTCAGCCGCTGTCAGCTGATTGATGTCGCCGTAGGCAAGGCTCATGACGTATACGGTCGTCACGGAATCGTCATAGGCCTTTACATGTTCCAGAACTTCATAGACCTGAGATGTGATCACACAGGAATCGGTAAAAGAAGCGTTCTTTATTTCATCGACCACGCACTGCTCAAAACCGGTCTCATGGCCGGTCGGCTTCAATTCGATATTGAGCTTCATCCCGTTTTCCTTTGCGAAATCAATGACCTCGGAAAGCAGCGGTATTTTTTCACCGGCAAAGTCCGCGTCAAAAAAACTGCCTGCGTCGAGTTTCGCGATTTCGGCGTAGGTCATTTCCCAGGTATTCGCGTCCACGCCTGTCGTCCGCTTCAGGTTAGTATCGTGCAGGACAAAAATCTGACCGTCTTTACTTTGCTGAACGTCCAGTTCAATCCAGTCAGCGCCCAGTTCTTTCGCGCCCCGAAAGGCCGCCATTGTATTTTCCGGGTAAAATGCGGAAGCGCCCCGATGGGCGGTAACTTCCATGGTACGCAGATATTCGATCTGCGGATTGATTTTGCCGGCAGCCAGCAAATATCCCAAAAAGAGACTTGCAGCGATGATCAGACAGGAAACAGCGATCCGGACGGCTTTCCACAGCGGCCGAAAACGGGGATTTTGTTCTGTTTCCGGTGCTTCAGTGTGGATAACCGGTTCGCCGGTTTCCGCTTTTCGCCGATAATAAAAGATTCCGATACAGCCATATCCGATGGGAATGGCCAGAGCGGCAATGACTGCCAAAACCAATACGATCGTCAGCCAGACGGCTGTGGAGCCGATCCATTTTAGCAGAAAGACTCCGGAGAAGAGTTTCCCGATGAGCCCGGCAAGCGTAACTGCCGCCAGCAGGAAAATAATGTAAATCAGCGCAAAGCCGGCCTGCATCGCGATCAGCTGCAGAAAATCCCGGACGCGTTTTCCCCTGCCGAGCGCGATACTTTTCCTGCGGGCGTCCCGGAAACTGCAGCCTTCCAGTGTAAAGTAGAAGAATGCGTAGATCCATCGGACGGAAATTACGGTCAGGGCGATGACGGCGGCGCCAAACAGCGCGGATAAAACCCGGTTTGCCTGGATAAAATCCAGAATAAATTCCGGGATCGAAATGCTGGTCAGGAAACCGGACGCAAGTCCGATATGCACGAACGGCAGCAGTAAAAGTACGACCGGTACCAGCAGTACATTTTTAGGTTTCCAGATCCGAAGGGAATTTTTCACCGCGAACCGGATGATCTGTCCCAGCGAGACGCGGCGGCCCTGCCTGGACTGATCCAGCGCAAAAACAACGGCGCTGATGTCGATCATCGCATAGATGGCGGCGAGGAGCAGGATCAGAACAAGCATAAGGAGTGTCAGAGGCTTCAGGATAAACGGGATAACGTTTTCCAGCGTCAGATACGGGTATCCCGTCAGCCGCATCGTCAGATTGAATGCGCCCAGCAGAAGCGGGACAAAAACAATGACGGACGCTAATTTATACAGAATTTCAAATCCTGCAAGTGATTTCCAATTAAAAAATATAAGCCGTAAGGTTTTTTTGATCTTTTTCATTTCCATGTTTCCTTGTCAGATAGTTCAGTTTTTTAATAGGCCTTCAGCATCCGGACGATTTTCTGCGCGATCCGGTAAATCGGACCTTCCAGTTCTTTCCGCGCGTTTTTCAGTTCTGTACGGATGGCAATGTGCTGCGGGCAGTGCTTTTCACATCGGCCGCATTCGATACAGTTGGAAGCGGCAGTGGAAGTTTTGCGCATGGCGGTACACATAAAATATTCTTTCAGGGCGGAAAATTTTCCTTCGCTGTAGCGGCGGTTATACGCTGCGAAGGTGCCGGGAATGTCTACGTGTTTCGGACAGGGCATACAATAACCGCAGCCGGTACAGCCTACCTTCATTTTGGCGTTGATGGCCTTTACGACGCGGCGCAGCATTTTCTTTTCTTCAGGCCCCAGTTCACCGGCTGCTGCCGTGGAGGCAGTGCGGATGTTGTCCCGCACCATCTGCATGGAGTTCATACCGGAAAGGACACAGGTTACTTCCGGCTGATTCCACAGCCAGCGGAACGCCCACTGCGCCGGGGTGTGTTTCACCGGATAATCCGCGAAGATCCGTTTTGCTTTTTCCGGCAGACGCGTTACCAGTCTGCCGCCCCGCAGCGGCTCCATAATGATGACGGGCATCCCCTTCCCGTTGGCGTAGTGCAGTCCCCGGCGGCCGGCCTGGGAATGTTCGTCCATATAGTTATACTGGATCTGGCAGAAATCCCAGTCATAGGCGTCTGCCAGTCTGCAGAACATATCGGAATTGCCGTGATAGGAAAATCCGATCTGCCGGATGGCGCCGCATTTCCGTTTCTCTTCCAGCCACGTTAAGATCCCCAGCGCTTTCAGCCGCTCCCAGGTCTGAATATCGGTCAGCATGTGCATGAGATAATAATCGATGTGATCGGTCTGCAGCCGTGTCAGCTGCTCCTGAAACAGTTTCTCCATTCCTTCCGCACTGTGGATCAGGTAATGCGGCAGTTTGGTCGCGATAAAAACTTTGTCCCGGATTTTATTTTTTTTCAGGATCTTCCCCAGCGCAGCTTCGCTTCCCGGATAAATGTAGGCGGTGTCATAGTAGTTGACGCCCGCCCGGAAAGCGGTCATGATCTCCCGCTCCGTTTCCGCAAGATCGATCCGGCCCAGCTTCTGCGGAAACCGCATACAGCCGAACCCGAGAATCGAGATTTTATTTCCGTATCTGTCTGTCCTGTAATTCATAATGGTTGCACACTCCCTGTTTTCGGATTTGATATCTGTCTCTACTATAGTGAAAACACAGGGAAAGGTCAAGAACAGAAAGCGGGAATTTGGAAAAAACATGCATATTCGGCAGCGGTTTTTATTATCCTAAACGTATGAATTATAATATCAATTCAGTCAAAATCAATCAAATTTGTGCAAAATCAACAAAAAACAATCAATAATTTTGGCTGATTCGTGATTGACTTTGAATGAGTTTGACTGTATACTACAGGTACAAAGTCAAACACGGGCAAAATGAGCAGGAAAAGGAGGGAATCTAATGATTTACACAGTGACCTTTAATCCGTCGCTGGATTATATTGTATCTGTCGATGACTTTCAGCTTGGTCTGACCAATCGAACGAATTTTGAGCAAATACTTCCGGGAGGAAAAGGGATCAATGTATCTACCGTACTGATGAATCTCGGCGTTGAAAATACGGCGCTTGGATTCGCGGCCGGATTTACCGGGGCCGAGGTCGTAAGGCGATTGGAAGAGATGGGCGTGAAAAACGGATTGATCCGGATCGAATCCGGCTTTACCAGGATCAATCTGAAACTGCGGTCGATTGACGGAACCGAGATCAACGGGCAGGGACCGGTTATCAGTAAGGAAAAGGTACAGGAACTGATCGCACAGATCGACGAACTGGGAGCGGGAGACGTTCTGTTTTTATCCGGAAGCATTCCCGCATCCATGCCGGACGATATTTACCGGAAGATCATGGAAATGCTGGATGGCAGAGGGGTACGGATCGTGGTCGACGCCACCAGGGATCTGCTGATGAATGTACTGCCGTACCATCCGTTTTTGATCAAACCCAATCACCATGAGCTGGGCGAGATTTTCGGAGTAACGCTGAAAACGAGAGAGGAAGTTGTTCCCTATGGAAAGAAGCTGCAGGAGATGGGCGCGCAGAATGTGCTGATCTCCATGGCAGGCGAAGGCGCCGTTCTGATCGCGGCGGACGGCCGGGTGTTCAGTGCGCCGGCTCCTGAGGGAAAACTGGTAAACGGAGTCGGAGCAGGAGATTCCATGGTAGCGGGATTTATGGCGGGATGGCTGGAAAAGCAGGATTATGAACACGCATTCTACATGGGAGTTTCGGCAGGAAGCGCCAGCGCTTTTTCGGAGCAGCTGGCGGTAAAAGCAGAAATTGAAGCGGTATACCGGCAGGTAACGGAGAATGCGGAAACAATAATTGGAGCGTAAAAAGGAGCGAAAACGCTCCGGAACGGAGGTAAAAATGAGGATAACGGATCTATTGGACAAACGAAGCATCGCGTTAGATGAGAAGCCCAAGACAAAACAGGAGGCTTTGGACGCTCTCGTAGCGCTGATGGCAAAGAGCGGGAAAATAAACGATGAAGCGGCATACCGGAAACTGGTCTATGCAAGAGAGGAAGAGAGCACCACCGGGATCGGAGAAGGGATCGCGATTCCCCACGGAAAGGGAGACGCGGTAAATGCGCCGGGTCTGGCAGCCATGGTAGTGAAAGACGGCGTGGAATTTGATTCTCTGGACGGAGAACCGGTTACGCTGCTGTTTTTGATCGCGGCGCCCAATACAGAGGATAACGTACATCTGGATGTGCTGAGTAAATTATCCATGATGCTGATGGACGAGAAATTCACTTCGGATTTAAGAAACGCAAAGTCTCCGGAAGAATTTCTGGCTGTCATCGATCAGGCGGATGAAGAAAAGAAGAGCGTAGATGAGCGGCTGGCCGATATGGGAGAAGCATCGGCGGATCAGGCAAAGATTCTGGCAGTTACTTCCTGCCCGACCGGAATTGCCCATACCTATATGGCTGCGGAGGGACTGGAAAAGGCGGCAAAGGAAAAAGGCTGCTTCATTAAAGTGGAGACAAGAGGCTCCGGCGGCGCGAAAAATATGCTGACGGCAAAAGAGATCGAAGAAGCGGACTGCATTATCGTAGCTGCCGACGCGCAGGTTCCGATGGAGCGGTTTGACGGAAAGAAAGTAATCGAGCGGCAGGTATCGGATGGGATCAATAAAGCCAATGAACTGATCGAGCTGGCAATGTCCGGGAATGTACCGGTTTATCACAGCGCCAGTGCAGGAAACAAGAGCACGCAGCCCCAGAAAGCCGGCGGCGGGATCGGACATCAGATCTATACGCAGTTAATGAACGGCGTTTCGCATATGCTTCCGTTTGTGGTAGGCGGCGGTATTTTGATTGCGATCTCATTTTTGATCGACGGTCTGTTTGTGGATATGAATGCGCTGACAGAAGCGGAGCGCGCGAATTTCGGTACCATTATGCCGGTGGCGGCCTGGTTTAAAAATGTGGGCGGCGTAGCGTTCGGATTTATGCTTCCGGTACTGGCGGGCTATATCGCTATGGCGATCGGCGACAGACCGGCGCTGGCCGTTGGTTTTGTCGGCGGTATGATGGCAGCAAACGGAAGTTCCGGTTTCCTCGGCGCGCTGGTCGCAGGATTTGCGGCAGGATATCTGGTTGTCGGCCTTCGCAAACTGTGTGATAAACTGCCGGAAGCACTGGAAAAGATTGCGCCGGTACTGATCTATCCGGTGATCGGGATACTGCTCATCGGACTGGTCATGTCGTTTATTGTGGAACCGATTATGGGCGGCATCAACTCCGCGTTAAACAGCGCGCTGACCAGTATGGGAAGCTCCAGCAAACTGATTCTGGGACTGATCCTCGGCGGTATGATGGCAATCGATATGGGCGGCCCGTTCAACAAAGCGGCTTATGTATTTGGTACGGCAGCCATCGCGTCCGGAAATTACCACATTATGGCGGCAGTCATGATCGGCGGTATGACGCCTCCCTGCGCGATCGCGCTGGCAACCCTTTTGTTTAAGGATAAATTCACCAAAGAAGAACGGGAATCCGGTCCGACCAACTTTATCATGGGTCTGGCGTTTATTACGGAAGGCGCCATTCCTTACGCGGCGGCCGATCCGCTCCATGTACTGCCGGCCTGCATTGCGGGCTCTGCTGTGGCGGGCGCGTTATCCATGCTGTTTGGCTGTACGCTGATGGCGCCGCACGGCGGGATCTTCGTGGTACCGGTGATGGGAAACGCTCTGCTGTATTTGCTGGCGCTGGTGATCGGAACCGTTGTTTCCGCCCTGCTGCTGGGGGTTCTCAAGAAAAAAGTACAGTAAAACTTTGAACGGTAAAATCAGTATTTTGTGTTATAATAAAATATCATATGGAATTTGGAGGAAATCGAAATGAGAGAATTTAAATATGTAATTACAGATCCGGAAGGAATCCATGCGCGTCCGGCAGGCCTGCTGGTAAAGGCTGTGAAAGATTTTTCATCTGAAATTAAGATCAAAAAAGGGGAAAAGGCCATGAACTGCAAAGCTATTTTCGGCGTAATGGGTCTGGGGGCCAAAAAAGGGGATGAAGTAACCCTGACTTTTGAAGGCGCAGATGAGGATGCGGCTTACGATGCGATCAGTAAATTTATGCAGGAAAATCTGTGATCGGAACGGCCGGAGCATTTTATATGGAAAGGCGTGATAAAAAATGGAAATCTATAAAGGAAAAAGTGTATTCGGCGGTATCGCGATCGGAAAGATCCGTGTTTACCAGAAAGGGAAACAGCAGGTAAAGCGGCAGCGGGTTACGGATACCGATGCGGAGATGGCACGTTACCGGGCGGCAAAGGAAGAAGCAGTCCGGCAGCTGCAGGGGCTTTATGAAAAGGCTTTGAAAGAAGTGGGAGAAGCCAATGCGGCCATTTTTGAAGTACATCAGATGATGCTGGACGATGATGATTACAACGCCTCTGTAGAACATATCGTATGCGGTTGCCGCGACAGGCGACAATTTCGCGCAGATGTTTGCTTCTATGGATGATGATTATATGAAAGAACGGGCTGCGGATGTGCACGATATTTCCGAACGCCTGCTTACGATCTTAAATGGAACGGACAGCGCGGCAGCCGATGCGGGAGAGCCCGCGATCATCGTTGCGGACGACCTGGCGCCCTCGGAAACGGTGCAGTTAGACAAAGATCAGGTATTGTCTTTTGTGACGGTACACGGTTCCCTCAACTCGCATACGGCGATCCTGGCAAGGACCATGGCGATCCCGGCTCTGATCGGAACACCGCTTCCGTTAGATGAGACAGTGGACGGCAGGCTGGGCATTGTAGATGGTTCGGCAGGCGTGATCTATGTGGATCCGGATGAGGCGACTCTGGCGGCAATGCGGGAAAAGCAGCAGGCAGAAAAACAGAAAAAGGAATTGCTCCAGACGCTCAAAGGAAAAGAGAACATCACGCTTGACGGTCAAAAAGTAATGTTGTATGCTAATATCGGCAACATTAAGGACCTGGCAACCGTGCTTCAGAATGACGCGGGCGGGATCGGCCTTTTCAGAAGTGAGTTCATCTATCTGGAAAGCGATCATTATCCTACCGAGGAAGAGCAGTTCCGCATTTATAAACAGGTGGCGGAAACCATGGGGAATAAACGGGTGATCATCCGTACCCTGGATATCGGGGCAGATAAGAAGTGTGATTATTTCGGAATGGAGCCGGAAGAGAATCCGGCGCTGGGATATCGCGCCATCCGGATCTGCCTGACCCGGCCGGAGGTGTTTAAGACGCAGCTGCGCGCCTTGTTTCGGGCCAGTGCCTTTGGAAAAATTGCAATCATGTATCCCATGATTACCGGCATACAGGAAGTAAGACAGATCAGGCAAATTGCGGAAGAGGTCAGGAAAGAACTGACGGAACAGGGCATCGCAATCGGCGATCCGGAGCAGGGCATTATGATCGAAACGCCGGCGGCGGTTATGGTCAGCGATATGCTTGCGAAGGAAGTGGACTTTTTCAGTATCGGCACGAACGATCTGACGCAGTATACACTGGCGATCGACCGGCAGAATACAAAACTGGATGCGTTTTACGACGCGCATCACCCCGCGATCCTGCGCATGATCTCCATGGTAGTGGAGAACGCGCATAAAGCTGGGATCTGGGCGGGGATCTGCGGTGAACTGGGTGCGGATCAGACGCTGACGCGGGAGTTTCTAGCTATGGGCGTAGATGAATTATCCGTATCGCCGGGCAGTATTCTTCCGATCCGAAAGATCGTGCTGGAAACTGATGTGGGAGCGTACAAGGCAGGAAAATAAATGTTAACAAAACAGCGGCAGGAAATGATCTTAAAGCTCCTGGAAGAACGGGGCAGTATTACGGCAACCGAGATACGGGACCTTCTGGGCATGTCGGAATCTACGGTCCGAAGGGATATAACGGCGCTTGACCGGGAAGGCAAGGCGATCAAGGTATTTGGCGGAGCGGTGGCAGTCGGGCAGAAAATGACGGCGCATGAATATACCGTGGCGCAGAAGCAGGATTTGAACCGGGAGGAAAAACGCCGGATCGCGAAGTATGCGGCGTCTCTGATCGAACCGGAGGATTTTATTTATCTGGACGCAGGAACGACAACGGCAAATATGCTGGATTTCATAACGGAAACAAAGGTTACGTTTGTGACCAATGCGGTGGCGCATGCGCAGAATCTTGCCAACCGCGGCCTGAAGGTTCTGCTGGTCGGCGGAGAGCTGAAAAGTTCAACCGAAGCGATCATCGGAAGTCAGGCAATCCGTACGATCGGCAGCTATCACTTCACAAAGGGCTTTTTCGGAACGAACGGGGTGACGAAGCAAAGCGGCTGTACCACGCCGGACGCCAATGAAGCGATGGTAAAGCAGGCGGCTATGGAGCAGTGCGGAAAGTGCTATGTGCTCTGCGACAGTTCGAAGTTTGACAACGTAAGCTCGGTTACCTTTGCTCCGTTTTACGGAACGGTCTTTCTGACAGAGCGGCTGGCCGCCGGGTATGAAGATTGTGAGAATATTGTTGTAGTAAAATGACGATTGTGCTATAATAACGGCAGGAGGAACGGAAGAAGTTAAACGCAGAGGAGCAAAGAGAGAAGAGGAAAGCGGAATGAAAAGGCTGATCAGTATTCTGTTAATCATAATGATGTCGGTTTCCCTGCTGGCCGCCTGCGGGCAGGAAGAAGAAAAGGAAACTGTGTCACAGGAAAAGGCGGTCCAAAGAGTCGGCGTGTCTATGCCGTCCAGGACGACGCAGAGATGGAATCAGGATGGAGCCTATATTGTTTCCGAACTGCAGGCATCAGGGATGCAGGCGGATCTGCAGTTTGCAGACGACGACAGCGACACGCAGCTGCGGCAGATCGAACGGATGATTGAAGGCGGATGTTCCGCGCTGATCATTGCTGCGGTAGACGGCTCTGCTTTAACGGAAGTGCTGAAGAAGGCGCAGGATAAAGGGATCAAGGTATTGGCGTATGACCGGATGATCATGGATTCGGCGGCAGTCAGCGCCTATATTTCCTTTAACAGTGAAACCGTCGGAAAGATTCAGGCGGAGTCGATCAGAGACGCGCTGAAACTGGATACAGCCGGGAAAACTTTTACGATAGAACTGTTTGGCGGCAGTGAGAAGGATATGAACTCCAAGGCGCTTTACGACGGAGCGATGGAAATCCTGCAGCCTTACATAGAGGCGGGGACGTTAAAAGTAAAGTCTGGCGAGAAGGCCTTTGCGGATATTACAACGGAGCTGTGGCTGGAAGCCGTAGCCAAGGTGAGAATGCGGAAGCTCCTGAAACAATATTATGACGATTCCTATCCGGACGCGGTACTCTGCCCGAATGATAATATTGCCAGCGCTGTAGCGGAGGCGCTGATGGAGGCCGGATGCAATCGGGAACATTTTCCCGTCATTACCGGGCAGGACGCGAATATTTTGAGTGTTCAGAACCTCCAGAGGGGTTACCAGTCCATGACGGTGTTTAAGGATACCCGGAAGCTGGCAAAAGAAGCGGTGAGTCTGCTGAACGCGGATTCCACGATGCAGCCCGCGGAAATGCAGCAAAACGGGGCGGCAGAGGTGCCCTGTTATTATCTGGAACCGGTTCCGGTAAATGTAGAGAATTATAAAGAAGTGCTGATCGACAGCGGGTACTACCGGGGCAGTCAGGTAAATGTTTATTCGGATTCTCCCGTGAAGGGAAATAAGATCGCGTATATCATCAACATGGCGCACAGTGAGATTTTTGATTCCTGCGCCGCGAAAAGCATTGAAATTGCAGAAAGACTGGGTATGAGCTGTGATACCTTCTTTTCCGATGGAGATGATGAAAAATTCAAAAAGTACATAACCGACTGCGCGAAAAAAGGATATAACGGCTTGTTCCTGTCCCATGGCGGAGAAGACTATTCCTATGAATTTCTGCAGAAACTCTGCAAAGCATATCCCGATCTGCGGATCGTAACCTTTGATACGCAGTTTAAGGATGCGTCCGGTAAACCGCAGAAGATCGACGGGGTAACTCAGTTCTTTCAGGATGACGCGGATCTGGCTGAGATCCTGTTAGATTATATCTGTACGGAGCTTGCGCCCGAGGCGTCTCCGGCAAAGGTCCTGAAGGTATGGGTTGGCGATTATACGGCGTCTTTTGACCGCCGGGAGATCGGATATCAGAAATATGAGAAGCTCAATAAGATTCAAACAGTTGAAACGGTCGGCCCTGCCGATTATGTCAATGTGACAGAATCGATGTATCAGGTCATGAAGGAAACGCTGAAAAAGTATGACGAGGACGATATAGACGCGATCTGGGTGGCTTATGATGCGTATGCGCAGGGCTGCTATCGGGCTGTGATGGAGTCCGGTAAGAATATTCCCATTGTATCCGCAGATATCAGCAATGAAGATGTGGAATGCATGAAGGAAGCGAATTCCGTCTGGAAAGCGTGCGCCTGCACAGATTTTAAAGCAAACGGCGAAATGGGTGTGCGGATTCTCGCTTTGGAACTGAACGGGGAATACGAGCATATCACGGATATTAAAAGCGGAAAGCCGACAGATACCATAGAGATTCCGGCATCTTTGATCACTTGGGAAAATCTGCCTGGGGAGTACGAGGAGATTGAAGATACGGCGCCGGATTCTTACGGCGCGGTCTCGAATTTTGTAACAAGCAGCTGGCTGAAAGAATATATCGGATATTGATCATATAGATTTGGCGGAAAGGATTAACATACAGTTCAATAACATTTATTTTATAAACGGAACAGCTTATGATGAAAGAGGATGGTATGATCGAACATACCATCCTCTAAAACTGTCTGATTGACTTACTGCAATTGGGTAATTACCAGATGTGCGGAAGCTGCAAGAGTGCCTCCGGCAGTCGGGGTAATAATCAATGCGGCAGGATTGTCTGCCGGATTACGAACCGTAATAACGGAATTCGCAGTGGTTGTTGTGACAAGCGCCATACCCACAATCTGGGAAGCGCCTGTAGCGCGGCCAAATACAGCATAATCTAATTCGGTACCGTTTAAAGTCAGAACTAACTGACCGGCCTGATTGATGCTTACTTCGAATAAGATCTGGTAAGTGCCGATAGGTCCCAGTGTAAAGGAACTTACACCGGCACGGGTAATATCCGTACCGCTGTTGGGACCGTCCTGCGGAAAGCTGACATCGGTACCCGGCGCAATCGTAGCTGCATTATCAGGGGGCATCAAGGCATAAAAATCTGCAAAGCTTAAGACGCTTCCGGCAGGTCCCTGCGGTCCGGCAGGCCCGGTAGCGCCAGCTGGTCCGGCAGGACCGGTTTCTCCGGCAGGTCCCTGAGGCCCAATCGGTCCGGTAGCACCAGTGGGTCCGGCAGGCCCGGTTTCTCCAACAGGTCCCTGAGGTCCAATCGGTCCGGTAGCACCAGTGGGTCCGGCAGGTCCTTGCGGCCCAACCGGTCCCGTTTCACCCGTGAATCCACGCGGCCCTATAGGCCCAATGGGTCCGGCGGGTCCTTGCGGTCCGGCAGCTCCGATTGGCCCAACCGGTCCAATTGGTCCTTGCGGTCCGACGGGCCCGGTTTCCCCAGCAGGTCCTTGAGGTCCAATCGGTCCGGCAGCGCCAGTAGGTCCGGCAGGTCCGGTTTCCCCAATCGGTCCCTGAGGTCCGATAGGCCCCTGTGGTCCGGGTTCTCCCTCTGGTCCTCTGCGTCCGGGTGGTCCGGGTGGCCCAGGAGGGCCGGGAGGACCCGGCGGGCAATTCGGATTGCAGGGACGATTATTTCCATTATAGCAGCCATTTGACTGCCGGCTATTTATATTAGAACGATTGCCATAATAACGGTTGTAATTATAGTTATTATTGTTATTATACCCATAATTATCGTTATGATTGTCATCGTTGAAAGAAGTCGAATTTACTTCGTCCATAATTATTCTCCATTCATTTAGACTTCAATTTATCATATGAATCTGCTTGACATTTGTCATAGATTATTGTATGCTTTTAACAGTTTTAGAAATCAAACCGTTGAACAAGAGTAAGTAGCTGTCCGGAATATGCACAGAGAGCCGCAGAGGATGGGATTGCGGTAATAGGAAAGGCAGGGAATGGACTTGTGAGGGCGAGCTGAAACCGGCGAGGGAGTAGGCGAGACGTGGCTGCACGTTACAGCAGGCAGTGTATGTTGGTACACGAAAGAGTGCATTCGGAAGAATGAATTTAGGTGGCACCGCAGAAGTTAGTATAACTCCTGCCCTATTAGAACATAATAGGACAGGCTTTTTTTATTACAGCATCAAAGGTCTGAATCCACGGCATGCTTGCATGCCGGTGGATGAATGACCTTATGATGCGCCCGATAATGAGGAAGGAGTGGGGCAGGGGCCCCATGGATTCCGAATTATAGGGCAAATTGTGAAAGCTGCTTGCAGCGGAACAATTTGTAATAAAAAATGCCAACAAGGATTCAGCATCAAAGGTCGGAATAAAATTGCAAAGCAATTTTTATAATAATTTATTTTAAGAAAGTGAGGAACACAACATGAGCAAAGAAATCCCCTACAAAATCTATCTGGAAGAACAGGAGATGCCGAAGCAGTGGTATAATGTGCGCGCTGACATGAAGAAAAAGCCTGCGCCGATCCTGAATCCGGGTACGTTACAGCCGGTTACGCTGGATGAATTGTCCGGTATTTTCTGCAGGGAACTGGCAGAACAGGAGTTAAATGATACGACTCCGTATTTTGATATTCCGGATGAGATCAGAAAATTCTACAAAATGTATCGTCCGTCACCGTTGGTGCGCGCGTACTGTCTGGAGGAGAAGCTGGGCACGCCGGCACACATTTACTATAAGTTTGAAGGCAACAATACGTCCGGAAGCCACAAGCTGAATTCTGCGATCGCACAGGCTTATTACGCAAAGAAACAGGGCCTGAAGGGCGTAACCACAGAGACCGGAGCAGGCCAGTGGGGCACAGCGTTATCTATGGCGTGCGCTTATCTGGATCTGGATTGTCAGGTATATATGGTAAAGGTTTCCTATGAGCAGAAGCCGTTCCGCCGTGAAGTAATGCGGACTTACGGCGCGCAGGTAACTCCGTCTCCTTCCATGAATACGGAGGTTGGCCGGAAGATCAATGCGGAGTTCCCGGGTACTACGGGAAGTCTGGGCTGTGCGATTTCCGAGGCGGTAGAGGCAGCGGTGACACAGGACGGATACCGGTATGTATTGGGCTCCGTTTTATCGCAGGTACTGCTGCATCAGTCCGTGATCGGTCTGGAAACAAAGGCAGCTTTGGATAAATATGGAATTAAGGCAGATATGATCATCGGCTGCGCAGGTGGCGGTTCCAATCTGGGCGGTCTGATGTCTCCGTTTGTGGGCCAGATGATGCGCGGCGAGGCAGACTATGAGATCATTGCGGTAGAGCCCGCTTCCTGCCCGAGCCTGACCAGAGGCGTTTACGCATATGACTTCTGTGATACCGGTAAGGTTTGTCCGCTGGCAAAAATGTATACACTGGGCAGCGGCTTTATTCCTTCCGCAAATCATGCGGGCGGTCTGCGGTATCACGGTATGAGCTCCGTTGTATCTGAATTGTACGATCAGGGCCTGCTGAAAGCCAGAAGCGTAGAGCAGACGGAAGTATTTAAGGCAGCAGAAATGTTTGCGCGGGTAGAAGGTATCCTGCCGGCACCGGAAAGCAGCCATGCGATCAAGGTAGCGATTGATGAAGCAATGAAGTGCAAAGAGACCGGTGAGGAAAAGAACATCGTATTCGGTCTGACCGGAACCGGTTACTTCGATATGGTTGCTTATCAGAATTATAATGACGGTACGATGAGCGACTATATTCCGACAGATGAGGAACTGGCAAAATCCTTTGCGACTCTGCCAAAGGTACAGTAAAGCAATTTTTGTGAAGAAACAGGCAGAAACAGGGCAGCTTGCAGCTAAAAGAATACGGAAAGTATTATTTAGCCGCGGCAGAGCTGTCCGAGTTTCTGCCTGTATATTTTTTATTTATTTTGGCGAAAATCAAAATCCGGTTTTTTTACATACCGTTGCTCAATCCGCCTTCAGGATCAGCTCCAGCACCCGTTTTACGCTGGTTTCCAGTTCGCTTCGGCTGATCAGCCCTTTTTCCAGCGCTTCCAGTATCCGTTCGGGAAATCCGGTTCCCATTTTCATGTCATTTCCGGCTTTGATCTCCAGATACTGCTCTCCGAAGGTCCACCAGTCAGTGGTTACCATGCCGGTAAAGCCCCATTCGTTTCTTAAGATATCGGTCAGTAGTTCCCGGCACTCGGAAGCCCGACAGCCGTTGATGAGGTTATAAGAGGACATGATCGCCCAGGGAGCCGCTTCTTTTACTACAATCTCAAAGCCCTTCAGATAAATCTCCCGCAGCGCCCGCTCGGAAACGCGGGAATCGCTGTTTTTCCGGTTGGTTTCTTTGTTGTTGCAGGCAAAATGTTTTACGGTTGCTCCGATGTGCTGCGACTGTACGCCCCGTACCAGCGCGGCGGCCAGTTTGCCGGTCAGCAGCGGATCTTCGGAATAGTATTCAAAATTCCGTCCGCATAATGGGCTCCTGTGAATATTGATAGCAGGCGCCAGCCAGACGGAAATATTGTTTTCCTTAATTTCTTTGGCAGCAGCCTCGCCTACAGCCTCCAGCAGATCCGGATTCCATGTGGCGGCCAGCAGCGTCGCGCAGGGCCACGCTGTGGTATAGATCTCACATTCCGGCTGAACCCGCAGTCCCGCGGGACCGTCTGCCGTCATGATATTGGGAATCCCGTATTCCGGCAGATTGCCGAATCCGAAGGTGTTGGCGACGCCGGTATTGGGCTGTCCGCCCAGCAGACAGGCCAGGTCTTCGTCGGATAACTGTGCCAGAAATGTATCCATGTCTGCCGTTCCTTCGGCTACCTGAGAGAATAAAACGGTATCGGGCTCATAGCGCCGCCAGGAAATATAGCGGTCATGGGCACGTACCTGAGGCGCCAGATCCTGCAGATAATAGGGATCCCGCTTTAACCCGCAGGCGTCCGGATTCCGGGGCGTTCCCTGCGGAAGTGTCTCCAGAGTCCCGTCCGCCAGAAGCCGCTGCTTTAAGGAAGTGGGAACCACCTTTGCCTGCAGCTGTGATACGCAGGTATCTTCGGAAACCGCAAATACAAAGGAGGATCGAACCGTATTCCGGACAGAATTTCCGATATGGAAATGATAAGTGCCGGCTTCCAGTATGTATGCGGACTTCTGGATTTTCCCCAGATCGTCATAAGCGGCCAGTGCGGAGATCGGGAAGGATATGGTCAGCAATTGCGTTTCTCCGCTTAACAGCAGCCGGGTTTTGGCAAATGCGGTCAGCGTCCTGGCCGGGCGGTCCAGCTTGCGGGAAGGGGACTGCGCATATACCTGTACGACTTCTTTTCCTGCCATGCCGCCCGTATTGGTAACCCGGATCTGCATGCTGATTGCTCCGTCCTTTAAGTGGGTATTTAATTCTTCTATTTCAAACGTGGTATAGGACAGCCCGAAGCCAAACGGATAGCAGACGTGCCCGGCTGCCTGCGGGATCGTTTCAAAATACCGGTAACCCACATAAATATCCTCGGTATAGTCCACATAGTCTTCAGATTCATGAAAGGTATCTGTAGAGGGATAGGCTTCCAGCGAATCCGCAAAAGTGTCCGGCAGTTTTCCGGAAGGATTGGCGTCGCCGCACAGAAGATCAGCAGCTGCCAGTCCGCCTTTCGTGCCGCCCTGCCATGCCAGCAGGACCGACTGGATCTGATCCTCATGCCGGAACCAGGAGCTATCTATCATGCCGCCCACATTTAACACTACAAATACGTTGGAAAAATTGGAGATGACCGTATCCACCATTTTCCGCTCTGCCCGGGTCAGACAAAAATCACTCTGCTCAAAAATCCGAGCGGAAATGCCGGTCAGGTCGAATACATTCGCGTATAGATCCGCATCGTCGGTTTCCGCACTGACGCCGGGATCGGCTTTGTCGTCTTCCTTTGCTGCCGTGTTCACATGACGGTCCCAGCCTTCTCCGGAAAAGCGGCTGATCGTGATACATGCCGTATCCGTGAACGCCTTTGCCCGTGCCAGAAGCGCGTCCGGGATCTCCGGTTCCGCGATCATACCCGGCAGAGCGCCGATGGCGTATTTATCCGCGACATATTTTCTATAGTAATCCGATAATTCTTCACATAGGGCGACATGGCCGTGTTTGGTGCGAAGACCGTCGTATAAATTGCAGATCCCGTCTGCCGTCACGTCTCCGCTGCCCCCTCCGCCTTTTACATAGTCAAAGCCGGCTTTTCCAAACAGGGCGATGCGGCTTCCCTTTCGCAAAGGGAGCAGTCCCGCTTCATTTTTTAACAGAACCATTCCTTCCTGCGCCGCCTGTCTGGAAAGCTCCAGATGAGCAGGGGATGCGGTAACCCGTTCTCCGTTTTCCCCCAGCGGCAAATTGGGCTGGTAGTTTGCGCGTGTCCATTTTCTCATGTCAGATCAGTCCTCCTGTTCTATCCGTGATTGTAATTTATGGTTATTATACATAGAATCTGTGAGAAAAGCCAGTGAAATCAGTAAAAATATACGAAATCAAGTTGCAAAGACCGGTTATTTTGTAATATAATATATCTGATACGGATTGATTTGTACCATACAGAGAAGGAACGTGGAGGTAATGATGAACAGAAATGTTTCAAAGGAACGTAAGATTGCCATGTATGAAGCGATCTTGCAGTTAAAAGATCTGGACGAGTGCTGCAGATTCTTTGACGATCTGTGCGCGGTCACAGAGCTTCGCTCCATGGAGCAGCGCTTTGAGGTGGCGCGGATGCTGACAGACAACAAGGTTTATACGGAGATCAAGGACGAGACGAACGCAAGCTCAGCTACCATCAGCCGGGTCAACCGGGTCCTGAATTATGGTACGGGATGTCTGAGTGAAGTGATAAAGAAGATGCAATAAAAATATACGGAATGGAGATTATTTATGAAACAATTGATGTTGGGCAATCAGGCTCTGGCAAGGGGTCTGTATGAAGCCGGGTGCAGCGTGGTATCCAGTTATCCTGGCACGCCGAGCACGGAAGTAACGGAAGAAGCGGCAAAGTACGACGAGATCTACTGCGAGTGGGCGCCGAATGAAAAGGTTGCCATGGAAGTCGCGTTCGGCGCTTCTCTGGCAGGCAAGCGCAGTTTCTGCGGCATGAAGCATGTGGGGCTGAACGTGGCGGCAGATCCGTTGTTTACCTGTTCCTATACAGGCGTGAATGCAGGTATGGTCATCTGTGTGGCAGATGACGCAGGGATGCATTCTTCGCAGAATGAACAGGATTCCAGGCATCACGCCATTGCCGCCAAGGTGCCGATGCTGGAGCCTTCGGATTCCGCTGAGGCCTATGCGTTCGCGAAGAAAGCATACGAGCTGTCGGAGCAGTTCGATACGCCGGTCATCATTAAGATGTGTACCCGTGTAGCGCACTCCCAGAGTATCGTGGATTCGGGAGAACGTGTGGAACCGGCTCCCATCCCTTACGTGAAGAATATCGCGAAATATGTGATGATGCCGGGCAACGCCATCCGCCGTCATCCGGTTGTGGAGGAACGGACGCGGAAGCTGACTGCCTATGCGGAAGACTGTGCGTTTAACCGGGTGGAGATGGGAGATACGAAGATCGGTATTATTACCTCCTCGACCAGTTATCAGTATGCCAAGGAAGTATTTGGAAATAAAGCAAGTATCTTAAAACTGGGAATGATCAATCCGCTTCCCGAAAAGCTGATCCTGGACTTCGCGTCCAAAGTGGAGAAGCTGGTGATCGTGGAAGAACTGGATCCGATCATTGAAAACCACTGTAAGCAGCTGGGCCTGCAGGTAACCGGGAAAGACGTCCTGCCGATCGAAGGGGAGTTTTCCCAGAATCTGATCGCGGAGAAGCTGGGCGTGGAGCTGCCGCCTGTTAAAAAATTGGGAGAAACGCTTCCGGGACGTCCGCCTGTGATGTGCGCCGGCTGTCCGCACCGGGGACTGTTCTATACGCTGTCTAAGAATCATTGTACCGTATTGGGCGATATCGGCTGTTATACGCTGGGCGCGGTCGCGCCGTTAAGCGCCATGGAGATGACGCTGTGCATGGGCGCTTCTGTCAGCAGTATTCACGGATTCAACAAAGCGCTGGGCGAGGAAAGCGAAGGAAAGACGGTCGCCGTGATCGGGGATTCCACCTTTATGCATTCCGGTATGACCGGGCTTGCCAATATTGCCTATAACCAGAGTAATTCCACCGTGATCATTCTGGATAATTCCATCACCGGCATGACCGGCCATCAGCAGAATCCTACGACCGGATATAACATTAAGGGAGATCCGGCGGGCAAGATCGATCTGGAGGCGCTGTGCCGCGCTATGGGATTCAATCGGGTTGTTGTGGCCGATCCCTACGATCTGGCGGAATGCGACCGGGTTCTGAAAGAAGAGCTGGCTGCGAAGGAGCCGTCTGTGATTATCAGCAGACGCCCATGCGCCCTGTTAAAATATGTGAAGCACAATCCGCCGTACCATGTGGAGGCAGAGAAGTGTATCGGCTGTAAATCCTGTATGCGTCTGGGCTGCCCTGCGATCAGCATGAAGGGAAAGAAAGCAGTCGTAGACAGTACGCAGTGTGTCGGCTGCGGCGTATGCGCGCAGCTGTGCAGGCTTGACGCGCTGCAGGCATAGGAGGTACATAAAAGCATGGAAGAAAAAATGACGAAGAATATTATGATCGTGGGCGTAGGCGGACAGGGCTCCCTGCTGGCCAGTAAGCTGCTGGGCCATCTGCTGCTGACGGAAGGCTATGACGTAAAGGTTTCCGAAGTACACGGAATGAGTCAGCGCGGCGGAAGTGTTGTGACTTATGTTCGGTTCGGGGATAAGGTCTATTCTCCGGCGATCGATAAGGGAGAAGCGGATTTTATCGTTTCCTTCGAAAAGCTGGAAGCGGCCCGGTATGTGGAATATCTGAAGGCAGACGGCAGGATCGTGGTCAATACACAGGAGATCGATCCGATGCCGGTCATTACAGGCGCTGCGCAGTATCCGGAGAATCTGATTGAAAAAATGGAACAGCTGGGAATCGCAGTCGATGCGATGGACTGTCTGTCTCTGGCAGAACAGGCGGGTTCCGCCAAAGCGGTGAATATCGTTCTGATGGGGCGGCTCTCCAAATATTTTGACATTCCGGCGGAAAAGTGGCGCCAGGCCATTCGGGAATGCGTGCCGCAGAAGTTTGTGGAACTGAATCTGAAAGCGTTCGATCTGGGACGTGCAGAATAAATACAATGGAATAAAGGAGAAGAACATGGAAAATTATTATCAGCCGGAAATTGAAACAATGCCGCTTGAGCAGCTGCAGGCGCTGCAGAGTGAGAGACTGGTAAAGCAGGTAAAATACGTGTATGACAATGTGAAATTTTACCGTGACAGAATGGATGAGATGGGGGTAAAACCGGAAGACATCAAGGGAATTGACGATCTGCATAAGCTGCCGTTTATCACGAAAGATGATCTGCGGGATCAGTATCCGTATGGATTACTGGCAGTTCCGCTGAAAGACTGCGTGCGGATCCAGTCTACCAGCGGGACCACAGGACGCCGGGTAGTGGCGTTCTATACGCAGGAAGATATCGATATCTGGGACGAGTGCTGCGCGCGCGCCATTGTGGCAGCAGGCGGGACAAAGGAAGATGTGTGCCATGTCTGCTACGGCTACGGCCTGTTTACCGGCGGCCCCGGATTAAACGGCGGTTCCCATAAGGTGGGATGCCTGACTCTGCCGATGTCCTCCGGCAATACGGAGCGGCAGATCCAGTTTATGACAGATCTGGGATCGACGATCCTTTGCTGTACCCCGTCCTACGCCGCCAATCTGGCGGAGGCCATTCACGAGGGCGGTTTCCGCGACAAGATCAAATTGAAGGCCGGTATTTTCGGTGCGGAACCGTGGACCGAGGAGATGCGGCACAACATTGAGGAGGCACTGGGGATCAAAGCCTACGATATTTACGGACTGACGGAGATTTCCGGCCCCGGCGTATCGTTTGAATGTAAGGAACAGGCCGGCATGCATATTCAGGAGGATCACTTTATCGCGGAGATCATCAATCCCGAGACCGGAGAGGTGCTGCCGGAAGGAGAAGTGGGAGAACTGGTATTTACCTGTATTACCAAGAAGGCGTTCCCGCTGATGCGTTATCGGACCAGAGACCTGTGCTATCTGACCAGAAAGAAATGTTCCTGCGGCCGTACCCATGTGCGGATGCATAAGCCGATGGGAAGAAGCGACGATATGATGATCATTAAGGGCGTTAACGTATGGCCGTCTCAGATTGAAGCCGTTTTATTAAATCAGGGATATCAGGCCAATTATCAGATTTTGGTCGACAGGATCCAGAACAGGGATCAGATCGAAGTACA
This sequence comes from uncultured Lachnospiraceae bacterium, assembly GCA_947625465.1. Classification (GTDB taxonomy): domain Bacteria; phylum Bacillota; class Clostridia; order Lachnospirales; family Lachnospiraceae; genus CANQSA01. Next base: position 27,393 of record CANQOK010000007.1, on the reverse strand, counting down.
GGTAGAGCTGACGCCGGAGATGGAGGCCGATCCGTCCGTTACGGTTGCGGAAAGAGAGGCAAAGGTAGTAAAAGGCTTAAAATCCATGCTGGGAATTAAAGTAGATGTGAAGGTCGTGCCGCCGAAGAGTATTGTCAGAAGTGAAGGAAAAGCAGTGCGCGTGATCGATAAACGGCATTTGTATCAGTAAACCGAGCAGCAGGTTGGAAAAAGGTGGGATTGCGAAATGGAGGAGCAGGAGATTAAAAAGGTCGATATTCTGATCGTGGACGACGACCGCTTGAGTCTGGAACTGGCAGGGAAAATCCTGGAGAAGGATTTTCAGATCGCCTCGGTCGGATCCGGACAGGAAGCACTGGCGTTTCTGGAAGAACAGGAACCGAAGCTGATCCTGATGGATTTACATATGCCGGATATGGACGGCAGAGAAACGATGCAACGGATTCAGGAAAGGGAAGAATGGAGAAAGATCCCCGTGATCATTCTGACGGCTGACGCCAAACCGGAGACGGAAGAGGCTTGTTTTGCCATGGGAGCTACGGATTTTATCGCGAAGCCGTTTGTTCCGGTGATCATGAGAAACCGGATCAGCCGCGCGGTGGAATTGTATACGCTGCGCTGGGAACTGGAGAGCCGGCTGGCGGAGAAGACCAGGCTGGTGGAGCGGGTATCGCTCAATTCCATTATGGTGATCGCCAATACGATTGACGCGAAAGACACTTATACGTCCGGACATTCCCTGCGAGTCGCCAAATGTTCCGAAGCGATTGCCAGACGGCTGGGATGGAGTGAAGGAGAGGTGCGCAATCTGCATTATATTGCTCTGCTGCACGATATCGGTAAGATCGGGGTTCCCGACTCTATTTTAAATAAACCTTCCCGTCTGACAGCGGAAGAATTTTCCCTGATCAAGAAACATCCTGTGATCGGACACGAGATTTTAAAGGATATCCGAATGATCAAAGGCGTGGCGGAAGGCGCGTACTATCATCATGAGCGGTATGACGGCAAGGGCTATCCCAACGGTCTGAAAGGAGAAGAAATTCCTTTTTACGCAAGGATCATCGGGATCGCAGACGCCTATGACGCCATGACTTCCAACCGGATCTACCGGACGAAGCTGCCGACGGAAAAAGTGATTGCGGAGTTTGAACGCTGTGCCGGGACACAGTTTGATCCGATGCTAGCGCGTGTTTTTGTGGAAATGCTCAAAGAAGGATTTTATATTCCCGCCCAGAGCAGAAGAGAATATGACAGTACGAATCCGGAAGAGATCAACATGGCGGAAGAGAGCAGCGCTCTGTTAAGCAAGATCCTGACAGAGTATGGCGCCGGAAAGGGAACGGTAGATTTCCTGACGGGACTGAATAACCGCCGATACGGCGAAGAACGGGTTACCAGCCTGATCCGGGAAGGGCATAAGGGCGTATTCGTCATTCTGGATATCGATAACTTTAAAGATGTTAACGATGCCTACGGGCATTTGATGGGCGATAAGGTATTAAAGCTGATGGCGTCAGCGCTTTCAGCCAATATGCCGGACACGGACGTTGTATGCCGGATGGGCGGCGATGAATTTGTCCTGTTTCTCTGCGATGTGGAACTGAAGCGGGAGATCGAAGAGAAGATCCGGCAGATCCGGGATGCCTTTACCGAAAATATGAAAGATGAAAAATGCAGGGAGATGGTCAGCATATCGGCGGGGATTTCTCTGTGTCCGCGGGACGGCAGGAATTTCTCAACGCTTTATAACAATGCGGATAAAGCCTTGTATCACGTAAAGCGGAACGGGAAAAATTCCGTTCATTTCTTCAGCCCTGTCGGAATGGATCAGGAACAGAGCAAAGTGCAGACGGATCTGGATAATATCCGCCATATTCTGGAAGGCAGGATGGATCAGGCAGAAGGCATCTATAAGGTGCATTATGATGAATTTAAGAACCTCTATACCTATCTGTCCCGCTGTGTCAAGCGAAAAGGGCAGAGCGTCCAGATGGTGCTGTTTACCCTTAAGAGCGGCAACAGCGGCTATGTGGATAAGAGTATATTTGAGGAAGCCATGTCGGCGCTGGAAGTAGCGATCGCCTATTCCCTGCGTATGGTGGATGTGGGCAGCCGGTACAGCAGTGTCCAGTATCTGGTCATTCTGGTAGATACCAATATCGAAAACGGAAAGAAGGTAGCGGAGCGTGTGACCGGGCAGTTTTACCGCATTTATTCGGGCTCCGGCATTACGCTTTCCTATGATATTCAGACACTTCAGGTAGAAGGAATGAGAGGGGCAGAGGAGGCAAAAACGGAGGATTGACATCTGATGTTGTCATAACCGTTGCTGCCTCGGATCTTTTATAGGTTTTTATATAATTTGATTGACGGTAAGAAACATGCTGATCGCCGGCATGTTTCTTTTTATTCGATGAAGATACCAGCGCCACCAATTTTATGATTCGGGATGCGATGATGCGGAAACTGGTAACGGACGAACCGATCGTGCCATTTACGGACCGTATCTGTGAATTAAAAGAGATGGGGATTTCTACGATCCTTGTGATCGGCGGCTCCGGAGAATGTCTGCGCTATGCCGATACGGTTCTGCTGATGGAAAATTATCGGATTTCTGACAGGACGGAACAGGTGAAAGAAATTCTGCCGGAAGCAGGTCGCCTCCATGTTTAACGTGGCCGCCGACTCCACGCCTTCCGACTCGAAAAAATATGAGCTGTGGCTGGATGAGGTGCGTGCAGTGGATTTATTTTTTGCCATTTCCCGCATGCGGGGAGTAGAATTGGAGTAAAAAAATGCGGTGAAATAATCCGGAAAAATGATTGCAAAGGACAGAACTGTTTTTCATGTTCTGTCCTTTTCTTGCGTTCATATAGGTATCGCCAATCTCTCGGCAGTTGGCACTCAAAGAGACGTGCCTTTATCTTGCTGCCAGCTCATTCAATTCATCGATGAGCTTTTTACAGTTCAGCCTTCTGGCCAATGGCATAAAAATTTCAATGGTTTCTTTGATCTTTAATTCTTTTTTTGTATCACTGATATAATCGATGGTTCTCATATTGTGAAGCCGCTCTGCAAGTTTAATCTGAATCACTTCTTCTGGAGCAGTTTTCAAATCTTTATTTTCAATTTTCAAAGCCGCCACAATATGGAAAATTTCTGACGGCAACTCTTTGCTGCATTTATCTGAGTTTAGATTCCCTTTCGCTGCGGAATCGCATAACATGCCGGCGAGAATCACGTTGGGATCCGCACCCATTTCCGACAGGATAATAGAGACATTAAGCGGGTGCGTCACATATTCTTCACCGGAGTAGCGGGTTATTCCGGCGTATGTTTGACAGGCAAAACGGTAGATACGATTTAACTGTGCATCGTCTGTTTTTATGCCGTTATCCTTCAGGGATATTTTTAAAAGTTCAAATAGCTGCTCCTTTGTTGCTCCAACATCTGGTTTTCTCATAAAATTATAATTCATATGGCTGCCTCCTAAACAATTAAGTTCTATATACATTGTTCTAAGAAGGGATGGAGAAAAACCAAATTCTCGTTTGAATGATTTTGTAAATGCACTGTGCGACTGCCATCCATATTGAAACGCGGCGTCAATGATCCTGACGCCACTGATAATCGCTTCGGAAGCCCTGATCAATCTTTGCTTCCAAATATAGTGCATACAAGTCATACCTGTATATTGTTTAAATAAACGAATAAAATGGGATTCTGAATATCCTGCAATTTCTGCCAACTGTTTATTCGTTAACGGTTCATCAATATGAGCCTCAATATAATGTAGAATTTCTTCCATACCATCACCTTCCAATTCCCACGTGGCAGCTATAATATAATGCATTCACAATACGAATGCTGTTCCCAAATTGTCATCTTCAGGATGCGGGAAACGAAAGCGATTTTACTGGAAGTTAGATATTGTTTACCGGAAATCATCAGACGTCTTTTTGAAGAACAAGTGATATCATACCCGTAATTCATAGACGACGACATCCCGGTAGCTGTCCATCTTGTAAGCAACCTCATGCAGCGCCCCGCAATAGGTAAAGCCGAACTTCTCATGCAGGTGAATGCTTAACTGATTCGTGCTGGTAATTAAAGAAACGATCAGGTGCGTCCGTTCATCCTGTCTGGCTTCCTCAATAATGCGTTCCATTAAATTGACAGCGACCCGGCGCTGCCGGAAATCCGCTCCTACATAAATGGAAAGCTCCACAGAAGAACGGAAAGCGTTGTATTCCCGATAAGAGGACAGACAGGCATATCCCGCGATCTGACCGTCTGCCTCGGCAACGATCAGCGGGTGATTGTCTACGTTGTGTTTTCGGAACCATTGTTTCCATTCTGTTATGTTCCTGGGGGAAATGTCAAATGTGGCAATGCCGTTGATCACTTCGTAGTTGTAGATATTAAGCAGCGCTTCCATATCTCTGGGTTCTGCTTTTCGAATTAACATATAGACGCTTCTTTCTGAGATAAAATCTCCTTTCTGCAAACTATTGGCTGCAATGCCGTGATACCCGTTCGGGTAATGTAAGCCCTAATAATGCAAGGGCATTTTTGGAGAAAATCTCTTCCCGCTCCTGTTCGGTAAGCGGCATATCCAGAAACCGGGCGACGTAATCCTGCTGATCGCTCCAGGGCGAATCCGTAGCAAACAGGATGCGGCCGGTTCCGTGCTTTCGGGCAATGCGCAGAAAATCTTCCGTCGGGAGATTCTCAGGCTGATAAGGCAGTTCGGCAACGTCGGGATTGGGTGCGATCGTTCCGATGGAAAAGGCCGTATCCAGCCAGACCGGCGCGCCCGCAAGGTCACGCTCCACTTCGTCCCAGCAGCCCCAGTTCCCCATGTGCGCGAGCACAAATTTCTCCGGGTGAACCTGATCGAGCACATGTAAAACGTGCGAAACCGAACAGTAGTTATGCTCATATATACCGATGTCGATTCCCGCGTGAGTCAGTGTGATCAGTCCCAGCTCGGACGCGCAGTCGATAATGCGCATCATGCGGATATCGTCCAGGTCTACACTCTGATAAGCCGGATGCAGTTTGATTCCCAAAAATCCGTTCTCTTTCAGCCGTTTCAGTTCAGCCCGGTAATTCTCATAGTCCGGGTGCATACCGCCGAAAGTCAGGATCCCCTGCTGCAGAAACTGTTCCTGCGACCGCATCAGGGAACTGTTTACCTTCTCCACCTGCGCGACGCTGGTCATAACCGGCATATTGACGGAATAGTCGATGCCTGCCTGCTCCATGGAAGCCGCCAGTCCCGTGACCGTACCGTCGGAATAGGGGATCGTGCGGGAAACCCGCGCCAGTTTGTCAATGGCCGCGGCCGCGATCTTATCAGGAAATGTATGGGTGTGAAAATCGATGATCATAGAGCCCTCCAAATTGTTTTGCGAATATTCTTATGCTGCCCTTATCATAGTGCAAAACGGACAGGTTGTCAATGAAGGAAGGTTGACTTTCTTTCGCATTTGTGCTATTTTTAACCGTAGAAAATACTTTAACGGGTAAAATCCCAAAAGCATGAAACAGTTCAGGCAAATGAAGTAAAATAAGAGGATAAAGTGAGGAAAGAATTATGCCGGTAACGGACTTATTGGAACGAAATCATAAGCTGTATGGGGACGAGGTAGCCCTGGTGGAACTGAATCCCACTATGAAAGACAGAAGAAAGACCAACTGGAAGGAATTCGACCTGGTACAGCAGGTATCGTCGGTTCCGTACAGGCGGGAGCTGACATGGAGCGTTTTTGACGAGAAGGCAAACCGTGTGGCGAATATGCTGCTTAGCAGAGGGATAAAAAAGGGCGACCGGGTTGCGATCCTGATGTTTAACTGTCTGGAGTGGCTTCCGATCTATTTTGGAATCTTAAAAACCGGCGCGATTGCAGTACCTTTTAATTTTCGGTTTTCCGCGGATGAGATCAAATATTGTATCAATCTGGCGGAAGTACATATCTTATTTTTCGGTCCGGAATTTATCGGACGGATCGAGAGTATTGAATCAGAGGTAAATCAGGGCAGACTGCTGATCTATGTGGGAGACGGCTGCCCGTATTTCGCGGAGAGCTACCGGGAACTGGTTGCGGATTGTTCCAGCCAGCCGCCGCTCATCCGTCTGGAGGAAGAGGATGACGCCGCGATTTACTTTTCGTCCGGTACGACCGGATTTCCGAAGGCGATCCTGCACAACCATGAGAGCCTGACCCAGGCGGCCCAGATGGAGCAGAAGCACCATATGACCGGGCGAGACGACGTATTTTTGTGTATTCCGCCGCTCTATCATACCGGCGCGAAATTTCACTGGATGGGAAGTCTGTGCGCGGGCAGCAAAGCGGTGCTGCTGCAGGGAACCACGCCGGAGATCATTTTAAATGCGGTTTCCAGCGAGAAGTGTACGATTGTCTGGCTGCTGGTGCCGTGGGCGCAGGATATCCTGGACTGTCTGGACAGAGGAGATCTGAAGCTGGAGGATTTCCAGTTAGACCAGTGGCGGCTTATGCATATCGGCGCGCAGCCGGTTCCGCCGTCTCTGATCAAACGCTGGAAGGAATACTTCCCGAATCACCTGTATGATACCAATTACGGTCTGTCGGAGTCTACAGGACCGGGGTGTGTGCATCTGGGCGTTGAGAATATCCATAAGGTAGGCGCGATCGGGATTCCCGGATATCGCTGGAAGTGCAAGATCGTGGATGAGAACGGAGAGAAGGTTAAGCAGGGCGATGTAGGGGAATTATGTGTGAAAGGTCCCGGCGTTATGACCTGTTACTATAATGATCCGCAGGCGACGGCGGAGACGCTGAAGGACGGGTGGCTGTATACCGGAGATATGGCGATGCAGGACGAGGACGGCTTTATCTTCCTGGTAGACCGGAAGAAGGATGTGATCGTCAGCGGCGGTGAGAATATTTATCCCGTACAGATTGAGAATTTCCTGTCGGCCTATGAAGCGGTTAAGGATGTGGCTGTGATCGGGCTTCCGGATAAACGGCTGGGCGAGATTACCGGCGCCATTATTTCCGTTAAAGACGGCATGACCTGTACGGAAGAGGAGATCAATGAATACTGCCTGGGGCTGCCCAGATATAAGCGGCCGAAAAAGATCATCTTTGCGGAGGTTCCCAGAAATGCGACCGGCAAGATCGAGAAACCGGCGCTGCGGAAGAAGTACGGCGCTGACCAGCTGGTAGCGCAGCAGAACCGGGGATAGAAAGGCTTTGGTTAACTTTTTTATTCAGATATTTGATGAGGGTGTCCCTCAAGTCAATCGAATTGACTTTGGGGCATCCTCTTTTTTTGCGAAAATGCAAATTGAAAGTAAAGCAAAACAATAAGATTTTATATTGAAAAAGAAAAAACATATGCTATAATGAAGGTAAACCAATGGGTAAAAAAGATATTGCAGCAAAGATGTATCTGCGAAATAATGAAGTTAAAGCAGATGAAGGGAGGAAGGTCAATATGTGTAAAGCGATTGATGACTTAAAGCGAAGAGAACGCCGAGAGGGCCGCCGAGAAGGGCGTCAGGAGGCAATTTTGGAAAGTGCCAGAAAGCTTCTGAATTTTGTGAGTCCGGAGATTATTGCTCAGAGTTTAGAACTGCCTCTGGAGACCGTGTTGGGACTAAAGTAAGAAAGAGCATGCGCTCTATGTCCCAAACCGACGGACTTTCTCTGAGTCGGGAAGGAATGATTGAACGCATGCTCCTCTTATATCTTTTTGTTATGTAAGTTTATTCCGCGAGTGTTCTACTTTGCACTGTCGCCCAGCGCGGTCTTCTGTGTTACTACCGTTTCTTTTTCATAGCATGCAAACGCATCTTCGACCAGCTTGGGATCCGGCTTCGGTGTAAACAGGCTGACGACCGGAACGATGATCAGACCTGCCAGCATAGCGATCGCGCCGCAGTTGATCGGGGACTGCATGATCTTCGGCAGGATGGAAGGAACCAGCATATCGACGATCATGATACCGGAACCGAAGATGAAAGACGCCCAGCAGGCAGCCTTCGTTGTCTTCTTCCAGTACAGGGAATATAGGAACGGCGCCAGGAAAGAACCGGCCAGCGCGCCCCAGGAAATTCCCATCAGCTGTGCAATAAAGGTAATAGAGCTCTTGTACTGGATCAGCGCCAGGATCGAAGAAATCGCGATGAAGACCACGATCAGGATCCGGATCATCAGTACCTGTTTTTTCTCGCTCATATTTTTAATGAATTGATCCTTTAAAAAGTCAATCGTTAAAGTAGAACTGGACGCGATCACCAGAGAGGACAGCGTTGACATGGACGCCGACAGCACCAGGATCACAACCAGCGCGATCAGAATCGGGCTTAAATTCTGCAGCATGGTCGGAATGACGGAATCATAGCCGTTTGCCACAACATCGATCTGATCCGAGAACAGTCTTCCGAAACCGCCCAGGAAATAGCATCCGCCGGCAACAACCAATGCGAAGATAGTGGAGATAATGGTACCCTTCTGGATCGCCTTCTCATCTTTGATAGCATAAAACTTCTGCACCATCTGCGGCAGGCCCCAGGTTCCCAGAGAGGTCAGGATTACCACAAACATCAGGTTTAACGGGTCCGGCCCGAAGAAAGAAGCAAATACGCCGGGGGTGGCGGATACGGCAGGATCGGATACCTGTGCCAGTCCGTCCAGCGCGGTCATCAGGCCGCCTTTGCTCTTAATAACCGCAACGATAATGGTGGAAATACCGCCCAGCATGATAATGCCCTGGATAAAATCATTGATGGCAGTTGCCATATAGCCGCCGGCAATGACATAGACCGCGGTCAATACCGCCATCAGAATGATACAGACGGAATAGTCAATATCAAATGCCATGCCAAACAGTCTGGACAGACCGTTATACAGGGAAGCGGTATAAGGGATCAGGAAAATAAAGATGATGGCGGAAGCCACGATCTTTAACGGCGTACTGTTAAACCGCCGGCCGAAAAACTGCGGCATGGTGGCGGAATCCAGATGCTGCGTCATAATTCTGGTTCTTCTTCCCAGGATCACCCAGGCCAGCAGAGAACCGATCACAGCGTTGCCAATCCCGGCCCAGGTAGCGGCGATTCCGTATTTCCAGCCAAACTGTCCGGCATAGCCGACAAACACAACGGCGGAAAAATAGGAAGTACCGTAAGCAAATGCGGTCAGCCACGGTCCGACGGCCCGGCCGCCTAAAACAAATCCGTTGACATCGGTAGAATGCTTGCGGCAATACAGACCGATCCCAACCAGTACAGCGAAGTATACAACTAAAATCAGTACCTTCAAAATCATAAAACAATCCTCCAATCTTTTACTTTAACAGTTAAAAGCGTTAACTGCAAAAACTATTAGGACTTTAACACATAAGATCATAAAAGTCAATGATTATACGGAGATTCTTGCAGGGAATCTGCTATTCGGAAGGTTGACGAACGGAGATTCATTTGTTATGATAAAGTTATTTCTAGTGATTTGATATGAATTGATGGAGGCGTATTGTGGTTCGGGTATCTACAAAGGGCAGATATGCGCTCCGGCTGATGCTGGATCTGGCCTTAAACAGCCAGGAAAAACCGGTGCAGATCCGGGAGATTTCTGCCAGACAAAATATTTCCAATAAGTATCTGGAACAGATCATCGCGATTTTAAATAAAGCGGGGTATGTGCGGAGCATGCGGGGTTCCCAGGGCGGATATCTGCTGACGTACAAGCCGGAGGAATATACGGTCGGCATGATCCTGCGGCTGACAGAGGGCAGTATGGCGCCGGTCAGCTGTCTGGATACGGATGAGAATCCCTGTCTTCGGCAGGAGGATTGTGTAACCTTTCGCCTGTGGAAGAAACTGGACGACGCGATCAAAGATGTGATCGACCATGTGACACTGGCGGATTTGGTAGAATGGCATCTGCAGGAAGCTGGAAACTATGTGATTTAGAGACAGGAGAGCAGGGATGGAAAAAATCGTATTGGGCTTTCGCATCAACGCGATGAAAGCCGCACAGATTGACCGGATCTGCCGGCAGCTGGGCATGACGTACCGGGAAGTAGAAGAGCGTGACTTCGGAAAATCGCTGGGAACACTGGCGGGGATCGCCGGACTGCCGCGGCAGGCAGAAGCGGAGCCTGTGATGCTGCCGGAGGAAGTGCTGGTGTTTTCCGGAGCGGATGGTTCTTCGCTGGATGAATTTCTGGATGCTTACCGGGCGGCAGGGATCCCGAAGGTAGAATTGAAGGCGGTGATCACGCCTTATAATATATTTTCGAATGTAGGACAGCTTTATCGGGAGTTGGAAAAGGAGCGGGCCGCAATGAAAAAAAGTACTTGACAATAGAAAAAAAGCAGGGTAAAATAACGCCTGTTGTGAAGGATAAGGCAGAAATCGATTCCTTTTAGGACGGTCTTTGCCCAGATAGCTCAGTTGGTAGAGCAAAGGACTGAAAATCCTTGTGTCACTGGTTCGATTCCAGTTCTGGCCAGTTCCAGTTGGCAGTCCGGACCGCGGTTCGGATGCCGGCTGTTTCTATATATTTTATCTGCGGGTGTAGTTCAGTGGCAGAACACCAGCCTTCCAAGCTGGATATGTGGGTTCGATTCCCATCACCCGCTTAAAAAAGTTAAGCGGCAGAAAGTTTGATCGGCAGTTGGACGGTTCGGATTCCAACTGTTGATTTTTTATTGTAAAATGGATTGACAGATTATTTATGAATAAGTCCTTCTACAATGGAAGAGATGTTTTTTAACTGCTGCGAATTTAATTTTTTGAGATTTTCAGTCAGCATTTGCAGTTCTTCCGGCTGATCAAGCTCCGTATCGAAGAAATCCCGCGGAGAAACATGCAGATATTCGCAGATATAAAAAAATCCGCTCATAGACGGAAGCGCTTTTCCGGTTTCAATATTATTGATATAACCGGCATTCTGCCCGATTGACAAACTCATATCCCGGGCGGATACTCCTTTTTCGATCCGAAGTTTTGCAAGCCTGATTGGAAACTCTTCAATATACATCCTATGTATCCTCTCAATTTTTTGTTTTATTATATCCGCCAAAAATCGACATTTATGGGAATATTTCCCTTAAAATGCTTGAAATGTGGGATGACAAATGATATAATATGAAACGATATGGGAAATAAACTGATACATTTGGAATAGTGATATGAAGGACTGATGTGTTTTCCCGGCAGAGTTTTCTTTGAAAAGTTAAAATGTGAAATGAGATCGGCAGATAGAACGTTTAACCGCAGTCTATCTGCCGAATTTCTTTTACGAGCCGCAGGATTTTCTCGCGGCTTTTTCCGATGCCGTTGTCATTTTCCACGCCAGAGCTGATATCGATGCCGTCGGCGCCGGTAGCCAGGATCGCTTCTGCCGCATTGTCAGGCGTGATCCCTCCGGCCAGCAGCATAAATTTATCGTCCCGCGGCAGACCTGAGATCAGAGACCAGTCAAACGGTTTTCCGCTGCCGGGGATCTGTGCGTCAAAGATATAGCCGATTACATTTGGATGTTTATGAAACCGATCATATTCAGAAAGATTGCTTACATTAAAAGCGCGAATGATCGGGATGGAAATCGAATCCAGCAGCCGGTCGCTGATCGTTCCGTGAATCTGGATCAGAGAAAATCCGGCGGCTTCAATGGCGCGGATCTGCTCTGCCGTGGGACTGATGGTAACGGCCACAGTTTGAATAGAAGAAGGAAGCCGCTTCATAATGGAAACTGCCTGTTCGGTGTTGATATTCCGTTTGCTTTTGGGGACAAACTGGACAAAACCGGCATAGTCTACTCCGGCTTCTGTTAAATAGTCTGTTTCCTGTTCCTGCGTAATGCCGCAGATCTTGATCTGTTTCATAAATACTCCTTTAAAAAGCAAAACCGCAAACCTCTGTTTTCTCATATTGTATCGCAAACCGGTCTGCTGTCAAGCATCTTTCCCGATTCGCGCGCAATTTTTTAATTGACTTTTTGAGGTACCATGCTATAAATAAAAAGTAGAAATGCGGCCGGATAATCGGGCGGAAAGGCGGAAGCAGATTGGAAACAAAAGAAAGAAAAAATTGGATCTACCGGATCGGGACTCCGCTGGGGCCCATGACGGCAGCCTGTGATCAGACGGCAATTACAGGGTTATGGTTCGAACAGCAGAAATATTATGAAAGTACGTTAGGTCAGGGAAAACCGGAAACAGTGACGGATATCGGAACTATAGAACTGTTTCGAGAATTGCAGATGTGGCTGATGGACTATTTCGCGGGAAAAAATCCGCCGATCACCGTACCGCTGCATCCGCAGGGCACAGAGTTTCAGCGGCGTGTCTGGAAACAGCTGTCCGCGATTCCCTATGGGCAAACGACCACATATGGCGCGCTTGCGGGAATGCTGGAGCAGCAGACCGGCAGGCGCGCGTCCGCGCAGGCTGTAGGACAGGCGGTCGGCCATAATCCTATCGGGATCCTGATCCCCTGTCACCGCGTGATCGGCAGTGACGGAAGCCTGACCGGATATGCGGGCGGATTGGATAAAAAACAGGAATTACTGAAACTGGAACAGTCTTATCCAACTCTCCGGAAGAACGGATGATAGTCTAAAATCTGTTCGATCTCTGCCAGTACGTCGTCGGGCAGGGTAATGCCGCTGGCCGCCAGATTACTCTCTAACTGGGAGGGCTTGGTGGCTCCGGTGATCAGACTGGAGATTACAGGCTTACGCAACGTCCACGCCAGCGCCAGAACGGACATGGGAATTCCAAGACCGTCGGCGATCTTAGACAGTTTCTCCACCTTATCCAGATTTTCATCGGTCAGCATATTGTTGATCTGTTTATCTGCCTGATGGGTAGCGCGGGAACCTTCCGGCAGCGGCTGCCCTTTCTTATATTTGCCAGTGAGCAGTCCCTGCGATAACGGGGAGAACGGTACGATCCCCATGCCGTTTTCTTCACAGATACTCATGATCTCATCTTCGATATAGCGGTCCATCATATTGTACTGCGGCTGGATCACATTCATAGGACGAAGTCCCAGGTCTTTGATGATCCCCAGAGCCTTTTGAATCTGTACCGGGCTCCATTCGCTGACGCCGTAATACAGGATCTTTCCCTGCGCGACCATATCGCTTAACGTCTGCAGCGTCTCTTCCATCGGGGTTTCCGGATCGAACCGGTGGCAGAAATACATATCCAGATAGTCCACCTGCAGATTCTTTAAAGACTGATCCAGCTGTTCGATGATGTGCTTCCGCGACAGTCCCCAGTCGTTGGCGCCGGGCCCCATCGGGAAAAAGACTTTGCTGGATACGACATAGGAGCTGCGGGGAAATTCCTTTAATACATTTCCCAGAAACCGTTCCGCACCGCCGCCGCTGTATGCGTCCGCGCAGTCAAAGAAATTGACGCCGTTTTCGTGTGCCAGCCGGATGGTTTCCCGCGCGACATCCACGGCGCTGCCGCCGCCTAAATCGGTCATCCAGCTGCCGACTGCGATCTCGCTTACCTTCATGCCCCATTTTCCGATTTTTCGATATTTCATGCTCGATTCTCCTCCATTTCCTGATATCGTGTATTTACTTATAAAAACAGATTTGCTATAATGATACTATCATAAGCTCAGACCTATTCTAAGTCAAGAGCGAATTGCGCGTGGAGTTTTACAAACAGAAAGAGAGGTATTTTATGAAGGTTTACACAACGGATAATATCCGTAATGTGGTGCTGCTGGGACATGGCGGCAGCGGCAAGACCACGCTGACCGAAGCGATGGCGTATCTGACCGGAGCGATTACGCGAATGGGCAAGGTAACAGACGGGAATACGATCAGCGATTACCGCAAGGAAGAGCAGAACCGGAAGTTTTCTATCGGTCTGTCGGTCGTTCCGTTAGAGTGGAACAATACGAAGATCAACATTCTGGATGCGCCGGGATATCTGGACTTCGTAGGAGAGGCAGAGGCAGCGATCGCGGCGGCGGACGGCGCGGTCATCTGCGTATCCGGCAAGGCAGGCGTGGAGGCCGGTACGAGGAAGGCCTGGGAGATGTGCGAGAAATATCATTTGCCGCGGATCGTCTATGTGACGGATATGGATATTGACAACGCCAGCTTCCGGCAGGTGGTTGCGGACTTGAAGGAACTGTACGGAAAATGTATTGCGCCGTTCCATCTGCCGATTCGTCAGAATGAGAAGTTTATCGGATATATCAATGTGATCAGCCGGACGGGGAATAAGTGGCTGCCGGACGGAACCGTGGAGCCGTTTGCCATTCCGGATTATTCTCTGGATAATATGAACCTGTGCCGGGACGCTCTGGTAGAAGCGGTGGCGGAGACCAGTGAAGAATTTATGGAGCGGTTTTTTGAAGGAGAAGAATTCTCCGAGGCGGAGATCCGCGCGGCCTTAAAATTAAATGTAGCGGACGGCAGCATCGTACCGGTTACCATGGGTTCCGCAATCCTGGTACAGGGCGTTTATACCCTGCTCGACGATATTGTCAAATATCTGCCCAGTCCGGATAAACGGACCTGCGCAGGGATCAATATGCGGACGCATGAACTGTTTGAGGCCAACTATGATTTCTATAAATCCAAATCGGCGTTTATCTTTAAGACCATTGTAGATCCGTTTATCGGAAAATATTCTTTTATCAAGGTCTGCAGCGGCGTATTAAAGAGCGACGATACGGTTTACAACGTGGATAAGGATCAGGAGGAGCGGCTCTCCCGACTTTATGTAATGCGGGGCAATAAGCCCATTGAGGTTCCGGAGCTGCATGCCGGCGATATCGGCGCCATCGGCAAGCTGTTTAAGGCCCGGACCGGCGATACCATTTCGACCAGGACGAATCCAATCGAATACGCCAAAACGGAATATTCCGTGCCGTACACCTATATGCGCTACCGTGCAGTGAAAAAAGGCGATGAAGACCGGATTTCCCAGGCTTTGCAGAAGCTGACGCACGAGGATCAGACCATGCGGTACCGGAATGATGTGGAGAATCACCAGCTGCTGCTCTATGGAATGGGCGATCAGCATATTGAGGTCCTGGCAAGCAGGCTGCTGCAGGAGTATCGGGTAGAGATCACGCTGGAGCGTCCGAAGGTCGCTTATAAAGAGACCATTTTAGGCAATTCCGATGTGGAATCCAAATATAAGAAACAGTCCGGCGGACACGGACAATACGGTCATGTCAAGATGACGTTCGAGCCGTCCGGCGATCTGTCGGTTCCCTATGTTTTTGAAGAGACCGTTGTAGGCGGCGCCGTTCCGCGGAATTATTTCCCGGCGGTGGAAAAGGGACTGGAGGAAGCTGTACAGAAAGGACCGATGGCCGGCTATCCAGTTGTGGGCGTAAAGGCTGTCCTGTACGACGGCTCTTACCATACGGTGGATTCTTCAGAGCTGGCATTTAAGATGGCAACACTTCAGGCATTTAAAGACGGCTTTATGAAAGCGAAACCGGTGCTGCTGGAACCGGTGATGACGCTTGTGGTAACCGTACCCGAAATGTATACCGGCGATATTATGAGCGGTCTGACCGGGAGACGGGGCAGGGTACTGGGCATGGAGCCGGCAGGGACCGGAAAACAGCAGATCACTGCAGAAGTTCCGGAAAGCGAACTGTACGGCTATTGTACCGCTTTACGTTCCGTAACAGGCGGAGCGGGAGAATTTTCCTATACCTTCGCCCGATATGAGCAGGCGCCCGCCAAGATCCAGGAGCAGGAGATCGCAAAGAAAAAAGAGTAGAGGAGAAAATCTGTATAACAGATGAGATTACAATAAAATGGCAGGAAAAACAGGACGAATTATCGCAACATTGATCAGTGTATTTTTTATGGGATTCACACTCTCGATTCTGAAACTGGTGAATCTGGGAACCGATCCGTTTTCTTATATGAATCTTTCCATTTCGGCCAGATTCGGGATCGGGTTCGGGAACTGGCAGATGGCGCTTAATATTATCCTGTTTATTCCTGTTATTTTATGGGGCCGGAAACAGATCGGGATCGGTACGGTGCTGAATATGGTGCTGGTAGGCTATACCGTGGATTTCTGTTTATGGCTCTGGGAGATCAGCGGATTTGAAACCTTATTTGACAGCATGGTATTTCGGCTTCTGATCATGATTCCTGCGCTTGCGGCGTTTATCGTCTCGGCGTCTGTTTACATGTCTACGGATCTGGGAACAGCGCCTTATGACGCGCTGCCCTTTATGATCTCACAGAAGCTCCCGTCCGTTCCGTTTCAGTATATCCGTGTGGGCTGGGATTTTACCGCAGTCCTGATCGGGTTTATCTTCAGCGGAAGCGTCGGCGTGGTAACGATCCTGATGTCCCTGTTTTTAGGACAGACCGTTTCGCTTGTGGCGAAAAAAATGCCCCGCAGGCTTCGAGGGGAAGAGCGGTGAAAATCACCGCTTATTCCATTTCATGCAGCCATACTTTCATTTCGTTTTCACCCCGGTTATCCCATGCGTAATAGGGGATCGCATAAAGCGTGACCGGTTCTGCGGCAGGGCGCTGATAGGTGTACAGCGCATCTGACGGCGGGATCCGGTAACCTTCCATTTGCAGCGGTACGATCCCGTTTAGCAGGGATCTGGTATAAGGCAGTTCGGTGATGGGACTGTCTTTTTTGATGAAAATACCGCGCAGGTCACCGTCATGGTCCACGCTTTCAATACAATAAAGCAAAGGACCGCGCATAATGGCGACACATCCTAGGTCTTCACGGATGCTGGTATTTGCGAAAACCCGCTGCGGCGTTATGGTGCAGGTCAGGCGGATCTGCGTAATACAGCCTGCAGGCAGCGGAATCCGGGCATAACCGTGGATCACTTCCGGCAAAACCGGTTCTCCGTTTACCGTGATCTGATACATAGCGCACCAGTCGGGAATTCGAATGCCGAAGACGGAAACAGGCGTATTGGCAGCGGTGTCGACACGAAAATCGATCACGCCGTCCAACGGATAATCCGTAACAGTTTCCACGGTAATTCCCTTTTCTTCAGACAGATCCAGTCTGCCGCCGGCAAACAGATTGGCATATAAAGCGGTGTCTTTTACAGTCCACAGATAAGTGCTGACGGAAGTCAGCAGTCTTGCCGCGTTCGGCGGACAGCAGGCACAGCCATACCATGAAGGACGGTGGGAGAGCACATGCTTGTGCGTCACACATTTCCCGTCATAAAGCGGGTTGGCTTCCAGCGGATTTACATAAAAGAAATTTTTGCCGTCTAAAGACATTCCGGCAAGCACGGTATTGTATAACGCGCGTTCTATCACATCCGCATAGCGGCTGTCTGGCAGAGGGGAGGCGTCCAGCATCTGTTTCGCAAAGAAGATCAGACCGATGGAAGCGCAGGTCTCCGAGTAGTTGGTATCGTTAGGCAGGTCATAGTCCATGGTAAAGGCTTCCCCCGTTCCGGTGGAACCGATGCTGCTGTTTATATACATGCGTCTGGCTGTTATACTGTTCCAAAGCGTTTCACAGGCAGCAAGCAGACTGTCGTCGCCGGCAGTCCGCCCGGCGTCCGCCATACCGGTATACAGATAAACTGCCCGTACCGCATGCCCCACGGCGTCCTCCTGTTTGCGTACCGGCGCGTAAGTCTGGGCGTATTCCTTATCGCTCGGATCCATATCAAAATGAACCCAGCCGCGGTGTTTTGCTTCCTCTTCCAGATATTCCGGTTCTGTGCCCCGTTCGTTGATAAAATAGAGCGCGGTATCCAGATAAGCCTGTCTGCCGGTCGCGTGATATAAACGCATCAGAGCCAGTTCTATCTCCGGATGACCGGAAACGCCGCGCGTTTTGTCCTTGCCGAAACGGGCGCAGATGCAGTCCGCCGCTTTTTCCGCGATAGAGAGCAGTGTGGTTTTTCCGGTTGATTCATAGTGAGCGACGCCTGCCTCAATCATATGTCCCATACAGTAAAGCTCATGGCATTCTTGCAGATTCTGCCATTTATGTTCCGGTTCTTTAATGGAGAAAAAGGTATCCAGATAACCGTCTGCCTCCTGCGCTTTGCCGACCAGACGAATGATCTCGTCAACCTGTGCTTCCAGCGCAGCGTCCGGCTGCAATGCCAGCGCATAGGACGCAGCCTCCAGCCATTTTGCCACGTCGCTGTCCTGAAAGACCATACCATAAAATTTACCGTCTGCTTCTTTGGCAGCAATGCGGAAATTCTCAATGGCGTGACTTTTTTCCACGCCCGGAACCGCGTCATTTAAAATCTGATATTGATAAGGGAGAACCTGCTGTAAGATCAGATCCTGATAATATCCTAAAAAGTTGTCGGATAACTTATAATTTTTCAAGCTCGATAACCTCCGTTTTCCTGAATTTATAAACAGTATAAAAAAATTTACAGGAAAAAGCAATCCGATTTCTTGCATAAAAGGTTATAAAATAGTAGAATAAGGTTAGATTATGCGGTGGGTTTCACCTATATTTCACGGCAAAAAATTAAAATCATCTATATTTGTGTAGAAAGCGGTGAATTACGTGCGGATTAAAATTTTAATCGCGGAAGATGAAGAAATATTGTGCAACCTGCTGCGGGATATTCTGGAACAGCAGGGTTATGAAGTGATTCAGACCTTTAACGGGGAAGAAGCGGTCGCGCAGTTTTTTAAAGACACGGAGATCCAGCTGGTCATTCTGGATATTATGATGCCGAAGCTGAGCGGCTGGCAGGTTCTGGGAGAGATCCGTCAGGTATCCCAGGTGCCGGTGATCCTGCTGACGGCGCTGGGAGATTCCGCCAGCGAGATCAAAGGTCTGGAGAGCGGCGCCAACGATTATATCAGCAAGCCTTTCAGCTATGAGATCCTGTGCGCCAGAGTTAAGGCAGCGCTGCGTTCGGCCGGATATCTGAACGGAGAAACGCTGCAGGTCGGCTGTATGGAGATCATAGAAAAGGAGCATCAGGTATTGATCGAGGGGAAGCCGATCGTGCTGAACCACAAGGAATATCAGCTGCTTTCTTATATGGTGCATAACAGCAAGATCGTGCTGGATCGGGATCGGATCCTGGCGGCAGTCTGGGGCTATGATTACGGCGGCACGACCAGAACAGTGGATACGCATATTAAGATGCTGCGCGCCAAACTCGGCAAGGCGGGCAATTATATCAAGACCGTCCGGGGGACCGGCTACCGGTTTACGTTGGAATAGAGGAACTGCATGAAAATCAATATGAAATATTTCCTGATGTTCGGCGGCTTTATGCTCGTCGTAATATTAGTGATGATTTTTTTGGATACCGCTTATTTAGAGCGGTATTACATTTTTCAGAACGAAAAAAATATGCGGAATGTCGGAGAGGAGATCGCGGAAGCCTATCACGGGGAACTGGATCAGGTGAAACAGTATATCCGGGATACGGATGAAACCTGGAATTTTGTGATCCGGATCGCGCAGGCCGACGGACAGCTGGTATATGACGCCAGACCGGGAATGGACGCGAATGCCGGATTGGATCCGTCTACCCTCTCCAGGATCCGTGAGAACCGGGAACAGCTTCAGGCGGGCGAAGCTCTGCAGTACACGGATATGGTGGAGAAATGGGCCAGAATCGTATATATCAGGCAGATCGGAGATCTGTATTTAGTCATGCAGAAATCGTTAAACAGTATCAATCAGACGATTGACATTACCAATCAGTTCCTTTTGATCTGCGGCTGCTGCCTGATTGTAGTCGGGCTGGGCGTTACTTATGTGGGAACCCGGAATATGACGCGAAGGATCGTCCGGATCAGTAAGCGCGCGGAGCGGATCGCACAGATGGATTTTTCGGAACGGATCCCCGTAACCTCCAAGGATGAGATCAGCAGTCTGGCACAGTCCATCAATGAGATGTCTTATCAGCTGGATTCCAGTATCCGAAATCTGCAGGAGGATATTGATAAGCGCCGGCAGCTTGTGCGAAATATGGCGCACGAATTGAAAACGCCGGTTGCGGCAGTAAAAGGCTATGCCGAAGGCTTGCAGTTTGGGGTGGCGAATACGCCGGAAAAGATCCAGACCTATTGCGCGGTGATCGTGGAGGAGTGTGACCGGATTGACGATCTGGTGCAGAAGATGCTGCTGCTGGCGAAAACGGATACAGTCGGGCAGCCCGGAATCGTGCGACAGGCAGTTACGGCGGAAGAGCTGATCCAGATGCTGCAGAACCGGTTTCAGCTTAAAGAGCAGGAAAAGGAAATCCGGGGAGAGCAGTATTATGATGAAGCCTGCGCCAATCTGTATGGAGATAAAGAACTGCTGTTCCAGGCACTCAGCAATTATCTGGATAACGCGATCCGATACTGCACGTATGGGGGCGTGATCCGTCTGGAGATCCGGGAACAAAAAGATCGGATTGATTTTACTGTATATAATGAAGGCAGCCCGATTCCGGAGGAAGAGCTGCCAAAACTGTGGGATGCATTTTATCGTGTGGATCAGTCCAGAACCCGGGGCGGCACCCGGAATTATGGGATCGGACTGGCGATCGTCAATTCCGTTGCGCACGCCCACGGGGGAGATGTTTTTGTAAAAAACGAGGAAAACGGGGTTGTTTTCGGTTTTTGGATTCCCAAAACCCAGGCGGCGGTCCGGTCGGATTAAAGGAGGGCTGCCAGATCCGGGAAGATTTCCAGACTGCGTTTTAAAATGCCGTGTATATAGGCGATGACTGTACCGTAATTGGTGATCGGTACGCCCTGATCTACGGCGCAGGCGGTCCGGTACCGGACTTCCCGTTCATTTAACATACAGCCGCCGCAGTGGACGACCAGCCTGTAAGGCGACAGGTCTTCCGGAAATTCTCCTCCTGAGGTAAATGCAAACCGCACATTCTTTTTTGTATAATTGGTGATCCATCGGGGCAGCTTTACCGTGCCGATATCGTCGCACTGGCGATGGTGTGTGCAGCCCTCGCAGATCAGGACCGTATCGTTGTCCTGCAGCTGTTCCAGAGCAGCCACGCCGCGGACTGCGTCAGTCAGCAATCCTTTATGGCGTGCCATCAGAATGGAAAATGAAGTCAGCAGGATATCTTCCGGCGTATCGGCGGATACCTGCGCGAATGCCTGACTGTCCGTTACCACCATGGCCGGCTTTTGCTCCAGCGCGGCAAGCGCGTTCTTTAATTCCGTTTCCTTTACCACCATGCACATGGCGTCTGCGTCCAATATATCCCGGATCGTCTGCTGCTGCGGAAGGATCATTCTGCCCTTTGGCGCCGCGGAATCGATAGGCGTTACCAGAATGATCAGATCCTTCGGAGTGATCAGATCCCGGATGATCGGAAACGGTTCCTCGGCGGTCTTGCCCAGTTTCCCGATCGCTTCTTTTAATTCATAGATGCCGGTCTGTTTTAACGCGCTGACATACAGCGTGGAGCCGGAACGGATCTCTTCCGGAGCGGGAATCTGTTCTGACAGCAGGTCGGCTTTGTTGCAGACCTGCAGATACGGGATCTGTTTTTTCTGAAAGGTTTCGATCAAATCCTGCTCGATTTCCGTAATCCCTTCCGTGCCGTCAATAACCAGTACGGCCACATCTGTTTTGTTGCAGACCTGTTTCGCCTTTTTGACACGCAGCAGGCCCAGCTCGCCGCTGTCGTCAATGCCCGGCGTATCGATGATAACGACCGGCCCTAACGGCAGCAGTTCCATGGCTTTATAAACCGGGTCCGTGGTAGTTCCTTTTACATCGGAAACCACGGCCAGAGCCTGTCCGGTGACCGCGTTTACCAGACTGGATTTCCCGGCATTCCTTCTGCCGAAAAATCCAATGTGCAGGCGGTCGCCGGAAGGAGTATGATTCAAACTCATAGATACCTCCAATTTTAGAACCGGAAATCCCGGATGCCTTCTTCAATCTTTGCCAGATGGTCGGCGCAGATTTCGCGTACTTTTTCCTTCGGGATATTCTTTAATTCCGCTTCGATCAGCTTCTCGCCGATTGCGCGGGTTTCCTCGGAAGCATAGTCCATCAGATATTCTTTTAATGTCATCAGCGCGTTTGGATGGCAGCAGTTCTGGATCTGTCCGCTCTTACACAGTGACATGAAACGGTCGCCGGTACGGCCTTCCCGGTAGCAGGCAGTACAGAAGCTGGGGATATAACCCATTTCCATCAGCCATCTTACCACTTCGTCCAGGGTTCGGTTGTCGCTGACGTCAAACTGCTCGGATTTTTCATCTTCCGGTTCCGGCTCATAGTAGCCGCCTACGCTGGTACGGGACGCGCCGCTGATCTGGGAAACGCCCAGACGGATCACTTTTTCCCGGACAGCTTTGGACTCTCTGGTGGAAATGATCATACCGGTGTACGGTACACAGATCCGGATCAGCGCGCACAGCTTGGCGAAGGTTTCGTCATCAATACCGTTATCAAAGGTATCCGGATCAATGTCGTCTGCCCGTTTTACACGCGGTACGCTGATCGTGTGCGGGCCGACGCCGTGAACGGCTTCAAGATGTTCCGCATGCATCAGAAGACCGGCAAATTCGTAACGGTACATTTCCAGACCGAACAGGACGCCCAGTCCCACATCATCGATGCCGCCTTCCATAGCGCGGTCCATCGCTTCCGTATGATAAGCGTAGTTGTGCTTCGGTCCCGTCGGATGCAGCTTCTCATAGCTTTCCTTATGATAGGTTTCCTGGAATAAGATATAGGTACCGATGCCGGCTTCCTTTAATTTCCGGTAATTTTCCACTGTAGTCGCCGCAATGTTTACGTTGACGCGGCGGATCGCGCCGTTTTTATGTTTGATGCTGTAAATGGTTTTGATACATTCCAGAATATATTCGATCGGATTGTTGACCGGATCCTCACCGGCTTCAATAGCCAGACGCTTGTGTCCCATATCCTGTAATGCGGTCACTTCCTTGACAATATCTTCCTGCGTCAGTTTCTTCCGGGGGATGTGCTTATTTTTTAAATGGTAAGGGCAGTAGACACAGCCGTTTACACAGTAGTTAGACAGATACAGGGGCGCGAACAAAACAATTCGGTTGCCGTAAAAATCTTTTTTAAACTGTTCTGCCAGATCGTACATTTTCTGAACCCGTTCCGGGTCCTCGCAGGCCAGCAGCACGGATGCTTCTCTGTGAGACAGGCCTTTCAGGGCTTTTGCCTTTTCGAGCAGGCTGTCTACCAGCTCCAGATTATCTTTGTTTGCGTCTGCATAAGCGAGGGTGTCCATGATCTCTTCATGGTTGATAAATTCCTCTGCTTTTAGTGATTTGGGATCGTACATAGTATGATGTCTCCTTTCCAAGTAATTTTAAATTTTTCTGATTTTTATTTCGCGGATTTATCCGGTTGTGCCGGAGAAATCTGGGAATATGCGGTTTTTGCGCTGATACCCGGCAGCCTGCCGATCTTTCCGGACAGGGCACTGATGATATCCTGCGGCGCGTCTATCGCAATGCTGATCACACTGATGTTTCTCCTGGGGTAGGGAATGCCCATCCTTCCGATAATAAATGCGCTGTAGCTGTGCAGCAGATGATTGAGTGATTCCACGGAATCCGGGTTTTCTACGATAATTCCGATTACCGCGACACGCGTTTCCATAACTGCCTCCTTTCCATGTGATCGAAAAAAATGCCATACGGCTGAATTACTCCGTATATTTGGAAATGCCATACGGATTGTTCCGTGCTGCGCACTTTCACAATCCTGCCTCAACATTCGGAATCCGTAGGGCCTCTGCCCCGCTGCTTCCTCATGTTGGGGCGGGGTATAAAGTCATTCATCCACTGGCATACGAGCATGCCGTGGATTCAGACTTTTACCCCTGGCATTACAAAAAAACCGTACGGATACCATGGAAGTTCCACGGATTCCGTACGACAGCCGGTACAGTAAAATCAATATGGAGCTTCCACCGCAACATAGTTTTGGTGTCAGAAAACGGAAATTGTTTGTTCGCAGAATTATACTGGGAACGCACAAGTGAAGTATAGCATTTTTGACGGGAAAATGCAATATAAAACAATTTATAAAAATTTGAAAAGAAATGTAAATTTCCGGTGAAATCCGGTTGAAAACTTTTTCATTATCATATATGATAAGAACAGATAATTGGGTTTAAAAGGAGAGACACAATGGGAAAGATCATACTAACGGGCGACAGACCCACAGGAAAGTTACATCTGGGACATTACGTTGGTTCCCTGAAACGCAGGGTAGAACTGCAGAATTCAGGCGAGTATGACGAAATCTATATTATGATAGCGGATGCGCAGGCGCTGACGGATAATGCGGATAATCCCGAGAAAGTGCGGCAGAACATTATTGAAGTGGCGCTGGACTATCTGTCGGCAGGACTGGACCCGTCAAAGGTACATATTTTTATCCAGTCACAGGTGCCGGAGTTATGCGAACTGAGTTTCTACTATATGAATCTGGTGACAGTGGCAAGGCTGCAGCGGAATCCTACCGTCAAAAGCGAGATCAAACAGCGGAATTTCCAGGCCAGCATTCCGGTCGGATTTTTTACCTATCCGATCAGTCAGGCGGCGGACATTACCCTGTTTAAGGCGACGACGGTACCCGTTGGGGATGATCAGCTGCCGATGATCGAGCAGGCAAGAGAGATTGTGCGGAGTTTTAATTCCATCTATGCCCCGGTTCTGGTAGAACCGCAGGCGCTGATCCCGGATAACAAGGTTTGCTCCCGTCTGCCTGGGACGGACGGCAAAGCGAAAATGAGCAAATCGCTGGGCAACTGCATTTATCTGTCGGATGATCCGAAGGAAGTGCGGACAAAAGTAATGAGTATGTATACAGATCCCGATCATATTCGGGTGGAGGATCCGGGCAAGATTGAAGGTAACTGTGTGTTTACCTATCTGGACGCGTTCTGTACGGACGAACATTTTGCGAAGTTCCTGCCGGAGTACCAGAATCTGGATGAATTGAAAGCTCATTACAGACGGGGTGGTCTTGGAGATGTCAAGGTAAAGAAGTTCCTGTATGCCGTTTTAGAGGATATTCTGGAGCCGATTCGCGCTAAGAGAAAAGAATTGGAGCAGGATATTGAAGGCGTATACCGGATCTTACAGGAAGGTACGGAAGCGGCAAGGAAGGTCGGCAGGGTGACGTTGCGGGAGGTAAAAGACGCGATGCAGATCAACTATTTTGATGACCGCGAACTGATTGCTTCTCAGGCGGAGAAGTATCGGAACGGGGCAAACGAACAGTAAGGAGGCATAGTTATGAGAAAGATCGGGAAAAAATTTAATGCATTTGCAAGCATCATCCTTTCGATGGCAATGATTCTTGCATTGCTGCCGTCAGCTTATTCCGAGGCGGCAGCGGAAGAGGCATCGAATCTTACGGCAGCAGCGGAGAATAGTCTGACAGGAACAGGAACGGAAGCAGATCCGTTTCAGATTGGAAGCGCAGCGGATATGAAAACGATGCGCGATTACATAAACGCAACTGCGAAGTATAAAGTGGAGAATGGCAAAGCGGTTACGGTTGGAGACGAAGAAGAGGCAGCAGATACAAAACTGTATGCCGACGCGTATTATGTCCTGACTGCCGACATTGACCTGAAGGAAGTATGCAGTGCAGAGAAGGGCGGCTGGGCTCCCATCGGAAAGAAAGCGGGAAGTGCGCTCAGTAATAAGTCAAATGCATTCAGAGGCGTTTTTGACGGGAAGGGTTATACCATCAGCAATCTGTCTATTGATCAGGGAGGAAGCCAGAGCCGGCTGTACCGCTTCGGATTGTTTGGGGATAATTACGGAACCATTCAGAATCTGAATGTGAAAGACGCCAATTTAGTTAATTTAGGATTTGACAACGGTATCATTGCAGCGATCAATTATGGCACTATTCAGAACTGTCATACCAGTGGAGCGATTCAGGGTTCCTTTATGACAGGCGGTATTACAGGTACCAATTACGGCGGTACGATTCAAAACTGCTACAGCACAGCCAGGATAACCTGCAGCAGCGGCGCCGGATGCATTTATGGCACTAATTCCAAATATGATGGACAGGAACCGGTTGTTTCCAACTGCTATTATATCGATACGCAGCCGGGAGAGAATCGGGAAGGCGTATGTGAACCCGTATCAGAGGAAGAATTCAAAACCGGCCGGATTGCCTGGCTGCTGCAGAAGGGGCAGAAGGAGGCCGTATGGGAGCAGAAACTGGGAGAAGGCGGAGACGCTTACCCGAAGCTGCATAAAAACGGAGATGCAGAGGAATTAGTATATCAGGTAACCTTTATGCTGGGATCTCTGGAGGTCAGCAGCCTTTATGTGAATCCGAAAACAATGATTACGGCGCCGAAAGTGGAAGTGCCGTCTGAACAGGGCTATACCACAGGAGAAAGATGGTATCGGGAAGCCGGCAGATCCGATGAGTGGAATTTCGCAAAAGATACGGTTAATTCCGATACGGTTCTCTACAGCGAGAAGGCCCCGATTGATTATACGATTACACTTCATTTAAATGGAGGGACACTGACAGATCCGGAAGGCTTTACCGCTAAGGAAGGGGAAGAAGGAACCTATACAAAGACTTATACCATTGAATCAGAAGCGATTACACTTCCGATTCCGCAAAAAGAGCATCATGTATTTTTAGGATGGACCAGTGACGGAGAAGAAGTTCTCAAAGGTTCTCCGGAAACAGAGGTTACGATTCCGAAGGGAAGTACAGGAAATCGGACCTTTACGGCACAGTTCCGGGACGCTTTGGCTCCAACCGTTACGATTTCCATTGGAGAGCAGACGTGGAGTTCTCTGACAGTAAATCCTGCCTTTGATCTGTATTTCCAGAGTTCCCCGGCTGTAACAGTTACAGCGGAGGATAATCTGGATGAGAATCCGGAGATTTCCTATTATGTGAGTACGGAAGAAATTGCAGAAAGCAGGCTGGGTACAGTCAAATGGACGCCGTATAAAGAGTCTTTCCCTCTGGATCCGACCGGTTCTCATACGAACTATATCGTGTATGTGAAAGTCACAGATGACCACGGCAATGTGGTATACGCAAGTACCTCCGGTCTGGTGCTGGATGTGACGGCACCAGTGATCTCGGGAATTGCGGATGGAAGCATCTCCTGTAACGGCGCTGAATTTACGGTTACAGAAGCCTATCTGGATTGGGTAAAAGTGGATGATACTGTGATAGAGCCGTCTGCAAATGGGTTTTACAGCCTCAGCAGAACGGGAAGCCATACGGTTATTGCGAAAGATAAGGCGGGCAATGAAACCAAAGTAGAGGTAACGGTTTCCGAACATGAGAAATGGTATAGTGTTACTTGAGTTTCCGTACATTGCAATAAAGATGAAAGAAAAACAGCCTCCGATGACATTTTACTGTCACCGCCTGAAAAC
>CANQOK010000006.1 GCA_947625465.1 uncultured Lachnospiraceae bacterium | reverse complement strand
CAGGAGTAAATGCTACTTGTGCAGAGATAATTTCTATCAGGCAAAGAATCAGTAGAATTTACTTTTGCAATTTAGCATCCTTTCTTTTTTGAGTATTCTTATTGTAATATTTTTTTAGTTATAGTATAATGATGTGAAGATATAAAAATATTAGTAATAGAAACTTGCCCTGATTAAAATTATTACAAAAAAATTGAATAAGAAAAAAACAGAATGACAGAATCTGTCCTGACAAGATTGTACAATACCAGTATAAGAACGGAGGTATTTGTATGGATTACGGAAAGATAGACAGAGTGCTGGGAATCTATTCACGGCTGATGGGAGGCGATCTTGTCCGTAAGGCAGAGGAAGCCCAGAAATATGGAGTCAATGAGAGAACGATACAGAGAGATATTGACGATATTCGGAATTTTCTGGAGTCGGATACTGCGTATACCGGTGTGATCAATTCTGTGATTTATGACCGGATGGATAAAGGGTATCGTCTGGAGCAGATTTACGCATTAAAGCTTACGAATGGAGAAATCCTCGCAATCTGTAAGATTTTACTGGAAGGAAGGGCTTTCTTAAAAGATGAGATGACGGAGATCCTGGATAAACTCATTGCGTGTTGTGTTCCAAAGGAAAATCAGAGAACGGTAAAAGAACTGATTGAAAATGAGGAATTTCATTATGTGGAACCCAGACATAAGACCAGCGTAACAGAACGGATGTGGATGCTCGGACAGGCAATCCGGGAAAACAGGTATGTTGAAATTACATATGAGAGGACGAAAGACAAATCGGTTGTAAAACGCCAGATCAAACCGGCAGCGATCATGTTTTCAGAATATTATTTTTACCTGACTGCATTTATAGAGGATGAGGAGGTGCAAAAAAATTTTGACGTTTTAAATGATGCTTTTCCGACCATATACAGACTGGACCGGATCAAAGAGATGAAAGTGCTGAAGGAAAGATTTCATATTCCTTACCGTGACCGATTTGAAGAAGGAGAATTCCGGAAACGGGTACAGTTTATGTACGGAGGGAAACTGCAGAAGATTAAATTTCAGTATAGCGGCTATGATATTGACGCCATACTGGATCGTCTTCCGACCGCAAAGATACTTTCAGAGGAAGATGGTATTTATACTGTGAGCGCAGAGGTCTTTGGAAAGGGCATTGATATGTGGCTAAAAAGTCAGGGAGAATTAATAAAAAGGCTGGATTAAAAAATAAGGCTTTTTATAACGGGGAAAAGAGTTATTTTTAATATTTAGAAAATAAGGAAAGAAATATAGGAGGCTGCAGAAGAAAAAGGAACGAAAGAAACAAAATACTTTTATTAACGCTATAAATCAGGAGGTGGATACTATTAAAGCTGCAAATTTAGCGATGGCCCAAATCGTTATAGAGAATCCGATTGTTTATGATGTGGAAGATACAAAAAAAATGTATCTTGATTTATTGATCAAATACATGAAATTGGGTGGATGGAATAAAAGAAAATATGAGTTATCTGGAATAGAAGCCTATAAGAGAATTATTTTGGGAAGTAATGAAGTAAAGCAAGAAAATTCAATTGCGTTTTACAAATACTATATTTTGTTTGATGTACTTCATCTTCTTGGGTATATGATAGAAAAGATACCATCATCAAAACTTGATAATTTAAGAAAACAACATGCATTAGATTTCGGTGATGCGGATCCAGCGGTTGTAAAAAGAATTATTGACTCTGTTCAGGGGGAAGACAGAAGATTAACCAACCTGATGAAAAATAAATCGCTTTCGAAAGAAACTCATTATATTGAGCTTATCAGAAAGAATATTTTATTCAGGAAACAGAACCCATTTGGAGTTATGATTACAGCTACAATGAGCGCCGGTAAATCAACATTTATAAATTCACTTATCGGTAAGTATGTATGTTTGTCACAGAACATGGCATGTACAAGTAAGATTCATTCAATTGTTAACAAAGCCTTTGAAGATGGTTATTCTTCTGAGTATGATCATGATTTAGTTATGACGGCAGGTAAAGAAGAATTGTTAAACGATAACGAAGAAAATCTGTCAGATATGATTATTGTGGCTACAAGTTTTGTCGGAGAGCTTAATAATTCCAGAATTATTATCAATGATTCGCCGGGAGTGAATTTTAGTGGTGATCAGGAACATCAAAAAATTGCAAATAAGCTAATTAAACGCCGAAAGTACAGATTACTTATTTATGTAATGAATGCTACTCAACTTGGAACTAATGATGAAGATGCGCATCTTGATTTTGTCAAACAGACGATTGGCCGTACACCAGTGATTTTTGTAATGAATAAAGTTGATTCATTCAACCCGGAAGAAGAGAATGTAGAAGATATTATTTCCAGACAGAGATCTTATTTAATAAGTAAAGGGTTCAGAAATCCGATTATTTGTCCGGTATCTGCAAGAGCCGGATATTTGGCTAAGCGGAGCCAGATCGGAACACTTACAAGAAGTGAGGAAAGAGAACTTTATAATTTTGTTGATAAATTTGAAAAGATGAATCTGGGAAAATACTATAAAAAAACATTCCCATACATAAAAATACGAAATAATCCCAAAGAAGAAATCCAGCTTCAAAAAACATGTGGACTTCTATATGTTGAACAATTAATCAAAAAATACTCACGAGGAGGAAAATAAAATGGCACAGATTTATTTAAAGTACAATCCGTATAAGATGGAAACAATGATTTCTGTTAATGGTAAAAATATTTCTACAGATAGCAGCCTTTACAAGATAGTAAAGGGTAAAAGACTGCAGGAGTGGGTTGGAAAATTTCCGCAGATGCTTGTAGATGAATTAAATACAGTCGATTTTGATATAGAATTTTATGGGATGGCACTTGATTGGGATGATTTTGAGGATGTGTTTAAAAGGGCTAAAAATTCAGGTATTATTAAAAATTTAAAGATGTCTTTTTCGGAAGGAAGAAGTGACGACGCGGTAAGTGAAAAAATAGTAAGCGTTTTTACTGATCTTCAAGAGGGACCTGTAGATGATTTTAGAGATCCGAAATTAATTAGAGCTTTTGCTAATATTAATAATTCCGTATTTCCAATTAATGTCATTGCAACTATGAGTTCTGGAAAATCCACACTCATCAATGCTCTGCTCCGGAAAAAATTGATGCCTTCGAAAAATGAAGCATGTACGGCTACAATTACTGAAATTTTGGATAATGATCAGGAAACATTTGTTGCTGTAGTTCATGACGAAGAGGATGTTGTTCTTCGGAAAGTGTCAGATCTTACATATGATGTAATGTGCGAACTTAATGATGACGAAAAAGTACATAGAATTGCAGCACAGGGAAATATTCCGTTTCTTGATGCAAACAGCACAGCTTTAATGCTTGTTGACACACCGGGACCAAATAATTCACAGAATCAAGCTCACAAAAATACTACATATAGAGCAATTAATAGCGATGCTAATAATCTGATTTTATATGTCCTGAATGGAACTCAGCTCAGCACAAATGATGATGCCGCATTACTTTCATATGTTGCTGAACAGATTAAAAAGGGCGGAAAGCAGGTTAGAGATAGATTTATCTTTGTTGTTAACAAGATGGACGGTTTTAATCCTGAAGAAGAGGATATTGGAAAAGCAATAACCGCAGCGAAGAGATATCTTGCTTCTTATGGAATTGAGGATCCTCAGATTTTCCCATGTTCTGCATATACTGCGCTTAATATCAGGACACACCTCGATGGAATTGATATCGATAATATGACTAGAGCTGATGAACGCAAATTGCCATCTGCAGCTCGTGATACACTTCCTATGATCGACAAGTTTATCGATTATGAGAGTATGCACCTAGAACAGTATTCTACATTATCACCTAGTGCCCAAAGGGAACTGAATTATAAGTTAAGCCAGGCTGAGCAGAAGGGTGACACAAAGGAGCAGGCATTGATCCATTGTGGTATTTATTCTATTGAAGCAGCTATTACGGCTTATGTTAAGAAGTACGCAAAAACAAAGAAGGTAAAAGATTTAGTTGAATCTTTCCAGGAAGTACTTGAAAGTACTCAGGTGCTTGCAAGAGCGAAGACACAGGTAGCTACTGACGAGGAGGCCGCAAGAGCTTGTGCGGAGAGAGCCGCTTCTGTAAAGGCAAAGATTGCTGAGGGTAAGGAAGCAGAAGTATTTAAAGAAAGAATTGCTCAGCTTAATCCTATGGATGCGCTCGTTGAAAAAGCAGAAACATTGAAAGCTGAGGCGGCGCGTAAAACAAGTCGTGTATTTGAACCATATGGAGATGTTATTACTAATAAAGCTGAGGCTAAGAGATTGGTAAATCAGTTCACAATGATGAGCTCAGATTATATTGCAGAATTAACGTCAGAGTTGGAAAGCACCATTAACCAGGAGGTAATGGAGACCGGAGAACAGATCCTTACAGAATATCAGGAGAAGTTGGCCAAAATTGACGAAGACTCTACAGACAAGCAATTAGATTTTGATACCGTAGATCTCATTAAGGGCGCACTGAATAGCATGAGAGAAAACGCGGCAGCATGGTGCTCAGATGATTTTGCTGCAGAAACTATAGATGATGTTGGCGAAGTTACTTATGAGGAAAGGGTATATTACGAAAAAGTCGGGCAGGAAGAAGAACAGGTAGTAGATGGAACTGAAAAGGTAAAGGTTGGAACGAAGAAAGTGAAAGTTGGCTCGCATAGAGAAAAAGTCGGAACAAGAACAGTCCGCAATCCGGCCAAGAGATGGTGGAAAATCTTTACGCCTAAATATATAGAGGAGGATGTATGGGAAAACGTAGATGATTACAAGGATGAGGACGTATACGAGACAATTGTTAAGTATAAAACTGTGATGAAAGATATCTATGAAGAGCATAGAGAGCAGATTGAAAATTTCTCGGTAGAAACCCGTGTAATACAGTCAGGATTGATTAGTAAGCTCCGCAGAAATCTGGACGAAGGTATTGAAGACGCATTACGTTATGCAAAAGACCAGATTGAAACAATGAAGAGGCAGTTTACAGTTATTTTTGATGAATTAGATGCTTTAATACAAGAAAAATATACTGAACTTGAAATGTGTGCAACTGACCAGAAGACAAAAGAAGCTGAGCTTGAAAAGAATAAAAAGCTTCTTACTTGGATCGAAGCATGTAAGAAAGAAATAGAAGAAATTTTAAACATTTAATTTGAACGGAGGAGTCAAAATGCTGGCAGAAGTTAAAAAATGTGCAGATAGCAATGATATAAAGGGTCTCCATTATATATTTGTCGATTGCTTGGATGTTGATCCTACATTCGAAAAATATGCGGAGGACTTTGAGTATTGCAAAAATATAAATGGTTTTTTAGTGACGCATACGAATCTGACACCCATTAGAAACAGGATAGGCTGGGATAGAGCGTACTGGGAACAATTAAAGCTCGATCTGATGAAGAACTTTTCTGAAGAACGATTTTCTCATATGAGAGAAGTGGCAGAATATATATACGCAGATAAGATTAAAAGGCTTAAAGAGGAACGCGCTAAAAGTTCAGTTTCAACTAAATCCGCTGTAACACCTCAAAAAAATGTGCGCAGTGAGCCGGTTAAGCAGGAAAGCACTCCGGGTTCTTCAGTTTCCATTGAGAAGGAGAAAGTGCCAAATGCAAGCAGAAGAGAAACTGAGTGGTACAATCAACCAATAGAACAGCAAATAGAGCGAGAAAAGCAGGAGCAGCAGGCGCAGCCTGAAAGAAATGAAGCTTCTAGGCAACAAGCTAATGCCACAGGACCGAATAATACAGAAAATAGGCAATCATCAAAAAAATCACTGGGGGTTGCGTTACTACTGACAGCCGCAGCAATAATAGTGATAGTAGTCCTGATCAAAGTTCTATAGAAACGCAATCCCTAAGCAATAAGAAAACCACTCAACAAGATAAAAAGTTAACAAAGGGTGTAGGATATTACCCTATTTATCAGTCTGAGAAGTTAAAATTTGAGCGTTCAACGCAAGGTACAGTTTTAAGAAAAACTGTGACTCAGAATAATAATATTCTGGCTCAGTGTCTTTATAAACGGGTTGAGGATTCTGATGAGCATACTAAAAACGAAATAGAATCAAAAAGCGAGAAATGGATGCTGCTGAACCCTATATTCGGGATGGGGCAATATTTTATTTTGAGACAAGTGAATAGCCGAGATGAGGATACGGGAAACTTCAAAATTGTTGAAACGGCTAAGGCTAATATTAAATATAAATCTTTTATCGATTGTTTCAAAATTTCGCTTCACATTGAATTCGTTAACGCTGAAGATAAGACTAAACCAGAAAATTATATTTATTATACACAAAGAAAGGGGTAAATAATGAAATTTGAGGATCTGAATAAACCCGCAGAAATCATTGAGCAGCCTCTTTATGCAAAAAAGAAAGAGGATGCAGTGATAGTTGATCAGAGACCTTTTGCTGAACCGGAACCAGAGAGGATGAATATCAGCATTCTTCAAAATAATCTGGGAAATTGCCTTAGTATAATTGATGATGAGGTAATGAAGGGTTATGTGACAAGATTAGATCAGCTTCCTATTATTATTCAAAGGGATGAAGTTTATGATAATCTGAATGATATTCATTTTTTTAAAATATCTGAGTTGGTATATCAGGAAGATGAATTCTCAGTGGATAAATTGGCTATGCTCTTTCATGTGTTATCTAATAAGCCTTGTACACTTGTATTAATGCTCAAAAGTGACGGTGTGCAAACAGACTTTTACTTGGGAGCAAGACCAAGCGATGATCGGTCTGCAGGTACTTTATTCCAGATGCTGAAACAAAGTTTGCTCGGATTCTTTCCCGGAAGTAAAATTTCCGATTATTATGACGAGGATATGCATCGAGATTTGAAAGCTATTAATGTAGGATGCATCTCTAGCGTAACAAGTGTTGCGGATTATAAACAAGAACAGGATAGGATTACAAATAAAGAGTTTATCCAGGGCCTTGAAAAATTTGTATATGCGATGCAGGGAAAAGCGTACACGGCAGTATTGATTGCTGATAATCTTTCGTATGACGAGCTTATGTTCAAAAAAAGAGAATATGAACAGATTTATACACAAATATCTCCGTTTGCAAATATGCAGATGAATTTCACTGTAACGGATAGTAAGAGTGAAGCCACAGGCAGCAGTGATGGAAAAACAATCAATCAGTCATATACAAAAACAAAAGGATCTGCCTTAACAGAGACAGATACAACAACGCATACAGTTGGAACAAGTAAAACAAAGGGTGAAACTCTGACTACAACACATGCGGATACCCAGTCGACTGCTGAAGGAAAGACCCATACGGTTGGATCATCTGATAGCGTAAGCAAGACGGTCACAGATGGTATGAATACAGGTATGCACGGAGGTATCTCGTTAAATACCGGATTACATTTAGGACCATTTTCTATTGGCGGTGGAAAACATCTGGGCATTTCTGTCGGACATAATCATTCCGTTGCAAAAGGGACAAGCCATACGGATTCGGTGTCAGATTCTGTCTCTAAAACTTTGACGCATGGATTTAGTGATTCTAAGGGCAGAGGCACAAGTAAAACGATTGGCAAAAATGAAAGTGATAGCGCAGCAAAGAGTACCGGGACAAGTCTAAATGAGAGCGATGCGTTTACTGCCGGAGAAGCGTTTAATTTAGTGAATTCTCAGACGTTAACTGACACTTTTGGATCATCAAGAGGTATTACACTGAATGCTGAAAATATGACACTGAACCTTGCTATGCAAAGATTGCAAAAGCATCTTGAACGCATAGAAGAATGTGAAAGCTTCGGAATGTGGGACTTTGCCGCATATTTCCTGGGGGAAACTGCAGCAGAGACTGAAACAGCGGCCAGTACATATAAATCGGTTATTGCAGGTACTGACAGTGGGATTGAAAGAAATGCGATTAATTCATGGAGTGATGATGAATCAATAGCTTTGTTAACGCCTTATTTGTATCATTTTATGCATCCGCAGTTTGTGTATTCAGGATTTAGCTATGATACTGAACGATATATTTCGGTAAATCCATCAGCATTAGTTAGTACAAATGAATTAGCAATTCATATGGGACTTCCGCGTCACTCTGTAAGAGGGTTGCCTGTTGTAGAGCACGCCGCCTTTGGGCAGGAAGTTATTACAAGACGTTCTGCAGGTGAAAATAGAGTTTTTCTGGGGAATATTCACAATCTTGGGCGAGAAACCGAGACAGAAGTATCTCTTGATTTAAACAGTCTTGCAATGCATACATTTGTTACAGGTTCAACCGGCTCAGGAAAGTCAAATGCTGTGTATCATCTTTTGACAGAAGTCAGAAGGAAAAAAATTCCATTCTTAGTAGTTGAACCGGCAAAAGGTGAATACAAGGATATATTTACAGATGTTAAATGTTACGGAACCAATCCCATGGTAGGAGAGATGTTAAGGATTAACCCATTCTCATTTCCGAAGAAGGTGCATGTTCTTGAGCATATCGATCGGATCGTCGAAATATTTAACGTTTGTTGGCCTATGTATGCTGCTATGCCGGCTGTGTTAAAAGAATCTATTGAGAATGCATACAAATCAGCTGGATGGGATTTAGACATATCTGAAAATGAAAAAGTAGAAGGGTTATTCCCAACTTTTGACGATGTATTATTTGAACTTGATAAAACGATTAACAGCTCTGACTATTCGGCTGATACAAAAGGAGATTATATCGGTTCGTTGTCTACAAGGATTAAGTCTCTTACTAATGGTATTAATGGCAGGGTATTCGTCAGTGATGAAATGGATCTCGGAATGTTGTTTGACGAGAATGCAATTATTGACATTAGTAGAGTTGGGGCAATAGAAACAAAATCACTCATCATGGGACTTATAGTTATGAAGCTTCAGGAATACAGAATGGCAAAAGCAGATGGTATGAATTCTCCATTGAAGCATATTACCGTTTTAGAAGAAGCACATAATTTATTAAAGAAAACATCCACAGAGCAGAGCGCAGATACGTCTAATATGGTAGGAAAATCTGTTGAAATGTTAACAAATGCGATTGCGGAGATTCGAACATTTGGTGAAGGTTTTATTATAGTTGATCAAGCCCCTGATTTGCTGGATACGGCAGCTATTCGAAACACAAATACCAAGATAGTACTCAGACTTCCGGAAAGTAACGACCGGGAAATAACCGGAAAATCAATAGCGCTGAAAGAAAAGCAATTTGATGAATTATCAAAACTTCCGACCGGTGTGGCAGCAGTTTATCAGAACGACTGGCAGGAGGCTGTTTTATGTAGACTGCCGAAGTATAGGGCTTTTGATTTTACACTTGGGGAAAAAACGGAATTTATTCCTGCAGTAAAGAAATTGAAAACAGAGAATGATGAGCTTCTTCATCTTTTGATTAAGCAAAATATTGAGGCTGAACATGTAGAAGAATTAAAAAAACGAATAATGAAATCAAATGTTGCGGCTAAGGTACGAAGAGATTTAATTATGAATCTTCAGTGCAAAAATTCTATATATGAATGGGCTGTAGCAGATTTTATCAAGAAAAACTA
This sequence comes from uncultured Lachnospiraceae bacterium, assembly GCA_947625465.1. Classification (GTDB taxonomy): domain Bacteria; phylum Bacillota; class Clostridia; order Lachnospirales; family Lachnospiraceae; genus CANQSA01. The sequence goes on along the minus strand of CANQOK010000006.1, from coordinate 79,005 downwards.
TAACTTATCAGATGTCTTTAGAGGAACGCAAAAGGAAAATTGGAGTGATTTATCTGCTTTATGTGAGATAATGATCTCTAACATCCAGAGTGAGTTTTGTGGTTTTGATGACGAAGAAATGCAAACGATTATGTATTATGTGTGTAGAATTGAACACGAGCTCTATCCAAAATATCAGTTGATTGAAAAGCTGCGTGTAGAATACTTGAAAGAGAAGGTGATGTGATGGCTATTGAACAGTTGTCAGCAGATATGGTGAAACTTGAAAAAATGAAACTTGAAGTATCAGATAAGCCTTTTTTCTCAGATTCAGATAGAGGATGTGGTATCGAGGTGCCTCCGGTCGACTTATCAATAATTGATGAAAACCCGGATCATCCGGAAAGTGATACATACCCTGATTCAGACAGAGATTTTTCAGAAGGACCACAATGGAATGAACAAGAAATACAATCAATTGACGAGATCCCGGAGAAATTACCTATTGAGAGCGCAGAAAAATGTGTTTCTGATGCTGGTCATGTTCAGGAAACAAGCAAATTAGACTCTCAAGAAAAAGAAGACGCTGAAGCAAAAGATATATCAGGGACTAGAGAATTAACTGATGATGAAAAGCGGGAATTAAAAGATATTGGAATGACAGATGCAAACATTGAAAAATGTAAAGTTGAAGATGGAGTAGTAAGACTTAAATGTATTAATGAGGAATATAGGGGACAGAATCATCCGGAAACAAATATTCCTTATCCGGAAAAAATAGTGGATATTAAAGGAAAAAAGATAGAAGGTGTTTTTCCGGAACTTCCAAGTGTTATTGATATTAGTTTGCCTGAAGAGTTGATACAAAAACCGGAAGAAAAGCAGTTTGATTATTGTAATGGACGTTTGAAAGAGGCGATAAAAGAAAATCCGGAATTAGGAGAAAAGTTTTCTGCTGGGCAAAGAGAAATGATAGAAGCCGGTGTTAAACCAAAAGGATTTACTTGGCATCATAATGAAGAATATGGTAAAATGCAGTTGGTAAAAACAGAAATTCATGAAGGAACGCGTCATACAGGCGGTAATTCAATATGGAATGGCGGAAATTGAGGAGGGTAAAATGAGTCAATTAGAATGGAAATTTAAAGAACCATTAGAAGATGAGAATATAATAGAAAATTTTGAAACCGAATATGGATATCAGATTAACGATAAGTTAAAGGAATTTCTTATTAAAAATAATGGAGGTATTCCGAATAAAAGAATTTTTGATTCTCCCAGACAAGGATTGATTATCTCTAACCTTCTTTCTTTTAATAAAGATGGAGAAGAAACTGTATACATGGTTTTAAAAAACTTTCAAGAAAATGGAAAACTTTCTATGCTCCCGTTTGCAACAGATGGTTTTGGAAATTTTATCTGCATTAAGAATGATCAGATTGTATTGTGGAATCATGAGTCAGATCTGATTGAAAAAATTGCAGATTCTTTGGGTGATTTTTTAAATATGCTTCATGACTAGTTATTTGTATGCCTATTCAAAAAGCGAGTTTATTTATATAATACGTTAAACTTAAATCTGCAAAAATATTGAATGAAATGGAGCAAATGAACAGGCACCTGTAAAATTTGCTAATATCAATTATATATTATAAAAATGAATAAGATGTATGCTTAATTAAAAATATATTTATACTAAGGAGGAATTTAATATGTTCTTTTTTGAAAACTTATTCAACAATATTGCCCTCAGTTTATCTTTAATGGGTTCAGACCATCACAACAATGCTAGTCAGCCGTCAAAACAACAGCCTGATCCATCTGCAGAAAAAGACTCAACGGATGTTACATGGATATTTGATATATTTATGAAATTTGCTGGGTTTTCTCACATAACTGAAATACCGGACAATATACAACTTGAAATTGCTGACGCAATATCTGCGATGGCTGATGAGTATGATGTATCCCCCAATAATAGCAACTTTACAGAGTCAGATATATATGTAATCAGTGCACTTATTTTATCAGGCATCAAGAATCCAATCGAGATTTATAAAATTGGAAGTATTGTAAAGCAATATACATCATTTGAATCACTTTCTCTTGAGCATCCGGAAATTACTAGAGAACAGTATAACGCTGCAGTGAATGCATTTGCGATGGTTAAAGAATGGGAAACTAAAAATCCAGATAAGTGTCAAGCTAAAGTATCCGCTGATATATTGAAAAATGATAGTTCAGATGAAGAATCAGACATTAACAATGGTGTGGTGACAGATGAAGAGACTAAGACATTGAAACCTTTCATGGATCAAAATGCTATAACAGACAAAAAGATAGACACGTTTAACGAAACTTTAATCGACTTATATGGAAATTGTGATGAATCCGGAAACTCCAATACAGATGAGTCGGATTTATATATAATCGCGATAGCGGTCATTATGGGATTCGATAATCCGAAAGAAGTTCTTGAGACGGTAAAAATATGCGCCAAATATGATTCGCTTGAGTCACTTGCAATGGATCATCCTGAGATTACCGTTAAGCAGTATACGACTGCGAATAAAATAATGCAGATGTACCATGAAATTCAGGAGGTTAATCAGGATAAAAACTGAGTTGGCCGGATGTAAAAAAGCCATACAATTAAGAGATGATCGCAAAGTGTAAATCTCCGAAACAACAATTACATATTATAATAGTGAAGTAAAGCTTTAAGGCAGAATCCATGTGGGTTCTGCCTCTTTATTTTCTGCGCCCGGTGCGCTTTTAGGCACAGAGAATAGCACAGAGAGGAGGCGATTACTGCCGATGGGAAAAATTATAATGGCGATCATCGGATGCGTGGCAGTTGTCGTTGAAGAACTGCTAACCCATGATTCCGATTCCCAAGATTAGGAAGGGACGGAGAAAAGAAAAGGAGGGAAAAATTATGGCAGCAGAAGTTGAAAGTATGTTTTACACAAGAAAGAAACCGTGGCATGGATTGGGAACCTGTGTAGTACAGGCTCCATCATCACGGGAAGCACTGGAACTGGCAGGACTTGACTGGACTGTTTTGCAGGAGCCTATTTACACGGATACGAATGAGCTGATCGAAGGGTATAAGGCAAATGTGAGGGATTCGGATCGCCGTGTACTTGGTGTGGTTACGGATCGGTACAAAGTTATCCAGAATGATGAAGCGTTTGCGTTTACGGATGAACTGTTAGGACAGGGTGTGCGCTATGAGACAGCAGGTTCTCTGATGGGAGGGAAAAAAGTCTGGATGCTGGCCCGGATGCCGCATGAGTACATTATCTTTGGGGAACGGATCAGTCCTTACCTGTTATTCTGCAATACCCATGACGGATCGGGAGCGATCAAAGTGGCTCTTACGCCGGTCCGTGTGGTATGCAGCAACACGCTGAATCTTGCGCTGGCTACAGCAAAACGGTCATGGTCTATGATCCATACCGGGGATATCCGGGGAAAAATGCAGGAGGCACAAAATACCCTGTTTATGGCTGACGCTTATATGGAGGCACTTGGCGGGGAATTTGAAAGGCTCCGGAAAAAGGAGATGAGTGATAAACAGGTCATGGAGTTTATCAGCCAGCTGCTTCCTGCCGAGGAAAACAGCACACCGCAGCAGAAGAAAAATATCGAACGGCTTCGCAACAATCTGAAAATGCGGTATTTTGATGCGCCTGATCTGCAGGATGTAGGACGAAACGCATACCGCTTTATCAATGCGGTATCTGATTTTGCCACCCATGCAGAGCCGCTGCGCCGGACTGCTAATTACAGAGAAAACCTGTTCGCAAGAACAATAGACGGGAATCCCCTGATCGACAGGGCGTACCAGATGGTTTGTGCGGCATAGGAGACAGCGGAATGGAAAAGATCATATCAACGGTTGGGCTGCCCCGTCAGGAATGGCTAAAGAAACGGAAAACCGGAATCGGGGGTTCGGATGCAGGAGTTGTCTGCGGTCTGAACCCCTATTCAGGGGCTATGCAGGTATATGCCGACAAAACATCGGATGAGATTTCAGATTATGATAATGAAGCGCTCCGGCAGGGAAGAGATTTTGAGGATTATGTCGCAAAGCGGTTTATGGAAGAAACCGGGAAAAAAGTCAGGCGGGCAAATGCTTTATACAGAAATGAACAATATCCGTTCATGATCGCGGATGTAGACCGGATGATAGTGGGAGAAAGAGCGGGGCTTGAATGCAAGACGGTAAATCTTTATAATGCGGATCAGTGGAAGGACGGACAGATCCCGCCCCACTACATGATACAGTGTTACCATTATATGGCAGTTCTTGATCTGGATTGCTTTTATATTGCCGCGCTTATATTTGGAAAACAGTTTATCTGGCGGCAGATTGAACGGGATGAGGAAATGATCATGAATCTGAGGACGATAGAAAAGGATTTCTGGGAGAATCATGTTATGAAACGGATTCCGCCGGCTCCGGACGGCTCGGAGGCGTCGGACCGGTGGATCAGACAGGCGTTCCCGGAGGCGGAAAAGAGCGCACCTATTCCGCTGTATGGGTTTGATGAAAGACTGGAACGCAGAAAGGAAGTGTTGGAGCTTATGAAAAAACTGGAAATGGAAAAATCACAGATTGAGCAGGAACTGCAAATGTATCTGGGGGATTCCGAAGCGGCCCAGAATGAAAAATACAGTATTCTGTGGAAAAACGTGGTATCTTCCAGACTGGATACCACCCGCCTGAAAAAAGAGGAACCGGAGGTATATCAGAAATTTGCAGTTAAAAATAGCAGCCGTAGGCTGACGATCAAAGAAATAGCGTAAAGGAGGCAGAAATAATTATGGAAATCAAAGAAGCACTTGCGGCAAAGGCGGGCGCCGCAAATGGAGAAGTACGTCTGACAAAGACAATGAGCATTAAAGATATGATAAAAGCAATGGAGCCGGAGATCAAACGTGCGTTGCCGCAGGTGATCACACCGGAGCGGTTTACACGGATGGCGTTATCCGCACTGAATACAACGCCCAAACTGAATGAGTGTACGCCGATCAGCTTTTTAGCGGCACTGATGAACGCAGCCCAGCTGGGACTGGAACCGAATACACCGCTGGGACAGGCATACCTGATTCCATTTAAGAACAAAGGCGTATTGGAATGCCAGTTCCAGATCGGCTATCGGGGAATGATGGATCTTGCATTCCGAAATCCGCAGGTACAGATGATTCAGGCACAGGCAGTATATGAAAATGACGAATTTTTATATGAACTGGGGCTGGATTCCAGACTGTACCACCGCCCGGCAGTACATGACCGGGGAGATGTCATTATATATTATGCATTGTTTAAGCTTACCAATGGAGGATATGGTTTTGAAGTCATGAGCAGGGAAGATATAGAACTGCACGCTAAGGAATACTCGAAAGCCTATGACTCTGCTTACAGTCCATGGAAAAGTAATTTTCATGATATGGCTAAGAAAACTGTCCTGAAACGGGTGCTGAAATTTGCCCCGATCAGAACAGATCTTCACAGGGCAATGGAAACAGATGAAACGATAAAGAAGGAAATTGCAATAGATATGACGGAGGTTCAGGGAGAGGCGATTGAACTGGAAGAAGGGACTCCGGCAGCGTAAACAACAAGGAGGATACAGTCATGGAATATAAAGAATTTGCAAAACGGTTTGAAGAAGAACTGCGGGAACAGTCGGACGGAAGTTACCATTTGATATTTTTTAAAATAGAAAAAGATGATAATGTTACCATAAGGCTGTCTGCCCTGAATGAGAGGAGCGGAGAACTTAAGGTTATCATGATCAGTAACTTAAGACAGATATGCAGTCAGAACATGAAAGATGAGCTGGATAAAGTGATCAGAAATACCGTAGGAGCCCTGATTCGGGAAGTACCGCCTTTTACAAATGTCAGGAATCTTATAGAGGACTGGAACATAGCCAGAGACTACATTTTTCCGAGACTGGCTGCATCGAAAGGGGGAAGCCAGAAGCCGGAAGAATGTGTGCAGATGGATTTCCTGGATATGAAGATCTGGTTTGCAGTTGTGATCCCAGGAACAGAAGATGATTCATTCCGGATAAATTTAGATGTAACAGAAGAACTGCTGGAAGAGTGGAAAATTCAAAAAGAAAGTCTGCTGGAGGCAGCGATGGAAAATCTAAAAAAAGAGGAATGTCAGATTTGGAAGATAACAGAAGTGCTTAAGGATTTAAAACTGGAAGGAGAAAATCAGCTTTATTGTATGACGAACAAAAAGATGCGTTATGGCGCGGCACTTATGCTGCTTACCTCCGTACTGAACGAATTTGCGGAAAGGAATCAATCTGACGTTGTGATCATTCCCAGCAGCATTCACGAAGCGTTACTCTTACCGTTAAAAGAGATGAAAGAAGTAAAGGGGATGAACCAGATAGTAAAATATGTAAATAAAATAGCTGTAAAGGATGCGGAAGTGTTAAGCGACCACTGTTATCTTTTTCGCCGGAGTACCCTAAAAGTGGAAAATCTGTAGTATGAATAAGCAAAAGATAACTTTTGCAATTTTATGGTTGAAAGAAGTTGTGAATCTGATTATAATAGAAGTATAAGAATTGGTTTGCTTAGTTGCTGGAAGGAAGTGACAATATGGCAATGACAGATGTCAAGATTCAGGTGCCGGCCGACATGGTGTCTTATATTTCTGCGTCTGATGAACATTCTGAATTAGTGCGCAATGCGATGCTCTTATATCCCTATATAAAAGATCTGACAATATCGCATGGGAAGGCTGCTGAAATTTTGGGAATCCGTAAATCTGATCTGATTGATCTATATGAACAGATGGGACTGCCGTATTTAGACCAGAGTATTCAGGAGATTGAAGATGAAGTGCAGTATTGGAAACAACTGAAAGAGACAAAAGAGGCAAAAGAGGCAGCTGTATGATAGTAGTATCTGATACCACACCGATTATTCCCTTAATGAAAATAGGACAACTCAATCTGATAGAAAAATTATTTGGTGAGATAAAGATACCAAAAGCTGTTTATACAGAATTGATTTCCAATCCACGCTTTAAGGAAGAAGCAAAACAGATTCAGGACAGCGCATTTATCCGGTATACAATTGTAGAAGATATAAAATCGGTTGAATTGTTAAGGCGCGCAACAGGACTAGATCTTGGAGAAAGCGAAGCGATTATACTATCGGATTCCTGTGGAGCAGATTTACTATTGATGGATGAAAATAAAGGCCGTCAGGTTGCCAGACAGATGGGATTACATTTGATGGGGACTGTTGGTATGCTTCGGGTTGCATATGAAGAGAAAATGCTGTCTTATCAGGAAATTATAGATTGCATTGAAGCGTTAAGAGAAAATGGAAGGCATATCAGCGACAGGCTTTTTCGGCAGTTATTGGAATCTATTCAGCAGTGACAAATCAGTGACAATTTAGTGACAAATGATGTAATGAAGGAAAAGACTTTTGAACAGATAAAAAAATGTTGGAAAACAGAAATGCCTAAAATCAGGGTTATATAGAGTTAAGATGATATAAAAAACCATTATTAAGCGACGTGTTAAATCTCCCGACGATGAAAACTTTGGATAAATAAAGCCAGTATTTATGTGGGTTTTATAGGATTTATGAGTGACACCGTGACACCAATCTGACACCAAACGATGCAAGGAAAACGTGCAGAGGCTAAAAATCGCAGATTTTCTTAGATGGAATGGGCAATCCCATAGTGGGGTTGCCCATTTTTAAAAAAGACAGATAAACAACTTTTGCAATTTTATGATTGAAAGAAATTGTGAATCTGATTATAATAGGAATATAGGAATCGGTTTGCTTAGTTGTTGGAAGGAAGTGATAATATGGCAATGACAGATGTCAAGATTCAGGTGCCGGCCGACATGGTGTCTTATATTTCTGCGTCTGATGAACATTCTGAATTAGTGCGCAATGCGATGCTCTTATATCCCTATATAAAAGATCTGACAATATCGCATGGGAAGGCTGCTGAAATTTTGGGAATCCGTAAATCTGATCTGATTGATCTATATGAACAGATGGGACTGCCGTATTTAGACCAGAGTATTCAGGAGATTGAAGATGAAGTGCAGTATTGGAAACAACTGAAAGAGACAAAAGAGGCAAAAGAGGCAGCTGTATGATAGTAGTATCTGATACCACACCGATTATTCCCTTAATGAAAATAGGACAACTCAATCTGATAGAAAAATTATTTGGTGAGATAAAGATACCAAAAGCTGTTTATACAGAATTGATTTCCAATCCACGCTTTAAGGAAGAAGCAAAACAGATTTTTGAAAAAATAGCTATGCAACACAGGAGTCGTGGGGCAATATGAAGCTGTTAGATTATACGGGAAAGTTAAACCGTCATGCGGATTATCTTTATGTCATAAAGCTGTTAGAAGCAAAGTGCGAATATATCGAGTATGTTTTGGTGGATGAAGATGATACGGAACTGATCGAATCGTTTCGGGATACTATTATATCCGTCAAGGTGCAAAACAAGTGGTGGGGAACCAAATCCGCCAGTAGTAGCAAAGTATATACCATAAGCGCTTCCAAAGAACTTTTTCGGTATTTGCGGAAATTTGAAACATTCTGTAAGTGTGGAACTTCCGACTTCGGAGAAAATGCGGCGGAAACAGATTTCGGCATCAATGACATTGCCTTTTTTGACAAAAATGAATTGCCGCTTCTGTTTACAACCACACATGAAGGATATATTACGGTTCGCAGTGATTTGTTTGCATAACTTTCCGCTTATCAAGCAACCCCTCTGAGAGCAATGCTTTCAGGGGGCGTTTTTTGCGTTTTGGCGGCAAATCGCAAACTTCATCGCAGCGCCTTTTTTATCAAATAATACTGATGGAATGAATCTTGGATAAAGAAAATGCATACACTATTACTGATAAATTTGTTTGCAAAATATCGTTGAATTTATCGATATATCTATTGACGTTTAGAAAGCATTTTGTTATACTGAATGTGCGGAGGTGAGAATAGTGGCAAATGTAACAGGCGCTATCAGAGATACGATTTCGATTTCGCTATTCAACAGAGGTCAGGCCGGAAAAATATTTGAGGAAGTCAGGCAATCCGGCGCAAAAGTAGTAATGAAAAATAATACCGCCGAATGTGTTCTGCTTTCACCGGATGAGTATATTCGACTGATGGACGAAGTGAACGACGCAAGGCTGATGGCTATTGCAACGCAGAGAATGGAAAAGTTTGACCCCACGAAAACAGTTTCGGGCGACGAGCTTTATTCTGAACTTGGTATCACAAAAGAAGACCTCGATAACTGCGGCGAGGTGGAAATCGAATGAAACGGACGTTGAAATATCTGCCGGAGGCGGCAAAAGATTTCAAAAACCTTGCCGGAAATCAGCGGATCATCGTGGCGAAGGCGATTGACAAAGTGCTTGAAAATCCACTTCCCATGCAGGAAGGCGGCTATGGAAAACCGCTGGGTAACAAACACGGGAGCGATTTATCCGGTTTTTTAAAAATCAAACTTCGTGGTGCGGGAATCTGTGTTGTTTACAAATTGATTCGTGCAGAGTCTGAAATGCTGGTAATTGTAATCGGCGTGAGAGACGATGATGAAGTCTATGAAATCGCTGAAAGGCGCATCCAAAAGAACGATATCTGAGTGAAATCCCATCTGTTTATCAGGTGGGATTTTGAAAAGTGAGATAGTCCTTGTAAGTCTCAACACGACAGTGTGGTTTTGTCAACAATAAAGACCTTACATCAAGCTTTTGCGCTTTGGCGGCAAATCGCCAACTTCATTGACAAAATCAGGATACCGTGATACCGTAGAAATGGAAATAGAAAGAACGGAGGAAATCAAAATGGAAAGAGCAGTAAAATTTTTGAAGGAAGCAGGGACCTATTATTTGGCTACAACGGACGGCGATCAGCCGAGAGTACGGCCGTTTGGCACGGCGCATATCTTTGAAGGAAAGCTGTATATCCAGACCGGCAAAGTAAAGGATGTATCCAGACAGATTCATGCAAATCCGAAAGTTGAAATCTGTGCGTTCAAGGATGGCGAATGGCTTCGGATCGCCGGAGAATTGGCTGAGGACGACCGAAGGGAAGCAAGAGTATCCATGCTGGAGGCGTATCCGTCTCTGCAGGGAATGTATTCCGCTGATGACGGCAATACAGAGGTGTTCTATTTCAGGAATGCGACGGCGACATTTTCTTCTTTCACGCATGAGGCGGAAACTTACGAGCTCTAAGTGTGAATGGGCGATTCCATTTTGGAGTCGCCCATTTTTAGAAAAAATATGGTACTATTCCAAGATTTTATTTTGCTGTAAAGCACATGAAGTGTGTAAAAACAACGACTTAACGATACAGATTTTGATAAAATTGAAGAAACTGACGCCTTAACTTGATTTTTTTGATGAGACTGTATTTTACAGGATACAGAGCTATGATCAGTGACGGCTGAATGGGAGAAAATGAATGTAGTTTTATACTTGAGAGGGTTGCTTTTATAGCAGCTCTCTTCTTTAGTAGAATGTTATAAAAATGTTGCAAGAATGCGTGTTTAGAGTTATACTATATTTATTGTAGTTATAATATTTTTAAGCTGAAATGATGAGGTAAACAATGAGTTTTGCTGAAGATATCAAGAAAATTAGATTATCGGCGATTCTGACACAGGAAGAGTTCGCCAAAGAGGTGGGTGTTTCTTTTGCAACCGTGAATCGTTGGGAAACCGGTAAATCAATGCCTACACTTAAAGCTATGAAACTAATAGATGAATATTGCAAGAAAAATAGCATTGATTTTAATGTAGGTGAGAAAGTTGCCAAAAACGAATGATAAGTTCGCGTTATAGCACAGCATTCTGACCTAATATAATTAGTGATTCGTTGGTGGGCTGTGAAGACTTGGAAGAACATATAGGAGTCAGTTTCACAAGGGAAATCGAGAGATGCTTCTATGATAACGAAGAACTGGAAGAGCTGTATTTTTGCGAGCAGCTGAAAGAGTGTGAAGTACACCTGTTTAAGATCGAGCCTTCTGGAAGTAACACGATGGAAATACTTTTAGAAGCTGAAGAAGTGGAGAATTTGATGGCTGGTTACGATTTAAAAGAAGGGAGATATGAAGCGAGGAATGCCTCAGACGATGAGCTGTGGTCTGCTTTTGCGTGCGTATTTTCATCCAAATCGAGAAATGATTCCAGTTACAAATATGGTTTCTTAAAGGCGATTATTGATAATTTATATAATGTCGATAAGGATCTGAAATTGACTTTTGATCAACTGTTTAGTAAATTTGGTGAAATATACTGGAATCTTATCCTAAAATATGGATTAAGGCAGAAGGCCGCCACGAATGATAACAGAGAAACATATCTTGAACAAGTACTTCATGCCGCTGTAGATAAGTATAAAATAGTTGAACATATACCGTATGAAAGTCTGACATCGGAAATGATGCTGGATATTTCCCACCAAATCAAGATAAAGTGCAAGAAGTGTGTTGTAGGTGCATTATTTGAGGATACGAACCGTCTCTTCTATTCTTTTTCCAGGAAGGAAGAATGGCTGCAGATAAACCCTGTGATGTATGAATTCATCTGCAAACATAAAGTTATCATAGAGAAGCTGAATTATTATGAATGGGCACGGTTTCTTGAACGAGTGAATGAAGAAGCTGTTGCGACAAAACTGCTTGATAAGATAGATGAAAGCGCTAAAAGAAATAATCTTTCCACTTTTCGTCAGATTCTCTATGATGAGTTTGAGAGTAAGAATTGCTTCTATTGCGGAAAACCATTACAATCGGGCAAGATAGATGTGGATCACTTTATTCCGTGGTCATTTATTAAAGATGATAATCTATGGAATCTGGTTCTTTCATGTCCGACCTGTAATCGGAAGAAGAATGACAGATTACCGGATGAAAAGTTTCTGACGAATATAATAGACAGGAACCAGCATATTCTGATTGAATTCCATAGACCAGAAATGCAGAATTATCAGCCGCGGATGATAAGCTACGTATACAATTGGGCGAAGATGAACGGCTATGACAGAACATGGCAGCCGGATACAAAGGTGGTATTTGAGAAGGCGAGAAGAGATTCTAACAGGAGCGCCAGTATCGAACATCTTTAGAAATTATGTTAGGATACATATGTAGTCAGGGGAAATCCGCCGTTTGGATCCTGAAACGCATTATTCTGGAATACAGGGAACAAAGATGATAAATATGGAAGAGACAAATAAAACTATTGATTACTATAACAGTAATGCAGCCCAGTATTTTAGTAATACTGTGAATGTGGATATGTCGGAGTGCTGTGACAGGTTCCTTAAATATGTTGTTCCCGGTGGCAGGATAGTTGATATTGGAGCTGGAAGCGGCAGAGATATCAAATATTTTAAGGATAGAGGATATGTTGTTGAGGGTATAGATGCCTCTGAAGAAATGTGTCGGTTAGCAACTGATTATTCTGGCATAGAAGTAATTTGCGAAAGAATTCAGAATTGGTATCCCAAAAAGAAGTATGATGGAATATGGGCAAATGCCTCGTTGCTCCACCTTAGTTTCGATGAGATAGAAGAATTTATTTGCCGCGCTTCAGATTATTTGAAGCCAAATGGGGTATTTTATATTTCCATGAAGAAGGGCATTCAGACTGGAAATGATAATAATGGAAGGTTCTTTACAGATTTTTCAGAGGAAAAAGTACAGCAAATCGTGGCAAAAAGAGAAGCGTTTGTTGTGACTGATAGTTGGGCGACATGGGATAGATTGAGCAGAGATGATTTTCAATGGCACAACTTGATATTACAAAAGTGCGAGAAATAGAGTGTTTGCGGAATAGTGTATTTCAGCATTGTCTGGCGTGACTGCTAAAAAATTATCTTGATTTCATTGCCGGAGAAGAATGTTCCCAATGAATACGCAAGTTTCTTTGAAGGACATTCAGGAACAACGGTTGTTTTAGATAATAACTGCGATAGAATGGATGGTAGTGGAAAGAATACCAAGCTAGGTGAAATGAGTGGATTAATAGTAAAGCCTTGGTGTTGCGGCATCGCATAGGTTTAAGATTAAGTAGTCTATGATAAACCATTGAGCCGATAGGGGCCATAGTAGACCACCGCTGAGCCAGGGTATATCAGTCAAAGGATTAGTTTCTTGTGATTGATATATCTTGTTTTTTTAACTCGCCGGAAATGATCACTCCGGAGCTGGCGGTCGGGCAGCGACCACTATAACTGCCTTCAATCTGAAGCGCTGCTCCTAAGTACACGGGGTATTACGCGAGAGCGTGCTGCTTCAGGGTGGATTATCGAACTACATAAACAGTCAAAGAAAAAACTGCATAATTATTGTACAATATAGTAAAAACGAGGCAGATATCATAGACGAAAGCATTAAGATGGTCTTTAATAGGTATGGTGGACTGATGAGAATTGCTGAACTTAAAGAGGAAGGCTTTTATTATAAGAAAACTCAACAACTAGCCAAAAGAAGAAGGAATCCTTAAAAATGGATAGAAAAAATGGAAATTTTTCAGTAGATGATATATAATAGGTTTAAGATTCATGCAAATCCGAAAGTTGAAATCTGTGCGTTCAAGGATGGCGAATGGCTTCGGATCGCCGGAGAATTGGCTGAGGACGGTAATACAGAGATGTTCTATTTCAGGAATGCGACGGTGACATTTTCTTCTTTCACGCATGAGGCGGAAACTTATGAGTTCTGAAAGGCTTAAGAAAAAATTAACAGAAGAAGGTGAATCATATGCCGCTTAAAATTATCAGAAATGATATTACAAAATTGACTTGCGATGCGATTGTCAATGCTGCAAATCCCACTTTGCTTGGAGGCGGCGGCGTTGACGGCGCAATCCATAAGGCCGCCGGAAAAGGGCTGCTGCTTGAATGCATGAAACTGGGCGGCTGTAAAACCGGACAGGCGAAGATTACCGGCGGACATCAGCTTCCCTGTAAATATGTGATCCATACGGTCGGCCCGAAATGGCGGGGTGGCACGAACGGGGAACGGGAGCTGCTGGAAAGCTGCTATCGGGAGTCTTTGCGTCTTGCGCTGGAGTATGACTGCAGCTCGGTGGCGTTTCCGCTGATCTCCTCCGGCGTTTATGGTTATCCGAAGGATCAGGCGCTTAAAGTAGCGGTGGATAGTATTACAACATTTCTGCTCGAACACGATATGCTGGTTTATATTGTGGTGTTTGACAAGGCTTCTTTCCAGATCGGTGAAAAGCTCTTTGCGGATATCGCCGCTTTTATTGACGACAGATATGTCGCTATGGATCCGATATTCCGTCAGACGCGGAGAGACGAATGCGATGAAAGCACTGTTTTATATTCGGCGGAAACCGTTTTGCCGGATGAAGCGGATCAGGCGGATCAGGCGGTTTTCCCGCCGGACTTTGCTGCAGAAGAAAGCAAAGCCGCGGCGCCGGGAAGCCCGGATTTAAAGCGGGTTTCTCTGCTTTCCCTGAAAGATGTTCTGAATCAGGAGGAAGAGAGCTTTTCACAGGCATTGCTGCGCAAAATCGACGAAAAGGGAATGACCGACAGCCAATGCTATAAAAAGGCGAATGTAGACCGGAAACTGTTTTCCAAAATCCGAAGCAATATTAACTATCATCCCAGCAAAACTACGGCAATCGCTTTTGCGATCGCGTTGGAACTGAGTCTGGATGAAACAAAAGATCTGCTGCAGAAAGCCGGTTTTGCACTTTCGCACAGCAATAAATTTGATCTGATCATCGAATACTTTATCAGCAGCGGCAATTATAATATATTTGAGATTAACGAAGCGCTGTTTGCATTCGATCAAGAGTTATTAGGCGTTTGATTTGTCGCTTTTCACGCGACCAATTCCTCAGATAAAATCAGTATCATGAAGGATAAGAACGGAGCGGACGACGTCCGCGGCAGAATGATTTTATCGGAGGGATACACATGAAGAACGAAAACAAAAACAAAGTCACGGAACTGGTATTTATTTTGGACCGCAGCGGATCAATGGCAGGGCTGGAAAGCGACACTGTCGGCGGGTTTAACGCGCTGATCGGGAAGCAGCGAAAAGAGGACGGGGAATGCTATGTTTCCACAGTCCTCTTTGACAATGTGAGCGAGGTGCTTTACGACCGTATTCCACTGGCGGATGTGCCGAAGATGACGGAGGAAGACTATACCGTCCGCGGGTGTACGGCTCTGTTCGATGCGATCGGCGGAGCGATCCATCACATCGGAAATATTCATAAATACGCCCGTCCGGAGGATGTGCCGGCGCATACGTTGTTCGTGATCATAACCGACGGGCTGGAAAACGCCAGCCGCAGATATTCGAGTAATGAAGTGAAAAAGATGATCGCGCGCGAGAAGGAGCAATACGGCTGGGAGTTCCTTTTTATCGGTGCCAATATCGACGCAGTGGAAACAGCGGGAAATATCGGGATCGGGCGGGAACGGGCCGTCAATTACCGTGCTGACAGAAAAGGGACGCAGGTACTTTACGATACTGTGTCAGAAACGGTCTGCGCGATGCGCTGCGATATGCCGATCACAGCCGATTGGGGCAGGAAGATCGAGGACGATAAAAACAGCAGGAAATGAGACGTCGGTCTCTTAAAAGAAGAAGCGAGTAAACCTGGGACAGATCCGTTTACTCGCTTTTTTAATTCCCTTTAAACTGTAGCGGCGATTATTTTCTCACCAATCGTCGGAATAAAATCCCGCCAATCGTCGGAAAAATTATTCTGTACTTTTCCCCTGCAAAGTGGTATATTTTTCATATAGCCTGATGCCCGGGAAACATCAGGAAAAGCGCGGGGAAAAACGGAGGAGGTGTGCTTCATGAAGACGAGGAAAAAGTTCTATCTGTATCTGATCCTGGTGCTGACCGGCGTTTATGTCGCTCTGGTCATCGCGCTTTATTTTTCTGAGTCTGCCCACGGAAATGCCTCCATTCAAACGATATGGGACGCGTTCTGGTATTCCCTGGTCACGCTGACTTCGGTGGGATATGGAGATCTGGTCCCGGTGACGCCGCTGGGACATGCGGTAGGGGTTGTGTTTTTACTGCTTGCCACCGGTATTATGGTGACATTGCTGGGCGCTATGGTATCTTTTTTAACCAGTGAAGTGCTTCCGCTGTTTCTGCTGAAATTTCAGCGCAGAAAGAACTGGTATTATTTTGCCGATTATGGAGCGGAATCTAATGCCTTGGCGGCCGATATCTATAGAAATGATCCGAAAGCGGTCATCATCTACGGAGAAAAAAGAGACGAGCACAGTGAAGACCCGGATTATTCCTGCGTCTTTCTCAGTACATCGCTGCCAAAGATCGTGGCGAAAAAGAAAAATGTCGGAACGAAATGCAAAGTTTTCTTCATGAAGGAGAACGATATCGGCGTGAACAGCCGGGCCAACAACCTGCATGAACTTCCGATCGAAGTCTACGCCCGGACCTCGAACGGGCAGGACAAGTTATCCGGCAATATCAATTTTTTCCACAGCTATGACTGCTGCGCCAGACAGTATTGGTTATCCAAACCGCTGTGCAGCCATGAAAAAACCATTGTGATCATCGGATTCGGAAATTATGGCTGGAGCATTCTGGAACGGGCGATTCTCATCAATGTGCTCTCAACCGGCCAGCATATTCAGTATCATATTTTCGGAGACGCCAAGGAATTTCTTGCGCTGCATTATCGGCTGCAGGATGTATTTGCGCTGAATGAAGCGTCTGATACACGGGATTCCCTGTTCTTTCATGAAGATTTCTGGGGAGAACAGCCACAGCTTTTAGAACAGGCGGACCGGATCATTATCTGTGAAGATGATGAGCAGGAAGGCTGGAGTATCTTCTGGAAGATGACCCGATATTATAAAACGCGCGGCCGGATCGATCTGCGCAACAGCCGGAAAGCGCCGGGCGTATCCTATTTTGGAACTAACGAGGAGATCTATACGCTGCGCCAGATCATGCGCACCGATCTGAATCGCGCGGCTATCGCGATCAATGATATATTCCGCAGGTCTGTTTCCTATCCGACCCTTGACTGGGATGAACTGGATGATTTTCACAGGCAGTCTAAGATCGTCGCGGCGGATCATCTGCATATGAAAGTCAGGATTCTTCTGGGAGATGAAACCATTACGGGATTAACCGCATCCGCGGCGGAACTGGCGTATCAAAAATACTGTGAGACAAAATCCGCGGAGGCAGTACAGGAGAATTATCGCAGGCTGGATTATATGCGATGGCTTCGCTTCTATGTTTTTTATAACTGGAGCTATGGGCCGGTGCACGATGATGTGAAAAAACAGCATCCCATGCTGTGCGGATATGAGAGACTGACAGACGAACAAAAGAAGGAGCGGGACGCTGCCTGGGAATTACTGGGTCAGGTTTCCAAGGAACTCAGAAATACAATATAATGCGCTATCATGCAATCTATAAATATCTGAAAGGAGAAACATTATGCTGAAAGGAAAAACAGCCGTCGTTACCGGCGGCACACGGGGGATTGGATTTGCGGTTGTGAAAAAGTATCTGGAGAACGGAGCCAATGTGGCGCTTGCCGGTTCCCGTCAGGAAACTGTGGAGAAGGCACTGTCCCAATTGACAGAGTACAAGGATCGCGTCATGGGTATCTGTCCGGATCTCTGCAGTCCGGAGGAGGTCGCAGCGGCGTTTGCTTCGGTCAAAGAACGGTTCGGTTCATTTGATATTTTAGCTAACAATGCGGGAATTTCTTCCCGTACTTCTCTCTATGATTATACCGTAGAAGAATTTTCCAAAATTCTGGATCTCAACCTGAAAGCGGTATTCGTCTGCTCTCAGGCAGCAGCCCGCCTGATGAAGGAACAGGGCGGCGGCGTAATCATCAATACCAGTTCTATGGTAAGCAAGAACGGCCAGCCGTCCGGCTGCGGCTATCCCGCTACCAAATTTGCTGTGGACGGGCTGACAATATCACTGGCCAGAGAATTGGCAAAAGATCAGATCCGGGTCAATGCGGTTGCGCCCGGCGTGACCAGGACCGATATGGTAGCGGCGCTGCCGAAGGAAATGGTGGACCGGATCTCTGCGGGAATCCCGCTGGGACGTCCCGGAGAGCCGGAAGATATTGCCAATGCGTTCCTGTATCTGGGAAGCGATATGGCATCTTATGTGACTGGTATCATCCTGCGCGCAGACGGCGCGGCGATGAACTAGACAGCCTGATAAAAGGCTATATATCCGTAAATCGGAATCATTTTTTCATCTGAAAGGAGATAAGGAGATGCAGTACAAAATTGTAGGAGAGCCGATGCCGGCTGTGGTTTGTGAACTGGAGGACGGAGAAAGTCTGCTGACAGAAAAGGGGTCCATGAGCTGGATGAGTCCGAACATGGTTATGAATACCGGGGCAGGCGGAGTCGGGAAAGCATTTGGGCGGAGACTTTCCGGAGATTCTATGTTCCAGAATATCTATACGGCGGAAAACGGAAAGGGCATGATTGCCTTTGCTTCCAGTTTCCCCGGTTCGATCCGTGCCATCCAGATTACGCCGGACCATCCGGTGATCGCACAGAAAGGCGCGTTTCTGGCTTCGGAAATGGGCGTGGAGCTGTCTATCCATTTCCAGAAGAAAGGCGTATCCGGCTTCTTCAGCGGTGAAGGTTTTATCATGCAGAAGTTTTCGGGAAACGGGATGGTTTTCCTGGAAATTGACGGTTCCGTGGTGGAATATGAGCTGGCGGCAGGGCAGCGCCTGGTAATAGACAGCGGAAATCTTGCAATGATGGACGCTACCTGTACCTTGGATATTCAATCGGTGAAAGGAATCAAAAACAAGCTGTTCGGCGGCGAAGGATTCTTTAACAGCGTTGTGACGGGACCGGGAAAGGTTTCCGTACAGACGATGCCGGTTAGCGGAGTAGCGTCTGCGCTGCGTCCGTTTATGCCGACCGGAAGCAAATAAAATAGCAGAGATCACAATATCATTGACGGGACTGCCGCTTGCAGGGAATTTTGTAAAGCGGCAGCCCTTTTTAAAAATCAAAAAGAATAAAATGGAGGCAGTATGGATCAAAGAACACAGGAAAAGGAATGGGCCCGGGAAACGGCGGACCGGATCGCGGCGAAAGTCGCGGTTACCGCACACCGAAACAGAGGAAAAGTTCCGTATACAACGGCAGAGGGAAGATTTGACGATTGGTCCGGAGAACGGATCGGCTGGTGGACAAACGGATTCTGGCCGGCGCAGCTCTGGCTGCTGTATCATGCGTATGGAAATGAAGAATTCCGCACAGTCGCAGAAGAGGTTCAGGATAAGCTGGACGCGGTATTGCTGGATCCGATGGCAATGGATCACGACGCCGGATTCCGGTTTTTGATCTCGGATGTCGCGGACTATCGGATCACGGGAAACCGGCAGTCCAGAAACCGGGGGATTCTGGCGGCTTCCAATATGGCGGGCCGATTTAATCTGAAAGCCGGTCTGATCCGGGCGTGGAACGACCCGGGAGACGGAAAGACAGCCGGGCTTGCCATTATTGACTGTATGATGAATCTGCCGCTGTTGTACTGGGCGTCCGATGAACTGCATGATTCCCGGTTTCGTCAGATCGCCATGGCCCATGCGGACTCTGTGCAGAAGGTATTTGTACGGGAAAACGGATCGGTTCATCATATTGTAGAGTTTGATCCGGAGACGGGCAGGATAATCGGCCCGCAAGGCGGACAGGGGATGCAGGTGGGTTCGGCCTGGACGAGAGGGCAGTCCTGGGCCCTGTACGGATTTACGTTAAGCTATCTGCATACAAAAGAAGAACGGTATCTGGAAACGGCAAAACAGGTGGCGGATTATGTTGTCTCGCAGATCTCCGAAACCGGGATCGTTCCGGTAGATTTTGACCAGCCCGCAGATATTTTATGGGAGGATTCCACAGCGGCGGCGATCTTTGCCTGCGGTCTGCTGGAACTTGAAAAACTGACGGATGGAGAACAAAAGGAGACTTATTACCATACCGCCGTATTGCTGCTGCACACCCTTGCGGAAAAACGCTGCAGCTGGGATCCTGAAATTGACAATCTCGTGGAGAAATGCTCTGCGGCATACCATGACCGGGAACACGATTTTTCCATTATATATGGAGATTACTATTTTACGGAAGGTATTTTGAAGCTGGCAGAACGCGATATCCTATTATGGTAAAATGAGGTAGAGAAAATGGAAAAGACAGTAAGGGCGGATTGGCCGGAACAGGGAAAGGCAGAGGAATACGAGATCAGTCTCAATATTCAGTCAGAGGAAATGCTGTTTAATGCCTATGACAGGGAACACAGAACCTTAAACGACGGACTGAGAGAGTATCTGATCGATAAACTGGGGCAAAAAGGCAGAAACCAGCGGGTAGTGATCCATATTTACGCCGATGATACGATAAAGGAAACGGAGGTAAAGCAGGCGTTTTCCGCCATGATGGAGGAAACGCAGACCAAATTGCGGCATGAACAGAAGCAGAACCGGATCAAGCAGCTCTGGATGCTTTTGATCGGCGCGGTCTTCATTTCACTTAGCCTGCTGCTGCAGTCTAAGGTAAATATGGTCGTTTCGGAAATTATTTCCGCGATCGGCGCGTTTTCTATCTGGGAGGCCGCCGGGATATGGATTATTGAAAGACCTGCGATCAGGCATAAAAAAGCATTGCTGACACAGCTTGGAAATACCGGGCTGATTGTGGAAACGAAAGCGCAGTAATTAAGATTTGTTCAGGCGGCTCAGATATTCTTTTGGGGTTGTATGGTAAACCTGTTCAAACGTCCGGTAGAACGACCGGGTATTATTAAAGCCGGCATCGAGCGCACAGGCGGTAACGGTCGCGTTGCCCAATCGCATCTGCATCAGCGCGTATTCGATCCGAAGCCGGTTGATATACTGATTAAAATTGATATGCAGGCGTTGGGAAAAGATTCGTGACAACTGGTATTTATCCATTCGCAGGGCCTGTGCGACAGAGGAGAGTGAAAGCGGCTCCTGAAAATGGGTAGAAAGGTACTGGATAATGCAGTGAATGTCGTCACTGGTGTGAATCCGTGAATTAAGTAACGGAAGAGATGGCAGCAGACGGCAGAGGATCAGCTGTACATATGCGTTTTGTACGCAATATTCTTCATTGAATGCGCCCAACAGAGAATGAATGCCATAGCGGACATCCGGATGGAATTCATCCAGGGAAAAGACAATCCGGGACGGCTCTTTTTGAAGCAGGGTGTCCAGATACAGATTCAGGTATTCATTGCCGATCAGAAGAACATCGCCCTGGTTTTCAGACTGGCCGCAGCGCCGGTATTCATGAACATGGTACGGGAAAATAACAGCGATTTCACCTGCATGCACGGTGTGAGACTC
The DNA here is from genome assembly GCA_947625465.1 of uncultured Lachnospiraceae bacterium. Classification (GTDB taxonomy): domain Bacteria; phylum Bacillota; class Clostridia; order Lachnospirales; family Lachnospiraceae; genus CANQSA01. Next base: position 57,582 of record CANQOK010000006.1, on the reverse strand, counting down.
ATTATCCACGATAATCTGGATTGTTCCCTTTGTTACAGGAACGAGTTCCAGCCCGGAATGGAAATGGGCGGCAAAGTCAAAATTTTCAAATGCATAGTGAAAAATAGGATTTTCCTTGATTTCAATAAACGGCAGCATGGCTCTACCTGCTTTCACGCAATATTTGTCACATATTTTACCACGATATTGCTTTCTTTTCAAGCGAGGCTTCGCTATATTTGTCTTAAATAAACAAAATGAAAATCCGGAGACAGCAAACCTGTCCGCCGGTAAAACTGAATATTATCAGGGAAAGCAGGTGAATAATCAATGACCAAAATCTATCATGTTTCAAAAAAAGGTTCGGACCAAAACAGCGGGAGCGCGGAAAGTCCCTTCCTGACGATTCAAAAAGCAGCAGATACGGCGATTGCGGGAGATACGGTGATCGTCCATGAAGGCGTATACCGGGAATGGGTCAGACCCCGAAACGGCGGCCTGGGGAATCACTGCAGGATCACCTACCAGGCGGCAGAGAACGAGCATGTGGTGATCAAAGGTTCGGAAGAGATCCGTAACTGGGAACAGGTGGAAGGAAGTGTCTGGAAAGCAGAGATCGATAATGCGCTGTTTTGTGGATGCAATCCCTTTGCCGCAGAGATTGACGGGGATTGGCTGGTAGCGCCCAGGGACAATAAGGTACACGCCGGGGACGTCTATTTGAATGGGATGTCGCTGTTTGAAGCAAAGAGTCCGGAAGCGGTAAAGAATCCGGAGCTGTGGACGGCAAGCGTCTATGAGACCTGGGGCTGGCGCGAGGAGAAGCTGGCGGATCCGGAACGCTCCCGATATCGCTGGTATGCGGACTGCGGGGAAGAGCGGACCGTTCTGTATGTGAATTTTCAGGACTATGATCCCAACCGGGAATGTGTGGAGATCAACGTGCGCAGGTCCTGTTTTTTTTCGGATCGGACTGGAGTAGATTACATTACAGTAAAGGGATTTGAAATGGCGCAGGCGGCTACAATCTGGGCGCCGCCGACCGCAAAGCAGTATGGGCTTCTGGGCGTCAACTGGAGCAAAGGCTGGATCATAGAGGATAATGTGATCCACGATTCCAAATGCAGCGGGATCAGTCTGGGCAAGGAAGAGAGTACCGGTGATAATGATTTTACCAAATGGGGCAGGAAACCGGGATACCAGTATCAGATGGAAGCGGTGTTCAAGGCTTTGTCGATCGGCTGGAGCAAAGAAGAAACCGGATCGCATATCGTTCGGAACAACCGGATCTATGACTGTGGACAGAACGGGATTGTAGGGCATATGGGAGGCGCGTTCAGCGAGATTTACGGCAATGAGATTTACCGGATCGGGACGAAGCATGAATATTACGGCCACGAACTGGGCGGGATCAAAATGCACGCTGCCATTGACGTCTATATCCACAACAATTATATTCACGACTGTACCCTGGGAACCTGGCTGGACTGGCAGGCGCAGGGCGTGCGCGTGAGCGCCAATCTTTATCATAACAATAACCGGGATCTGTTCGTCGAAGTCAGCCACGGCCCATACCTGGTGGATAATAATATCTTTACTTCGGCTTATACGTTTGACAATGCGGCACAGGGCGGCGCATATGTCAATAACCTGGTGTGCGGGCTGTTTAACCATTATCCGGTGCTGAATCGGGCTACGCCGTATCATTTTCCCCATTCCACGCAGGTAATGGGTACGGTTCCCGTATATGGCGGAGACGACCGCTGGTTCCAGAATATTTTTGTGGGCGGTACGGAAGACAGAGACTACGGCACTGCGGAATATGACGGTTCGCCCGTTTCCCTGGAGGAGTATATCGCCAGAGTACGGGAGGAATACGGGGATGTGGAAAGTTATGAGAAAGTGCGGCAGCCGGCGTACATTGACGGAAATGTTTATTTAAACGGAGCGAAAGGCTTTGACCGGGAAACGCACAGCTGTACGGACAGCAGGGATCCGGAAGTGCGGATCGTGACGGAGACGGACGGCGTCTATCTGGAGATCACGCTGCCGGAGCAGATGTTTGAACTGCAGGGAGAGGTTATGGGAACCCACAATCTGCCGATGACCCGGATCACGGAATGCGGCTTTGAAGAACCGTCCGGCGCCGATCTGCGGATCAGCCGGGATTTCCTCGGAAATTCCATGAAGGAAACGGTGATTGCCGGTCCGCTGCAGACAGTACGGGCAGGAAAAAATAAAATCAGGATATGGAGGTAGATGCAATGAATAATGTACCGGAACTGAAAATGGGAGTAGTCGCAGTCAGCAGGGACTGTTTTCCGGAAACGCTGTCTGTTTCCAGACGGGAAGCGCTGATGCGGGCTTACAGAGAAAAATACGGAGATTCTGAAATTTACGAATGTCCGGTCTGCATTGTGGAAAGTGAGATCCATATGGTGCAGGCGCTGGAGGATCTGAAACAGGCAGGCTGCAATGCGCTGGTTGTCTATCTGGGGAATTTCGGGCCGGAGATCTCGGAAACGCTTCTGGCGAAGCATTTTGACGGTCCCGTTATGTTTGTGGCCGCCGCCGAAGAGCGGGGAGACAACCTGATCCAGGGCAGAGGCGACGCTTACTGCGGTATGCTGAACGCAAGCTATAATTTAAAGCTGCGCGGTGTTAAGGCGTACATACCGGAATATCCCGTCGGGACTGCGGAAGAATGCGCGGATATGATCTACGGATTCCGTCCGGTCGCCAGAGCAATCATCGCACTGAAAGATTTAAAGATCATCAGCTTCGGGCCGCGGCCGCTGAATTTTCTCGCGTGCAACGCACCGATAAAACCCCTGTATGAACTTGGCGTAGAGATAGAGGAAAATTCGGAGCTGGATCTGTTTGAGGCATTTAACCGGCATGCGGGAGATGAACGGATTCCGGCTGTCGTAAAGGAAATGGAAGCAGAGCTGGGAGAGGGGAATAAAAAACCGGAGATCCTTGCGAAACTGGCGCAGTATGAACTGACGCTGAAGGACTGGATCGCGGAGCATAAAGGCTATAGAAAATACGTGGCAATCGCCGGGAAATGCTGGCCTGCCTTCCAGACGCAGTTCGGATTTGTGCCCTGTTATGTGAACAGCCGGCTGACCGCGCAGGGAATTCCGGTTTCCTGTGAAGTGGATATTTACGGGGCGCTCAGCGAATATATCGGAACCGTCGTCAGTGGAGATACCGTAACGCTGCTGGATATCAACAACAATGTACCGAAGGATATGTATGAAAGCGACATAGAGGGCAAATTCCCCTATACGCACAGGGATACGTTTATGGGCTTCCACTGTGGCAATACGGCGGCGGGCAAGCTGTCCTTCTGTGAGATGCGGTATCAGCTGATCATGGCGAGATCGCTGCCGGAAGAAGTAACGCAGGGAACGCTGGAAGGCGATATCGTTCCGGGAGATATTACATTTTTCCGGCTGCAGAGCACAGCGGACTGCAAGCTGCGGGCGTATATCGCGCAGGGTGAGGTTCTGCCGGTCGCAAGCCGTTCGTTCGGTTCAATCGGCGTGTTTGCCATTCCGGAGATGGGCCGGTTTTACCGGCATGTGCTGATCGAAAAGAATTTCCCGCATCACGGAGCGGTCGCGTTTGGCAATCACGGAAAAGCCTTGTTTGAAGTATTTCGTTATATTGGCGTTGCGGCGGAAGAAATCGGATACAATCAGCCTGCGGGCGTGCGGTATCCGACGGAAAATCCTTGGAAATAGAATCGGATCTGCTTTGAGATCAAAAAGGAGAAACCTATGTATTTTATCGGTGTAGATTTGGGAACTTCGGCGGTGAAACTGGTGCTGATGGATGAAACCGGGCGGATCTGCAATACGGTATCCAAAGAATATCCGCTTTATTTCCCGAAACCGGGCTGGGCGGAACAGAATCCGGAGGACTGGTATACCCGGTCGGTATGCGGAATCCGGGAACTCTTACAGGAGGCTGATGCTTCGCAGGTGGCAGGCATCAGCTTCGGCGGGCAGATGCATGGACTCGTAGTTCTGGATGAAACGGATGCGGTGATCCGTCCCGCGATCCTGTGGAATGACGGGCGGACGGCTGCGGAGACGGACTGGCTGAACCGTGAGATCGGGACAGAACGCTTGTCGGCCTGTACGGGAAATATTGCTTTTGCCGGATTCACGGCGCCGAAGCTGCTGTGGATGCGCAGCCGGGAACCGGAACAGTTTGCGCGGATCCGGAAGATCATGCTGCCGAAGGACTATCTTGCTTATCGCCTGACCGGGGTTTTCAGTACGGATTATTCCGACGCGTCGGGGATGCTCCTGCTGGATGTGCAGCATAAACGCTGGTCCAATGAGATGCTTGAAATTTGTCATGTGACCGCGGACCAGCTTCCGCAGTTATATGAAAGCTGGGAACCGGTGGGGACGTTAAAACCGGAAGCGGCGCGGGAGCTGGGGCTCCGCCCGGATGTAAAGGTCATGGCGGGAGCCGGCGACAATGCGGCGGCAGCAGTGGGAACCGGAACGGTCGGAGAAGGCAGATGCAACATTTCTCTGGGAACATCGGGAACCGTCTTTATTTCCAGCAAACATTTCCGCGTGGATGAACAGAATGCGCTGCATGCGTTTGCGCACGCGGACGGCGCCTATCATCTGATGGGCTGTATGCTGAGCGCCGCTTCCTGCAATAAATGGTGGCTGGAAGAAATCCTGAAAACCGGCGACTACGAAGGAGAACAGGAAACGATCGGAAATTTGGGAGAAAATCCGGTCTTTTATCTGCCGTATCTCATGGGAGAGCGTTCCCCGCACAATGATCCGAATGCGAGGGCCTGCTTCGCGGGAATGTCTATGGATACTACGCGGGCGCAGATGACGCAGGCGGTATTGGAAGGCGTAGCGTTTGGACTGCGGGATTCTCTGGAGGTGGCAAGATCGCTGGGAATTTCCATTCCCCGGACAAAAATATGCGGCGGCGGAGCCAGAAGCACACTCTGGCAGAAGATCATTTCCAATATATTAAATGTAAAAGTAGACACCCCGGTGTGTGAAGAAGGACCGGGTTACGGGGCCGCGATCCTGGCCGCGACGGGCTGCGGCGTATTTCCGACCGTGGAAGCGGCGGCGCAGCAGCTGGTTCAGGTGAAGGCAACCGTAGAGCCGGAGCTGGAACTGGTGAAAAAATATGAAAAACAGTATCAGAAATTCCGGATATTATATCCGGCGTTACAGACATGGTTTACCCTGTGATCCACAGGGTAAACTTTTTGTATTCTGCTTGACAGTGCAGGAAAAAGAAAGTAGAATATAAAGTATGAATTAGAGTCCTAATTAACTTATAAATAATAATTTGTGAAGGAGGAAAAAATCCATGACGAGCATAACGGTACATACGTCGAAAAAGAGATTTCCGACGGCCCCGTCTCTGTATGGTCTGTTTTTTGAAGACATCAACCGGTCCGGCGACGGCGGGTTATATCCGGAATTGCTGCGGAATCGGGCTTTTGACGACAGCCTGTATCCGGATGATCTGACTGCAAAAGGCGACGATCTGGAGAACGCCACGGGATGGCCGTTTGAGTACCAGAAGGGAGAAGGACAGAAACGCTGGCGAGAAAAATTGGAGCCCACTGAGATTCCGGCGTGGTATGGCGACAGGGCTGTATATACGCTGGATTGCGCCGACACCCTGAATGAAAATCGGCAGGCGGCGTTCGCGGTAGAATTTGAACCGGGTGGAAGCATATGGAATGTCGGTTACTCCGGCGTTGCGGTACAAAAGGGAAAGGCCTATCACCTGTATTTTTTTGCCAAGGCAGCGGAAGTTACCTGCCTGCGTTTTGCGATCGAAGGCAAAGAACAGAGTTATTGTGAACAGGAAATTCGGATCGGGACAAACGGGTATGTCCGGTATGACCTGACGCTGATCCCGGATCAGACAGATAAAGAAGCCGTACTGAAGATCACGGCGCAAAAGGGCGGCAGGGTCAGATTCGGATTTATGTCGCTGATGCCGGAAGATACTTACTGCGGACATGGTCTGCGGAAAGATTTATGCGAAAAACTGGAAGCGCTCCATCCGGCGTTTCTGCGTTTTCCGGGCGGTTGTATTGTGGAAGGCTTTTCCAAGTCTACGGTACAGAGGTTTAAGCGGATGGCAGGACAGCCGTGGAAACGGCCTGGGGTATTGAATTTGTGGGGATACCGTTCTACGGAAGGTCTTGGCTTTCATGAATATCTGCAGCTGTGCGAGGATCTGCATACGGACGCGCTGTATGTATGTAACTGCGGGATGACCTGTCAGGCAAGGCACTGCATTTTAATGGAACAGGAAGAGATTGATGATCTGCTGGACGATGTACTGTGCGCGTTGGAATACGCCTTTGGCAGTCCGGACACGACCTGGGGCGCACTACGGACTGAAATGGGACATCCGGCGCCGTTTGCGCTGAAATATCTGGAGATCGGTAATGAAAATAACGGACCGGATTATGAAGAACGGTACGAGTATTTCCGGAAAGTCATTTCCGAAAAATATCCGGAGCTGATCATTGTAGCCAATACGCATGTGGAAAAATCCGGGCTGGCGTTAGATATTGCGGACGAGCATTTTTATGATAAAGCGGAATGGTTTGCGCAGAATTCCCATTATTATGATGACTATGACCGGAAGGGTCCAGGAATCTTTGTCGGAGAATTCGCGGTGGTAGCCGGCAATATCCGTACGCTGTACGCGGCGTTGGGAGAAGCCATGTTTATGGTGGGAATGGAACGGAATCAGGACATTGTCAAACTGGCGGCCTATGCGCCGTTATTTGAAAATGTGCACTATGCGGCATGGGAACCCAACCTGATCGCCTTTGACGGACTTTCCAATTACGCCATTCCTTCCTATTATGTCTGGAAACTGTTTTCCGAAAATAAAGGGAAGTATGTTCTGGAAAGTGAGCAGGAGAGCGAACCGGTCTATGCGCCGTTTTTAAAGGGCGGTCCCTGTCTGATCGGTTCGGAAGGCATCCATTTTAAACATGCGGAATGGAAGGGAGAGCCGGCAGCGGCGACCAGAGAGTTATTTGGTTCCGTCAGAGATTGCGGAAATGAGGTTTTTACAACAGAGATCAGATTGTCGGAAGCAGAGGCGGAACGGGCCAAACGGTTTGGGATGGAAAAGACCGTTCTGATCGTTCTGGGAGAGGATGTAACTTCCAGAAGCGGTAAATTCAGCATCGACTTGCTGGCGGAGCCGGAGAAAGAACTGGGGATCGGGATGTTTGCCACACCTTACGGTGAGGCGCGCAACAGTGAGGACAGTCCGTGGAATCTGTTTGCGGTTCAGCCGATCCGGTGGACGATCAAAGACAGACAGAGTACGGTCACTGCGGGTGTGGGATTCCGGCAGTATCCGCTGGCCGATCCGACAGAGGTTTCGCTGGAACCGGGCGTTTTCCATAACCTGTGTATGGAGTCTGACGGGAAACGGCTGCGGTGCAGTCTGGACGGAGTCTGTGTGACAGAGGTTGAACTGCCGCACTATGAAGAGATCCAGGCTGTGGCATTGGAAGATGCGGATAACCTGATTATAAAGGTTGTCAATATCGCGGAGGAAGAACGGGATATTGCGATTACACTGGACTGTCCGGTGGAGACGGAATATCGGGCTGGCGTGCTGACCGGGGAGCCTTCGGACCGGAATACGCTGGAGAATCCGGAGACGGTAACTGAGCATTGGAACACATTGACGGGAGCCGACGCTGCCTTTACCTATCAGGCGCCTGCAAGCTCTGTCAATGTGCTTTGCTTAAAAAAGAAGTAATAAGCGTCAGCAGAAAGGAAAGGGTGGTTTACAATGCTGCGAGAAGTACAGACCAAAAACGGTAAATTAAAAGGACTGGTCGGGAAAGATCCCCGCATTACCGTATTTCGCGGAGTCCCTTACGCGAAGCCGCCGGTAGGAGAGCTTCGCTGGAAAGCGCCGGTACCGGCAGAAAGCTGGGAAGGTGTGCGAACCTGTTACGAATATGGCGATATGCCGATGATGCGGATTCATCCGGGTACGGACGATTCCTTTTATAAGCGGGAGCTGCATCCGACCTCAGCAGATTACGGCATGAGCGAGGACTGTCTGTATCTGAATATTTTCTCTCCTGCGGAAACGCCGGACGATAATCTGCCGGTGTTCTGCTATATCCACGGAGGCGGCCTGCAGGACGGCTATAATTATGAAGTGGAATTTGACGGAGAACGGGTCGCGCGCCGCGGTGTGATCGTGGTGATGATCGGATATCGGCTGGGCCTGTTCGGGTTCCTGGCGCATCCGGAGATTACGGCGGAGACGCCGGACGGAGCGGTGATCTCCAATTTCGGAATGCAGGACCAGTCGCTGGCGCTGCACTGGATCTATGAGAATATCAGAAACTTTGGCGGGAATCCGGACCGGATCGTATTGTGCGGGCAGAGCGCGGGCGCGGGCAGTGTGCAGACACAGCTCTGCAGTCCGCTGAACGAAGGCCTGATCGCCGGGGCGATCTGTCAGTCCTCGGTTTCCATGGAGTTTGGCGACGAAGCATTTCAATTTGGAGCGCCGATGCCGTTAAAAGAGGCGGAGCAGCACGGCGCAGATTTCTTCCGGACGGCCGGTATCCGGGATCTGCAGGAAGCCAGAGAACTGGACGCGTATGAGCTGATGCGGCGGGTGGACGCCGCTTCACCCGAGGGCGCGATGTTCGGTCTGTTTTTCGGCACCTGCATAGACGGCGTGTTTATAAAAGAATCGGCGGCCAGCTCCTATTACAACGACCGGCTGCCTGACGTTCCCATGATGGTTGGCGTGTGTATGGGAGAAACGCAGGGAATGTTCGGCCCCGGAAAGGTGACTGTGGCGGATATCGAAAAGCGGGCGGAGATTTATGGAGAGCAAAAGGAAGAATTTCTGGCGCTGGCAAATGTAAAAACAGATGAAGAAGCGGCGGCTCTGTTTGCGGGCGACGCGCTGAATCTGTTTTTGGGCGGCAGCAGAGGGTTTTGCGAGCTGCGTTCGGAAATGGGAAAACGGGTCTGGTATTTTATTTTCGACCATGACATTCCGGGCGATGACGCCGGTTCCTTCCACGGCTCCGATCTTTGGTTTATGTTTGATTCGCTGGGAAACAGCTGGCGTCCGTTTGAAGGGAAACATTACGATCTGGCAAGGCAGGTCTGCTCGTACTGGACCAATTTTGTAAAAACCGGCGATCCAAACGGAACGGATTATAACGGAAACCCGCTTCCGGAATGGAAGGCTTACAGCAGAGCGGAAAAGACGGTGATGAAATTTTACGACAAGGCGACGCCGGAGGTGCTTCCGGACTGTCCGCTGGCGGATTTCAGACTGGAATTCGGAAAGAAAATGTTAAGGGATAAGTAAAAGGAAAAAGAAAAAAGAGTCAAAAAGGAGAAAGAACATGTGGAAAAAATTATTGCTGGCTGTTACAATCAGTACAGTACTATTCGCGGCAGGCTGCGGAGACAATGCGGATAAGGAGGAAACGAAGAAAATGGAAAATCAGACGACGGCTCAGGAAATCACCAGAAAAGAGCCGACTTACACCAGTGAAGAATTAAAGATCGAAAACGGAGCGACAACGATCTACGGCAGAGTTTATACGCCGAAAGGAGAGGGAAAGCATCCGCTTATCATCATGTGCCACGGCTATAACGGCAGACATACGGATTTCGCGAAAGAAAGTCTGTATTACGCCGAAAACGGATATATGGCCTATGCGTTTGATTTCTGCGGCGGTTCCGTCAATTCCAAGAGTACGGGCAGAAAGACTACGGAGATGACGATCTTTACGGAGAAAGAAGATCTGCTGGCGGTATATAATTATTTTGCAAAGCAGGAAAATGTAGATACCGATAAGATCTTCCTGTTTGGCGGAAGCCAGGGCGGACTGGTAACGGCGCTGGTAACGGACGAGCTGGGCAGCGATAAGGTGGCCGGTATGGCGCTGTATTTCCCGGCGCTTTGTATTCCCGATAACTGGAGGACGACTTATCCGACGGTAGACAAAATCCCGGAAGTCAATAATTTCTGGGGAATGGATCTGGGAAAAGAATTTTTTGCTTCCATTCACGATTTTCAGGTATTTGACCATATCGGGAAATATGACAAGAACGTGCTGATCATTCACGGCGACAACGATCAGATCGTGCCGCTGTCCTATTCCGAGCGGGCCAAGAACCTGTATCCGCATGCGGAGCTGATCGTATATCCGGGCGAAGGACATGGCTTTACACCGGCAGGCGGCAAAAAAGCGATGGAGGAAGTGCTCAAATTCATGAACGCGCAGTAGGAAAAGCGAAAAAGCGTTAAAGAAAAAGAAAACAGATGAAAAAAGGAACAGGCAAAGCATGACCTGTTCCTTTTAAGTTCGATTGATAAAATGAATAAAATTCTGCTGGAACTGTTCATAGTATTTTCTGCCGACAGGCAGGGTAATGGAGCAGTCAAGCGTAATGCCGGACGAACGGGACAGACTGGTAACTCTGGCCAGATTGACCGCGTATGAATTGTGGCATCGGCAGAACTGATTGGTCGGAAGCATCTCCAGCAGATGCGCCAGTGTAGAACGGGTGACATAGTTGCCGGAATGGGTATAGATCGTCAGAGCGTGATCCATCACCTCTACATAGAGAATAGAATCCGGAGGAAGCAGGATCTGCTTCTGGTCGCATTTGATCATAATTTTTTTATTGCGGCGTCTCCGCTCCAGATCCGTAAGGATCGCTTTTTCCAGTTCTTCTCGGCTGAACGGTTTCAGCAGAAAATAGACCGGCTGAACTGAATAGCCGTCTAAAGGAAGTCCGCAAATTCCGGATCATCATCGCAGATTATAACTCTGTACAAAAGAACCCCTCCTTCCCTTTTCCAGAGGAAAGCTGTGCGCAAATTCAAACAGATTATAAGTTATTTTCCTTAAAAAGCAATCTTTTTTGTTTTTAAGTTAGTACTTGCAAGCAATTATTATCTATGATAGCATTGTATACAGAAGGTAGATGGGGGTTCTGTTATTGATGCGAGGAGGAAAGAAAGAGATGAAATTATTAACGGCAAAATTGAAAAAGCTCCTGCATGCGATCTCCGGATTGTTTGGCCCTGTGGATATGACGGTGGGCACGCCCTGGAAAAAGATCGTGCTGTTTACCGTTCCCATGCTGCTGGGGAATATCGCGCAGCAGCTTTATAATACCGTAGACAGTATTATCGTAGGAAAATATGTGGGAGACAATGCGCTGGCTGCGGTAGGAAGCGCCGGCCCGATCTTTAATCTGCTGCTGGTGCTGTATGTAGGGATCAGCGTAGGCGCCGGGATCATGGTTTCCCAGTTCTTCGGAGCCAGGAACCGGGAAGGCCTGTCCTATACCATTGGAAACAGTATTTTGCTTACGCTGTTTGCCAGCATTTTTGTAGCGGTTTTCGGCTCGCTGGCGACCAGACCGCTGCTGCAGATGTTAAATACGCCGGATACCATTATCGACTGGTGCGCTTCGTATCTGTATATTTTGTTTATCGGCGGCGTGGGGCTTGCGTTTTATAATATCCTCTCCGGTATTCTGCGGGGACTGGGAGATTCGGTTTCGGCTCTGGTCTATCTGCTGATCGCCTGTATTCTGAATGTATTTCTGGATTTGTTATTTGTAATACAGTTTCATATGGGCGTAAGCGGCGTAGCGCTGGCAACCAGTATCGCGCAGATCGTTTCCGCGCTGCTCTGCGGGCTCAGACTGTATAAGATGAAGGACCTGTTCGATATGAACCTGCATTATGTGAAGTGGAAGCGCCGCTACGGCATGAATGTGATCAGACTGGGAATCCCGTCCGGGGTCACGCAGGCGATCATGTCCATGTCCATGATTGTGGTACAGTCGCTGACCAACAGCTTCGGCGAGATGTTTATTGCCGCTAATGTCATTGTCATGCGGGTAGACGGGTTCGCCATGATGCCGAACTTTTCGTTTGGTACCGCCATGACGACATACGCGGGGCAGAACCTGGGCGCCAAAGCCTATGACCGGATCAAAACGGGCGCGAAGCAGGGAACGATCATTGCGCTGGGCGTTGCCGCCGTGATCACCGGCTCGATCCTGCTGGTAGGCAGACAGCTTATGGGTATTTTTACGGAAACGGAAGAACTGGTGGAACTCAGTATGCACCTGATGCAGATCCTGGCAGTCGGTTATCTGGCGATGGCAGTGCTGCAGTGCTTATCCGGCATCATGCGCGGCGCGGGAGATACTATGACGCCCATGTGGATCGCGATCGTGCAGACAGTTGTCCTGCGGGTACCGTTAGCCTATCTGCTCTGCTTCTTATCCACGACGCCGGAATTACCGAACGGCCGGCAGGAATATGTGATTTTCTCCATGCTGATTTCCTGGGTGATCGGGATGCTTCTTACGATTTTCTTCTATTCGAGAGGAAAGTGGAGGACGAAAATGCTGGTGGATCCGGAACAGTCCGGGGGCGGACGGCGCTGAAATGGAAAATAAATCATAAAAAATAATAACAGGGATTGCATAAAATGAAAGTGTCATTTATAATATCCCTGTTATTTTTTACTTTAAGAGAAAAAGGAGAACTGTATTATGAAAAGTACAAAAGGACTTTCAGAGCAGGCATTTCAGTTTGAAGGCAAGATGCCGCTGTCACAGGCGATCCCCTTGGGAATCCAGCATGTTATGGCGATGTTTGTCGGCAACCTGACCCCGTTGTTGGTGATTATGGGGGCCTGCGGCCTGGCAGGGAACGCAGATTTTGCGAGTACGCAGATTTCCCTGTTGCAAAACGCCATGTTAGTGGCCGGTATCGTCACACTGATCCAGTTGTTTGCCATCGGCCCCATCGGCGGCAAAGTACCGATTATCATGGGTACCAGCTCCGGCTTTATCGGCGTGTTCAGCGGCGTGGCAAAGACCATGGGTACCGGAATCGTGACCTATGGAGCTATGATGGGCGCGTCTCTGATCGGTGGTTTATTTGAAGGCGTGCTGGGATTTTTCCTGAAACCGCTTCGGAAGTTTTTCCCGCCGGTTGTGACCGGTACCGTCGTGTTGTCGATTGGTCTGTCTTTGATCTCTGTAGGGATCAACTCATTCGGCGGCGGCAATACTGCGCCGGATTTCGGCTCTGTATCCAATATCTGTCTGGCATTCTTTGTGCTGGCTGTAATCTTGATTGTAAAGCACTGTACCAAGGGCTTTTTAAGTTCGTCAGCGATCCTGATCGGTATCATTGCCGGTTACATCGCCGCGTTCATTATGGGACTGGTGCTGCCGACTACGATTGAAGCGACGGGCGCTACCAAATCCTGGGTTCTGGACTGGAGTGCCGTGGCGGAAGCTGACTGGTTCGCGATCCCGTCTGTTATGCCGGTCGATCTGGTATTTGACTGGCGTGCGATCCTGCCTGTTATGATCATGTTTATTGTAACGGCGGTAGAGACGGTCGGCGATATCTCCGGCGTTATGATCGGCGGTATGGACCGGGAGGCAACGGATAAGGAATTGTCCGGCGGCGTTGTCTGCGACGGTATCGGTTCCTCCATCGCTTCTTTATTTGGCGTATTGCCGAACACTTCGTTCAGTCAGAACGTAGGTCTGGTCGCAATGACAAAGGTTGTAAACCGCGGTGCGCTGGCATGCGGCGCCATCTTTTTGATCCTGTGCGGTCTGATCCCGAAGCTGGGCGCGCTGGTTTCCATCATGCCGCAGGCTGTACTGGGCGGCGCTGCCGTAATGATGTTTTCCTCTATCGTCATCAGTGGTATCCAGATGATCACCAGAAATCCGCTGACTGCGAGAAGCATCTCTATCGTAGCGGTTGCGCTGGGCGTTGGCTACGGTATGGGCGCAAATCCGACGATTCTGGCACATATGCCGGAATATATTCAGCTGATCTTCGGCGGTTCCGGTATTGTACCGGCAGCTATGGTTGCGATCATTTTGAATATTCTGCTTCCGAAGGATAAAGCGGATAAAGAGATTGATCAGAAAGAAGCGGAAGAACTGAATAAAATGAAAGAAGCTGCCAATTAAGCTCAAAGCAGCTCTGCCTCTTTTTCTAAAAGAGAAAGGTCGGCAGGGGTGTCGATATCTTTTAGTTCATATATGCTCGCGGCGGGTACAAGGCGTACCTGCTGCGGGTATTTTTTTATCAGACAGGAGCCGCCTTTTCCGGCAGGAAGCTGCCGCAGCTCGGAATAAAACTGTTTTGGAAACAGGATCGGATTGCCGCAGACAGTCTGGCTGGAGAGGCGGTAGATAAATGCAGGCTGCGCGAAAAAAGCACGCGCCATCGCTTCGATGCTTTCTTTGGTTAAAAGCGGCTGGTCGCAGGAACAGAAAAGGCAGCCGGCTTCCGAACCTACGGCGTCTAAACCAAGCCGTACCGTATCGCTGCGGTAAGGCTCGGCGTGGAGAAGGACATTTACCTGTTTTTGTCTGCACAGCTTGGCGACTTCCGGACTGCGTGTGACGACGATCCGTTTTCGGATAGAATCCGTGTCAGTGGCGGAAAGGATCCGGCAGATCAGAGGTTCTCCGCAAAAAGAAGCCAGGAGCTTGTTGCTGCCAAAACGGCTGCTGTTTCCGGAAGCCATCAGAACACAGCCCAGTCCGGGCGGAGCAGACGGTGCTTCAGTCTGAAAAGATTTTGCGATAGATGGTTTCGTTTGCCTCATAACAGGCGTCTCGGTAGGCTTCATATTTCGCGATAAACTCCTTTGCCCGGGCGGTCAGAATGCTGCCGCCGCCTCCTTTTCCTCCGATCACGGTTTCCGTCAGCGGAAAACCGAGAACCGCTTCCGCATGCCGGATCAGGTAACTGGCCTTGCTGTACGCCATGTGCATTTCCATGGCGGAGGCCCGGAGAGAACCGGTGCGTGCAATCCCTTTTAAAAGCCGGCAGGGGCCTTCTCCGAAAAACTTTTCACCGTTATCGTCTCGCAGAAAAATACGGGTTGTGGGCTGCATAATATCCTCCATTCTCGTTTTCGGCCGGCAGCATAACAAGCTGGCGAGTGCCGTTTTCCCCGACTGCCGTCAGATGAACCGGCCCGTAAATAGCGGACAATACCCGCTGCATATCGGAGAGCGGATTCTTGTCAGGCCGGAGGCTGCCGATACAGACGCCGTCTTTCAGCAGCAGGATCTGCCGACAGTAATTGAGGGCCAGAGAAGGATCGTGCAGACTGATCAGAGCGGCTTTATCGGTTCCTTCGATCATTTGACACAGCAGACGCATCATCGCGTGACGGTGGGGAAAATCCAGAGCGCTTTCCGGTTCGTCAAGCAGCAGAAGCACGGAGTGTTCGATCATGGCGCGCGCCAGAATGCAGAGCTGCTTCTGCCCTTCGCTGAGCGTCAGATAATCCTGTTCGGCGCAGGCGTCCATTCCCACGGTTCGCAGCGCTTCCAGGGCCTGTTGTCTCTGCTGTTTCGAGGGATGCTCGAGGATCCCCAGAACCGGGTTAAAGCCCATGAGCACCACGTCCAGAACCGGCAGGGAAATGGCAATTCCGGTCCGCTGGGGAATATAACTGATCTGTCGTGCCAGTTCTCTTACGGACAGGGTATGCAGAGCCTGTCCGGTCAGCATACAGTCGCCGGCGTAGGGAAGCTGCCGGCACAGCACTTTCAGAAGCGTAGTTTTTCCGCAGCCGTTCGCGCCCAGCAGAGCGGTCAGCGTGCCGCCTTCCAGTGCAAAGGAAACGTCGGTCAGTACCCGGCGCCGTCCGTATCCGGCTTCTATGTGCATGGCCTGTAAAACAGGAACCTGTGTTTGTGTTTCATTTCCCATTATTCTACCTCAGTTTCGACGGATTGTCACTCTTTTTTATGATCAGATACAGTAAAAACGGCGCGCCCAAGAGGGAAGTAAAGACGCTGACCGGCAGTTCACTCGCAGCCGTACTGCGCGCCAGAATATCGGAAACGGTAAGCAGCAGTCCGCCGAACAGTCCGCTTAAAAGCAGGGTAGAAAGCCGGTTGTCCCGTGTGATCAGGCGGGCAATGTGAGGCGCCAGCAGTCCGATAAAGCTGATAATGCCGGTCAGACTGATCACCGAAGCCACCACCAGGGTCGCCAGGATCAGGATCAAAAGCCGGAGCTTCCCAACCGCCACGCCCAGCATCCGGGCTTCCGATTCTTCCACGGATAACAGAAGGATCTGCCGGTGCAGCAGGAAAATACCGAGCAGTCCCAGAATACATACAATACAATAGAACGGGATCTGACGCAGCGTAATGGCGTTCAGGCTGCCCATGATCCAGTATTCAATGGAAGCCAGCTGTTTTTCCGGATCGGCAGTCAGCTTTAAAAGCATTAAAACCGTCTGCGCGATGGAATGTACGGCGATTCCCGCCAAAACAATGCTGCCGTGATCCTTTCCGGACGCCAGCGAAGCCAGCATCAGGGCGAGGAGGACCGCCAGCAGTCCGCCCGCAAACGCGGACAGTGTGACAGACATGGCGGAGGCAGGCAGAAACAGAATGGCAAACGCCGCGCCTGCGCTGGCACCGGAGGAGACGCCGATCATATCCGGCGCAGCCAGGGGATTGCGGAATACAGTCTGAAATACAAATCCTGCCGTTCCCAGGGCAAAACCGCCTAGTCCGGCGATCAGAGTCCGGGGAAGGCGCAGCGTCAAAAAGACGGTCTGCTGCATGGAATCTCCTGCCAGAAGCTGTTGTAACGTAAGCGGATATTTTCCGATAAAAAGAGAGAAAATCATTGCCCCCACAAAAAGGGTGAGGGCAAGGATCAGACTAGTTTGCTTTTTCATAAAGGTTTTCCAAATCCGGCGTAAATCCGTAAAAAGTTTCATAATAATTTTTTGCTGCCTGTTTCCATGCGTCTGCCGGATATGTGTCGGCATGGATTACGGAGGCAAGCCACATACTGCCTAAAATGCTGCTGGGTACCGGACTGTCCCATGCTTCGATGGCATTCGGGAACTGATAGACATGACCGTTTTTTACAGCAGTGCAGTTTTTGAGGTTTTCATCCTTCAATACGGAATCTGCCGTATATTCGGCGTCCGCTGCCAAAATAATGTAATCCGGGTCCCAGGCAAGCAGCTGTTCATAGGAAATATCTGCCCAGTAGTCCTCGGTCAGCTCCGCGGCCGCATTGACGCCGCCTGCCTGTGTGATCAGGCTGTCCTGGTACATGGCGGGGCCGGCGCAGGATAACAGGGCGCTGTTGCTTGCCAGATAAATGCCGGGGGAATCTGTTCCCTTTAACTGATCCGTCAGCGGAGCCAGCTGCTCATCATGAAAAGCCAGAAGGGATTCGGCCCGCGTCTTTGTATTGGTCGCCGTGCCAAGCAGAGTGACGGCTTCTTCCAGCAGATCCGCATCTTCCGGGTTCACCGCGATGACCTTTAACCCCAGTTCTTCCAGAGAAGGAATGGTATCCTTTAACTTGGCCGGGAGAATGATCAGATCCGGAGAAAGCGCGGCGCAGCCTTCCAGGTCAAATTCTTTTGCGGTGCCGACACTGGGAAGGTCAATGATATCGGGAGCGCTTAACCGATAGATGCCCCGGCTCCCTGCCTTTGCCTCAACGCCGACCAGCTTGTCCTGAAGGCCCAGCGCGATCAGCAGACTGGTCGAAATGTAGTAGCCGCTCACCAGTTTTTCCGGTTCCTTTTCAATGGTGACTTCCCGTCCGAGCTGGTCCTTTACGGTAACCGGATAGGTAACGGCGTTGTTTGACGGATAGGATTCCGGGGCAGTCGTTTCCGGCGCCGTGGAAGTCGGGGTCGGATTTTCAATCGTGTTCTCTTCCTTTGCGTTATTATTTCCGCAGGCGGTCAGTCCCAGGATCAGAACAGCCGTCAGCAGAATGGAAATCAGTTGGTTTCGAGTTTTGTTTTTTTGCTTCATTTTTTCCTCCGTTTTTCCGAGAAATCGTTATATTTTTGTAAATACAACGATATTCTAGCAAAATTTTGTTTATTTGCCAAGTAAAATATGATATTCTTATGAAAGAAATAAAAATTTGCGGAAATCTGAACGGAGAGCTACATGATTACGATACAAACCTACAGAAAAGCGGAAAGTCTGGAAGAGGCGTGGACCTTGAATCAGAAGCGGGGCAATCAGATCATAGGCGGTATGCTGTGGCTGAAGATGCAGCGAAGAAGGATACAGACAGCGATCGACCTGTCCGAACTGGGACTGGATACCATAGAAGAAGACGAGGACTGTTTCCGTATCGGCTGCATGACGACGCTTCGGCAGCTGGAGACGCAGGAAGGACTGAACCGCTATACAGACGGCGCGGTACGCGAAGCCCTGCGGCATATCGTAGGGGTGCAGTTCCGCAACAGCGCTACGGTCGGAGGCAGTCTGTTCGGCCGTTACGGTTTTTCGGACGTGCTTACGCTCTTTCTGGCTCTGGACAGTCAGGTGGAATTATATCGGGGCGGAATCAAACCGATGCGTGAATTTGCCGCGATGCCATATGACCGGGATATTCTGGTGCGGATCCTTGTAAAAAAGACGCCGGCGGCATATGTTTACCAGTCCGTGCGGAATACGGATACAGATTTTCCGGTGCTGACCTGCGCCGCGGCGTGTATGGAAGGCAAACTGCGGATCGCCGTCGGAGCAAGACCGCAGCGGGCCATATTGCTGCCGGAAGCGGACGACCTGCTTTCGACGCCGCTTACCGGAGAAAAAGCGGAAGCAGTCGGCAGATATGCGGCCGAACAGATCCCGACCGGTTCCAATCTGCGGGGAAGCGCCGAATACCGGACCCGTCTGGTACAGACGCTGGTTACCCGGGCAGTCGGACAGCTGGCGGATGCGGCGGATCAATAATCAGGGCGGATCAATAATCAGAAAATGGGAGAAACCATGGAAATACAGGTTACCTTAAACGGGAAAAAAATCAAAAGAGAAATCGAGGCGGATCTGCTGCTGATCGATCTGGTGCGGGAACTGGGCTGCTATAGTGTGAAGCGTGGCTGCGAGACCTCCAACTGCGGACTGTGCACGGTATTTCTGGATGAAAAGCCTGTGCTGTCCTGTTCGGTATTGGCGGCGCGGGCAGACGGGCATCGGGTTACCACAATGGAAGGACTGCAGCAGGAGGCGGCTTTGTTCGGCGCGTTTATTGCCGATCAGGGAGCGGAACAGTGCGGATTCTGCAATCCCGGTTTTATTATGAATGCGATCGCGCTGTTTCGGGAGAATCCGGATCCCACGGAACAGGAGATCCGGGAATATCTGGCGGGCAATCTCTGCCGCTGCTCCGGGTATGAAGGTCAGCTTCGGGGCATGATGAATTTTCTGAACTGGAAGAAGAAACGGGAGGCCGGAGAAGCCGCGCCGGAAAGCGAGCCCTACCAGAATCCGGCGGATATTCCCGGTCAGGGACGGCATGAGAAAGCGGCGGAAGGCGTTTACGATAAGGTGAATCAGCCGGTGCGGAAAAAAGACGCGATGCAGCTGGTAACCGGTCAGCCGGTTTATACGGATGATCTGGCGCCTAAGGAGTGCCTGATCGTGAAAGTGCTGCGTTCGCCTCACGCTAATGCGTTCATAGAAACCATGCAGACGGAAGCCGCCCGGAAGGTGCCGGGGATCGAAGCAATCTATACCTGGGAAGATGTGCCGCAGGATGGCAGACGCTACACCTGCGCCGGACAGACCTATCCGGAACCCAGTCCATACGACCGGCTGCTCCTCGACCGGCATGTACGCTATGTAGGCGAACCGGTGGCGATTGTGGCGGGAACTACGGAAAAAGCAGTGAATAAAGCCTTAAAACTGATCCGCGTCACCTATCAGGTGCTGGATGCGGTTCTGAATTTCCGGGAGGCGCTGGATAATCCGATCCTGGTGCATCCGGAGGAAAACTGGGAAAGCCTCTGCCCGGTCGGAGCCGACAATAAGCGGAATCTCTGCGCGCATGAAGAAAGCAGCGGCGGAGATATCGAGCAGGTGCTGTCGGAATGCGATATTGTCATTGACCGCACCTATCATACCAAAGCCTGTCAGCAGACCATGATGGAAACCTTCCGGGCGTTTTGTACCATCGACACCTACGGAAGGCTACATGTGACCAGTTCCACGCAGATCGTATTTCACTGCCGGCGGATCGTGGCGAACGCG
Organism: uncultured Lachnospiraceae bacterium; assembly: GCA_947625465.1. GTDB lineage: Bacteria > Bacillota > Clostridia > Lachnospirales > Lachnospiraceae > CANQSA01. The sequence goes on along the minus strand of CANQOK010000006.1, from coordinate 37,444 downwards.
CTGGGAATTCCCCAGTCTATGGTGCGGGTTTCCAAACCCAGGATCGGCGGCGGATTCGGAGCCAAGCAGACGGTTGTGGCGGAGGTTTATCCGGCGTTTGTCACATGGAAGACCAAAAAGCCGAGCAAAATGATCTTTACCAGAGAAGAGTCCATGACAGCCTCTACGCCCCGGCATGAAATGGAGATGCATGTGCGGCTGGGAGCTATGAAGAACGGACAGATCCGCGGGATCGATCTGTATACGCTGTCCAATACGGGCGCTTACGGAGACCACGGGCCGACGACGGTCGGTCTGTCCGGACATAAATCCATTCCTTTGTACGCGAAAGCGGACGCCTTTCGGTTTGTCAGCGACGTGGTATATACCAACAGGATGGCGGCAGGCGCTTATCGGGGATACGGCGCGACGCAGGGACTGTTTGCCGTAGAATCTGCCGTGAATGAGCTGGCGGCGGCGCTGCATATGGATCCGTTTGCGATCCGGGAGCAGAATATCGTAAAAGAAGGGCAGATCATGCCTGCCTATTTTAACGAAGTCAATACAAGCTGCGCGCTGGACCGGTGTCTTGCGCGGGTAAAGGAAATGAGCCGGTGGGAAGAAAAATTCCCGGTTCGGGTTCTGCCGAACGGCAAGATCCGCAGCATGGGCATGGGGATGGCAATGCAGGGCTCCTGTATTTCCGGAATCGATGTAGGCGGCGCGTCTCTGAAAGTCAATGAAGAAGGTTATTATACCCTTACGCTCGGCGCGGCTGATATGGGAACCGGATGCGATACGATTCTGGCACAGATTGCCGCCCAGGTACTGGAATGTTCAGTTGACCGGATCACGGTATTCAGCGCGGATACGGATCTCTCTCCGTATGATTCCGGTTCTTATGCTTCCAGTACCACTTATGTAACCGGAAAAGCGGTGGAAAAATGCGCGCTGGAGCTTCGGAACCGGATCTGCCTGCTGGGCGCGCAGCTTTTGAACTGTGACCGGAAGCAGGTGGAGTTTGACGGAAAACAGGTATACCGCCTAAAGCCGGATGGGGACAGATCGGAAGCCGTTTCTTTGGAAGATGTGATGATCGCGTCGATGTGCGGCCATGATATCGTGCTGGAAACTAGCTATACGCACAGCTCGGCGGTCTCTCCGCCTCCGTTTATGGTTGGCGCGGCAGAGATTGAACTGGATCCGGAAACCGGTCATGTGGAGGTCGTGGATTTCTACAGCGCCGTAGACTGCGGTACACCCATTAACCCCAATCTGGCGCGGGTGCAGGCAGAAGGCGGAATCCTGCAGGGGATCGGGATGGCCCTGTCGGAAAATATCACTTACGGAGAAAAAGGACAGGTCTATGAGAATTCCCTGATGCAGTATAAGATCCCCGCCAGAACAGATGTGGGACATATCCATGCGGCATTTGAAAACAGCTATGAAGAGCAGGGACCGTTCGGCGCCAAATCGATCGGGGAAATCGTGATCAATACGCCGCTGCCGGCGATTGCGGACGCGATTTATCAGGCGACAGGCAAACGGTTTTGCGAGCTTCCGATCCTGCCGGAGCAGATTGTGACAGGAACAGGCCAAACGAAATAGATACAGACGGAAAAAGGAGAAAATACAAATGAAGCTGTTGGAAGAACGAATTTTAAAAGACGGGATATTGGCGGAAGGCGACGTACTGAAGGTTGACTGCTTTTTAAATCATTTAATGGACGTGAAATTATTTCACGAGATGGGCATGGAATTTAAAAGGCTGTTTGCCGATAAACCGATCAATAAGATCCTTACCATTGAAGCCAGCGGAATCGGGATTGCCTGTGTGGTGGCAGAGTGTTTTGACGTACCGGTGCTGTTCGCGAAAAAGGCGCAGAGTGTAAATCTGTCCGGTGAAGTTTATACGACCAAGGTGGAAAGTTTTACCCATAAACGGACCTATGACGTGATGGTTTCCAAAAAGTTTATCGGTCCGCAGGATCATGTGCTGATCGTAGATGATTTCCTGGCAAACGGCTGCGCGCTGCAGGGATTGATCGAACTGGTCGAGGCGGCCGGCGCTACCGTAGAAGGAATCGGCATCTGCATTGAAAAGGGATTTCAGCAGGGCGGCAAAAAAATTCGCGACATGGGAATCCAGTTGGAATCTCTGGCTATCGTAGATGCGATGAATCCCGAGACCGGAGAGATCAGGTTTCGGGAGCAGTAAGGCCTGACAGGGATTTTGCGGAAAGCAAGCGGAGGGGAGTATGGAAGAGACAGAGCGCAGATACGATAAAATCGTACTATTGCTGGTGATATTGGGGATTGCGGTCATATTGGGCGTAATTGCGGAGACACTCTGGTGGCAGATCCGGACGCAATCTTACCGGCATACGCTGTCAGAGCAGATTGAAAGACCGGATATGGATCTGCAGAGCCTTAATATAAAATGGAAATCAGATACGTGCAGCATCTCCGATATCGATCAGGTTGACCAATATGCCGACCAATATGGATTTGTAAGGGAATTTTTGAATCAGATCAGAGACTTTCCGGTAACCACGCTGATCACCGGCTCGGAGTCCGAGATCCGTTACCGGTTTGATGAGGACGGCTCATACGATCCGGACAAGGATACCCGGACTTATGAGAATGAGGATACGCAATACTGGAGCATGACGCTGAATTTCCGCGATCGGGAACAAACTTCATATGCTTCCGTTACTCTGTATGCCCGTTATGAGGAAGGGGATCTTTTGTTTCTCGATTACGATAGAAACCGGGATGGAACCGGCCTGAAAGGCGGCATGAAATGTAAATATGATCTGGGGCCTTATATCGAGCAGTTCGCGAGGACGTACAAGGGGGAGTGGAGCTTTGGCGTAAAGGCTAAGAATGAAGACGGCAAACCGGAAAAATTGAATATCGCTACCATAAGATATTTCTTTGGCAAAGACAGCGTCACCTGGAAGGAATTAGAGGATTACGGGATCGAACCGATGCAAACGACCCGCTTTGATCTGACGGAGGGCTGGACGCTTCTGGTCAGCGCATCTCTGGGTGGCTTCGGGGAACAGCTGTCTGACCAGCCGGCAGTGCTTCAGCTGGTCAGTCAAAAAGACGGAAGCCTGCATATGGATATCAGAAATGAAGGGATTGAGGAGTTTTATCGAAAATATGTGGAGTAATAAAGAAACTATAAATTGCGATGGAAGCCGGGAATGAGTATGAAAGGCTTCAGAAAGGAGCAAAAAATGAAAAGATATCAGAGGATCATGCTGGTATTAGGAGGAAGTCTGCTGTTGTGCGGGTGCTCTTCGGACAAAGAAGAGATCATAACAGAGACGCAGAGTGAGAGGCCAACGGTGCAGCAGGTGCTGTATGACAGCCCGGAGGGGAAAAAGGAGCTGGAAGAAAATCTGACAGACCGCCTGGAGGATCTGTGGCTCAATGAAAAGATCAGTATCAATGCGGATATCACACCAAAGCGGTTGTATAATCAGTCGTTTCCGGTGTATGCCGCGCCGCCCGGAACGGATGATACTGCTCAGAAACAGACCGCGGAAAAACTCCGAAAAAGCAATCCGGCGCTGACTGCGGCAGATTATCAGAAAGATTGTATGTCTGTTGGGATCAGCCCGTCTGTAGCCCGTTTTATGCATGAATATGATATGGGGAATCCGGATCAGGCAGCGGGAGCGGACGCGGTCAAAAAGCTGGGGACATTACAGGATGTAGTGAAACAGTTTCATCAGACTTATGGAGCGGCGGTAGGCCTGGAACTGGGAGATACCTACAGCTATTACACGAACCAAAACAAGTGGTCTTATGCCTGGGAGTCGTTTGTTGAGACGCAGAAGATGTTAGGGGAAGCAGTGGATGAAAAAGAGGCAGAAAAACTGTCGAAACAGGCATATTATCTGATAGAGATCCCGTGTAAGCTGAACGGTTTGGAGTTGGCGCAGATCGGGCCGCAGCTGCCCGTTTCCGAACAGGATACCTTTGAAGATGAAAATAGCGCATCCTATGGGACAGTCAGCTGTAATCATTTTTTTCCGTTATATGTATCGTTCCTGTGTACGGAAGACGGCGTAGTCGGAATCTGTATCAGCAACGGGTGCAATCGGCAGGAGGAACTTCGCCAGATCACGCCGGTAGGGATTGAAACGGTGCTGGATCAGTTTAAGGCGTGGACGGAAACAAATATGAAGCACAAGGCGCAGATTACCGGAATCCAGCTGCAGTATATCGAATTTTATATGGATCCGGATCCGACTCAAAATAATCTGCGGCGCAGGATCTGCTGGCCCGCCTGGGTAGTGCAGTTTAATTATGGCAGTGTGGATGATGCGAATGGCAGCGGTTATACAGAGTATTTTTATGCTGCGACGGGGGAGCGGATCAGTAATGAAGCAAGTCAGTTTGGATAAAAAGGGGAAACAGATCATCAGTATGCTGTTAGGGGTTCTGCTGTTGTGCGGGTGCTCGGATGGAATGAGAAATCAGGAAACAACACAGCAGACGCAAGAGGAAACCGGGATCAAGATGATGATCGACGATCCGCAGGTGCAGGAAAAACTTGCGGATGAGACTGTCAGCAAACTGGAGAATATCTGGCTGAATGAGAGGATTTCGGTGAATGCGTCAGTTACGCCCCCAAATGTGTATGCCGGGGAATATCCGGTATATGCGGTGCATCAGTGGAGCGATGAGTCAGAACTTCAGGATCGCTTGGATCGGCTTTTAGAGATCAATCCATTGCTTACGGAAACATGGAATCCATTTGACGATTCAAAAAAACATTATTATGAGATAAATGCCGGGATCAGTCAATTTGCTATAAGAGTAGCGGAGAGTTTTTACCCTGGCAGTGAGATCGATCCGGAAATAGAAGCGACGATTGGAACGGCGGCAGATGCGGCGGCAAAACTGGAAGCGGAATACAGCGGCTTCATCGAAGGAACTTTAAATAAAAGCCAATGCTATTTTGATACGATCAGCGGAGAAGAGTGGAAAGCTTATCAGGAGTATGCAGATTCTCTTTTAGTACCATTGACGAAAGCGGATGAGAAACTGATGGAGCAGGATGCGTATCTCATCTATATCCCGTATTTGCAGGATGAACTGGAATTATCTTCACCGCGGGGAATTATTTTTCTCTACACAGAGGATGGGGTAGCTGCCGTCAGCAGCAATCAGAATATTATAATAGAGAAAGAAATCCGAAAACTGTCGCCGGTGTCAATTAAAACCGTATTGGAGCAATTTCAAAGTTACGCGGAAGAAAAGTGGGGAAAAAATCCCATTGACATTAAAGAGATTCATCTGGTCTATGCCGATTCTTATATGGATTCCGATTCGGAACAGAACAATGACCGGAATGAAATTTTCTGGCCGGTCTGGCAGATAAGTTATGAGAAATTTGGCAGTTCCTATAAGGAAATTTTCTATGCCGCTACAGGAACGCCGATTAAGGAGGAATACATACTATGAATACTTTAAAAAAAGCCGGAGGCTTTATGCCGGGAATCGTGTTGTGCGCGGCCATTGCGGCGGCAGCCACATTGCTTTCCGGGATTACTGTCGGCAGCTTCTCGCTGGAAGTGGTGGGCGCGCCGGTATTTGCCATATTGATCGGGATGCTGATTACGCTGGTCTGCCCCGCGCTGGCAGGTCACGCGGCCCTGAAAGACGGGATTAAGTTTACGTCCAAAAAGATTCTGCAGTGGGCGGTCATTATTCTGGGATTCTCCCTGAATCTGGGAACCATCGCCAGCGTAGGCGGGAAGAGTCTTCCGGTCATTGTACTGACAATATCCACGTCTCTGATCGTGGCGTACCTGATGATGAAGGTATTACATATGGACGGAAAGGTTTCCACGCTGATCGGAGTCGGTTCCTCGATCTGCGGCGGCTCTGCCATTGCGGCGACGGCGCCGGTCATCGATGCGGACGATAAAGAAGTGGCGCAGTCGATTTCCGTGATCTTTCTGTTTAATGTGTTGGCAGCCCTGATCTTTCCGGCGTTTGGACACGCCATCGGGCTGGGCTCGGAAGGGTTCGCCGTTTTTGCGGGAACAGCGGTAAACGACACCTCCTCCGTTACAGCGGCGGCGTCTACGGCAGAGAGCCTCTATGGGACAGACGGGATTTTGTCGGCAGCCGTTACCGTGAAACTGACCCGTACCCTGGCCATTATTCCGATCACACTGGTTTTGGCGTTTTACCGGACGGCGAAGGCAAAGAAAAGCGGCGGCGCAAACGGCAGCTTCTCCTTAAAGAAAATATTCCCGTTCTTTATCCTGTATTTTATTCTGGCGTCTGTCATTACAACCCTGATGGGACTTCTTCCGGAAAACGGAGTGACGGTCTTTTACGCGGACAGCTTTGTGCCGTTTATGAAATGGCTGGCAAAATTCTTTATCGCCATGGCAATGTGTGCCATTGGTCTCAATACCAACCTGGTTGAATTGGTGAAAAAGGGCGGAAAGCCCATTACCATGGGAGCCTGCTGCTGGATCGCGATTACCGCGGTTTCCATTGGCGTACAGCTCCTGACGGGAATTTTCTATACGGATCTGCCCTGACATAGAGGAAGTGTTGGAAGGGGAAATATTGGACGAAGAAGTGCCGGGAACGGTTATGACCGGATCAGATCCCGGATCACTTCTCCGGCCATGATCAGCCCTGCAGCAGAAGGAACGAAAGCAGTACTGCCCGGTACCTGACGGCGCCGGGTAGTTTTTTGCGTCTCGTCCGCTTCCGGGGCGTCGGCGGGTGTTAAAGACGTTAGAGGCGTTAAAGGCGTTTCCCTGGAATAGACGACCTTCAGCCGGGGAATCCCGCGTTTTTTCAGTTCGCGCCGCATCACCTTCGCCAACGGACAGACAGAAGTTTCATAGATGTCCGCCACTTCAAACGCGGCGGCGTCCAGCTTGTTGCCGGCGCCCATGCAGCTGATGATGGGAGTGCCGACCCGGTACGCGTTTTCCGCAAGCGCGATCTTTCCGCTTACGGTATCGATGGCGTCCACGATATAGTCATATTGGGTAAAATCAAACTGATCGGCTGTATCCGGCAGGTAAAAAGTCCGGTATGTGCGGACCACGGCGTTCGGATTGATATCCAGGATCCGCTGTCTGGCGATATCTACTTTATAGCTTCCGATGGTGCTGTGTGTGGCGTAGATCTGCCGGTTGAGGTTGGAAAGCGCTATGGTATCATTGTCAATCAGATCTATGGCGCCGAGACCGGAGCGGATCAGTGCCTCCACCGTATAACCGCCTACGCCGCCGAGGCCGAAGACCGCCGCCCGGGAAGCGGCAAGCCGTTCCATCGCTGCGGTTCCTAACAGCCGTTCTGTTCTTGAAAATTGTTCCTGCATAATAACCTCGATTCCGGAGCGGCTATACGCCGTTCCTTTTTACATCTCCGACGGCAGTTACAATCCGGTAGCCTGCCTGCCGGACCCGCTGCTCCAGACAGCTTCGGCACTGCGCCGATTCGTCTCCGGTACAGATCTTATTTTCATAAAGCGCGTACAGTTTCCGGACGCTGACCGGAGAAAGGTTGGGCATTACGACATTGGCGCCGGCTTTTAATCCAAGCTCCCGTCCCTGGGGATGGATCGTGCCGAGCGCTGTGGTCGCCGGGATCAGCGCATAAGGAAACATCAGGCGCAAGACAGCCACTAATCGCAGCGTCAGCGGAAAACTGCCGTTCTCAAAATGCGCGAACGGGGTTTCCGCATGCGTCAGATAAGGCCCGATCCCGATCATATCCGGTGAAAGCTGCTGCAGAAACCGCAGATCGGAAATTAAATTGGCGGTCGTCTGATAAGGGGAGCCCACCATAAATCCGGAGCCTACCTGGTATCCGATTTCCTTTAACGCAAACAGACAGTCTTTGCGGTGCTGCAGACGCATGCTTTCCGGATGCAGCCTGCGGTAATGGGCTTCATCGGCAGTCTCATGCCGCAGCAGGTAGCGGTTGGCGCCCGCGTCAAAATATCGCTGATAGCTTTCCCGTTCCTTTTCTCCAATAGAAAGCGTGATCGCGCATGCGGGGTACTGTGCGCGGATCGCGGAAACGATCTCACAGATCCGGTCGTCCGTAAAATAAGGATCTTCCCCGCCCTGCAGGACAAACGTACGAAAGCCGAGCGCATAGCCTTCCGCGCAGCACGAAAGGATTTCTTCCTTTGTCAGCCGGTAACGCCGCACGTTTTGGTTGCCGGCGCGGATGCCGCAGTAGTAGCAGTTATTTTTGCAATAATTCGTAAATTCGATCAGACCGCGGATATATACGGCGTCGCCGTATCGCTCCCGCCGGACCTCGTCTGCTTCCGCAAACAGGACGGAATCCCATTCTTCGGTTTCCAGCAGCGCGGTCAGTTTCTCGTCCGGCAGATCGCGGTTCGCGCGCAGTTCTTCTATGATCGTCATGATGTCTGAGTCCTTTCCTTTGATCTGAATGTGGTATGAATGTAAATATGAATGTAATCTGAATGCTGTCGTTAAATGACATAGTCGTTGGCGTATTGTGCCCGTTGGGCGTCTAAAATATCCTGAAGCGTGATGCCGTCCAGATATTCGTTGATCACCTTGTATAATCCCCGCCAGACCGGAAGCGTGGCGCATTCGCCGCTTCGTTCACACAGCACGGGATCCTGCTCCAGACAGGCGACCGGCGCGAGACTTCCCTCGGTCAGACGGAGAATATCGCCTACAGTATATTTATCCGGCGACTTCGCAAGCTGATAACCGCCCTGGAATCCCCGGTTGGTCCGCAGAACGTCGCTCCGGTTTAAGATTGGTACGATCTGTTCCAGATACTTCTTGGAGATGCCCTGCCGGCCGGCGATATCCTTGAGCGCAACAAAACCCCCGTCCTGATGCTCCGCCAGATCCAGCATCATACGCAGCGCATATCTGCCTTTCGTTGAAATTTTCACAATTACCTCTTTTCCGGAGTATTTCCGCGGTCACGGCGGCGGATATCCCGATTCTCGCCGCTGCCAAAACTCCAATTTGATAAATACTATAATAACATAGATTTTATAGGTTTTCAATCCTTATTGAAAAGAATGAGAAGAATCCGCAGGCGTTTGGAAGGGTTGTCCTGTCGTAAATAACACAAATATGTCGTGGACAACAAGCAACGCTTCTTTTTTTTATGATACAATAAAAACAGGACGCCGCAGTTTGCTGCGCTCCTGTATTGCGGTGATTCTTTCGGTGTCGCTTTTCATGACGACATTGACCGGCTGCTCTGATCAGCAGGAGTCTACGGAAGAAGTCCGCAGGATGGCGCCGAGCAGACTGCCGATCCGGAGATCATATCCTGCCCGGTAAAGAGCGTCGAGAAAAAGGACGGCGCGCTGAATGTCTCCTTTACCGATGAAAAGGAAAAGGAGATAGAGGTACAGGATATACGCTATGTCACCGACAGTACCGAAAACCAGGACAACAGGGATTTTGGCGGGCTGTATCCGCTCAATTACGCTGATGACAGCTTCCGTAACTACTATGAGGAGATTTGTTCTGTTCCGGCTTACAAGGCGTACCTGGAAAAGGTATTTACGAACATGCCGGAGGAACCCATCAAGATCAAGGACGTGTCGGTAACGGAAAACGGTTCGCTGCGCGTTGACGTGACAGACGAATCGCTGTCCTATGTCGGAGTTCAATGGCGGCCACTATGAGATCATCGGTCTCTGGGACGGAGTGGATTACGCGACAGGAATGCTGAATAAGGGGATCAGACAAAATTTTAAGCCGCGGGCATTCGGGAAACCGGACGCCCGCGGCTTTTATTTATTTCATTCCATTTTAGAACGGCCCGTAATTGATGCCGACCGCTATGATCAGGAAGACAAAGGCCACAACCCACCACAGGATAAACAGGGGCAGGAGATACTTCATCCATTTTTTAAAGGATACGCCGCCGCACATTGCCAGGGCAGCCAGGATCTCTCCGCCGGTAGGAGCCATTACATTGGTAAACGCGTCGCCCATCTGGAATGCCAGAACCGCGGTCTGTCGTGTCAGATTCAGGGAATCTGCCAGAGGGGCCATGATCGGCATTGTGATCGCGGCCTGACCGGAACCGGACGGAACCAGAACATTGAACAGATCCTGCACGACAAACATGCCGCATGCGGCGATCGCGGAAGGTACGCCGTTCAGCAGACCGGAGAGGAAATGAATGATCGGATCCATGATATTGGCGTCCTGCAGCAGGATCACGACAGCGTTGGCAAGACCGATCATCAGGCAGGGGAACAGCATATTGGCGCACCCCTTTTCAAAATGGTCGCAGATCTCGCTGGGCTTTAAGCCGCCGACTGCGCCGCCGATGATGCCGATGGCGAGGAAAATAGCGGCCAGTTCATCTATGTAATATCCCTGTGTGATGATGCCCCACACCGTAAAGGCGATTCCAAGCACGAAAACAACCAGTACCAGCTTCTGCCGGAGCGTCAGCTTGGAAACATTGTCCGTATCCAGCGCGATCCCTTTTATGGTCTCCTGATCGACCGCGTAAGTGGAGCTGAAGAGCGGATTTTTCTTTACCCGATGCGCGTGCCACATGACATAGCCGATGCTGACTGACAACAATACGATAAAGGCGCATACGCGCAGCCCCATACCGGAAAACATGGGCAGTCCCGCGATACTCTGCGCTACGCCGGTGGTAAAGGCGTTGGTAATGGCGCCCGCGTAACCGGATGCGGCGGCACAGAAGATGATGCCGACAGCGGTCAGGGAGTCAAATCCCATCGTCAGGCAGCATGCCAGCACAAGCGGCACAAACGCCAGAAATTCTTCAAAGTTGGCGCAGAAAGCGGAGCCGCAGCCGAACACGATCATGCAGACCGGAATCATCAGCAGTTCCTTTCCTTTCATGGCGCGCACGACATTGGCCATTCCGGTGTTAATGGCGCCGGTGCCGTTTAAAATGGCGAACATCCCGCCGATGATCAACAGGAAGAAAATAATGGACGCCGCGTTCTGCATACCAAGCGTTAAGGACATCAGCAGACCGAAGATCGTGGTTGGATTCCTGTCTACCACGTGGTAGCTGCCCGGAACTACCAGTTCCCGTTCCGTAGCTTCATCATACACGCGGTCGTAGGAACCGGCGGGAATAATGTAAGATAAAATGGCTACGACCAGAAGAATGACGACCAGAAACAGCATGGGGTTAATGGCCTTCAGCTTCTTCTCTTTCGTTTCACTTTTTTCTTTTTTCAGATTCATGTAAAATGTCTCCTCCTTGCTTTTCTTAAAGTTATTTTACCACATCATTGAAGTAAAGCAAGAAGTAAACAAAAATAACTGTAAAAATTTTTGACGGACGAGATCTGTACCGATTCTGTCGGGGAATGGAAATCCCGGCAGTCCGGCCCGATGGAAATCGCGTCGACGTCAGGCCGGCTGTTTAACAGATATCCGACTTCAAGTCCTGCGTGTACGGTCAGATAGGCTGGTTCGCTTCCGTAGGCGGTCTGAAATGCCCGGGCGGCAATCTGCCGCAGCCGGGAATCCGGCTGGAAATTCCAGCTGGGATAAGCATTGCTCCATTCACACTGTCCGCCCAGCAGGGCGGCCAGCCGCTCCATACGCTGATATAGGTAAGCGCGCAGGCTGTCTCTGGCGGAACGGATCTCCAGTACCAGATGCAGCATGCCGTCTTCCAGATAGATCTCGCCCAGATTGTCGGAGGTATCGACCAGACCGGCCAGCATCTCATTCATCTGAAAAATACCGTCCGGGATCAGCATCAGAGCGGAGAGAACCGGCGCGGGGTCTGTTCCCTGCAGGATCGGTTCCGCCGGCTCCATCGCAACGGTCAGCCGGTCGGCGGTGACGGCCAGTTCCTTCTGCATTTCTGCCGTAAGGCGCTCCAGCACTGTACGGACTGCGGGGAATGCCGCAGGGTCCAGACAGAGGATCGCCTCCGCGGACCGGGGGATCGCCAGCCGGAAACTGCCTCCGCGGATCTGGCCAAGCAGATAGGGAGTGCAGTCCTCTATGGCTACCAAAAGCCGGGTCAGAACCACGTTGGCGTTTCCGCGTCCTTTGTTAATGTCGTCTCCGGAATGTCCGCCCTTTAGTCCGGATACGGACAGCCGATAGGTATGAAAGCCGGCGGGAACCGGGGAAACCGGAAGCGGCAGGCGAAAATCCACCTGCATGCCGCCGCAGCTTCCGCAGTTAATCTCATGTTCCACCGTGTGATCCAGATTGATCAGATAGTGAGACTGCATCTTGGAAGCGTCAAAATGCTCCGCGCCGGACAGATCTTCTTCTTCCATAGTGGTAAACAGCGCTTCCAGTGCCGGATGCTTTAATGTCCGATCTTCCAACACCGCCATGATCAGCGCCATGCCGATGCCGTCGTCCGCGCCCAGTGTCGTCCGACCGCCGGTAGAAAGGGTATCGCCGTCGATTACCCAGCAGATGGGATCTTTGGCAAAATCGTGTTCGGCGGAATCTGATTTTTCACAGACCATGTCAATGTGCGCCTGCAGCATGACGCCCGGGGAATCTTCATAACCCGGCGCCGCGGGTTTTCGGATCAGGACATTGTTCCATGCGTCCTGTTCGGCATAGAGCCCCAGTTCCGCCGCCCAGCTTACCAGATAATCGCTCAGGGCTTTTTCATTCCCGCTCCCGTGCGGGATCCGGCAGATTTGATAGAAGTGGTGAAATACCCGGTGGCGGCACAGGGTTTCCGGTTCTGTTGTCATTGGCGATTGCCTCCTTCCGGCTGAGTTTGGTTTCTTTAGTAATTTTCCGCGTTTACTTCAAAATAAGACTGCGGATGCGCGCAGGTCGGGCAGATCTCCGGTGCCTGGGTGCCTACGATAATATGACCGCAGTTCCGGCACTCCCAGACTTTGACTTCGCTCTTTGCGAATACCTGAGCGGTTTCCACATTCCGAAGCAGCGCCCGGTAGCGTTCTTCATGGTGTTTCTCAATGGCAGCGACTAAACGGAATTTAGCGGCCAGCTCCGGGAATCCTTCTTCTTCCGCGGTTACGGCAAAGCCTTCATACATATCCGTCCACTCGTAGTTTTCGCCGTCTGCGGCAGCAGCCAGATTTTCAGCGGTATCGCCGATCCCGTTCAATTCTTTAAACCACAGCTTCGCGTGTTCTTTCTCATTGTCGGCTGTCTTTAAGAACAGAGCCGCGATCTGCTCGTAGCCTTCTTTTTTCGCTTTGGAAGCGAAATAGGTATACTTGTTTCTCGCCTGGGATTCGCCTGCGAAAGCGGCCTCCAGGTTCTTTTCGGTTTGTGTGCCTGCATATTTTGTTGTTTTCTCCATTGTAACAACCTCCTTTTTAAAATTTTCCTGATTAAAATTTTCTTGATTAAAATTTTCCTGATCGGACTGGCCAACATGTTTTATGCCTGTGTACTCTGCGATATCACGGTCGGTAGTGGCCAGATTTTGAACGGTAAGACCGTGTACAGAGCTGTGTCCCGTGATCCGCGCAAAGGTCTGTAATTCCTTTGCGGAAACCGTTAAGAAATTTGCGACCCGCTGGGCTGCCGCGTCTACATTGAGCCGTGCCCGCAGCTTGGGATCCTGTGTGGCTATGCCTGCCGGACAGTTCCCGGTTCCGCAGATCCGATACTGCTGACAGGCGGCGGCGATCAGAGCTGCGCTGGCGATGGCAACGGCGTCCGCGCCCATGGCGAGCGCTTTGGCGAAGTCCGCGGATACCCGAAGTCCGCCGGTAATGACCAGTGCAATATCGGAATGAACCGAATCCAGATATTTTCTGGCGCGCGCCAGCGCGTAAATGGTCGGGATAGTGGTTGATTCCCGCAGAAAATAGGGACTGGAAGCAGTAGCGCCGCCTCTGCCGTCGATGGTAATGAAATCCGGCTCGGCGTAAACACAGTGTTCCAGATCCTGTTCGATCCGTCCTGCTGCGATCTTAATGCCGATCGGTCTGCCTTCTGAGCGGGTCCGCAGCATGGTCACCATTTCTTTCAGATCTTCTTTTGAATTGATCTCCGCGAATTTGCTCGGGCTCTGGATATCTTCGCCCACTTTCCTGCCGCGGATTGCCGCGATCTCTTCCGTTACCTTTTCGCCGGGCAGATGTCCGCCCATACCGGGCTTGGTGCCCTGACCGATTTTGATCTCGATGGCGTCGGAAGATTTCAGATTCTCATCTGTCGCGCTGTAGTGATTGGGAATGTACTCAAATATGTACTTGTAGGCAGCGGCTTTTTCTTCCGGCAAAATGCCGCCTTCCCCGCTGCACATTGCCGTCTTTGCCATGGCGGAGCCTTTGGCAAGCGCGATCTTGCTCTCTTTGGAAAGAGCTCCGAACGACATATGGGATATGTACACCGGACTCTCCAGAACCATCGGTTTCTTTGCGTGTTTTCCGATCACCGTCTCGGTGCTGACCGGATCGCCGTCATTGAGCGGCGGCGGATTTAACTGTGCGCCCAGGATTAAAATATCGTCCCAGGAGGGCAGCGGCATCTGTGTGCTCATAGCGCTGTGAATGCTTTTCCCCGATACGGCCATTTCATGGATCTGTTCCATATAACGGCTGGACGGATCGCTTCTTGCGTAGGACGCGTCATAAGCCAGATCGCCCGCGTACGGCTGTGCCTCCGGTTCTTTGGCAGGCGCGGGTTCCGAAACCAGAACAAATCGGGAGACCGGCTGTCTGCATACCGGGCAGGCGGTCAGTTCCGAAAACGGTTTTCCCTGCTTTTCTTCATCGAAGACAAAGCCGCAGATACTGCATTTGTAAACTGCCATGGTAACCTCCTTCCTGAAGTGTTTACTGTTGCTGTTCCTGCGTCAGCCGTTTCTGACAATCGGAACAGAGACCTTCGAATATCGTGCGGTGCCGGCTGACCTGAAAGCCGGTTTCCTGTTCAATCTGCTTATCGCGCGCTTCCTGATAAGGAACAGGAGCATCACACACTTTGCCGCAGTTGGTGCAGAATAAATGGTAATGCCGGTCCAGCCGGAAGTCATAGCGGTCCGCGGAAGGAACCTTCACATGCGAGATGTCGCCGCTTTCCGATAAGAGATTCAGATTCCGGTAAACGGTTCCCCGGCTGATCTTCTCATCCTTTTGGCGCGTATCCAGATAAATCTGATCCGCAGTGGGGTGGTCGTGACGGGACTGCACGGTATCCAGTACCAGTTTTCGCTGTTTGGTGCTGCGTTGTTTTTTCATGTTCATTTCATCACGCTCCCAAATTTCTAAACGAAATATTATTAGTATTAAGTCCTATTAAACCATAAATTTACAGATCTGTCAACAGGAAAACAGCGAAACAGGCTGAAAAAGATTGATAACCGAAGAAATTGCCGTTATACTGTAGGTATCAAGGAAAGAAAGAAGGAAAACCAATGAACCATTTGGAACATACGGCGGTTTCCGCAAAGGAAGCGCTTGACAGATTACAGGAAGGCAACCGGAAGTATCTGCAGGCAGTTACGCCGCAGGGAGACATTTCACCGGCAGTCCGGCGGGATACCTGTGAAAACGGGCAGCATCCCTACGCGATCATTGTAACCTGTTCGGATTCCCGCGTGATCCCGGAAAGTATTTTTTCGGCAGGGATCGGAGAACTATTTGTCATCCGGGTAGCGGGAAATGTGATCGACGATCATCAGCTGGGCAGTATTGAATACGCGGCGGAGCATTTAAACTGTAAACTGGTGCTGGTTCTGGGGCATACGCATTGCGGCGCGGTGGATGCGGCGATCCATCACGATCCCAGCGGATACATAAAGTACATTACCGACGAGATCAAACTGGCGATCGGAGAAGAAACGGATCCGGATCTGGCATGCAGTCTGAACGTGGCGCACAGCGTGGCGAAGATTGAGAACAATCTGGATATCCGAAACATGGAACAGGAAAATGGACTGCAGGTGATCGGCGCCATTTATCATATTGAGGACGGACATGTGGAATTTTCCTGTCAGGGTTCCGGAAAGAGGGAAGTATGACAAACGAAAATGTGATAAAAGGAATCGTAACCTTAAAAAAAGGAGAGGGGCGTACCCTGAAAGCGGGCGGTCTCTGGATCTATGATAATGAAGTCTCGGAAGTGAGCGGCGCGTTCTCAGACGGCGACATGGTGGAAGTGCGGGATTACAACGGCTATCCACTGGGACAGGGATTTATCAATCGGAAATCCAAAATCCTGGTGCGGATGATGACAAGGAATCCGAAGGCGGAAATCGACAGGGAATTTCTGCGGATGCGTGTACAGAATGCCTGGGACTACCGGAAACATACGGTCGATACCGGAAGCTGCCGGGTGATCTTCGGGGAGGCGGATTTCCTGCCCGGGCTGGTTGTGGATAAGTTCTCGGACGTGCTGGTGGTGCAGTCCCTTGCGCTGGGGATCGACCGGTTTAAGCTGCAGATCGTGGAGCTGCTGAAGGAAGTGCTGAAAGCGGACGGTATTGAGATCCGCGGCGTCTATGAACGGAGCGACGCCAAGGTCCGGCTGCAGGAAGGGATGGAGCGGATCAAGGGACCGATCGGAGAACCGTTTGAAACGAAAGTGGAGATCGAGGAGAACGGCGTCCGCTATCTGGTAGATGTGGAAGAAGGGCAGAAGACCGGTTTCTTCTTAGATCAGAAATATAATCGGAAAGCCATCTGGAAGCTGTGTCCCGGCGCGCGCGTGCTGGACTGCTTTACCCATACCGGCTCGTTTGCCCTGAATGCGGGAAAGGCCGGCGCCGCCCATGTGATCGGCGTGGACGCTTCGGAACTGGGAGTAGTGCAGGCGCGTGAAAATGCAGTGCTGAACGGACTGGAAGATATCGTGGAATTCCAGTGCGCGGATGTATTTGAACTGCTGCCGGAGCTGGAGCAGCGCGGGGAGCTGTTTGACGTAGTCATTCTCGATCCGCCCGCGTTTACCAAGTCCCGAAATTCCGTTAAAAACGCGGTAAAGGGTTATCGGGAGATCAACCTGCGCGCGATGAAGCTGATCCGGGACGGCGGCTATCTGGCAACCTGTTCCTGCTCCCATTTTATGGACCCGGAGCTGTTTGCCAAAACCATCGGGCAGGCAGCAGGCAATGTGCACAGGCGGCTCCGGCAGGTGGAATACCGGACGCAGGCGCCGGATCACCCGATCCTGTGGGGCGCAGATGAATCCCTGTATCTGAAATTCTATATTTTTCAGGTGTTTGAGGAGAAATAAGTTGGAATTTAAATAGAGTAAAAGATATCTTAAGAAGAGCAATGTTCAAGCTTGTTAAAAGCATTATGAGCGTTGCTCTTTTTTTATTTAATCTTTAAAAACTTTTAAAGAATTGAGTCAAAATTTTTAGCTGAGATTCTGAAAGATACCCGATTGCTTCAATTAGTTCTTTTTGTGCATACGTTAATTCAAAAGTATCCTCTTTTTCTGCAAAAAATTGAGATAACGTAATATCAAATGCCGTACAAACTTTTTCTAAGGAAGGAATTGAAGGGATGATATTTTTACGGTACCAAGAAGAAATTGTAGATTGTGTCAAACCTGATTTTTCAGCAAGTTGATATTCACTCCATCCTTTTTGCTTTCGAAATCGTGTAATTTGATTTAAAACATCAATCATAAATTCACCACCATTAATGCATTTTTTCGTTAATAGTATACGAAAAAGTATTGCATTATAATGCTTTATATCGTATAATTTTAACGATAAAACGAACTATTTTTTAGAACGAAGGAGGAAAAAGTTTAATATGCGTTGTAGTAAATGCGGAAGAGAAATTGCGAAAGAGGAAGAATATTGCCCTTACTGCGGAACAAAAATGGAAGAAAACCAGACACCTGTAGAATCTGTAAATGCTATACAAAATACAACAATACAAAATGAACCGGTACAGACTGAAGCAATGCAAAATGAAACAGTTTCTAATGATATAATACAAAATAACTATGCAAGACAAACTTCAAGAAATGCTAATATGTTAAAGGGATTGATGGCTTTAGCATGCGTGGGAATTATCGTTGTAATAGTGGGTTCATTTATCGGAAGTAAAAATAATTCAAAAAAGGCAGAAGCGACACTAAATTATTCATCTTTGAGAGAGGAAGCAGATAATTCGTATGGATTGAATAACACGAATGGTTCAAGTAATTCATATGGTTCAAATAGCACAAACAATTCATATGGTTCAAATAACACAAACGGTTCAAGCGGTTCATATAATACAGATCCTACAACTACATACAATTCAAACAATAATTCACAAACGTTAAGTGAAAATGCGACATTTTGGTCAAATGACTATTTGTTTTGGTATGTGGACCATTATCAGATTGATATAAAATCCTACTTAACGATTGTGTCAAACTATGCTGAACAAGTAGAAAAATATTTAGAATCGGATTATATTCATTTAAAACAGAATGAGTATTATTCAATAACTAATAATGAAGAATCCCCATTTATATATTGGGGCGAGTTAAAAGATAACAGACCATCAGGGTTTGGAATAATAGCCGAACGTTATGAATTTAAAAATACAGAGTGCTTTGCTCCGTTATATGTTGGAGAATTTTATAAAGGAATGTTTAACGGACAGGGAGTTTTGTATGAAAACTGCTCTGGGCCTAGTTTAGAAGAGTGGGATAATAGAACTGAAATTAATGATGAAAATGTAAATTTTTTCATAACATATTATCTTAATTCAATAAAATATATTGGGGAATTTGAAGATGGGAGAGAAGAAAAAGGAGTAAAGTTTGAATATCCAACAATTTATTTAGGAAAGACTATGACTTATAAAGGAGTACCAATTTTTCAAGAAGGTGTTGATGATAAAGAAGGGCATATTGAAATTACGGAATATTCGGGGGAAAATGTAAAAATATATAAAAAGGGGTTTCTAAGCTGTGAATATGAAGATGGTAATGTTACTTTGTATTATCCAAAGTCAAATCAGATTAAGTATAAAGGAGAGTGGGCATGGAGTGAACGTGTAGATAATGGACAATATAACGGAAAGGGAACTCTATATTATGAAAACGGGCAAATTCACTACAAGGGTGAATGGTACCAAGGAAGTTATAATGGAACCGGAACAGAATATGATGAAAATGGGGAAATTGTCTACAGTGGTGAATGGGAAAATGGAGATTATGCCAGCTAATAATGACAGAATGAAATAAACGTATCAGGAGAAGTATCATGAAAAGAATAAAAGAGATTTTAATTATTTTTTTAGTTTGTCTGATGACACTGTTTGCAACTACCGGATGCGGATTTTGCAGTTCATGTGGAAGTTGGTGCGGAGAAACTACATGTAGTGTTTGTTCATCCTGTTCTCTTGAATCACTGCATTGCTTTTATTGCAGTGGATGTGCTGATTTTTGCAGTGGTTGTACCGGTTCTTGTCTTGATATCGAATAATAGAATTGGAGGGATAGAATGGAACCGTATATTGGATATATACCTTCCTATTCTTTATTTGCATCAATAGGTTTGTTTTTTATGATGTTGGTTGTTTATATCAGAAACAAACGATTGAAATTTTCCATGTATTTGCTATTGATCGGCAGCATAGCGGCAGGGGCAGTTATAGGAAGTAAAGTAGTATTTATTATTACTCAGATTCCGGATATTATTGCAAACTTTTCAATAAAATATATGTTTTATAAGATTGTGACTAGCGGCTTTGTTTTTTATGGCGGTCTATTTGGTGCAATACTTGGATGTTTGATTTTCGCACATGTGAAAAAACAAGATTATATGGTGTTGTTAAATTTACTGACACCTGGATTTTCCTTGTTTCACGCATTTGGCAGAATTGGATGTTTTCTGGCAGGGTGTTGTTATGGAAAGGTTGCAGCATGGGGTGTGGCTTTGTGGAATGAACCAGGCATATTGAGGATTCCTGTTCAGCTAATGGAAAGTGTTTTTTTGTTTTTCTTAACGTTTTTGTTATTGTTAATAGAAAAAAGAAGAAAAAACATTTTTCGAATTTACCTAATAACTTATGCAGTCTGGCGTTTTATAATAGAATTTTTCAGAGGGGATGCATTAAGGGGTATGTGGGGAGTACTGTCTACATCTCAATTAATATCGTTAGGTATTTTGCTTTATTTTTTAATTAAGGCGGTTAGGAGAAAAAGATATGAGTCAGGAATATCCTGTATATAATGAAATTGAAAATAAGTTTCCGGCAAAGCAGTATGTTTTGCTTGGTATTAACTTGAATTTTAATGCAAAATATTTTACAGAAAAATATGTAGTGGATCAACTCATGGAAGTTTCTGATTACGTTAATAAAAGGGTGGATTCTTTGAAAAATGCTTCTGAGGATGCATTGTTTGATATAGAGAGCATAATAAAAAAATTTTATACTGTTAGTTTAGCTAGAATTACTCTTATTGAGGAAACTTTCAAATTAGATAAACATACAAAAATTTATGAAAGTATAGTTGATTTTTCTCAAAGGAAAGCAGTTGAATTACAAGAGGCAGAAGATCAAATTTACAGTATTGAAGCCGGAGTTGAGGCAGATGCGGCTTATCGTAGAGCGAGAAAACAGACGCGAGGACGTTGGGTTGGAGGAGGATTTGGCGTAAGAGGTGCTATTAAAGGAGCGGCAACAGCAGGAGTAATGAATTTGGGCAGTGGGGCAATTCATTCTTTAGCCAATGGAATAGGCAATATGCGATCTTCTTTTAAAGCTATAGGAGCAAAAAGGGAAATTATCAGAGAGGTTATACATGATATTAAAGACAGTACTAGCAAGATTTTGAAGCAGGCGATAGAAATACTGATTAAAGATATTCGGGTAGTTTGCCCGCAGTATATTTGGAATGAGGATTTATCTAAGCAAGATGAAATTATTGGTTTGTTAAAAAATCAGCAGTTGGAAAATCAAAAGGAGGCAATTGTAAATTTACTGCAGAGTAATCCATATCAAAAAGAGAATTACTATATTTGTTTGGAATATATGGCTGCAGAAGAACTGCCTGATAATTTGGAAGTTTTAGTAGAAATATCAAAATTATTTGGGATCGGATTTGAAAATGAGTTGAAGGATTCATTGACAAAGAGAGTGCAGTCTTTAGCTATCGAAAAGAAAAATTTATTTCTGATTGCCAGCATAGAAAAAGTCCTTTTTCAGTCCTCTGAACAAGAGGCACTTGATGATCAATTATATACTGCAATAAAAAAAGATATTGACAATAGTGATATGCCAGATAAGATGCAAAAGCTTGAAATTTTTTTTGATTTTGCAGAAACTTTTCCTAAAGAGAATTTTATTGATCGATATGAGATTGAAATAAAAAACGAAATTGACAGTATCTTTCAAAAAGGCTATGTTGAAGATGAAACTATTGCAGATAATGCGATAAATCAATTACAGGATATATATGAAGTTCATTATTTTCGAAAAGAGATTGCAGATATAATTCAAGAAAAACAAAATGCTTTAAAAATCAAAAAAAGAACCGTTTTGGGTATAGTATGCGATACCATAGAAGAGGCAAGAGAAGAACGGGAAAAAGTTGTTGGTAATGTCAAATTTGAAAGTATAGCAGAAGCAGAGCAGGAGCGGAAAAAGATTCAAAAACAGCAGATGATTGCCAATTATGAACTGGAACAAATAAAAAAACTGGATAGTCAGAATTTGTCAATGGTCAATTATCTAGTAGAATTAAAAAAAAGGCGATTTGAAAGTGAAGAAGGTAAAAAGAAAGAAAAGGAAGTAGAATCTAATGTGTTACAAACTTATGGCCGTATAGAATTTAATCAAAAAGATATCAGTAAGTATAATTTCTTACAAGTTATTTGTTTTTTATTTGGTGTTTTAGAAATAGGTATTGCATTATCATATGGTATCTCAAACATTTTTGAATTAGAGTGGGGATGGATCATCTTTATCATTGGTATGTTAATTTTACCATGGTCTCAAATTAAGGAATACCAGGACAAAAAGAATGAGTTATATGAAGAGAAGAGGGTAAAAAAAGAAATAGAGAAATATTTCATTGTCAATGAACATACGTTGAGATTAAAATGAGCAATCAGAATGAAAAGTATTAGCTGTAGCGTTTAATCTTAAGGATTTGATAAAGTTTAAAAGAGAGCACTGTTTCTGCCGGCAGGATTGCCGGGAACGGTGCTCTTTAGAGGTTATGAAATCTTCTGTTTTAACTCCGTGACATCAGATTCCAGCCGTGATATTCTAATTGCTAACAGTCCAACTTTGATCGTGGTGTTGAGCTTTATGATATCCTGCTTTACCGTCTTCATATCGGATTCCAGGTTACTGACTCTGCTGTCTAAACGGTCCACTTTCCCGTCCAGAGTATCTACTTTTCCATCCAGAGTAGTCAGCTTTTCATCTAAATTATCAATCTTTGCTAAAATAAGGTTCATCTTTTCACTGTCTGTCATATGCAATTCCTCCTTTAAAAACATGGTACCACAAGATGACTGAAAAGTAAAGTAAAAAAATAAAAAAAATACAAAATATATACTATTTGGAAAATAATCAGTAATTTTCTAACATTTTTCTGACGTCGGCAAGACTCATATTCTGCTCTTTCGCGATGCGTGCCAGATCGTCATATTCATATTTGGAACGGGTGACTCCGTATCCTTCCGATATTTTCTGCCGAACCTCTCCGTATGGAGTGGAGATCGTACGGATCCGGCGGTTCAGCACATAGCGCTGTGTTGCCGCTTCCCGGACGCCGATGGTGGTGGTGTGCAGAAAGAGCAGTGTCAGTATCGATTCTCTGGTCTGCTCGGTGCAGATAACCCGGATCAGAGTACCCGGCCGGGATTTCTTCATACCGATGGGAATGGTATAGACTTCCAGCGCGCCGCCTTCAAACAGGCGTTCGGTGGCGAAGCTGATGGCTTCGGCTGTCATGTCGTCTACATTGCAGGACAGTTCCAGAACCACATTGGCTTTGTCTTCCGCTTCTCCCAGCATGGCGCGGACGCAGTTGGCGGCTTCAAAATCCTTTGTTCCCATGCCGTAACCGATCGTTTGGACTTTCATAACCGGCATGGAACCGAAACCGGTGGCAAAATGCTTCAGCAGTGCCGCACCGGTGGGCGTACACAATTCGCCCTTGATCTCTCCGCCGTAAGTGGGAACATCTTTCAGAATATCCGCGGTAGCAGGCGCCGGAACCGGCAGCGTACCGTGCGCGCATTTTACCTGACCGCTTCCCACATGAACGGGAGAAACGACGATTTCATCCGGGGCAAGTTTATGCATTAACAGACATACCGCAGTGACGTCCGCGATCGCGTCCATGGTGCCTACTTCGTGAAAATGGATCTCACTGACAGGCTGATTATGGGCACGGCTTTCCGCCTCCGCGATCAGATGGTATACTGCCAGAACATCCGTCTCTACAGAGTTCGGAAGCTGCAGACCGGAGATCAGTTCTGTGATTTCCTGCATACTGCGGTGAACGTGTGTATGTGTGTGAACATGTGTATGCGTGTCGGAATGGCTGTGTTCATCAGAATGGCTGTGTGTATGACTGTGTTCGCCGGAGTGGCTGTGCGTATAAGCGTGCTCGCTGGAGTGACTGTGCGTATAAGTGTGCTCGCCGGAGTGGCTGTGTGTATGGCCGCGTTCGCCGGAATGACTATGCGTATGGCGGTGGTGATGATGTTCCTGTACCCGCATCAGTGAGATCAGCTCGGCCATATCCGTATCTTTTGCCGCATCTTCCGGATCGGCTTCGGCAGCCCCTTCAACGGTTTCGTTTACGGTAACGGTTACATGGGTTCCTGTAATCCCGCATTTTACAGCAGGTTCTTTCGTAAATTCTACTCCCGGAATATGTAAGGCGTTCAATTCCCGGATAAAGGCATCAGGATCCGGGAGCAGTTCTAACAGGGCGGCTGTCAGCATATCGCCTGCCGCGCCCATTCCGCAGTCTAAATATAGTGTTTTCATTTTTCCTCCGAATAAATCTTGTAATTCATATGGTTGATCCGGCCTGCCAGATAGCCTGCCCCAAAGCCGTTGTCGATATTTACGACAGAGACGCCGCTGGCGCAGGAATTTAACATGGAAAGCAGCGCGGACAGCCCGTGAAAAGAAGCGCCGTATCCTACGCTGGTGGGAACCGCGATAACCGGACAGTCAGTCAGTCCGCCGATCACACTGGCCAGTGCGCCTTCCATTCCGGCGATGGCAATGATCACGCTCGCGTTCATCAGTTCTTCCGTGTGGGCAAGCAGACGGTGCATACCGGCAACGCCTACATCATACAGCCTGGTCACGGAATTGCCGTGAAACTCCGCAGTCAGTGCGGCTTCCTCGGCAATGGGAATATCGCTGGTGCCGCCGGTCGCGACTACGATCGTGCCGATCCCGTCCGGAGACGGCAGTTCTCCGATAATGCCTACCCGGGCGTCCGCATGATAAGATATGTTATGGGCCCGGCGGATCAGATCGGCGGCTTCCGCAGACAGCCTGGTAATCAGGATCCGTTCCTGGCCGTGCTGCTTCATTGCGGTTATGATCCCCGTGATCTGTTCCGGCGTCTTTCCGGCGCCGTAAATGACTTCCGCGGCGCCCTGTCGTATGCTGCGGTGCAGATCTACCTTGGCATAACCGATATCGGCAAACGGTTCCGTTTTTATTTTCAAAAGCGCGTCTTCAACGGACAGATCGCCCCGCCGGACGGCCTCTAAGATCTGTCTGGTTTCATTTGGCATAGCAGAATCATCCCTTTCTGATCAATATATGGAATGCATTTATCATAAAGTTATCAGGTAGTTTTGTCAAGCTTCAACGATATATTTCAGCCAGATAATAATTGCTTTTTTCAAAAAAATAGTTTAAGATAGAAATGATACAATAAAATTGCAAATACAGGAGAAGGATTATAGGAGAAGGACATGTCACTGATATATAATGTGGATTTTGAAATCGCGGCGGCAGCATTTATGCTGATCTTATTGATTTATCTGTTCATTAACTATTCGAACCGGTCCGATGTGAACCGGGAATTTCAAAAATTGGCGGTATTTGTACTGTGCACGGATATCATGGATGTGGTCACGGCGGTTCTGATCAGTCACGGGAGGAGCATTCCGGGCTGGGTCAACCAGATCGTGAACACCGGGTATTTTTTATTGGTGGCAGTTTTGGCGTATCGGTTTATGCTGTATGCCATGGCGTATGTTTATTCGGGGAAGAAGGATAAGAAGCAGCTGCTGATCAACAGATGCATTTTCTGGGTATACATAGCGTCTCTGATCTTAAATCTGTTTTTGGGATATTTCTTCTCGTTTAATGAAATAGGAAGCTATGTACACGGGGCTGCGTATGTCGTGGTCTATATCGTTCCGTGTTACTATTTTTTATACACCGGCGGCATCCTGATCAGTCATTATAAAGAGTTTTCGCTGAAGCAGCGGATCTCTATCGGCGTATTTATCACTCTGGGGGTCAGCGGATCACTGATCCAGATGCTGTTTTTGCCGGATGTTCTGTTAGGTATTTTTACCGTCTGTCTGGGCGTCCTGGTTATGTTGTTCTCCCTGGAAACTCCGGATTATCAGAATCTGCTGGATACGATGGAGCAGGTGGAATTTGCACAGAAAGAGGCGGAGCAGGCAAAGGAAGAAGCACAGATGGCAAACCAGGCCAAAACCCGCTTCCTGCAGAATATATCGCATGAGATCCGGACGCCGATCAATGCGGTAATGGGATATAATGAAATGATCATCCGGGAGACGAAGGAACAGCGGACTGCTTCTTATGCCTCCAATGTACAGACAGCGGGACGCTCGTTGGTTACGCTGGTGAATGAGATCATGGATTTTGCCAGTATTGACGGAACCTTTGTATTGGAAACGGCCCCGTATTCGTTATTGACGGTCATTCAGGATGTGGTAACGAACGGAGAGTATAACGCCAAAAGAAAGAATCTGAAATTTTCCATTCAGATAGACGAGAAACTGCCGCAGAGTCTGATCGGCGACGGCGCGCGGCTGCTGCAGGTGATGAACCATCTGGTATTTAACGCGATCAAATACACCTGGAAGGGCGGAATCGAGGTCCGGATCGAATGGCAGGAGACTGCATTAAAGCACGGCATTATGACGGTGGCTGTAAAAGATACCGGTATCGGTATGAAGGAAAGCGACCGGGTGGCGCTTGCGGAAAACGGCGGACTTGGAGATCTGGATATACAGCGTGTGCACGGACTGGGGCTGGGACTGTCTATTGTAACCAGGGTTCTGCAGCTGATGCACAGTAAACTGGAAATTGAAAGTGAACTGGGAAAAGGAAGTACCTTTTCCTTCCGGATTGAACAGGAAGTGGCGGAACAGGTACCCCTTGGAAAGGTGCGTTTCCACGAAGACGGACGCATTAAACAGGCCGATGAACTGGAAGGCGGATTCTACGCGCCCAGCGCGCGGATCCTGGCAGCGGACGATAACGCCCTGAACCTGAATCTGATCCGGAATATCTTAAAAGAAACGCAGATACAGATCGATACGGTAGCCACCGGAGAAGAGACGCTGGCACAATTGGAGCAGAATAAATATCATATTGTCCTGTTAGATTATATGATGCCGCATCTCAACGGTATGGAAACACTGAAACAGATCCAGGAAAGAAATCTGTGTCCGGAAACGCCGGTCATCATCCTTTTGGCAAGTACGGTCACGGAGGTGCGCGACAGCTATCTGCAGGCGGGATTTGCCGATTGTCTGACAAAACCGATCGACAATACGCAGCTGCTCGCATTGATGAAGCGGCATCTGCCGGCAGAACTGATTCTGGAAAAGCAGGAATACAGCCAGCCGCAGGAGAAGCAGATCCGGAAAAAGAGAACAGGCACTTTCTTAGACCAGCTTTCCCTGCTGGATACGGAAGCCGGAATGGCGTATTCAGCCGACAATCTGGAATTTTACCGGGATATGCTTTTGTCATATGCGCATTCGGACCGGTATGAAGAGATCCAGCAGAGCTACAGGGCAGAGGACTGGGAAAATTACGCCGCGCAGCTTCATGCGTTAAAGGGAACTTCCTTTACCATAGGCGCGAGACAGCTTTCGCAGGCCATTGAAGATCTGGAGCAGGCTGTCAAAGACGGAAAGTCGCTTTATGTCGTAAAGCACCATCAGGCCATGATGGATTCTTATCAGCTGGTACGCCTGCAGATCATGACAATGGTGAAGCAGAAATCCCAGGAAGAAGCGGACAGCTATAAAGTCCGGGAGGCAATGTCCCGGATCCTGGTGGTCGATGATGATGACGTAAGCCTGCAGATCGCGGAAAAGATATTGGCGGATAAATATGAAGTCACTTGTTTAAGTACCGGCAAGGACGCTTTGAAGCTGATGGAAACAGAGCGGCCCAACCTGATCCTTGTCAGCCTGAATATGCCGGAGATGGATGGGTTTGTCTTTAACCGGCGTCTGAAGGAAACGCCTGAACTGAAAGAGATCCCAGTGATCCTGATGCGGTCGGATAACGATGAAGACGCGGAGATCAGAGGCTTCCAGGAAGGCATTCAGGACTTTATCAAGAAACCGTTTATTGAGGATATTGTCATACAGAGAATCGATCATATTCTGGAACTGTCAAGACTGCAGAAGAATCTGCGTGCGGAAGTCAAGGTGCAGTCGGAGCGGTTTGAGCGGCTGTCCCTGCAGCTGATGGAAACCCTGGCGGGCGCGATCGACGCCAAAGATGAATATACCAACGGTCACTCCATGCGGGTGGCGGCTTATTCCAGAGAGATCGCCAGACGGTTCGGAGAATCGGAGAAGGAGCAGGAGGATATCTATTATATGGCGCTGCTGCATGATATCGGTAAGATCGGCGTGCCGGATGTGGTGATCACCAAAGAAGGAAAGCTGACCGAGTCCGAGTATGACATTGTAAAGAACCATCCGTCCATCGGTGCGGAGATCTTAAAACATATTTCCGAGATCCCGGGCGTAGACGCCGGCGCAAGATGGCACCATGAAAAGTACGACGGAACCGGTTATCCGGACGGCCTGAAAGGAGAAGAGATCCCTATTGTGGCTCGGATCATCGGCGTGGCGGATTCCTACGACGCGATGGCGTCTACAAGAAGCTATCGCAAGGTAATGCCGCAGGAGGCGGTCCGCGCGGAGATCGAAAAAGGACGGGGAACCCAGTTTGATCCGGTATTCGCGGATATTATGCTGGCGATGATAGACGAAGATAAGGAATATAAAATGCGCGGAGAGTAATTCAGGCGTTTGGTTGCAATTTAAAAAAGGGTGTGCTATAATTGCTATGATTTAAAATTGGGTATTTATGCTTGATATAAGACATAAACGGTTCGGTAAAATGAGAGGTAGCTATGCTGAATGAAGAAAAAATCAAACTCATGACAAAGATGGCAGTATATGAGCAGAATCAGGGCAGGAAAGAGATCCCGATGAGTAAATTTTTCCGCAGCGATTATATCAGCCTGGGGATGATCAAAACATTGATCGCTTCTACAATCGCATATGTATTTATGGTAGCTTTATGGCTGTTCTATGATCTTGAAAAATTTATGAACGATCTGGCGCAGACGGATGTACTGAACCTGGGCCGGACCATATTGATCCTGTACGTCGCATATCTGATCATCAGTATGCTGATCGCCTACCTGGTATACAGATATAAATTTACAAAAGTAAGGGAAAGCCTGAAGAATTATAATGCCGGATTAAAGGAAATCAATCATATACAGGAAGCGGAAGGCAGGATCCGGGAAGAAATCGAAATGGGAGGAAGTGATCAGTATGATGAATCTTTTGGTATTTAAGGAGCGGTTAAGACAGTTTTACAGCAAAAATGATTTTTACCTGATTCCGGCGGCCAAATTCGTACTGGCACTGGTTACGCTGTTGGTATTGAATCAGTACATCGGTTTCTCCGCGCCGCTTAAAAATCTGGCGGTGGTGATCATTATCGCGCTGTTATGTTCTTTTATTCCCGTGTCATTGACGGTTGCGCTGATGGCCGCGTTTATTTTAGGCCATGTTATGGAATTGTCGATCGAGCTGGCGGCGATCATGCTGCTTTTGCTGCTCGTGATGTATCTGGGATATTACCGGTTTGCGGCAAGGGATGGGATTGTTCTGATCCTGATGCCGATTCTGATGATCTTAAAGGTGCCGTATCTGATGCCGCTTCTGGTGGGACTGGTTGCGACGCCGGCTTCGGTCATATCGGTTGCTTTCGGCACCATGCTGTATTACAGCCTTTATTTTATCAGTGAGAATACGCTGCGGATCACGAATCTCAGCACGGACGACCTGCTGACTAAGATCCATATGTTTATGGAAGGTCTTTTCGCCAATCCGGATATGTATGTGGCAATGGTCGTGTTCGCGTGTGTGGTGATCGTTGTGTACCTGATTCGCCGGCTGCCGATCAATTACGCCTGGTCTATCGCGATCGTGACCGGAAGTATCGTAAATGTGGCAGGATTTCTGGTAGGCGGCATGCTGGTCAAATCAAGCTCCGTCTCTATGGGCGCGCTGCTTCTGGGGACGCTTCTCTCCATGGCGATCGCGTTTCTGGTAAATTTCTGCGTATTTTCTGTCGATTACAGCAGAACGGAGCATGCGCAGTTTGAAGATGACGATTATTATTATTATGTAAAAGCCGTACCGAAGATCAGCGTTACAACGCCGGATGTGAGAGTAAAACGGATCAACGCGCGGCGAAGCCGGCATCCGCGGACAACAGAGCGGAGCAGCGCTTCCCGGACTGCCGCATCGAGAAACTCTCGTCAGCGCGTAACCGTCAGCTCGGAACGGAACGCAAGACGGGCAACGGAACGGACTGCGAGACAGCCGTCTGAGAAAGAATAAGCGGACAGGCCGGAGAAAAAGACATAAGGAAGGAGGGCGCCTGTGTTTGCTCATATAGTAGAGTTCGTTGAAAAATATCTGCGCTGGCCGCAGATCGGGATTACGGATGTTCTGGAAATCTGTGTGATCAGCTTTATCGTATATCAGGTCATGCGGTTTATTAAAGATACAAAAGCCTGGATGGTATTCAAGGGACTGATCATCGTACTGCTGTTTACGCTGGTTGCCACTCTTTTTAATATGAATACGATCCTGTGGATTCTGAATAAAACGCTCAGCGTGATCGTAATTGCCATTATCGTTATGTTCCAGCCAGAGCTGCGGCGGGCGCTGGAGCAGCTGGGGCAGAAGAATATCATTGCGGATATTTTTGCCGAAGGCAGGCGGGATGTATCGGAACGCTTCAGTGACGATACCCTGAATGAGATCGTAAAAGCGACCTTTGAACTGGCGCGGACCAAGACAGGCGCACTGATCGTAATGGAACGGAATGTGCGGCTGACCGAATTTGAGATGACGGGCATTTCCATGGACGCCAAGGTGAGCAATCAGCTTTTGATCAATATTTTTGAACACAATACGCCGCTCCATGACGGAGCGATCATTATACGGGGGGACCGGATCGTAGCGGCCACCTGTTATTTGCATTTATCTGAAAATATGCATGTGAGCAAGGCGCTGGGCACACGGCATCGTGCCGGATTAGGCATCAGTGAAGAATCAGACTGTCTGACGATTATTGTATCGGAAGAGACAGGAAAAGTCTCAATCGCGTTTGACGGTATGCTGGAGCGGAATGTTGACGGCGACAGACTGCGTGAAAAACTGCTGGAGATTCAGGAGAAGAAGGTAGAGAGTAAGCGCATCCGTCTGTGGAAGGGGAGAAATCAGCGTGAAAAAGAAAATATTTAATAATCTGATCTTAAAGATCCTTTCCATCATTGTAGGCGTGCTGGTCTGGATTATCGTAACGAATATGAATGATCCGGTTATGACTAGAAATATTTCGGGTATCCAGGTTCAGGTGACGGACGAGTCGGTTTTGACAGAGCAGAGAAAAATATATGAGGTCGACTCTTCTAATATGTATACCAGCGTAACAGTTTCCGGAAGACGCTCTTATGTCAATAATCTGGATGCGGATGATTTTACAGCTACCGCTCCGCTGTCGGAGCTTTCAATTGTAAATGCTGTTCCGATCTATGTCACGCTGAATACCGCGGAACTTCGGTCGGAGGTTACGATCACAAAACGGGCTGATAATATTACGGTCAATATTGAGAATATCATTGATAAGGAATATCCGATTTCCGTGGAATATACGGGACAGCCGGCGGACTCTTATGTCTGCGATACAACCAAGCTGGCGGAAGAAACCATAACTGTTACGGCGCCGGAATCCATCCATGATATGATCAACCGGGTGACGCTGCCGATTTCGGTAGAAGGCGTGACTTCGGATATCAGCGACCAGTATGAACCTGTGCTGTATACTTCAAACGGGCGTCTGATCGAAAAAAATTCCAATATCAGCTTCAGCCGTAAGAAGGTACAGGCAACTACCACGATCCTGAAGAAAAAGCTGGTGGACCTGAATTTCAGTGTGGCAGGAGAACCGCAGGACGGATACCGTTTTACGGATATCCAGAGAGAACGGAAACAGATTTCCCTGGTCGGCAGGGAAAATCTGATCGACAGTATCGATGAAATTGTCATCCCGGCTTCTGTGCTTAATATCGCGGGCCGGAGTGAGAATCTGGAAACAACGGTCAATATGGAAAATTACATACCGGAAGGAACGCGGATCGGAAGCGAGGAAGAAAAGCAGGTCAAAGTGACGGTCTTTATTGTGGAACAGGAAGTAAAAACCCTGATGCTGAATCCGGAAACGGATATCAAGCTGATCAATATTCCGGAAGGTTATCTGGCGAAGATTTTAAGTACATCTGAAATCGCGGTCATGATCCGGGGCCTGGATACGGATATGGAGGCCATAACCGAAATGTATATGCTGGATCCGACCGTGGATATGGCGCAGGCGAAAAGCGGAGAAAACAGTATGCCGGTGAAATTTACATTGCCGGACAGAATCGAACAGATCGGAGAGATCACGGTTAACGTGCGTCTGACAGAAGAACAGACAGAAGGGATGGCGGCAAACAGAACCACGGTCCCGGAACCAGAACAGTAAAGAGGTGGTTTGCGATGTTAAAACAGACGGTGAAAGTAAAACATCATAACGGAATTCATTTACGTCCGGCCGGTGATTTATGCAAGCTGGCGCTGGAGTATAAATGTAATATCCATATGAAAAAAGAAAACAGGATATGTAATGTGAAAAGTGTGATCAGCCTGCTCAGCGCCTGTGTGAAGGCGGGCGATGAAGTTGAGATCATTTGTGACGGGAAAGATGAAAAAGAAGCGATAAAAGCGATTACAGATTTATTGCATAATATGTAGGAGGAAAAGATTATGAGTCAGATACTGGTAACCGGAGGCGCAGGATATATTGGAAGTCATACATGCGTAGAACTGCTGGAGAGCGGTTATGATGTCGTAGTTGTGGATAATCTGTGCAATTCTTCGGAAGAATCTCTGCGGAGAGTAGAGCAGATCACGGGAAAACAGGTTACGTTTTATAAACTGGATATTGCGGACAGAGCAGGCATGGAGACCGTATTTCAAAATCATGAGATTCAGGCTGTGATCCATTTTGCCGGGCTGAAGGCAGTAGGAGAGTCGGTACAGAAACCGATGCTCTATTATCAGAATAATATTACCGGTACGCTCGTCCTATGTGAGGTGATGCAGAAATACGGATGCAAGAACCTGGTGTTCAGTTCATCCGCCACGGTTTACGGAGATCCGGCCAGTGTACCGATTCGGGAAGATTTTCCTCTGGGACCGGTGACGAACCCGTATGGGCGCACAAAGCTGATGCAGGAGGAAATTTTCCGGGATTTCCATGTGGCAGATCCGGAATGGAACATTATCCTGCTTCGGTATTTTAATCCGATCGGCGCGCATAAGAGCGGACTCATTGGGGAAGATCCGAACGGAATCCCCAATAATCTGGTACCCTATGTGGCGAAGGTGGCAGCCGGGAAACTCCCGCATATCAATGTGTTCGGCAATGACTATCCGACGCCGGACGGTACGGGCGTACGGGATTATATCCACGTTGTGGATCTGGCAAAGGGCCATATCTGCGCGGTTCGGAAGCTGGAGGAAAAGCCCGGCGTAGTGCCGTATAATCTTGGAACCGGTAAGGGCTACAGTGTGCTGGACGTCATTCATAATTATGAGGAAGCCTGCGGGAAAAAACTTGCCTATGTGATCGGACCGAGACGCGCGGGTGATATCGCGCAGTGTTACGCCGATCCGTCTCTAGCTAAAGAAGAACTAGGCTGGGAAGCGCAGTACGGAATCCGCGAAATGTGCGCGGACAGCTGGAACTGGCAGTCGAAGAATCCGGACGGATACAAGTCAATATGATTACAGGATGATTAAGATAGAGAGGATATAGAAATGTCACAGAATTATAAGAATTATAAGCGTGTGCCGGTGGTCGATTTTCCGGAGCGTACATGGGTAAATAAACAGATTGAACACGCGCCGATCTGGTGCAGCGTGGATTTAAGAGACGGCAATCAGGCTTTGATCGAGCCGATGGTCGTAGAGGAAAAAGTAGAATTTTTTAATTTCCTTGTGAAAATGGGCTTTAAAGAGATCGAAGTGGGATTTCCGTCCGCATCGCAGATCGAATTTGATTTTTTAAGAACGCTGATCGAGCGGAATCTGATCCCGGATGATGTGCGGGTACAGGTTCTGATCCAGTGCCGGGAGCACCTGATCAAACGGACGTTTGAAGCGATGGAAGGGTTAAAGCAGGTAATTGTCCATATTTACAATTCCACTTCTACGCTGCAGCGGGATGTGGTATTCCATAAGGATAAGGAAGCGATCAAGCAGATCGCGGTTGACGGCGCTAACATGGTTAAGAAATACGCGAAGGATTTTCCGGGAAAGATCTATCTGGAATATTCGCCGGAGAGCTTTACCGGTACGGAGCTGGATTACGCGCTGGAGGTATGTACGGCCGTACAGGACGTATGGCAGCCTACGCCGGAGAATCCGATCATCTTTAATCTGCCAAGTACGGTTGAGATGACGACGCCGAATGTGTATGCGGATCAGATCGAATGGATGAATACGCATTTTAAGGACAGAGACAGCATTGTGTTAAGCGTGCATCCGCACAATGACCGGGGAACCAGTGTAGCAGCGGCAGAACTGGCGCTGCTGGCCGGCGCGGACCGGATAGAGGGAACTTTATTCGGAAACGGAGAGCGGACCGGTAATGTGGATATTTTAAATATCGCTTATAATATGTTTTCCCAGGGGATCGATCCCAAGCTGGAGATTGATGATATTAAGCCGATTATTCAGATTTATGAAAAATGCTGTAAAATGCCGGTCGGCATGCGGCATCCTTATGCGGGCAAACTGGTATTTACCGCGTTTTCCGGTTCTCATCAGGACGCGATCAACAAAGGCGTTCACGCCATTCAGGAGCGGCACAGCAAGTATTGGGAAGTGCCGTATCTGCCGATCGATCCGTCGGATGTGGGACGGGATTATGAGCCGATCGTCCGGATCAACAGCCAGTCGGGCAAGGGCGGCGTTGCTTATGTGATGGATACCTATTTCGGATTTAAGCTGCCGAAGGCAATGCATAAAGAATTTGCGGACGTAATCCAGAAGATCGCGGAGGAACATGGAGAAGTGGCTCCGGAGACGATCATGGAGAAATTTAAGGAAGAATATCTGACCTGTAAGGAACCGTGGGAACTGGAATGGGTCCAGTTCAATGATGTGGAGAAATCCACCGATACAAAAGCAGTCCTGACTTTTAAGTATAAGGGCGTGGAATATGTAAAGGAGGCGGTTGGAAACGGCCCGCTGCACGCAGTCAAAAAGATCATGCGTGATGAAATGAATTGGGATGTGAAGGTATTGGACTATACGGAACATGCGTTGGGGGAAGGCGCCAATGCGAAAGCGGCGGCATATGTGCATGTAGTGAATAACGCAACCGGAGACGAGGCGTTTGGCGTAGGCGTAAGCTCTAATATTACGAGAGCGACAATTCGCGCTTATTTCAGCGCACTGAATCGTTTACCGCAGTAGTTTTCAGATGAGTGTTGTTTTAGGAAGGAATACGAATGAAAAAAAATACGGTTAAGCGCCTGCGGCGCATTTTGCTGGTGGTGGAAATTGTCTTTGCGGTGATCGTACTGTCCGGAATTATCATCTGGGCGGTGCCCAGTTTCAAGCAGGGATTTATCAGAGGATTGATGGCTACCTCCTGGGGACGGTCTATGTTGGGCTGGTTTGGAAAGGACACTTACAACGAGAAGGTAGTGGATAACGACTTTAATGCGGTACAGGAGGTTGTAACCAATCCGGGTATTGATAAGGATCGTCTGGAGCAGTACACACAGATTCTGATCGTCGGCATTGATACCCGTAATGAAGACTTTGACAAGAATGTCAACAGCGATGTCATGATGATCCTGACAATCGATAAAGATACCAATGATGTCAGTCTGGTATCGGTTTATCGTGATACGGTCATGCAGATGGTGAACGATCAGGGGGAAGTGCTGGATTATTACGCGAAGGCAAACGCCGCGTACTGCAACTGGGGAATCAAAGGTACGATCAATACCTTAAATACCAATCTGGATATGCATATCTCAGATTACGCGATTCTGAATTTCCAGGGAGTGGCTACCATTGTAGACGCGATGGGCGGCATTGATGTGAATCTGACGCAGGGTGAAGTGTATCAGCTGAATCTGCATCTTTCTTCCACCAAGAAGTCTACCGGCATGTATTCTCCCAATGTGAAAAGTGCAGGAAAGAATCACCTGAACGGCCTGCAGGCTACGACCTACTGCCGGATCCGGAAAACGACTTATATCGATGAAGAAACCGGCGAAGAGATCAATGACGATATGGGACGTGCCGCCAGACAGCAGGCTACGATCCGCAAACTGGTCGCGCGGGCGAAAAAGATCGGGCTGCTGCAGACGCTGGATGTGATGAAGACCGTTTTTGATCAGAATACGGAGGACAATCAGTTTTTTAAGACCAGTATGACCTGGGACGAACTGCTGCTTGTGGCATCCGCGGCATTTGATTTTGATGTAAAGCAAAATCAGGGCTATCCGTTCCACTATTCTTACGCGAATCTGCTGCTGCCGGGAAATTATTCGGAAGCGTCTTATGTAGTAGGACAGGGAACCGCCTACAATGTAAAAAAACTGCATGAATATATATATGGCGATAAGGACTATCAGGTATCTGACCGGATTTCCACGATCGACCAGAATATCACGTATTATAGCGGCGTCTACCCTTATTCGGGGCCGGAGGAAGAGAGTACAATGCAGGAGGAATCCGGGACTGCGAAATCGTCCTGAACAGATGCGGAAGGCGTTCCGCTTGATGAATTATAAACTATAATATAAAGAAACGGAATATGCGTTTTGAAAGCGAGCTTTCAGATGCAGGATTCCGTTTTTTATTTTGCTTTTCTCCCTTTTCCCGTAACTTTTTGAATTTCAAATTTCAATGATCTGACCGTCTGTGGAAATAGTCACGACACTCCACGGGATAAACTTCCCGCTGGCTTGCAGCGCCCGCTTTACCGCATTTTCGATGCCGCCGCAGCAGGGTACTTCCATTCGGACAACAGTCACGCTCTTGATATTGTTCCCGGCGATGATCTGCGTTAATTTCTCGGTGTAGTCCACCATATCCAGTTTCGGGCAGCCAATCAGGGTAATCCTGTTTTTGATGAAATCATTGTGGAAGTTACCGTAAGCGTAAGCGGTGCAGTCAGCGGCGATAAGTAAATTTGCGCCGTTAAAATAGGGTGCGTTTACGGGAGCCAGCTTGATTTGTACCGGCCACTGAGAAAGGCGGCTGCGGACTTTAACATTTTCAGCCTGCGTTTCTTCACGATGAATTGCTTTTGAAGCTGTGCCGGGGCAGCCGCAGGGCAGTTTTTCGGCGATTTTCTTCTGCTTTGCCGCCTTTACAGCAGCTTCATTATATGCCGGCGCTTCCCGTTCCTCAAAGGTGATCGCTCCGGTCTGGCAGGCAGGCAAGCAGTCGCCAAGACCGTCGCAGTAGTCCTCCCGAAGCAGTTTTGCCTTGCCGTCAACGATACCGATTGCACCCTCGTGGCAGGCTTGGGCGCAGATCCCGCAGCCATTGCATTTTTCCTCGTCGATTTTGATGATTTTTCTAAGCATAATATATTCCTCCTCGTATAATATCTTTTAGATACAGTAAATGTACCTTGATAACTTAATAAATCTTTGTTCAATAGGCTTAGTAAAGCCCATGATATAATTGTCCTTAGTGTCAATCAGGTAATAGTTCTTTTTCCTCCTGTTGAACCAGTAATGGCTGCTTCAGAAATAGTCTGTTCCCCTGACACGGAAGTTAGCTTCAAACCAGCTGGCTGTTTGCTTAAGTGCATGGACGACCATCTTGCAGTGTGGTTCCGCATCTGTCCATCTTAAGCCGGATTCTT
>CANQOK010000005.1 GCA_947625465.1 uncultured Lachnospiraceae bacterium | reverse complement strand
AAACAGATAAGGTTTGAACGGAAAACAGGCGTGAAGCCTTGAAAAATCAATGGTTTTTGAGGATTGGATAGGCAAATCGGAATTTGAAGAAGGAAAAATAAATGAAATGCAATAATTGCAATGAAGAAATGAAAATGAATTATGAGTTAAAAATTCACGGTGCCTCATTATTAGCTTATATTTCGTTGAAAAAGGAAAAAGAGGAGAAACAAATCAAAGCAGCTATTTGTCCTAAGTGCGGCAAGATCGAGTTCTACACTGAATAATAAAATCCAGTTTGTCGAAGTGAGCACAACTGAATACCGAAAGATTGACCGTTGACACACCGGCTCCCCGGTAAAAAGTCAGCGGTCTTTTTCTTCCCCAAACGCTCCATTTTGGCGTGTGGATATGACTGAATACGAATACATAGCCCTTGCTTTCAAAGGCGGTTACAGAGCGACAAATGCTCCAAAAAAAGAGCGCAAGAACGAAAGTTATGCAAATCTCAAGAGTGGTAAGGGTGATGCACCGTCAGCGGTGAATTTTTGTCGGGTTTGGGAAAGGCATTTGCAGAAATGATTTTCCTCAAATACTGGTTGCGCGAAAAATATTTATAAGATACAATAAAAATATAGAAATGAAAATGGTTGAATCTCTCCGGCAGGAGGTACAGCCGTTTTAAACAATCCGGCAATTTTTTGCATGTTTACAGCGTGAGCGACTGGAACGTATTTATGAAAGCGTGGCAGGAGATGTATTTGAAAGAGAAGGCGGAGGAATGCCTGAAAGACGGATCGATATGCCGCGGTTGAGATGGGAGGAATCTGAATGAAAAAACGAGTATTGTTATTGTTGTTAACGGTAGTGCTAGCCTTTTCACAGAACGCGGCTGCCTTTGCGGGCATGTTGTATTCCAGTGGGGAACCGACAGAAAACGGCGCTCTGGTCATGGATCGGCTCCAGCTCACTATGAAAAGTTCCCGCGCCATTACACTCAGGGCGGAAATGCATCCGTATGACTATAGCAGGCGGCATATAACATGGAGCAGCTCCGACGAGAATGTTGTTACTGTAGAAAAGGTCAGTGATCCGACCTTGCCTTTTCCCTGGGGTACTGCAAAGCTCCATGCCGTGAATCCGGGTACATCCACCATCACGGCCACCGGTGTGGAGACGCACTGGACGACCACCTGCCAGGTGACTGTGACGGAAGAAAACACCACATGGCATAAATCTTCTGAAGACATAAAGGATCTGTCAGTCAGTGAACTGGCTGCTATGGAGGTTTATGACGGGCGGGATCTGGGTTATATGACTGATGTCAATCTTCAGGTCGGTGGTATCTGCACGGTGGAAGGTCACATTACTGCCATGGAGACGTCTCTGGTCAAACAGGGCATTTTGTCAAAGAAAGAAGCCGATATACACGAGCGCAATCTGGTTTATCACTATTACAACCATGGAGGCGACGATCCCCTGGGCAATACGATTGGGGACGAGACGGTCAATCTGAACTGGCAGAACGAAGCGCTGCGGTCTTTTCCTCTGAGCGCTTTCATGACTCAGTGGAATGGTCCCATCCATGATGACAAGAAATACGGGCAGGAGCTGGATGACGGCTATGCAGGCTGTATCGCCAGGCCAGAGGATATTCTGCATGTCTCTGGAAATACGGACCAGTTAAAGCGGCTTATCGCTGAGTACGGGGCGATCGTGATCGGATACCAGTCCTCGCCGGAAGGTACGCTGTACCATAAGTACAATACCCATGGCCTTGGCTGGCACTGCAGCGCCATTGTGGGCTGGGATGATACTGTGGAAAAAGAAAATTTCACCGTGCAGGGCCAGTCAATGTCCAAAGCGATGAATGACGGCGCCTGGATCGTCAAGAATTCCTGGGGCACCGACAAACACGGGGACGGGCACGGCTATTTTTATCTCTCCTACGAAGCCACGATTGAGCGGCCTATTGTCTATAAAATGATGCCAAAAGACGCCTATCAATACAATTATTTTTATGACGGAAAGGTCGAGAACAAAGAATATATTCCCATAGTCAGATTGGAGGACGGCCAGGCAGCAGCAGTTTCTTTCAAAGCGCAGAAAGGCGGCACAGAAACCGGTAAGGAGGAATATCTGGAGGCGGTCAATGTAGGGATAAGCGGCAACGGTCTGGTTGAGGTAGAGGTTTATACAGATGTGGACGAAGCTTCTCTGCTGTGCGATCAGCCTGATCCATTAAACGGCTCGAAAGCGGCGGCAACAGGGAAAAGAGAGCTTACATTCGGCGGATTTTACACTATTCGGCTGGACCAACCGGTAAAGCTGGAACCGGGAAAATATTTCACCATTGTTGTGAGGATGCCTGGGGGCGGAGCCATCTATTCGGCTGAGGAAACCTCTAAAAATGACCTGACATTCAAAAAAGAAGCGGATGGCAGGTGGAATAATACATCGAGAAATACCCTGCGGATAAAGGGCTTTACCAATCTCCGCACGGATGAGGAGCTGGAACAGGACTACAGGATCGAGCCTGAGTCTGTTGCGTTGGACAGGAAAGAACTGACCATGACCGAGGGCAGTACCGATGCTCTCACAGCATCCGTCACGCCTGCGGACGCGCTGGATCAGACTCTCTCCTGGGAAAGTTCGGATCATGACGTAGTCACCGTGGATTGCAGCGGCCGTCTGACTGCTGTAGCACCAGGTACGGCAAAAGTAACCGTCACCACAGTCAATGGAAAGACGGCAGTCTGCAATGTGACGGTAAAAGAAAAGGAGATTCAGGCGGAGTTGGTGACCCTTGATCAGACAGAGTTGACTCTGACAGAGGGAGACACAGCATCGCTGAGTGCGACGGTGCTGCCAGAGGCAGCCACGAACAAGACGGTGACGTGGGAATCTTCTGATGATACGATCGTTTCCGTAGATGGGAACGGGAAGCTGACAGCGAAGGCACCGGGAGAAGCAGAGATCACGGTGACGACAACAAATGGGAAAAATGCGAAATGCAAGGTAACGGTGAAAGCCAGGGTGATCCCCGTGGAGAGTGTGACTCTTGATAAGGAGGAGCTTACGCTGACGGAAGGAGACACAGCATCGCTGAGTGCCACGGTCCAGCCTGCAAACGCCACGGACAAAACGGTGACATGGGAATCTTCCGACGATACGATCGTTTCCGTAGATGGGAACGGGAAGCTGACAGCGAAGGCACCGGGAGAAGCGGAAATTACGGTGACGGCTACAAATGGGAAAAATGCGAAATGCAAAGTAAAGGTGAAAGCCAGGGTGATCCCCGTGGAGAGTGTAACGCTCGATCAGGAAGAGCTTACGCTGACCGAGGGGGACACAGCGGAACTGACCGCGACAGTACTGCCTGCAAATGCCACAGACAAAACGGTGACATGGAAATCTTCTGATGATACGATAGTTTCCGTTAATGGGAACGGGAAGCTGACAGCGAAGGCACCGGGAGAAGCAGAGATCACGGTGACAACAATCGATGGAGAGAAAACCGCAGTATGCAAGGTGATGGTAGAAGCCAGGGTGATCCCCGTGGAGAGTGTAACGCTTGATCAGACGGAGCTGACTCTGACGG
Organism: uncultured Lachnospiraceae bacterium; assembly: GCA_947625465.1. GTDB lineage: Bacteria > Bacillota > Clostridia > Lachnospirales > Lachnospiraceae > CANQSA01. Next base: position 87,985 of record CANQOK010000005.1, on the reverse strand, counting down.
AAGGAGACACGGCTGACCTTACGGCGACAGTCCGGCCTGCAAATGCCACGGACAAAACGGTGACATGGAAATCTTCCGATGATACGATCGTTTCCGTCGATGGAAACGGAAAGCTGACAGCGAAGGCACCGGGAGAAGCAGAGATCACGGTGACGGCTACAAATGGGAAAAATGCGAAATGCAAGGTAAAGGTAAATGCCAGGGTGATCCCCGTGGAGAGTGTTACGCTTGATCAGACAGAACTGACTCTGACGGAAGGAGACACCGCAGGGTTTAGTGCGACAGTACTGCCTGCAAATGCCACGGACAAAGCCGTGACCTGGAAATCTTCCGACGATACGATCGTTTCCATTGATGAGAATGGAAATCTGATGGCAAAAGCACCGGGAGAAGCAGAGATCACGGTGACGACAAAGGACGGCGGAAAGACTGATGCCTGCAGGGTAACGGTGAAAGCCAGGGTGATCCCTGTGGAGAATGTAACGCTTGATCAGACGGAACTGACTCTGACAGAAGGAGACACGGTTGACATTACGGCGACAGTGCAGCCTGCAAATGCCACGGACAAAGCCGTGACGTGGGAATCTTCCGATGATACGATCGTTTCTGTTGATGGGAACGGGAAACTGACAGCAAAGGCACCGGGAGAAGCAGAGATTACGGTGACAACAATTGATGGAGAGAAAACCGCAGTATGCAAGGTGACCGTGGAAGCTGCATCAAAACCGACGCCGGATCCTGACACTGGATCGGGAAAAGTGGAAGTAGAGGCAGCTCCGCAGCCCGGCGCACCCACGGTGTCAATCCCGGCGGATGTCCACTCCGCGATTGAGAATGCGGTACTGACTCCGGAAGATAAGGAGGCTGTTGAGAAAGGCGCAAAGATTAAAATTGAACTGACGGTTGCAGATGTCGGCAATACCGTGACAGCAGCGGAAAAGAAAGCGGTGAGTAATTGTATCTCGAAAGATGGAAGAAGTTTTGTTGTGGGGCAATATCTCGATATTTCCCTGCTCAAGATTATAGAAGGTGCAGCACAGGTGTCTATTACCAATACAGGTTCTGCGGAAATAACGATTGTTGTGACTGTGCCGGAGAGCCTGCGGGTTGCGGGCCGGACATTCGCGATTGTCCGTCTGCACGATGGGGCTGCGGACATACTGGAAGATGGAGATAAGGATCCCAATACGATTACATTTAAGACAAACAAGTTTTCCAGCTATACGATCGTGTACGAGGATCAGATGGGAGCCGAGGATACGCCTAAGCCTGAGGATACGGTCAAGCCTGTAGATACGTCTAAGCCTGCAGATACGTCTGCGCCATCGACACATAAACCTGATTCACCGGCTACTGGGGATAAGACTTCGGTGTTTATGCTTCTGCTTCTCATGTTGGGATCGTTTTCCATTATGCTGGCAGTGTCGGTAAAATTCAGCAGGAAACAATAAAAAAGCTCTTTTTCTGAAAACAGTATTTTGAATTTTAAAAGGACATTTTCCTAATTGCAGGAGAGTGTCCTTTTTATTATGGTCAAGATAAGTTTATAACAAGTCTCTTTTCCCATTTCACGTCAAAATACAACGTTTTGGACGACATCATGGCGCGTCACAAGATCGGTCACGACAAAACGATGCTGGACGATTTGCTGGATTTGATGGCGTCTGCGGCCGGCTCCCCGACAAATCCGATCTGCATCGCGAACACCTTCAGTTCAGTCAAAGGGCTGTCTGTGACCAATGATACGGTAGGCAGAACAAAGGTATTATGTTGCTCTAAAAGGAGGATTTAATGGCAGCGCGTTACGGATATATTCGGGTAAGCACAAAAGAACAGATTGAGGATAAACAGGCAATCTCACCGTCACCGGACAGAACGAGATAGTTCAGGACATCTTCGACCAAACGGGATTTACCGACTTGATATCATAAATATCAGCTTAAAAAGTATAAAACCTTTCGCAATCTTAACATTTCAAAAATTGCATATACACGCTTCGTACAGTGTTAAAATAAAAAAAGATGAGGTGTAATAATTAACACCTTGTCTTTTTTTTCGTCGTGTGGTAATATAATTTAAATATAAGATGTGATAAAAGAGATATACAGGGGCCTGCGGTCAGCTCGGACGATCCGATATCACGGATACGGATATACGGCGCAGGAATCATAAAACTGAGAGATGAGAGGAGAAAACGCATGCGTGCTTATGGCAGAACAGATATCGGACGACAGCGTACAATCAATCAGGATTATATTTTTGTTTCTCAGGAACCGGTTGGAAAATTACCGAATCTGTTTATTGTGGCAGACGGAATGGGGGGACACCGGGCGGGGGATGTAGCATCCAGGATGACAGTGAATCATGTGGTGGAGCATATCCGGCAGTCGAAGGATTCCAATCCGATCACGCTGATCGACAATGCGATTCAGGAAGCGAACCGGCGCTTGGTAGAAGAAGCGAAAACGAGTCCCGATTATGAGGGTATGGGGACTACGATCGTAGTTGCGACGATTCTGCAGCAGACGATTTATATTGCCAATGTGGGAGACAGCCGATTATATCTGATCAACGATTCCATCAAACAGATCAGCAGGGATCATTCGCTGGTAGAGGAAATGGTCAGCCTGGGAGAACTGAACGAGGCAAACGCCAGAAGGCATAAAAAGAAAAATGTGATCACCAGGGCGATCGGCGCGGAGAGCCAGGTAGTACCGGATTTTTTTGAAATTGAATATGAGCCGGGGGATAAGATCCTGATGTGCTCGGACGGATTGACGAATATGGTAGAGGATGTTGTGATCCGGCATATCGTTAATCATCATGAAGACCAGACAAAAGTTGTAGAAGCGCTTATTACACAGGCCAACCAAAACGGAGGCAGTGATAATATATCAGTCATTTTAATTCAGCTTGACTATTAGGAATGTGAAAATACAACATAGAAAGGATAGGACTTATGACGTTAAGAAATGGTATGTTTATCGGTGATCGATATGAGATTATGGATCAGGTAGGCTCCGGTGGTATGTCGGATGTTTACAAGGCCAAGGATCACAAACTGAACCGTAATGTTGCTGTGAAGGTCTTAAAACAGGAGTTTAGCGAAGACAGGAATTTTGTTTCCAAATTCAGGATCGAGGCGCAGTCTGCGGCAGGCTTGTCTCACCCGAATATTGTAAGTATCTATGATGTCGGAGATGACAATAATCTGTACTACATCGTAATGGAACTGATCGAAGGCATTACCCTGAAAAAGTACATACAGAAAAAGGGAAAGCTGTCTGTAAAAGAAACGACCAGTATTGCCATTCAGGTGGCGCAGGGAATCGAATGCGCGCATAACAATCATATTATCCACCGGGATATCAAGCCGCAGAATATCATCATTTCCAAAGAAGGAAAGGTTAAAGTAACGGATTTCGGAATCGCGAGGGCCGTATCCGCCAATACCATCAATTCCAACGCGATGGGATCGGTTCATTATATTTCACCGGAACAGGCGAGAGGCGGTTATCTGGATGAGAAGAGTGATATCTATTCTCTGGGTATTACCATGTTTGAGATGCTGACCGGCGAAATGCCGTTTGAGGGGGACTCTACGGTTGCCGTCGCACTGCAGCATATTCAGGGCGAGATGCCGGATTTAAGAGATTATATCGAAGATATTCCGGTCAGTACGCAGAAGATTGTAGAGAAATGTACGCAGAAAAAGGCAGACCACCGTTATTTAAAGATTTCTTCTCTGATTGCGGATCTGAAGCGTTCTCTGGTACATCCGGATGAGGATTTTGTCCAGTTCGCTGATGATGAACCTGCAGATGGAAAGACCGTGATGTTTGATCCGCAGCAGGTAAAGGCAGGCGTGATCCAGAGCGTACCGCAGGAGGGAGAAGAGCCGGAAGAGGAAGCTGATTTGGAAGATCAGAACGATATTGACGCGGTTAATCCGAAGATTGACCGGATCATTGCCGTGGGTGGTATTATCGCAGGCGTTGTTTTCCTGATCATTGTGATCATGCTGGTATGGAAATTCTTTAAGCAGAGCGAGGCGGGTTCGGGAGTTCAGCTGGGAGAGGTAACAACAGAGACTCTGGACGAGCGTTATACGTATATGCCGGATCTGCTGGGAAAGACATCCGAAGAAGCGGATGTGCTGCTGGAGAAGGCGAATCTGGGCAGAAGATATGTATATGCCAAGAGCAATACGGTAAAGGAAGGCCTGATCTGCGATCAGTCAGAGAAGCCGAATTCTGTCGTCGCGAAGAATACAACGATCACGGTTACGATCAGCCAGGGAGCCGATCGGTTTGCCGCTGCCAATTATGCGGGCAAGACGCTGGATGAAACCTTAAAGGAATTAGACAGTCTTGGTTTGAAATACGATATCAGCTATGAATTCAGTGAAGAAGTAGATACAAATCGGATCATCAGTTCTTCTCCGGCCGGTACGGAAGTCCAGTACGGAGATACGATCTCGCTGGTTGTAAGCAAAGGTGCAGAGTATATGGCGGATACTGTGGTTCCCAGCGTGCTCGGAGAAAAGGAAGCAGATGCCAGAAAGAAACTGCAGGAAAGCGGCCTGGAGCCAGGCGAGGTTCTTTATGAGGAAAGCAGTGAGATAGAAAAGGGCCGCGTGATTTCTCAGGCTGTAAATTCAGGAGAGAAACTGCCGAAAGGAACTCGGGTTGCATTTGTGGTCAGCTCCGGACCGAAACAGGTAGTCGTACCTACTCTGACGAACATGACGCCGGAGGAGGCGAAAAAGGAATTAGAAAAAGCTGAATTGCAGTTAGGGGAAACCTCAGAGGACTGGAGTGACACGATCGCGGAAGGCAGGATCATTTCTTCGGATCCGGAAGGCGGAGAACAGGCCGATGCGGACAGTAAAGTCAATGTCGTAGTCAGCAAAGGAAAGAATCCGGAAGGTGAGGATACTACTACGACCAAGAAGCCGGATTCGGGAGAGGAAAAACAGTACACCGGAACGGTTGTTCTGCAGAAATCCAGTCTGAAAGACGCGGAGGGTACCCTTCTGACAAGCGGTAAGGTTACGGTTGAAGTAGACGGAGAGGCTGTCGACATGGGCGCTTATGGAGAATTATCGAAATGGCCGCAGACGGCTTGGACCTATACGATCAAGCGGGATAAGAAGACCACATGCAAAGTGGAAGCCTTTGTAGACGGGATTTCCATATGGCAGGTGGATGTTGCAATCAATTAAGCGGCGGACAGTATATGCGCGGAAAGATTGTAAAGGGAATTGCGGGATTTTACTATGTGCATATCGAGGGCTGCGGAGTTTATGAATGTAAAGCCAAGGGATTATTTCGAAATCAGGGCAGGAAACCGCTGGTCGGAGACGATGTAACGATTGAGATTCTTTCCGAGTGGGAACATACCGGCCGGATCGCGGACTTATTGCCGAGAAAAAACGAGTTGCTGCGTCCGGCAGTGGCCAATGTGGATCAGGCAGTCATCATTTTCGCGTCTGCCAGTCCGGAACCCAATCCGAATCTGCTGGATCGATTTCTGGTGACGATGGAGCATCAGCAGATTCCCGTAATGATCTGCATTAATAAAATTGATTTAAATCAGGATCAGACAGATTATTTTCTGCAGGTATATGAAAAAACAGCAGGATATCCGGTGATCTTTACGAGTACGGTCGATCAGACCGGGATCGAGGAGGTTCGCGGGCGGCTCCGGGGCCGGACAACCGTACTGGCGGGACCGTCGGGGGTAGGCAAATCTTCCATGCTGAATGCACTGGTTCCGGCGGCCAATATGAATACCGGAGAGGTCAGTGCAAAGATCGGACGCGGCAGACATACGACCAGACATTCCGAAATCTTTTATGTAGAGAAAGATACCTACCTGTTTGATACACCCGGATTCAGTTCTTTGCTGCTGGATGGGATCGAAGCGGAAGAACTGCGGTTTGCGTTTCCCGAATTTCGGGAATATGAAGGAAACTGCCGGTACCACGGCTGTGCGCATATCAATGAGCCGGACTGCAGAGTAAAAGAAGCGCTGCAAAAAAACACGATTGCGGCTTGCCGGTATGATAATTATAAGTTTTTTTATGAGGAGCTAAAAAATAAAAAACGTTATTAATGTATGGAGGAGGAAACTATGATTAAATTATCAGCATCCATTCTGGCTTCTGATTTTGCAAATCTGGGAGCGCAGATTATAGCGGCTGATCAGGCGGGGGCGGACTATATTCATGTAGATGTCATGGACGGTTCTTTTGTACCCAGTATATCTATTGGAATGCCGGTTATGGAATGTTTACATAAGTATACCCGCAAGCCGTTTGACGTGCATCTGATGATTCAGGAACCGATCCGCCTGTTGGAAGAGTTTAAGAAAGCCGGCGCGGATCTGATCACGGTTCATGCGGAAGCCTGTCAGCATCTGTATAAAACCGTAACGGAAATTAAACGGATGGGAATGCGCTGCGGGGTTGCATTGAATCCGGCTACTTCACTGGACGTATTGGATTATATTGCCAATGAGGTGGATCTGATCCTTGTCATGACAGTCAGTCCGGGCTTTGGAGGGCAGAAATATATTGACGGTATGGAGCGGAAGATCCGTGATGTAAAGAAAATGATCACGGAACGGAATCTGGATGTGGAAATCGAAGTAGACGGCGGTATTTCCACAGCGAATGTCGACATTGTTCTGGAAGCGGGAGCCAATGTAGTAGTTGCCGGCTCAGCGGTATTCAAAGGCGATGTCGCGGAGAACATCCGGGCGTTTAAACAGAAGTTTGAGGAATTTGAACATGTGTCATAAAATATTGATCATTACCGGAGGCAGTGTCGATATCGATGCTGCTTCTTTTGTGGAAAACTGGGATGCGGTCATTGCGGTGGACGGCGGAGCAGAGGCGGCTGTCCGTTTGAAAATCCTGCCGACGCATATAATCGGGGATTTTGATACGGCTAACAGCGCTTTGATCGCGGAACTGAAAAAGAAAGGCGTTCAGAGTATTACGCTGAATCCGCACAAGGACCAGACTGATACCCAGGAGGCTGTGGACTGGGCGCTGCGGATGGGAGCGGAGGAAATCTGGATTCTGGGAGCAACCGGAACCCGTATGGATCACACGCTCGCCAATCTGGGGCTGTTGGAAGTGATTCGCCGTGCGGGCAAAAAGGGATATATTGTGAATGCCCATAATAAAATTTATCTGGCTGACCGCAGGATACAGCTGAAACGGGACCGTGTATATGGAACCTATGTTTCCCTGCTGCCGTTTACACCCCAGGTAACCGGGGTAACCCTGCGCGGATTTGCCTATCCTTTGGAAAATCAGACTTTTACGGCAGGCGTATGCCCCGGTTGGGGCGTCAGCAACGAGATCACAGAAGAAACTGCGGAAATCATTATAGAAAGCGGTGTTCTGCTTGTTCTGGAAACCAGAGATTGAATCCTCCGGTTTTATAAAAAAGACTGTTATACATGAAAACGGAACAGAATGACATCTCCGTCCCTGACGACGTAATCTTTTCCTTCCAAACCAACCAGTCCTTTTTCTTTCGCTTTTGCGTAACTGCCGCAGTCCAGCAGATCCTGATAGTTTACGACCTCGGCGCGGATAAAGCCCCGTTCAAAATCGCTGTGGATCTTGCCGGCAGCAGCGGGCGCCTTTGTGCCTTTCGTAATGGTCCAGGCTCTGGTTTCGGTTTCGCCGGCCGTTAAATAGCTGATTAGTCCCAGCAGTCTGTAGCTGGCGCGGATCAGTTTGTCCAGGCCGGATTCGGCAAGGCCCAGATCTTCCAGAAACATGGCTTTGTCCTCTGCGTCCAGTTCGGATAACTCCTGCTCGGTTTCGGCACAGATCACAAAAACTTCGCAGCCGTTTTCCGCGGCGAATGCCCGGACAGCCTGCACATGCGGATTGGAACTGCCGTCGTCCGCCAGATTAGAGTCCGATACATTGGCGGCAAAAATGACAGGTTTATAGGTAAGCAGATTGTATTCTCTAAGCCATGCCAGTTCGTCTTCGTCCTCTGTTGCATAAGAACGCGCTAATTGGCCGTTTTCCATATGCGCATAGAGGCGTTTCATAAATTCCAGTTCTTTTGCCGCTGACTTGTCAGCGCCGGCACGAGCGATCTTGGTTATTTTCGCAATCCGCCGCTCCAGTATTTCCATATCCGAAAAAATCAGTTCCAGATTGATCGTTTCGATATCCCGCATGGGATCTATGCTGCCGTCTACATGGATCACATTGCTGTCTTCAAAACAGCGGACCACATGTACAATGGCGTCCACTTCCCGGATATTGGCCAGGAACTGGTTGCCCAGACCTTCTCCTTTGGAAGCACCCTTGACCAGACCGGCGATATCCAAAAATTCAATAACCGCGGGCGTGATCTTCTGAGAATGATAAAGTGCGGCAAGCGCGTCCAATCTTGCGTCCGGCACAGCAACAATGCCAATGTTGGGATCTATGGTACAAAAGGGATAATTGGCGGATTCCGCCCCTGCTTTTGTTAAGGAATTAAATAGTGTACTTTTTCCTACGTTTGGTAAACCTACGATACCGAGTTTCATTTTCTGCCTCCGTTTTGAAAGTTATTTTTCTTAATTTTAATTGATCTTATTGAGTGTACCATATTTATATGAAAAAAGCAAATGGCGAATCCGAATCATTTTGACGAAATATGTCGATTGGCAGCGATGGGAAAATGTTGATTTTTGTGAAAGGAAGGTGTAAAATGAGAACAAGTGTCGAGAACGGAGGCCATGTATGGATCAAGTTGTCAGTATAGAATTCCCGGGATTGGGAATCACCATTGAAAATATGGGGAAGAATATCAGTATATTCGGATTTGAAATCGCTTATTACGGGATTATTATCGCGTTTGGAATTATGGCGGGGGTGGTGATCGCGTGCTGGGAGGCAAAAGCCACAGGGCAGAAGATGGAAGACTATATTGACTTTGCGCTTTACGTGATCATTGCGAGTATTGTAGGGGCCCGTCTGTACTATGTGATCTTCCGCTGGGATCACTATAAGGACGATCTGCTGGAAATTTTTAATCTCCGGCATGGCGGACTTGCGATCTACGGAGCGATCATCGCGGCGGTTCTGACCTGTCTTATTTATACCAGAGTCAGGAAGCTGTCTTTTCCGCGTATCCTGGATACAGCCTGCCTTGGCCTGATCGCAGGTCAGATAATCGGCCGGTGGGGGAACTTCTTTAACCGGGAAGCGTTTGGATCGGTAACGTCTAATTCTAACCCACTGGCTATGCGGATTTATTTTGATTCATATTTTTCAGGCGCGGACGTGCCTCCGGCAGTTAAGACACAGATGGAACAGGTTTTTGGAAATACCGCATCGAATCTGGGGTACATTCAGGTTCATCCCACATTTCTGTATGAATCACTTTGGAATCTTTGCGTGCTGATTCTGATCCTGATCTTCAGAAGAAAGAAGGCATATGACGGAGAGGTCTTTCTTTGGTACGTATTAGGGTATGCCGCAGGCAGAGCATGGATTGAGGGGCTGCGGACTGACCAATTACTGATACCGGGAACTACGCTTCCGGTATCACAGATATTGTCTATTGCTGTAGGGATTGCGGCAATCTGTATCCTTGCATATAAAAGGATAAAAATACACAATATGATACAGACAGGCAAACAGGAGGATTACAATGAACAAGAAAGAACTGACGGCGCAGATTGAGAAGAAGAGAAAAGAAGTGGACGCGATACTGGAACAAAAGACCGTCGATCATGAAAAACTGCTGGCGCGAAGCCGGGAACTGGATCAGCTGATCAACGCGTATATCGCATTGGAACCGTAAAAAAAGAGATTGTTAAAAGGATTTTTCCGAATGAACGGAGAAGTCCTTTTTTTATTCGTTTTTTTCTCTGCTTTTTGAAAAAAAGCCTTGAAATTTATTATGAAATGGTTTAGAATGTGTGTTAAGTGGTACGAAGTGGTAAGAATGTGTCATAAAGTGGTGAATTATCAGCCTGTTGGCACAGATCGGAAGGTTTAGAAGGAGTATCGGCAATCATGTTCATGGGTGAGTACAGACATTCCATAGATGCCAAGGGCAGATTGATCGTACCGGCCAGGTTCCGCGAATCTCTGGGAGATGTATTTGTGGTAACAAAAGGGCTGGACGGATGTCTGTGGGCATTTGCCGATGAAGACTGGAAAAAACTGGAGGAAAAACTGAGAGCATTGCCACTGTCCGACAAAGAAGCACGCAGATTTTCCCGGTTCTTTCTTGCAGGGGCAGGACAGGTAGAAGTGGACAAACAGGGAAGAATCCTGATTCCGGGCGGCTTGCGGGAGTTCGCCGAACTGGAGAAGGATGTGACATTAGCGGGTGTCGGCAGCAGAGTTGAAATCTGGAATACTGACAGATGGGAAGGCAACAGCAGCTACGATGATGACGAAGTAGACAAGATGGCTTCTCATATGGCAGAGCTCGGGATTTAATGAAGGGAACCCGGGCCTGCGGACAGGTTTCGCGATGAGAGGAGCAGCCCCATGGAATTTGAGCATAAACCGGTTTTGCTGGAAGAGACAATAGAGAGCCTTGCCATAAAGCCGGATGGGATTTATGTGGACGGAACATTGGGCGGAGCCGGACATGCTTGTGAAGTGTGCCGAATGTTGGGGGAAAACGGAAAGCTGATCGGAATTGACCAGGACGGGGACGCGGTCGCCGCTGCGGCAAAACGATTGGAACCTTTCCAAGAACAAGTTACAATTGTCCGAAGCAACTACAGCAATATCAGACAGATACTGGATGCACAGAATATCCATCGTGTAAACGGCATTTTGCTGGATCTGGGAGTTTCCTCCTACCAGCTTGACAATCCCGAACGGGGTTTTACCTATCGGGAAGATGCGCCGCTTGACATGCGGATGGATACAAGAAAGCCGAAGACAGCCAGGGATATCGTCAATGATTACAGCGAGTCCGAATTATTTCAGATAATTCGTGATTACGGGGAAGAAAGATTCGCGAAAAACATTGCAAAGCATATCGTGGCATATCGGAAGCGCAAAACAATAGAAACAACTGGGGAGTTGATTTATATTATAAAAGCTGCCATTCCGGCGAAAGTCAGAATGGCGCAGGGGCATCCGGCAAAGAAAACGTTTCAGGCAATTCGCATAGAGCTCAATCAGGAGCTTGCAGTATTAAAAGATTCTATCGATACAATGATTGATTTGTTAGACGACAGGGGGAGACTGGCGGTCATAACATTTCATTCATTGGAAGATAGAATCGTAAAAAACAAATTCAGAGAAAATGAAAATCCCTGCATCTGTCCGCCGGATTTTCCGGTCTGTGTATGCGGAAGGGTTTCAAAAGGAACTGTGATCACGAAAAAACCGATCGTACCGGACCAAAGGGAGATTGAGGCAAATAAAAGGGCGAAAAGTTCCAAACTGAGGGTGTTTGAACGCCGCCTGTAAGGAGTATAATTATGAGAGAATATCGGAATATGGGGTTGGAAGCATACACATCCGGAAATGCGGCGAGAAACCTGGCTGGAACGCGGTATTCGGCGGTGCCGAAGGGGCATCCGGTCGTTCCGGTTCCGGGGAGAGCGAGAAAACCGGAGACCAGAACGGATTCGCATGTATACAAGAACCGGCAGAAAGCTCTGCAGATGAACGGCGCGTATGCGCTGTTTCTGGTATTGGCCGTCGTATTTTGTCTGGTGATGTGTGTACAATATCTGAATGCGGAAGCAAAAATTTCGGAAAAAACCATTGCTTTGAACCATTTATCCAGTGAAATCGCTGAGCTGACTGTTCAGAATGACGCGATTGATTATGATATCAACAGTTTCATCGATATTGAGAACATCCGTAAAGTCGCAAAACAGCAGCTGGGCATGGTGGAAGCGACCGGAGATCAGGTAACGATCTATGATAAGTCAAATGGAGAATATATGAAGCAAATGGGGAATATACCGTCATAAAGCAGGTGAGACTTTGGCAGGACAGAAAAAGGAGCGTGTGCAGAAAGAGCGGGTTCCGCAGAAACATGCAGTGCGCGGAAGATTCAATCGAAGAATGAGATCCAAACTGGCAGTTACATTTATTATAATTGTGCTGCTTTTGTTTGCGTTAAGCGGAATTATTTCTTATATCCATTTTGAGAGCGGAGATAAATATACGATTCAGGTATTGGATCAGCAGCAGTCAGCCAGCAAGGTGATCCCATATAAGCGCGGAGATATTTTGGACTGCAATGGGAATATTCTGGCTACCAGCATCAAAGTATACAATCTGATCCTGGATCCGAAAGTCATTCTGGACGATGAACGGTATGAAGAACCGACAGTCAGCGCGCTGGTTCAGTGCTTTCCGGAGCTGAAAGCGGACGAACTGCATGCGGTCATTAAGGAACGCAGCCAAAGCAGCTATGTGGTCATGCTCAAACAACTGGAATATAACCAGATCGAACCATTTAAGCAGCTGCAGGCGGATACCAAAAACAATCCCTTTATCAAGGGCGTCTGGTTTGAAGAGGAATATAAGCGGAAGTATCCCTATGACACACTGGCTTCCACAGTCCTGGGCTTTACTTATGACGGAAATCACGCCGACTGGGGACTGGAGGGTTACTACTGCGATACCTTAAACGGAATCAACGGCAGAACCTTCAGCTATGTGAACGATGACAATACAACGGAAGAGATTACCAAGCCGGCGGTTGACGGCAATCAGGTCAATTCCACGCTGGATATCATGATCCAGCAGATTGTGGAAAAGAAACTGGCGGAATTTAACAAGACGGAAAAGGCGCAAAGCATGTCTGTGCTTGTGATGAATCCTAACACGGGCGCGATTTTGGCTATGGCGAATGACGAAACCTATAATCTGAATAATCCCCGTGATCTGAGCACCATGTTCAGTGAAAAACAGATTGCGGCGATGAGCGAGGAAGAAAAACTGGACGCCATGAATCAGATGTGGAGGAATGAATGTATCAGCAATACCTTTGAACCGGGTTCCACTATGAAGCCCTTTACCGTTGCCATGGCACTGGAGGAGGGAAAGGTGCAGGAAAGCGATACCTTTCTCTGCGACGGCGGGGAAACGGTCGGCGGCAGACACATCAGCTGCAGCAGCCATGAGGGACATGGAAAGATTACGCTGCAGCAGAGTATCACCAGTTCCTGTAATGATGCGCTGATGCAGATCGGACTGAAAGTAGGAGCGGATATTTTCAGCACCTATCAGAGCCGGTTCGGGTTTGGACTAAAGACCGGGATCGATCTGAAAGGAGAAGCCAGCGGTATTTTGTACAGCGCGGGCAATATCAGTGACGTAACACTGGCAACCAACTCTTTCGGACAGAATTTTACGGTCAATATGCTGCAGATTGCGGCCGGCTATTGTTCTCTGGTCAATGGCGGGAATTATTATACGCCGCACCTGGTCAGCCGGATCAATACGGTTAACGGCGGACTGGTGGAAAATGTGGCAGATGATGTAGTGAAGCAGACGGTCACGCCGACTACGTCCAAATTTATCAATGAAGCGCTTCGTACCGTTGTAACAAAAGGTACCGGCGCCAAAGCGGCAATCGACGGCTATGAAGTGGCAGGCAAGACCGGTACGGCGGAAAAACTGCCCCGTGGAAATAATCAATATGTGCTGTCTTTTATCGGCAGCGTTCCTTATGATGATCCGGAAGTCGTATGCTATGTAGTGATCGATACGCCGGAACAGAATCCGGATGATTCCGGCAAGGCAGCCCAGCTGTTCCACAACATTATGGAAGAAGTCCTTCCCTATATGAATATTTTTAAAACAGATACAAAGGATAAAAATGACAGTAAACTGACTGACGCCTATGATGAAAAACCGGAAATTCCCGATGTGGGACTGCAGGATCCGGAGGGCGGCTATACGGAAGAGACGACTGCAGCGCAGGAGGAAACCACAACCGCAGCACAGTAGAGAATCCGGATTGTCTGGTATAAGGTTTATTAATCGGAAATATAGTAGTATGGAAGAAAGAACAGGACAATGAATATGGCGATCTTCCGAACCTATAACCGAAAAAAAATATTGATTATGATGGCGGCGTTCCTGCTGGCAGTCATCCTTGTACTGGTAAGACTGGCGTACCTCATGATCGTATGTAAGGAATATTATACGCTGCAGGCAGAGGAACTGCATCAGAGAGAACGCAGGATCAAAGCGGCGCGCGGCAGGATTATGGATGCCAACGGCGTCGAACTGGCGTCAAACCGGACGGTATGTACTGTTTCAGTCATATACAATCAGGTTGAAGAACCGGAAAAGGTAATCTCCATGCTGACAAAGGAATTGCAGCTGGAGGAAGCGGAAGTCCGGAAGAAAGTGGAAAAGAAAAGCTCCCGGGAACGGATCAAGTCTAACGTAGATAAAGAGATCGGAGACCGGATTCGGGCTTATGACTATGCCGGCGTGAAGGTAGATGAAGATTATAAGCGTTATTATCCATATGATAACTTAGCGTCAAAGGTATTGGGGTTTACCGGCGCGGATAATCAGGGAATTATCGGACTGGAAGTAGAATATGAGGATTGGCTGAAGGGAAAAGACGGAACGATTCTGACGCTGACCGACGCCCGCGGCGTAGAGCTGGAGGGCGCAAGAGAAGTCAGAGAAGAATCGCAGGCCGGATATGACGTATATGTCAGCCTGGATTACAATATCCAGAAATACGCGCAGCAGATCGCGTATAAAACACTGGAAGCCAAATCCGCCAATTATGTTTCCATCATTGTCATGAATCCGCAAAACGGAGAGATCCTGGCAATGGTAAACGCCCCGGAATTTAATCTGAATACCCCATATGAACTGAATATTGAGACGGAACCCGCTGACGAAAAGGAAAAACAAAATCTGCTGAATCAGATGTGGCGGAATCAGAGTATCAATGATACTTATGAGCCGGGTTCCACATTTAAGATCATTACGGCAACTGCGGGCCTGGAGGAAAAAGTTGTCAATATCAACAGTACGTTTTCCTGTCCAGGGTATAAAATTGTGGAAGACCGCAGAATCCGCTGCCATAAGACGACAGGGCATGGGGCGGAGACTTTTCTGCAGGCGACCATGAACTCCTGTAATCCTGTTTTTATGACAGTGGGAGAACGAGTCGGCGTAGAAAAAATGTACCTGTATTTTCGAAAATTGGGACTGCTGAACCGGACCGGCGTGGATCTGCCCGGGGAGGCGGCGACTATCATTCATAAACAGGAAAATGTGGGACCGGTGGAACTGGCCACCATGTCCTTTGGCCAGTCTTTCCAGATCACGCCCATGCAGCTGCTGCGCGCGGTCAGCGCGGTGATTAACGGCGGTACGTTGGTTACGCCTCATTTTGGGGTGTGCGCGAAAGACAGCGACGGAAATACGGTGGAAACATTTTCCTATCCGACGGAAAGCAATGTGATTTCTCTTGACACCTCTGAAACCATGCGGTATATTTTGGAACAGGTTGTGTCGGAAGGAACGGGAAAAAACGGGAAGATAGAAGGGTTCTCCATTGGAGGAAAAACCGCCACCTCGCAGAAACTGCCGCGAAGCGCGCATAAATACATTTCTTCTTATATCGGCTTTGCGCCTGCCGACAATCCGTCAGTGGTCGCGATCGGCATTATCGACGAACCGCAGGGCGTTTATTACGGTGGAACCGTTGCGGCGCCTATGATCCGGGAATTATATGAAAATATCCTGCCTTATCTGGGAATCCCGCAGCAGGAGGTTACGACAGAAGAATAAATGAAGGAGTATTCAATATGAACACGGAATTTGTCAGCGCGATTTTAATCGCTTTTGGGATCAGTGTGGTCTTGTGCCCGATCGTGATCCCGCTTTTGAAAAAACTGAAATTCGGACAGTACATCCGGGAAGAAGGGCCGGAGGCGCATAAGAGCAAAAGCGGAACGCCTACGATGGGCGGACTGGTCATTCTCTGCAGCGTGACGATCACCAGCCTGATTTTTATTAAGGACCATACAGAGATTCTTCCAATCCTGTTTCTGACGCTGGGGTTTGGCCTGATCGGATTTCTGGACGATTATATCAAGGTCGTGATGAAGCGGAATCTGGGCCTGCGCGCCTGGCAGAAAATGCTGCTGCAGATCATCGTGACCGGTTTGTTCATTTTTTATCTGCTGCAGTATACGGATGTGGGAACAGAAGTGATCATTCCGTTTACCGGCGGTCAGACCTGGGATGTGGGCGCTCTGTTTATTCCGTTTGTGTTCATCGTGATCGTAGGTACCGTAAATGGCGCGAATCTGACGGACGGCTTGGACGGTCTGGCAACCGGGGTGACGCTGATCATTGCCGTCTTCTTTTCCGTAATCGCTTTGATCGCTGGCAGCAATATCGTGCCGATGAACGGAGCCGTTGTAGGCGCGCTTCTGGGATTCTTTTTGTTTAACGTGCATCCCGCGCGGGTATTCATGGGAGATACCGGCTCTCTGGCACTGGGAGGCTTTGTGGCCGGAACTGCAATGGTATTGAGAATGCCGATCTTTTTGCTGATCGTGGCGTTTATCTATTTGATCGAAGTGGTTTCGGTTATCCTGCAGGTCGTTTATTTTAAACTGACTCACGGAAAACGATTGTTTAAGATGGCGCCCATCCATCATCATTTTGAACTCTGCGGGTACGCGGAAACACAGGTTGTGGCGGCATTTGCCATTGTTACGGCAGTCTTATGCCTGATCGCATATCTGGCAATATAGCAGCATAAGGATGGAAATAAAAATGGATTTTAACAATATGACCTGTCTGGTAGCAGGGAGCGGCATCAGCGGAATCGGTGCGGCAAAGCTTTTGCTGAAAAAAGGAGCGGCTGTCATTGTATATGACAGCAATGAAAAACTGAATCGGGAGGATATTCTGCGGAAACTCGGAGGGGATACCCGGACTGAAGTCGTACTGGGCGAACTGCCGCAGGCTGTGATCAATTGTACCGATCTCATGGTGTTAAGCCCCGGGATCGCTATTGACGCGCCGTTTGTCAGCCGTGTCCGAGAGCAGGGCGTGCCGATCTGGGGAGAAGTGGAACTGGCTTATGTATGTGGGGCCGGAAGAGTGGCCGCGATTACCGGGACCAACGGAAAAACGACGACGACTGCCCTGACGGGCGAGATTTTCAAAGCTTATTATGGCAGTACCTTTGTGGTGGGAAATATCGGGATTTCCTATACATCTGTCGCTTTGGACATGACGGAACAGTCGGTGACGGCGGCGGAGATCAGCAGTTTTCAGCTGGAATCTATTCATACGTTTCATCCCGTGGTATCCGCGATCCTGAATATCACGCCGGATCACTTAAACCGGCACTATACGATGGAAAATTATACGGCAGTAAAGCTTTCCGTGACGAAGAATCAGACGCCGGATGATTACTGTGTTTTAAATTATGAAGATGAAAGGCTGCGGGCGGCTGCTTCCGGTATCCGGGCGCAGATCTGTTATTTCAGCAGCAGGCGCAGACTGGAAAACGGCGCGTATTATGAGGACGGCGTTATGTATTATGCGGAGAACGGAATCCCCGAACGAATCCTGGCTGTGGATGAGATGAATCTGGTGGGCATGCATAATGTAGAGAATGTGCTGGCAGCCGTTTTGATCACACGGCATATGGGAGTGCCGATGGAAGTGATCCGCCGGGTTATCCATACATTTCGGGCCGTGGAGCACCGAATCGAATATGTGGCGACCAAGAACGGCGTCATGTATTACAATGATTCCAAGGGGACCAATACGGACGCCTCGATTCAGGCGGTAAAGGCGATGAGCCGTCCGACTTATCTGATCGCGGGCGGATATGACAAGGGTTCCGATTATGGCGATTGGATCGCAGTCTTTGGGACCACGATTAAAAAGCTGGTCCTTCTGGGCGCGACAAAAGATAAGATTGCAGCGGCCGCAAGGAAACAGGGATTTACGGAAATTGTAATGACGGATTCGTTACAGGACGCCGTGGCGTTCTGCGCAAAGGAGGCAAAAGCCGGAGAGGCGGTATTGCTGTCGCCGGCATGCGCAAGCTGGGATATGTTTAAAAGCTATGAAGAAAGAGGAAAGTTGTTTAAAGAATATGTAAATGCGCTTTAGGCAGAAAGGAACGGATATGGCGAAAGGGCAAAAGACCAGGATCCATAAAACAAAAAACGGAAGATTTTTTGATTACAGTCTGCTGTTCATCATTATCTTTCTGCTGTGCTTTGGACTTGTTATGCTTTACAGCACCAGTTCCTATACGGCGCAGCTGAAATTCGGGAGCGGAAGCTATTATCTAAATAAACAGATCTTTGCTACGATCTTAGGGCTGGCCGGAATGGCTTTTGTCATTTGGTTCGGATATGAACGGATCGAAAAACTGGCGTTTCCGATCTATATCGCATCAATCCTATCTGTGCTGCTGGTACTGACGCCGCTGGGATACGAGGCCAATGGCGCGAGACGCTGGCTGAATCTGGGCGTAACCAGCGTACAGCCGGCGGAATTTGTAAAGCTGGCGGTTATCATTTTCCTCGCGTTTATCATTAGTAAAACGGCCGGAAAGATTTCAGACTGGAAAAACCTGGTGAAAATCTTCGCGCTGATCCTGCCGGCGGTTGTTGCCGTGGCAGTCGTAACGGAAAATCTGAGTACGGCGATCATCATTATGGGGATCGCGTTTATCATGCTGTTTGTCGCCAGTCCGAAATACAAACCGTTTCTGGTGATAGCGGGGGTTGCCGTAGTGGGCATTCTGGCCTTTATCCTCTTTGGCAGCGGGTTCCGTATGACGCGGATCGAAGTCTGGAAAAATCCGGAACTTTATCCGCAGGACGGCGGATTTCAGGTGCTGCAGGGCCTGTATGCGATCGGCTCCGGCGGGATCTTCGGAAAAGGATTGGGGCAGAGTCTGCAGAAAATGGGCTTTATCCCCGAAGCGCAGAATGACATGATCTTTACGATCATTTGTGAAGAACTGGGCCTGTTTGGCGCTGTCTGCGTTATCCTGCTCTTTTTGTTCATGCTTTGGCGGTTCATGATCATTGCCAACAATGCGCCGAATCTGTTCAGCGCTTTACTGGTGGTTGGCGTGATGGGACATATAGCGCTGCAGGTGATCTTAAATATTGCCGTTGTAACAAATACCATACCCAATACGGGCGTTACGCTGCCGTTTATCAGTTACGGCGGCACCTCGATTTTGTTTTTGCTGGCGGAAATGGGATTGGTTTTGTCTGTCTCCCGGGGGATCAAGGTGCAATAGCGAAGGCGGATACCGGTAACAGGGCAGGCTGCTTTGGAATACGATAGGATATATGGTATTGCGGAGGTAGCGGCTTGGACATTTATCGGGTAACAGGCGGAAAAAGCCTCTTTGGTGCGATTCGGATCCAGGGTTCCAAAAATACTGCGCTGCCGGTCATTGCGGCGACGGTACTGCACAGAGGGGTTACCGTATTGAATCACTGTCCGTCGATTACGGATGTGCATACTGCCCTTGCCATGATCACGGCTATGGGCGGTCAGATAGAATGGAAGGACAGAAATCAGGTTGTGATCGACACCAGGGCGCTTGTCTGGAAACCGCTTGCGGATTCCTATTATGAGAAGATGCGTTCTTCCGTTTTGTTTCTGGGACCGTTTTTAAATCGGTTTCAGAGCGCGGAGATCTATGCCCCGGGCGGCTGTATGATCGGTCTGCGGCCCATTGACCTGCATCTGTACGGCTTGGAGCGTCTGGGCGCGAAGATTGTCTGTACAGGCAGCAAAATCCAATGCCGGGCAGATCGGCTCAGGGGAAACAAAATTTCTTTTCCGGTTCCCAGCGTAGGCGCGACGGAAAATGTGATCCTGGCTTCCGTCCTGGCTGACGGGGAGACGGAAATCGAGAACGCGGCTGTAGAGCCGGAGATCACTTCGCTGTGCGCGTTTTTAAACGCGGCAGGCGCCAGGATTTCATGGAAAAAAGACGGGCATTTTTATATCCGGGGCGTCAGGGAATTGAAAGATACGGTGTACGATGTGCCGGGAGACCGGATCGTGGCAGGCACTTATCTGGCTGCCGTGGCGGGTACGGGCGGCTGTGTCGCGATAAACGGCATTTCACCGGAAGAACTGCAGGCACCGATCCGGCTGTGCAGGACACTGCGCTGTAAGATATCCTGTGAGACAGACCGGATCCGGATTACAAAACAGCCGCAGAACACAGGCGGCTATGTGTGTATCAGCACCGCGCCTTATCCCGGGTTTCCGACGGATCTGCAGTCGGTATTTACGGCTGTGCTTGCGGGAACCGGCTGGGATGCAGATGTGGATGAGACGATTTTTGAGAACCGTTTTCGTATTGTGCCGGAACTGAAACGCATGGGGGCTGTGATTGAAACCCTGTCTCCGAATCGGATCCGGATTCACGGCGGCGGGAAACTGCATGGCGCGCAGGTGACATCCCGGGAACTGCGCGGCGGAGCCGCGCTGCTGACGGCGGCCCTGTTGGCAGAAGGAACGACACGGATTGAGGACAACGGCTATATTGCCAGGGGATATGAGGATATCGCCGGCGATCTGCGCAGTCTGGGGGCCGAAATAAGCAGGATCACATGATAAAGGCAGGTGAGGGTTCTGACTTTTATGAAAAAGAAAATCGGTATCAAAACAATGATTGCCATTATAATTCCGCTGGTCTTGCTGACAGCGGCGGCAGTACTGTTTTTTGTCCTGCATTTTCAGGTGATCGTAGTAGAGGGAAATGAACAGCTGGCGCAGGAAACGGTTATTGATCAGGTGTTTCCGTCAAAGCTGGACCGCTCGCTGGGAATGGTTCTGTTTCATAAACTTACCAATCAGAAAGAAACGGTTGCAAATGTGGAAACCTACGATCTGGAGATTGTGTCCTGGAAGGAACTAAAGATAACCGTTTATGAAAAAAAGAAGATCGGATATTTTAAATATATGGGAAACTATATGTATTTCGATAAAGACGGAGTCGTGATCGGAAGCAGTTCGGAAGCGCCGGAGAAGATTCCCGAAGTGCGGGGCCTGCATTTTGAATATGTGGTCTTAAATGAAAAACTTCCGATTCAGGATCCCGATGTTTTTTCCGACCTGCTGGCGGTTACACAGATGATCGATAAGTATGAAATGCAGGTGCAGCGGATCCAGCTTTCGGACACGTTTGCGATCACGCTGATCATAGATGCGGCAAAGGTTGCGTTGGGAAATGATGATTATCTGAACGAGAAAATGTCGGATCTGCATGATATTTTACCCCATATGGATACGAAAAAGGCGGGAACACTGGATATGACAGTTTATCAGGAAGACGGCGAATACACGTTTCAGCTGGAAAACAGCAAGAAAACTGAAAAAAAATAAAAATACATATTGATATTTTTTAAAAAAGATTATATTATAAAAATATATGTGTATAAATACATAGATTATGTTATACAAAGAGAATAATTAATTAATAAGGAGGACAAACCCTTGCTTGAAATTAAGACAAACGATACGGATGATAGCGCAAAGATTATTGTTGTAGGTGTTGGCGGTGCCGGCAATAATGCCGTGAATAGAATGATTGACGAGAATATTGGGGGCGTACAGTTCATAGGCGTGAATACGGACAAGCAGGCGTTGGCCCGTTGTAAGGCTCCGAAGACTTTGCAGATCGGCGAGAAGCTGACGAAGGGACTGGGCGCGGGCGCGCAGCCCGATGTTGGACAGAAGGCAGCCGAAGAGAATGTAGAGGAGATCGGCGAACTGCTGCAGGGCGCGGATATGGTATTTGTAACCTGCGGTATGGGCGGCGGTACCGGAACCGGCGCAGCTCCTGTTGTGGCAGGTCTTGCCAAGGAAATGGGCGCGCTGACGGTCGGCGTCGTAACCAAGCCGTTTAAGTTTGAATCCAGAACCCGTATGAATAATGCGCTGGAAGGCATTGAAAAGCTGAGACAGGCTGTCGATACCCTGATTGTCATTCCAAACGACAAGCTGCTTGAGATCGTAGACAGAAGGACGACCATGCCGGAAGCATTGAAGAAGGCGGATGAGGTACTGCAGCAGTCCGTACAGGGGATTACGGATCTGATCAATGTACCGTCCCTGATCAATCTGGACTTCGCGGATGTGCAGACCGTAATGAAGGACAAGGGAATCGCGCATATCGGAATCGGCGTAGGAAAGGGAGACGAGAAGGCTGCTGACGCGGTACAGATGGCAGTAACCAGTCCGCTGCTTGAGACTACGATTTCCGGAGCTTCCCATGTGATCATTAACATCTCGGGCGATATCAGCCTGATGGAAGCAAACGACGCTGCAAGCTATGTTCAGGAACTTGCGGGTGAAGATGCGAATATCATCTTCGGCGCAAGATATGACGATACATATCCGGATGAATGTACGATCACTGTTATGGCAACCGGTCTGGACAGCCAGATGGATCATAATACGAGAGCACCGAAATCCATCGGTTTTAATTATCAGGCAAGCAAGGCTTCGAATTTCAGCGCCGGCAACGGATTTAACGCGAACCGGAGTCCGGAAGCGCAGGCAGCTCCCAAGACGACCTTTAATTTTAACAGGTCTGTGAAACCGGAGCGTCATGTGGAAGAGAAGTCGTTAAAGATTCCTGACTTCCTGCAGAAGAAATAAAACGGACGTTATCCGTAATTTAATATTCAGCCAAAAGAAGCTATCTGAGATTTATATTCTCAGATAGCTTCTTTTGTTTTGCGGGAAACTGGGTTTTCACAGGAGACAGATTTTATGAAACTGTCGATTTTTGAATGTTTCTGTAGGATTTTCCCGATAAATTTTGTCCGTCAGCAGTCAGATTTAGACAAAAAAAGAAAACAGAAACTACTATAATTGGTCGGGTAAGGAGGGAACCCCAGGGGAAATCAAATGATTATTTATCTGGATCACTACTTTTTAGTGAATTTTCTGATGGATATGCTGCTGTTGTATGTCACCGGAAAAGTCAGTGGAGTTCGGATCCGATTTGCCGGGCTTTGTACCGGCGCTGTGATTGGCGGGGTTTACAGCTGCATCGTACTGGTCCTGCAAATGCCGGATTGGATCGTGCTGACGGCGATAACGCCGCTGGCATCTGTTCTGATGGTCAAAATCGCTTATCCCGGAGCGGATAAGAAGCAGTTTTGGAAACTGCCGGTGATTTTTTACGGCGCGGCCTGTCTGTGCAGCGGAGTTATGAATACGGCGATTCGCTACAGCAATAACCGTCTGCTGATTCTTGTCCTGTCTGTCCTGATTCTGTTGGGAATGACATATGGCTTTGGCAGACTGCTGCGGCAGAGAAGAAGCCTGACAAAACGGTATCGGGTGGTCGTTCGCTATCTGGAACGGGAGATAGCGGTAACGGCACTGCTGGATACCGGAAACAGCCTTACGGAGCCCATCACCCAAAGACCGGTCCATATCATAGATATGCGGGTGTGGGAACAGCTTACAAAAGAACAGCCGGAACCGAAAGGCGCATGGGTGATTCCATACCATTCGGTCGGAAAAAAACAGGGTATTTTGTTTGGAAAAACCGTAGATGACCTGGTTATTAAAGGGGAAACAGGAGAAACTACAATTGAGAAACCGATATTGGCAATTTATCCGGGAGAATTATCCGGCAGAAAGGAGTATCAGATGCTGCTGCATCCGGCAGCGATGGATAATAAGGAGTGTTAGTATGGTGATTAAGGTATCCATACCAAAGAGAATTCAGCTGAAGATCATTCCTTCCATACGAAGTTTCGTATTTCCGAAGCAGGGAGATATTCATTATATCGGGGGAACAGATGTCCTGCCGCCGCCTCTGGAATCCGGGGAAGAGCAGAGGCTGATCTGCGGACTGGCAGAAGGGGACAGCGCAGAGACAAAAAGCATTCTCATTGAACACAATCTGCGTCTGGTCGTATACATAGCAAAAAAATTCGACAATACGGGAGTCGGTGTGGAAGATTTGATCTCGATCGGAACAATCGGACTGATCAAAGCGATCAATACGTTTAATCCTGAAAAAAACATCAAGCTCGCGACTTATGCTTCCCGGTGTATCGAAAATGAGATCCTAATGTATCTGCGCAGAACCAGCAAAAATAAAATGGAAGTGTCTTTTGACGAACCGCTGAACGTGGACTGGGATGGAAATGAACTGTTATTGTCCGATATTCTCGGTACGGATGAGGATGTAATCTCCAGAAATATGGAAGATGAAGTGGAGAAAAATCTCTTGAAAAAAGCTGTCAGCCATTTGACAAAGCGGGAACGTACCATTGTAGAGCTTCGGTACGGACTCAATTCAGAGGAAGGAAATGAAATGACGCAGAAGGAAGTGGCGGATTTACTGGGGATTTCCCAATCGTATATTTCGCGGCTTGAAAAACGGATTATGAAAAGGTTAAAAAAGGAAATTTTAAGGTTCCAATAATGCGTATAAAAGCCCTCTAAACGGTGAATCATTTTAGGTAGAAAGTGGTGGATTACCATTTGCCGAGATGAAAATGTCAGGTACGGAGGGAAATCAGGATGGCACTTTATAAAGTAGAAATATGCGGTGTGAATACGGCAAAGCTGCCGTTGATCAGTCAGGCACGGAAACAGGAACTGCTAGAGGAGATCGCAAAGGGCAATCAGGAGGCCAGAGAGGAGTTTATCTACGGAAACCTGAGACTGGTTCTCAGCATTATCCAACGCTTCGGAAACAGTAATGAAAACGTAGATGACCTGTTTCAGATCGGATGTATCGGACTGATCAAAGCGATCGACAACTTTGATCTGAGTCAGCAGGTAAAGTTTTCTACCTATGCGGTGCCCATGATCATCGGGGAAATACGCCGGTATCTGCGGGATAATAACAGTATCCGAGTCAGTCGTTCCCTGCGGGATATTGCCTATAAGGCAATTTATGCGCGCGAAACCCTGATGAAGCAGAAGCAGCGGGAGCCTGCGATCAGCGAGATCGCGGCGGAGATCGGAATTGACGCCGAACAGATCGTATATTCTATGGATGCCATTCAGAGCCCGGTTTCCATCTACGAGCCGGTGTATCAGGAGGGCGGCGATACGCTGTATGTGCTGGACCAGATCAGCGATAAGAAAAACAGAGAAGAAAAATGGGTGGAAGAGATCGCGCTGCAGGACGCAATGGAAAAACTGCCGGAACGGGAACGAATGATCATTGATATGCGGTTTTTTAACGGAAAGACGCAGATGGAGGTAGCAAAAGAAATCGGAATTTCGCAGGCACAGGTCAGCCGGCTGGAGAAAAACGCATTAAAGACCATGCGGAACTTTTTGAAGGATTAAGGCAGGCACAAACACGGAAAAAGCGCATATGCTGTATGGAAAGGCGACATTGATACGGAATGTCGGGATACGGAGGAGACGGCGTATGCGGATGTTTGATCTGCGGCAGAAAGAAGTGATCAATGAATGCGACTGCAGACGGCTGGGGTTTGTGGCTGATCTGGAATTTGATATTTGTACGGGATGTATACAGGCAATTATCGTGCCGGGACCGAGCAAGTTCTGCGGCATATTCGGAAAGGAAGAGGAATACATTATTCCGTATCCATGTATTAAGCAGATCGGTCCCGACATTATTCTTGTGGCAGTGCGGGAAGAAGCAGTGAAAAGTGGAAAGGGAAGAAGTGAATGATGGAAGGAGAAATACCAATGGTAGATAAGGTAATTGAAAATAACAGAGTCAGTGTCGCGGGTGAGATCGTATCCGAATTCCGATACAGTCATGAAGTGTTCGGAGAGGGATTTTATCTGGTGGATATCGCGGTGAACCGGCTGAGCGAGCTGGTGGATATCATTCCGCTTATGGTATCGGAACGGCTGGTAGATGTGACGGAGGACTGCCGCGGACAGCTGGTAGAGGTTGCGGGGCAGTTTCGCTCTTATAACAGGCATGAAGGTACAAAAAACAGGCTGGTATTATCCATTTTTGTAAGGGAATGGATGTTCGTGGACGAAAATCTGGAATCCGGCAGAACCAACCAGATCTTTCTGGACGGATTTATCTGCAAAGCGCCGATTTACCGCAAAACACCGCTGGGACGGGAAATCGCGGATCTGCTGGTGGCGGTCAACCGGCCGTATGGAAAATCGGATTACATACCCTGCATCGCGTGGGGCAGAAACGCCAGATACGCGCAGAGCTTTCAGGTCGGAGGCAGGATCCAGATCTGGGGGCGGGTTCAGAGCAGAGAGTATGTCAAAAAGATCAGTGAAGAAGAAACCCGGAAACAGATTGCCTATGAGGTTTCCGTCAGCAAACTGGAATATTATGACCAGTAGGCAAAAAATCGCAAAACAGGCATGAAACCGTAAAATAAGGGTTGACTTTCGGGAACGGAAATGCTATTTTATAGCTAACATACAAAAGAAATGTGTAGAGGTTGCGTTATTTATCAGTACCCTGCCGGATGTGCCGGACACAGAAGAAGACAGGGGAAAGGAACTGACGCCGAAAGAGGACGGACCGGAACCGTTTTCTTGGGCATAGGCCGAACAGGTTTATGACTGTCATCGAGAGATGGGGCGCTACCGGAGAATGAAGATTGATTTGGATTCGTAGACCAGCCTCAGGGCTGGTCTTTTGTTTCAGGCAACAGAAGAAAGGAGTCTTTGGATTATGGCAATTTTTACAGGAGCGGGTGTTGCGATCGTAACACCGATGTATGCGGACGGATCGGTGAATTTTGACAAGCTGGGAGAACTGATCGACGAACAGATCGCGGCCGGAACCGATGCGATCATTATCTGCGGAACAACCGGAGAATCTTCAACGCTGACGCATGACGAGCATTTTGAATGTATCCGTTATGCGGTAGAGAAGACGGCGGGCCGGATCCCGGTCATTGCCGGAACCGGTTCCAACAATACGGCGGAAGCGGTTTCGCTGTCCAAACGGGCGGCGGCAGTCGGAGTGGACGGTCTTCTGGCAGTTACGCCGTACTATAATAAATGTACGCAAAACGGATTGGTTGAATATTTCGTAGATATCGCGAAAGCGGCGGACGTTCCGCTGATCATGTACAATGTGCCCAGCCGAACGGGCTGTAATATCCTGCCGGCGACCGCCATGAAAGCGGTGAAGACGGCGGACAATATCGTAGCGATCAAGGAAGCCAGCGGAAATCTGTCTCAGGTTGCGGATCTGGCGGCGATGAGCGAAGGCATGCTGGATATTTACTCCGGCAACGACGATCAGATCGTTCCGCTTTTGTCTCTGGGAGCCAAGGGCGTAATCTCCGTATTGTCCAACGTAGCGCCGAAGCAGACGCATGATATTGTCGCGAAATATATGGCGGGCGAGGTAGCGGAGAGCCGGAAGCTGCAGCTGGAGGCTATGAGCCTGATCCGGGCTTTGTTCAGTGAAGTGAATCCGATCCCGGTAAAGGCGGCGCTTAATCTGATGGGTAAGGAAGTAGGACCGCTCAGAAAGCCGCTGACGCAGATGGAGGCAGCCAATGCGGAAAAACTCGCGCAGGCTATGATGAAGTACGGAATTTTATGATGACAGGATTACAGGAAAGAGGTTCGATATGATAAAGATAATCATGCACGGATGCAATGGCCAGATGGGAAGAGTCGTTGCGGGAATTGTGGCGCAGGATACAGAGACGGAAATTGTGGCGGGGATCGATCCGGTCGACGGCGGCACCAATCCGTTTCCGGTGTTTCCCAATATTGGAGCCTGTAAGGTAAAAGCGGATGTGGTCATTGATTTCGCGGCTGCGGCTGCGGTGGACGATCTGCTGGATTACTGTGAAGCCAACAGGCTGCCGGTTGTTTTATGTACGACCGGTTTAAGTGAAGCTCAGCTTGCCCATGTAAAAGAAGCGGCGCAGCACACGCCGGTTTTGAAATCCGCGAATATGTCGCTTGGGATCAATACGATCATGAAGCTGTTAAAGCAGGCGGTCAATGTATTTGCGCCGGAAGGATATGATATTGAGATCGTGGAGAAGCACCACAACCGTAAAGTGGATGCGCCCAGCGGGACGGCGCTGGCGCTGGCAGACGCCATGAATGAGGAGCTGGATAACCGCTATGCCTATAAGTTTGACCGCAGCCGGGAGCGGATGCGCAGGCCGAAACAGGAGATCGGTATCAGCGCGGTCCGGGGCGGCACCATTGTGGGAGAGCATGAAGTGATCTTCGCGGGCGTTGACGAGGTGATCGAGATTAAGCATACCGCTTATTCCAAAGCGGTTTTTGCGAAGGGCGCGGTAGCCGCGGCCAAGTTTCTGGCAGGCAAGGCGCCGGGTATGTACGATATGCATGATGTGATCGAAGCACAATAAACCGTTAAAATGATAAAAAGGCTGCCGTGGTTTTCTGCGGCAGCTTTCTTTTTTATGAAAAATTCACAAAAAAGGAATAGGCAAATGCCGAAATCTGTGATAAAATGTGAAATAGTGTGTGATAAAATGACACAGAAGAGAACTTGAAGGAGGAATTACTTTGATCGAAGTTAAGAATCTGAGTAAAATATATGGCGACCATGTGGCGGTCAATGATCTGAGCTTCCACATTGAACAGGGAAAGATATACGGATTCCTGGGACCTAACGGCGCCGGAAAGTCGACGACCATGAATATGATCACCGGATATATCGCGCCGACCACAGGGCAGATCGTCGTAAACGGGCATGACGTGGCGGAAGAACCGGAGGAGGCAAAGAAGTGTATCGGGTATCTGCCCGAGTTCCCGCCGCTTTATACCGATATGACGCCGTATGAATATTTAAAATTTGTAGCGGAGTTAAAGAAGATCCCCAGGAATCAGCACAAAAAGTGTATTAACGCTGCCATTGAACAGACGAAGATCCAGGATGTGTCCAACCGGCTGATCCGGAATCTGTCAAAGGGTTATAAGCAGCGTGTGGGATTCGCGCAGGCGATTCTGGGATTTCCCGAGATTATCATTCTGGACGAGCCTACAGTCGGCCTGGATCCCAAGCAGATTATCGAGATGCGGGATCTGATCCGAAGCCTCGGAAAGCAGCATACCGTAATTTTAAGCTCTCACATCATGCAGGAGATCAGCGCGGTGAGCGACGAAGTGATGATCATTGCCCATGGTCGGATGCTGGCGCAGGATACGCCGGACAATCTAAGCCAGCATGTTACCGGAACCAATACGCTGGAGCTGCTGGTTAAAGCGCCGGATTACAGAGTGCGGAGTGTATTGGATAAGATTTCCGATATTTCCAAATACGAGGTTTCCCGGGAAGAGGATAACGGCATGGAGTGTACGAAGGCATTGCTGTCCGCTTCGATGGAGGTGGATATCAGGGAGAGTGTATTCTATGCGTTCGCTGCGGCAAAGCAGCCGATCATCTCCATGAAACCGTCCAATATTTCCCTGGAGGATGTATTCTTAAAGGTTACCGAAGGCAAAAACACGGATTCCAGAGGAAAGCGGCAAACCGGCAAATACGCGCCGATTCGCAGGAATAAGGAAGAGAGGGATTAACAATGTTGGCAATTTACAAGCGAGAAGTGAAATCCTATTTTATTTCCATGATCGGATACGCGTTTGTGGCGTTTCTGCTCCTGGTAATCGGATTTGTATATTCATCTATTAACATTAACGGCAAAAGCCCTTTTATCGGCTATGCGCTGCAGCAGGCCTATGTGTCGGTGGTCTTTATGCTGCTGGTTCCGGTTGTTACCATGCGTGTGCTTGCGGACGAGCATCGGACTAAGACAGACCAGCTTTTATTTACTTCGCCGGTCAGCATTACGAAGATCGTATTGGCCAAGTATTTCGGGACGCTGACTTTGTTTGCGATTCCTATGGTCTGGATCTGCATTTATCCGATCATGCTGACTTCGTTCGGTACAGTGCCGCTGCCGATGTCCTATGTTTCCATTTTGGGCTTTGTACTGCTGGGAATGGCATACTTTGCGATCGGGATCGTGGTATCGGCGTCAACGGAGAACCAGATCATTTCCGCGGTTGTGACGTTCGCGGTTCTGATCTTATCATTTTCCATGCAGTATCTGGTGGATATTACGCCTACAACGGCGGTATTTTCTTTTATCTGTTTCCTTGTGCTGGCGGCTCTGGTCGCTCTGATCTATTACGGATTCGCAAAGAATCTGATCGCGGCCGGAATCCTGGGACTGGTTCTGGAAGCGGTTGTTGTAATCCTGTATCTGGTAAAGAGCAGTCTGTTTGAAGGGCTGATCGCGAAGCTGATGCTGGTATTGTGCCTGAATTCGCATTATGACAATTTTATCAACGGCTATTTTGAAGTAGACGCAATCCTGTATTATCTGTCCGTGGTCGTACTGTGTCTGGTCATTGCGGTGCAGATGCTGCAGAAGAGAAAATGGGACTAGGAGGTGGCAGACATGAAGAAGCAGTTTAAAAACGGAACTTACAGTTTTGCCGTGATCGCCATTGTATTGATCATTGTGGTCATGATCAACCTTCTGGTGGCACAGATCCCTTCTGAATATCGGAAACTGGACGCTACGGCTACTGATCTGTTCGCCCTGTCCGATACCACGAAAGAAGTGCTGCACAACCTGAATAAAGATGTTACGCTGTATACCATTGCCCAGGTCGGAAATGAGAACCGGTATGTGGAAAATTTTGTGCAGCTTTATATGAACGAAAGCGACCATATTAAACATGAGACGATAGATCCGATCCTGAATCCGCAGTTTATCGAGGATTACGGTGAAAATCTCTCTCAGGGCAGCCTGATGGTGGAATGCGGAGATGCCCACGATGGGATCGAACTCAACGATATGTTTATAACGACAACAGATTCCGCCACCAATATCGACTCCATCACCGGCGTGGACTGCGAAGGTCTGATCACCAGCGCCATTGTTCGGCTGAGCGGGGATTATACGCCGAAGCTGTATGAGGTAAGCGGATTTGAAGAGACTCCGCTGACCAGAAGACAGGGCTCTTATATTTCCCGCCAGAATATTGATGTGGGAGAGCTGGATTTTTCACAGACGACTGAGATCCCGGAGGATGCGGATATGCTGCTGTTCAATCTGCCGCTTACCGATCTGACGGACGCGCAGCTGGAGGCAGTTTCCCAGTTTATGGATTCCGGCAAATCCGTTGTGCTGATCATGGATACGGCGCAGATCAAGATCAGCAACCGCCTGAAAAATTTTGACAAGCTGATGGAAAAAGTCGGGATCGGAATTGAATATAAAACAGTATTAGAGGGAGATAATCAATATTGGATGAATGAAAATTCTCCGTATTTCTGCCGGGCGCAGCTGGTAGATCACAGCGCAACCCATATCTGCGTAGAAGAAAAACGTTCCGTTGTTCTGGCCATGGCAGACAATATTAAGATCCTGGATCAGAACAGGGACGATCTGGTCATTGAGCCGCTTGCGCAGTCTTCTTCCACGGCATATCTGAAAGAACAGGGCTCCGCTACGATGGCGCAGCTGCCTACAGATGAAACCGGTACCTTTAATTACGGTATGGCAGTGACCAATACGGAGACCAACGGAAGATTTCTGCTCTATTCTTCCCGGTCCATGGTTCAGAGTACGGAAAACACTACTTTAGATGAGAATAATCAGCGGCTTCTTGTCAGCTCCATTCGCTGGCTGGCAGGACAGGCCGAAGATGTGCTGATCACGGTGAAGTCTCTGGCACCGGCCGATCTGGTCGTATCGGACAAGGAAGTAAATGTTTATACGGTGATCGTAGTACTGGTATTTCCGGCAATCGTTCTGGGATATGGCCTGCTGGTATGGAATAGGAGACGGAAAAGATGACAAAAAGCCAAAAAAAGAAGTGGATAAAACTGATCGTGCTTGCGGCTGCTGCTGTTGTGCTGGTGAGCGCCGTATTGCTGATCCGGTTTTTATCGGCAGACAGTACCGCGGATTCGGATTCTGATGCGGAAACCGGAAACTTTAAAGCGGTCAATCTGGTCAGCAGCGATATCGGCAGGATCGTGTTTAAAAACGAAAATCTGGAAGCGGCTTTTTTATTGAAGGGAGAAGAATGGATCTATGAGGCGGACGACCAGTTCCCCACAAATTCCGATACCTTAGACCAGATGCTGGATATCGCTTCCAGTGTCGACGCGACGCAAAAACTTTCTGTCTCAACAGAAGATCTGTCTCAATACGGCTTTGATGCGCCGATGAATGAGATTTCTCTCTTTACCAAGAGCGGAAAAGAGACAAAGCTGACAGTCGGAAAGCATAATATTACGACCAATCAGTATTATCTCCGCGTGAACGATGAAACGGAGCTGTACACCATTGATGCTACGCTGCCGGAAGCATTTGCCTGTAATTTAATGGATCTGGGCCAGATCGAGACCATACCGTCGCTTACCTTTGGTACGATCCAAAACATTACGATCCATAACGGCGACCGGGAATACAATATCCTGGGGAATCGGGAATACGGTCTGGATATGTCCGGGAATACCGGATGGTACATTAAAGAACCGTTCCAGCTTCTTCACGGTCTGGTAGAAGATATGTTTGACGAATATATCGATGATATTACGGCATTTTCCTTTGCCAAGCTGCAGGCATATCGGGTAACAGAAGCCGATTATGCGGCTTACGGATTGGGAGAGGACTGCAGCCGGACGATCCGGTTTGTATATCCGGGAACAGCGGAAGGAGAGGATTCCACAGAAGAAGACAATGCGTTGAGGAATGAGCGCGCGCTGACGATTTATGTGGGAAATGCCGGAGAAGAAGAGAATTATTATTATTCCAGATATGCGATCACCGAGGGAGACAAGATAATTGAACAGAGCCGAATCTATCTGGTTACCGCTTCTCAGATCGCTAAGACAATGAATTTAGATCCGCTGCAGTATATGTATAAAAATATCGTATATGTCAAGCTGGACGATCTGAAAACCATGTCTCTGACGGTAGGAGATGAAACGTATGATTTTGAGATCCGGGAAGTCGGCAGAAAAGAGCAGGAGACGGAAGCGGGAGAAGAAACCCAAAGCGGCGCTCTGCAGTATGGCGTCCGGATCCTGGAATATTACTGCAACGGCCGGAAGCTGGATGAGGAGCAGTTCCAATCTTTTTATCATACATTGATTTCCAAATCCGGAAATGAAATCCTGTATAAGGAAAGCCAGATTCGGGACGAAGAGACGATTATGAAAATGCACTTTGAGAAGACGGAAGGCAGCAGTTCGTTTCCGGTGATCGATGTGGAACTGAAGTCCTATAATACCGGCAATTATCAGGCGACGGTAAACGGAGCGACAGAAATGCTGGTCAGCAAAAAAGATGTGAATGAGATCATTGACGAGCTGCATAAACTGGTAGAAGAATAATTTTTCATTCATAAAAACTCTTCTTTTGGGAATCGTAATAAAAAGAGGGAATCCTCTTAATTATGATAAAAGGAGAGTTTTTAGTATGAAAAAGAAAAAATTGTTATTGGCAGTATTGCTGGCAGTGATGGCTTTTGGTGCGGTCGGATGCGGAAATATGGGCGATGATAAAAAGGACGACGCGGCAGACAAGACCACGGCGCAGGAAAGAACGACAGCCCGCAATGAAAATGAATCGACTGCCGGCACCGGCCTGAATAATGATCAGACGACCAGCAGAGCAGAAAATGATAATAACAATGAAAATGAATCCTCTTCAGAGAACGGTGTTGTGGACGACATTGGGGACGACATTAAAAAGGGAATTGGCGATGTCGGCGACGATGTGAAAAAGGGAATTGACGACGTCGGTGACGCGATCAAAGACGGCAGCGGCGCCAGATAAGCGGTAATTTGCACAGAATAATTCCGAAATAAGCAATTTTTGGCATAGTAAGAATTATTTTGTGCAATTTTTTTGCTTTTTTTATAAAAAAATGAAAAAAACACTTGCAAAATTCAGACGAAACTAATATCATAAATGAAAAGGAGGGATTCACATGGATTTTGAAAAAAAAGATCGGAATTTAAGCACAAGCGAAACTGTTATCATGAAAGCGATTTGGGATGCGGGAGAAGATATATCGGTTCCGAATCTGATCAATCTTCTGAATACGAAGTATGGGAAGGAATATGCGAAAACCACAGTCGTTACATTTTTGCTGCATCTTTCGGATAAGGAATTTGCAACCACATATCGGAAGGGAAGATATTCTTATGTACATGCTTTAAAGAGTGAAAAGGAGTACAGGCAGAAGCTCATGCGGGAAGCGCTGAATTTCTGGTATAAGAACGATATTGTGGAAATGATCACCTGCATGCTGCATGAGAAAAAGATGTCTCACGAAGAGATACAGAAGATTCAGTCAGAACTGGCAAAATTGGATTCCAAATAGTTTTTCAAGAGAACAAAAAGCAATCTTCCGCATATGCTGATTTAGAAGGCATATGCGGAGGATTTTTTTATGGCAAAGGTGGTATTAGATGCTGGACATGGCGGCTCGGATCCGGGCGCGGTGTATGAAGGCAGACAGGAGAAAGACGATAACCTCGCGCTCGCGCTTGCGGTGGGAGAAATTCTGGAAAATAACGGGGTAGATGTGGAATATACCAGAACGACGGATGTTTATCATACGCCGTTTGAAAAAGCACAGATGGGAAACCGGACGGATGCGGATTATTTTGTATCGATCCATCGAAACGCGCTGCCGACTCCCAATACGGGAACCGGAGTGGAAACTCTGGTTTACAATGACGAAGGTATTAAGGCCGATATGGCAAGGGCGATTAACGCAAATCTGGCGGAACTGGGGTTTGCCAACCGGGGTGTGATCGAACGTCCCAATCTGGTTGTGCTGCGGAGGACCAGAATGCCCGCGCTGCTGGTGGAAGCGGGATTTATTGATAATGAGGCGGATAACGCGAAGTTTGACAGTCAGTTTGACGAGATTGCCCGCGCCATTGCCGACGGAATCCTGGAAACCTTAAATACACAGGCGGCGGCAGAGGCGGCTGTACAGCCGGCAGCCGATCCCGTGACAGAACT
The DNA here is from genome assembly GCA_947625465.1 of uncultured Lachnospiraceae bacterium. Taxonomy (GTDB): domain Bacteria; phylum Bacillota; class Clostridia; order Lachnospirales; family Lachnospiraceae; genus CANQSA01. Next base: position 52,975 of record CANQOK010000005.1, on the reverse strand, counting down.
GGAAATAAATCCGGCGCTGGAAAATACGGAAGAAGAGAACTCGGAAAGTCCGCAGTACCAGGCGGGAGAATCCCAGATGCAGATGCGGCGCGGACCGTATATCTCTCAGGATCCGCTTTACCGGGTACAGGTGGGAGCGTTTGAAAATCAGCAGCTGGCGGAGCGGTTGTCTTACCGTCTGCAGATGAGCGGATATCCGGCATTTGTACTGTATCAGAGTCCTTATTATAAAGTACAGGTAGGCGCTTACCGCTATCTGGATAATGCGGTATTGATGGAACGGCGGCTCCGTATGGACGGTTATGAAACCTTTCTGGTATCTCAATAAATAATTTGACGGAACCGGGGGATTGTACTATACTGTAAAAAAATAACGGAAACGGACATAAGGAGTCAACATGAGCTACGGATTTATAAAAGTTGCGGCTGCCACCCCGTCCATCCGGGTGGCAGACTGTAAGCATAATACAAAAGAGATCTGCAGGCTGATCGGAGAGATGGCGGCGCAGGGCGTGAAGCTGGGGGTATTTCCGGAATTATGCATTACCGGCTATACCTGCAGCGATCTGTTCTGGCAGCAGCATCTGCTGAAAGCGGCAGAGAACAGTCTGCTGGAAATCGCAAAATTTACGGTGGGAACGGATATGGTGGCAGTGGTCGGACTGCCGGTTGTACACCGGAACAAGCTGTATAACGGAGCGGCGGTTTTATTTGAAGGAAAGATACTGGGGATCGTGCCGAAAACCCATTTGCCCAATTATTCCGAATTTTATGAGGCGAGGCATTTTACCGGCGGAACGGGGCTTCGGGAGGAGATTGATATCGGCGGACAGTGTGTTCCGTTTGGGACAGACCTGTTATTCAAAGAAGCAAACATGGATTCTTTTGTACTGGGCATTGAAATCTGCGAGGACCTGTGGGTTCCGGATCCGCCCAGTGTGCATCTGGCGATGGCGGGCGCAACCGTGATCGCGAACTGTTCCGCCAGCGATGAGGTAACGGGAAAGGACAGTTATCGCAGAGACTTGGTGCGCAGTCAGTCGGCGCGGCTGGTCGGCGCTTATGTTTACGCGGACGCCGGAGAGGGAGAATCCACAACCGATCTGGTTTACGCGGGGCATAATCTGATCGCGGAGAACGGAATCCTGCTGGCGGAAGCCCGCAAATTTCAAAACGAAACGGTCTGCGCGGATATTGATACAGAGCGGCTGACAGGGGAGCGCCGGCGGATGACGACATACGCCAACCGCGCGGAGGGATGGAGAGAAATTATCTTCGCGTTTCAGAATACGGACGGAGTTTTATCGCGGTACATTGATCCGGCGCCGTTTGTGCCGGCACAGACAGAAGACCGGGAGCGCAGATGTAAGGAAATCCTGGAGCTGCAGGCGAGAGGACTGAAAAAGCGTCTGGAGCATACGAACTGTAAAACTGCGGTGATCGGGATTTCCGGCGGCCTGGATTCCACGCTGGCGCTGCTGGTAACCGCATATGCGTTTGATCTGCTGAAATTGGAGCACAAGGGAATTATGGCAGTAACCATGCCGGGATTTGGGACGACAGACAGGACGTATCAGAACGCGCAGGAGCTGATCCGAAAACTGGGCGCTTCGTTTGCCGAAATTCCGATCGGACAGGCTGTGATGCAGCATTTTGAAAATATTGGGCATGATCCGGCAGTGAAGGATATCACCTATGAAAACGCGCAGGCCAGGCAGCGTACCTATCTGCTGATGGATATTGCCAATGAACAGAACGGCATGGTGATCGGAACCGGAGATATGTCTGAACTGGCGCTGGGCTGGGCGACCTATAACGGCGACCATATGTCCATGTATGGGGTAAACGCCTCCGTACCCAAGACGCTGGTCCGCCATCTGGTCCGTTACTATGCCGATACCTGTCAGGATACCGGTCTGGCAGAGGTACTGTACGATATTCTGGATACTCCGGTCAGTCCGGAATTGCTGCCGCCTGCGGGAGACGGGAAGATCGCGCAGAAAACGGAAGATCTGGTAGGACCGTATGAACTGCATGATTTCTTCCTGTATCATATGCTGCGCTGGGGCTGTCCGCCCGGAAAGATTTTGTATCTGGCAAAGCAGGCGTTTGGAAACGCCTATGAGGAGGCGGTTGTTCTGAAATGGCTGAAGGTTTTTTACCGGCGCTTTTTCTCTCAGCAGTTTAAACGATCCTGTCTGCCGGACGGACCGAAAGTGGGATCTGTCGCGGTTTCTCCCCGGGGAGATCTGCGGATGCCAAGCGACGCTTCGGTTCGCCAGTGGATCGATGAACTGGAGCAGGAATAGCAGCGGTCATTGTTTCGCTTTATTTAAAGTGGAACGGATTGCGTTTAACAGGACAGCATAGGTGTATTCCGCGTTTTTTTCACAGGTGATATTTTCCAGGGACTGAGCGGAAACGATCTGCCGCTCGAGATCTTCGACAGAAGACTGGACCAGCGGATACATGGCAAGAACCGCTTCGTCGGTATGGATCAGCCGGATGGAATTGATCCGGTCTGCGTCTACCGTAACTTCCAGCTCCATCGGGGACTGATTCATAGTGATGGATGTGGTGTATACGCCTGCCGTATAAGCCGCCTGCTCTGTCTGTTCGGAGCTGTCGGAATCGTCTCCGTCCGAGAAAAACATTGTGATCAAAAGCACGATAAAAGCGGCTCCCAGCAGAAGAAAAATCAGGGTATACAAAAACTCTTTTAAATGGAAAACCATAATTTTGGGCTGTTTTGGCATAGTAAATATGTACTCCTTTTTTATTCTCTGCTTCAATATATTTGGAAAAAAGTGAAAATATGCATAAAAGAAGATTCCTAAAAAGGAAAATAGATGAAAAAATCACGAAAATTTTTGAATCACTTGACAAAAACAGACAGATGCGATATAAACAGACCGAAAGCTATAATACATATGTACCTACAGGCGCAGACTGTAGAAGATGAGGAGGATTTCATGGCAAATCAAACAGTAGCAAAGACAGCAGCGGTTAAGACAGAAGAGAAGAAGGCAGCAGTTAAGGCAGAAGAGACAAAGGCAGCAGTTAAGACAGAAGAAAAGAAAGCAGCACCGGCAGCAGTTAAGGAAGAGAAACCGGTTAAGAAAGAAGCTCCGAAGAAAGAAGCTGCAAAGAAGGAACCCGTGAAGAAGACAGCCGCTAAGAAAGCAGCCGCTCCGAAGAAAGAGGCTGAGGCAACTGTTTATGTGCAGTATCAGGACGCCGAGATCGAACCGAAGAAGGTACTGGAGCAGGTTAAGACTGACTGGGTAAACGCAGGACACAGAGCATCTTCGATTAAGAAAGTGGATCTGTATATCAAGCCGGAAGAAAGCAAGGCTTACTGGGTAATTAATGAAAAAGAGACCGGTTCAGTAGATTTATAAGACGAAAAACAACAGAATGTTGAAGAGAATACTTTGGGGCACCCTCCGCACGGAAGGTGCCCCAAAGTGTTTTTTTGTACTGTCAGCCTTAAAAAGAATAATATCAAAAAAAGAATGATATTATTCCGAATATTATTGACAAACTTCCGAATAATAGGATATAATATTGATATGAATTTTTGTGAGGAGGTACCGCTCAATGCCTGAAACCATGTTTGTAAAAGATGCCGCAAGACTTTGGAATATAAGCGAGAGAAGAGTGTCGGCACTCTGCAAAGAGGGAAAAATCAAAGGTGCAGTTAAACAGGGAAAAACATGGCGCATTCCTGTCAATACGGATAAGCCGGAGGATGGCCGTGTAAAAACCGGCCAATACAAAAAGGCTGCCCGTCAGGCAAATTTACCGCTGCCGGTCGGCATTTCCGATTATCGATTGGCATCGTCGGAATATTACTATATTGACAAAACGATGATGATTAAAGAGTTCATCGATGAACGTCCTATGGTATCTCTTTTTACCCGTCCGCGCCGTTTCGGAAAGACCTTGAATATGGATATGTTCCGCACTTTTTTTGAAAAGACAGACGAAGATACATCCGTTTATTTCAGAGACAAAAAGATTTGGACCTGCGGGAAAAAATACCGTGACTATCAGGGGAAATATCCGGTTATCTTTATTACTTTTAAAGACATCAAGTTTAACACATGGGAAGAAACTGTTGACGCCATTAAGGAAGTTTTTTCCAAAGAAGCAGCCCGTCATATCGAGCTGCAGACCTCTGCGCAGTGTAATGCGTATGAAAAGAAAGCATTTGAAAATCTGTTGTCCGGGAATGTAAATGAAGTCGAGTTGTCCGGCGCCCTTCTTAATTTGTCCGGTATGCTCCATAAACATCACGGCACAGCGCCCATCATTATCATTGACGAGTATGATATTCCGATTCAGCAGGGATATATGAAGAATTATTACGATAACGTTATTCTCTTTATGCGTAATCTTTTCTCAGGCGGGCTGAAAGACAACAGGCATTTATCTTACGGATTTCTGACTGGCATCCTCCGCGTTGCAAAGGAAAGTATTTTCAGCGGTCTTAACAATCTTACGATTCATTCCGTATTGGATAACAAATACAGTGCTTACTTCGGGTTTACCTCTGATGAAGTAAAAGAAATGGCAGCATATTACGGAGTTTCTGATCGGTATGAGGAGCTTTGCGAATGGTATGACGGTTACCGTTTCGGCAAAACCGAAATATTTAACCCATGGTCGGTGATCAACTACTTCAGCAATGAGTGCGAGCCGAGGACGTTTTGGCAATCCACGGGGAGCAACGATATTATCGGCGAGATCATTGCCGAGGCAGACAGAGAAATCTATGAAAAGCTGACCTCTCTCGTCAGCGGAGAATCGTTTACGACTTATATTGATACGGGCGTGATCTATCCGCAGATCAAGAATAATCCTTCCACGATTTACAGCTTCCTGTTGGTTGCGGGTTACTTAAAGGTGCTGAAAACCACGCCATCGTTTAACGGAGACTTTATGTGCGAGGTGGCTCTGCCGAATAAAGAAATTTCGCTTGTCTACCACAAGGAGATTTTACAGAAGCTGAACGATATTATTCCGCAGCCGATCGCCATTGCGATTCAGGAAGCGATTTTCTCCGGCAATCATACCAGACTGAAAGAACTGATACAAACCCTGCTGACACAGTCGGTAAGCGTATTTGATACGGTGGGTGAAAACTTTTACCACGGCTTTATGCTTGGGATGTGTGCCCTGCTTGGCGGCTCGTTAGTTTCTTCCAACAGAGAATCCGGCGATGGCAGATATGATATTCAGCTCAGGCCTACAAAGGGAAATTTGCCCGGCATTTTAATCGAATTGAAAGCTGCAAAGAACTGTTCGGAAGCGGAACTGAGACGATTGTCTGAAAAAGCGCTCAAACAGATTGTCGATCAGAAATACGATACGGAAATGACTGCCGCAGGTATTCAAACCGTATATAAATACGGTGTTGCCTTCAGCGGCAAAAAAGTTGAAATTGCAGTTAGTTGATAAATAGAAAGACAGGAGTGTAAGAAAAATGGCACTGCAGTTTATCCTTGGCGAAAGCGGTTCCGGGAAATCCGATTACGCGATGAAACGATTAATCGAAGAAGCGATGGCGCATCCGAAAAACCGGTATATGATCCTGGTTCCGGCGCAGTTTACGATGCAGACACAGAAGGATATTGTCCGGATGCATCCGTGCCGCGGCGTCCTGAATATTGATATTCTGAGTTTTGAACGGCTGGCGTACCGCGTATTTGAAGAAGTCGGTACGGATATTCTGGAGATTTTGGATGATACCGGGAAAAATCTGATCCTGCGCCGGGTTTTGGAGCAGGTGAAGCCGGAACTGTCTGTTTTTGCAAAAAAGGTGAATTACCGGGGATTTCTGGAGGAAGTAAAATCTGTTTTATCGGAGTTCGGACAGTATCGGATCGGAGAAGCGGAGCTGATCCGGATGGAGGAAAGCGCGACGGAAAAACCGCTGCTGTCTGCCAAACTCCGGGACATCCATGTGATTTATAACGGTTTTCGGGAGATGATTGCCGAGAAATATATTACCAGTGAAGCGCTATTGGAGGTACTGAGCCGCCAGATATCCAAGTCGAAGCTGGTAAACGGCTGTTATGTGCTGATTGACGGATTTACCGGATTTACGCCGGTTCAGTATCAGTTTTTGGAACAGCTTCTGGTATGCTGCCGGGAACTGGTTCTGACTGCCGTTTTTTCGGAACAGGCATACGCGAAAGCGCCGGAAGAAGGGGAGTTGTACGGACTCAGCCGGAGTATGATCACAAAAATGACGGATCTGGCCGTCAGAAATCAGATTCCGATAATGCCCTGTGTCTGGATGCCGAAGCCTGCGTATCGGTTTCTGGAGAGCCCGGCGCTAGAACATCTGGAGCGGTATTTGTTTTCGGATGAAGCGCCGGCTGTATTTACGGGTGAACAGGCAGTTTATCTGGACGGACTGGATTCTTCGGCCGAAGAGGTGGAATTTGCGGCTGCCCGGATCCACCAGCTTGTACGAAAACAGGGATTCCGCTACCGGGATATCGCAATCATTACGGCGGATATGGAGCATTACTACCGTCTGATCCGGGATGTGTTTTCGGAGCAGGATATTCCGGTTTTTATTGATTATAAACGCGATATTATGGGAAATCCCTGTGTGGAACTGATCCAGAGCGCGTTTATGATCGTTGAGCAGAATTACAGTTATGAATCGGTATTTCGCTATCTGCGGACGGGAATGAGCAAAATCGAAAGAAACGGGATTGATCTGCTTGAAAATTTTGTGCTGGCAAAAAATGTCCGCGGCCATGCGCAGTACAGCGCGGCAGCGGATCCCGATACTCAGACAGTCTGGGACAGCGATACGAAAACGATCCGCGGCGAAAAGCGGGAAACCGTCAATGCCGTTCGGAACTGCGTGGGGCAGCAGCTGCATGATTTTTATGCCGCGATGAAAAAGAAGAACGCGACGGTACGGGACAGAATGACGGCGCTGTATCAGCTGCTGGAGCAGATCGAAGCGGAAAAACAGCTGGAAGATTATGCAGAGAAATTTCAGGCAGAGGGAAAGATGGACCAGAGCAGGGAATATCTGCAGATCTGGAAAACGGTCATGGAGCTGTTTGAAAAGGTTGTCCGGTTATTCGGCGATATGCAGATCAGTATTTCGGAACTGCGGGAGATCCTGGAATCGGGATTTCATGAAATCAAAGTGGCGGTCATTCCTCCCGGATTGGATGAAGTGACGGCAGGGGATACGATACGGACAAGGCTGACCGATGTTAAAGTATTGTTTTTCCTGGGCGTCAATGATGGGATTGTTCCGCCGGCTTCTGTGCCGGGCGGGATATTATCTAATATGGACAGAACATTTTTGCGGCAGCAATCTTTTGAACTGGCGCCTACGGTCCGCGAACAGTCGGCCATTGATCGGTTTTATCTTTATCTGGCCCTGACAAAAGCCTCTCATGCGCTGTATCTGACGTACAGCAGAACGGACGGCGATGGGAAAGTCTTACGGCCGGCTGCCCTGACGGAACAGGTCAGACAGGTATTCGGTCAGACGCTGCCTTCCGGAGAGGAAAGCGGAAGCAGCGGACAGCTGCAGAAATTTACAGGCAGCCGGGCTCTGTTAAAGTATGCCGCGGGCCGGATCGGTCAATACCGGGAAACCGAGCCGGACAAAATGTGGCAGGAAGTATTTTCCTTTTTGAAGCGGCAGCCGGAATTCAGAGATCAGGTGGAGATGATCGTGTCAGGAAGCGTCTATGAGGCGGAGAATGACAGACTTTCCCAGGCAGTCGCGCATATGCTTTATCCGGATGCGGAGATCAGGAGTATTACCCGGCTTGAAAATTATGCTGCCTGCGCTTACTGTCATTTTATGCAGTACGGACTGGCTTTAGTGCCGCGGGAGATTTATCAGGTGGAAAGCACCGATATCGGAACCCTGTTTCACAATGTGCTGGAAGGCATATCCGGAAAAATGGAGGACGGGACATACAGCTGGCGCACTCTGACGGACGAGCAGCGGCATACTCTGGTAGAAACGGAAGTGAAGCGGGTAGTGGAAAACTTTCCTGGCGACGTCATATCTTCCAGCGCCAGAAACAGCTATATGATCAATCGGCTGAACCGGATGGCAGACCGGACCGTGTGGGTTCTGTGCCGTCAGATCCGGCAGGGTGCTTTTGAGCCTGCCTACTATGAATTTGATTCCGGAAACGGCAGAATTGACCGGATCGATCTATATGAAGGGGAAGACGCGGTTTATTTAAAAATTATAGATTACAAGTCGGGCATGAAACAGTTCAGTCTGGCAGACGCCTATTTTGGACTGCAGATGCAGCTTGTATGGTATTTACAGGATGCCGCGAAAAAACTGAAAACAGAATTTCAAAAGGAGATCCGGCCGGGCGCCATTTTTTATTATCACATCCAGGATCCCTATGTGAAAAAAGCGGAACCGGATTATCTGAAAGTATTTCTCATGTCAGGCCTGGTAAACAGCAGGGTGGAAGTTATAGAAAATCTGGACCGTGAGCTGTCGGAGCAGAAAGAGTCTTCTGTTATTCCGGTTCGGTATACTAAAAACGGCGCGATCGACTACCGCAGCAAAACGGCGACGGAAGCGCAGTTTGCTGCATTACAGAACTATATTACAGAAAAAGCGGAAACGATTCAGCAAAAGATCCGTTCCGGGCATATTGAAAAAAATCCGTATCAAAAAGGGAAAAAGACGCCCTGTGATTACTGCGCATACAAAAATGCCTGCAATTTCGATCCCCGTTTTCCGGGATTTTCCTACCGGACTTTGAAACATATGAAAACGGATGTGATCTGGGAACAAATGGAGAAAGGGGGACAGGCGAATGAACTGGACAGAGAACCAGAAAAAGGTGATTAAAGCAAGGAATAAAAATCTGCTTGTCTCGGCCGCTGCCGGCTCCGGAAAAACAGCGGTTCTGACGGAACGAATCATTTCACGGATCACGGATCCGGTCACTCCGGCAGACGTAGATCGTATGCTGGTGGTAACCTTTACGAAAGCCGCGGCAGCCGAAATGCGGGAACGGATCTCCAATGCCCTGTATCAAAAACTGCAGGAGAATCCGGAAGATAAACGGCTGCACAGACAGCAGATGTATCTGGCCAACGCCATGATCACTACGATCGACAGCTTTTGCCTGCAGGTTGTCAGGGAACATTTTTATCAGGTGGATCTGGATCCTGGCTTTCGGGTAGCTGACCGCGAAGAGATCGAGCTGTTAAAAAGCGATGTGGTAAAAGATCTGCTGGAAAGCAGGTATCAGGAAGCGGAACCGGATTTTATACAGTTTGTGGAAAGTTATGTGCCCAACCGGAGAGATACAGAGCTTGAAGATATGATCCTGCATCTGTTTGATTTTTCCAGGAGCTATCCGTGGCCTTCCCGGTGGCTTAACAACTGTATCAGTCAGTACAGATTAGAGGCGGATACGGCGTGGGTTCAATATTTGAACCGATATCTGGACGCGCTTCTGGAAGAAATCGCGGAAATGGCGGAACGCGCAGCCGGGATCGCAAACGAAGCGGACGGTCCCAACCACTATCTGCCCATGCTGGAGGCGGATCAGGCGTTTATCCTGCAGCTGAAAGCCGCCGGATTTGATGAAAGGGCAAAGCTGCTTTCTTCGGTCTCGTTTATGGCACTTGCGAGAAAGGAAGTTAATGAAGTAAAACCGGAGAAAAAAGAACAGGTAAAAAGACTGCGGGACGCGGTTAAAAAGAAGCTGAATTCGCTGTCGGAAAAGTATTATTTTCAGGCAGAGTCTGAAATGCAGAAGGATCTGGAGATCAGCCGGAAGAATGTCAGCCTTCTGGTGCAGCTGACGGAGGAATTTTCTCTGCGGTTTCAGGCGGCCAAACAGGAAGCAGGGATTGTGGATTTCGGCGATCTGGAGCATTACGCGCTGGAAATCCTGACAGAGCAGGATGAAGCCGGGAACTGGAGACCGACAGAGGTCGCCAGAGCTTACAGCAGTCAGTTTGACGAAGTTATGATCGATGAATATCAGGACAGCAATCTGGTGCAGGAAACCATTTTAAGGAGCGTATCGGGAGAAGAAGAGGGCAGACACCATATGTTTATGGTAGGCGATGTAAAACAGAGCATATACCGCTTCCGTATGGCAAGACCGGATCTGTTCCTGGAAAAATATCTGACCTATACGGAAACAGGCACAGAGAATCAGAAGATCATTCTGGATCAGAACTTCAGAAGCCGGACGCAGGTGCTGGATATGGTAAACAGTCTGTTTTATCACTGTATGGTAAGTACGGTGGGAGGAATCGACTATGACGCGGAGCAGGCGCTTTACCCGGGCGCGGATTATTATACGCCTTCCGATACCATGCAGGCGGAACTGCTGCTTTTGGAAACCGGAGAAGACGGAAACCCGGAAACAGAGGAGGAGACGCCAGCGGAAGAGAGTTACAATAATAAACAGCTGGAGGCGCACTTGGCCGCAAAGCGGATCCGCGAACTGATCGATTCCGGATTTCAGGTTTATGATAAAGAAACCGGACGAACCCGTCCGTGCAGATATGGAGATATGGTTATCCTCCTTCGTTCTCCGAAAACCTATGCGGATGCGTTTATGGAAATCCTGATGGCGCAGGGGATCCCGACGGCCTGCGAATCAGGCGGCGGGTATTTCGATTCTGTGGAAGTCGTAACGGTTATGAATCTGCTTACGGTCATTGACAATCCTTATCAGGATATTCCGCTGGCAGGGGTTCTGCTTTCTCCCATCGGCGGGTTTAGCAATGAAGAATTGGCCAGGTTATCCCATGAGAATAGAACGGACGCCGTTTCGTATCTTGCGGAATCGCTGATGCGGTCCGAAATGCCGAAGGCCAGAAAATTTATGGAGCGGCTGAACCGCTATCGGGACATGGTTCCGTTTACCCCGGTCTATGATCTGATCACTTATATTTTAGCGGATACGGGATACGAATATTATGTGGCGGCACTTCCTTCCGGAACCCAGCGGACAGCCAATCTGGAGCAGTTAAAACAGCGCGCGGCTGCCTATGAGTCAACGCAATACCGGGGCCTGTTCCATTTCATCCGCTATGTGGAAAAAATACGGGAGAATGCCCTGGACGATTCTGAGGCGGTAATTGCGGAGCAGACCGGAAACGCGGTACGGATCATGAGTATTCACGGCAGTAAAGGACTGGAATTTCCAATCGTATTTGTCTCCGGACTGGCGAAACCGTTTAATCAGACGGATATGCGCAAGGCGCTGGCAGCGGAGCCGGACCTGGGAATCGGGATCGATTATCGGAATCCGGAAACCAGAGAGAAGGGAGATACCCTGATCCGGCAGGCGATCTGCACCAAAATGAAAATGGAAGCGCTGGGAGAGGAACTGCGGATTTTGTATGTGGCGCTGACTCGTGCCAGAGAAAAACTGATCCTGACCGCAAACGTAAAAAATGTGGAAAAGAAACTGAACAAATGGAAGGATCAGACCAATCCCGGCGGCAGGACAATCTCATTCCAGATGCTGACAGAGGCGCAGAGCTTTTTGGACTGGATCGGCTGCAGCTATTTGAAAGATCCCGGGGCTTCGTGTCTGGAGTTGCATATAGAGTCAGGCGAGGATCTTGCCCGGGGGATTTTGAAAAAACAGGAAGAACGCGGCATTCGAAAAGCAGTCTTTGCGAATTGGGACACAGAACGAGTCTATGACGCGGAAACCAATGCATATTTGCGGGAATATACGGCATATCATTATCCGTATACAGATCATCAGCATATTCCGGTTAAATACAGTGTCAGCGATCTAAAACGGGCATCTATGCAGGATCCTGATGCGGAAACAATCCGGTATGAGAAGCCGGAAACCGGGAAAAAACCTGCTTTTGTCCAAAAGAAAACGCCGCTGAGCGGGGCAGAGAGAGGAACCGCTTATCACCGGATTTTTGAACTGCTGGATTTTGGGCACGCAAAGACAGCAGAGGAGATCGCGGGCTGGCTGCTTGAACTGAAAGAACGGAAGCTGTTGAGCGTATCGGAGCAGCTGTCTGTGCAGCCGCAGGATTTTGCAGATTTTATGAACAGTCGGTTGTATGCCCGTATGCAGACGGCGGAACTGGCGGGGAACTTATACCGGGAGCAGCCGTTTGTGATCGGGATTCCGGCCAATGCGGTGCGTGACTCGTACCCTGCGGAAGAAACCATTCTGATCCAGGGGATCATTGACGCATATTTTGAAGAACAGGGAGAATTGGTTCTGGTGGATTATAAAACGGATTACGTGGAATCCCCCGAACAGCTGCGGAATCAATATGGGATTCAGCTGGAATACTATGCAAAGGCGCTGACGCAGCTTACTGGGAAACCGGTAAAAGAACGGATTTTGTATTCTGTACAGTTACAGAAAAGTATTTTCTGCTGAAGATCCGGAAATGGAGAGTTTATCAGTTATGATCATACCAAAATGGCTGAAACCGGGAGACAGTATTGGCGTTACGGCTACTTCCGGCGGAATTACGGAAGAGAGGAAACGGATCCGCTTTCAGAACGCCGAAAAGCAGCTGAAGCGGCGGAATCATCCGGTTCTCTTTACGGAAAATGTTTTTACACAGGATGAAAAAGGCAGAAGCAGTTCGGGGATTGAACGGGGAGCGCAGTTTAACGCGCTGATTGCTGATCCGAATGTAGCCGCGGTGATCGCCGCGGCAGGCGGAGATTATCTGGTGGAAATGCTGCCCTATGTGGACTGGCAGCTGCTGCGGGAGCATCCGAAGTGGATTCAGGGATATTCTGACAATACCGGCCTGTTGTATACGATTACGACGAAATACGACATTGCCACGGCGTACGGCTGTCATTTCGGCGATTTCGGCATGAAAGACTGGGAAGAACCGGTGCAGAACGCCTATGAGATTTTAAGCGGAGCCCGGACGGAGCAGAATAGCTTCCGCGCATACGAAAATGAATTTAAGGAATATGAAACCGGTCTGGAAGGATACCGTCCGGATCTGCCGGTATACTGGAAAAACGGAAGAGGCGAAGACAGGATCGAGATGGAGGGGAGACTGATCGGCGGCTGTACCGATGTTCTGTTTTTCCTGGCGGGAACGCAGTATGACGGTACGCTTGATTTTATTGAACGTTATCGAGACGAAGGGATCATCTGGTATATGGAAACTTTTTCGGCCGGCAGCGAAATGCTGGAAATGCATCTGTGGAAGCTGAAACAGATGGGCTGGTTCCGTTACGCCAGAGGGTTTGTGTTTGGCCGTCCCGCGTTTTATCAGTCCTTTTCCGGAACGCAGTATGAAGATGCGGTGCTGTATGCGCTGGACGATCTGAACCTGCCGGTTATCTTTGACGCGGATATCGGACATCGGGGGCCGCAGTTTACCATGTTAAACGGAATTTCGACAAAAATCACTTGTCAAGACGGAAAAGGGCGTATAAAATATAAGATATAGTTCATACTATTTTTATCAAATCTGCTGCATGGCAAATGGGCTGTGCCCATAACAGGGAGGGTGTGCATGAAAGCGAAGAAACCGGTAAAAATAGAGGAACTGTCCGGAACAGAAAAGCGGAAATACGAGATTGCGGAAGAACTGGGGCTGTTGGATCAGGTACTGGAAAAAGGCTGGAAGTCCTTATCAGCCCGGGAAAGCGGAAGAATTGGCGGGATTTTATCGAAGGAACAGAGGAATATGGAACCTGAGAGAACGGAAGAGTAAGAGGAGGTTAGCGTAAGACAGTGAGATGGGTTAGTAAGAAACGGATCGGTAAGAAGGGAACGGCTGTTATGCTTGCAGCGCTTATGACGGCAGGATTGCTGGGCGCCTGCGGGGAACAGGAGAATCCGGAGACCACGACAGGAGAGAGTACGCTGCTTGAGCGGGAAACGACGGATAAACCGGTATCGGCGGAACCGGAGGAATCCAAGCCTGGAGCGGAAGAGACTGCCGGCGGGGAAACGGAGACCAGGAATTACCGGAAGCCGGTTGTCATTTCGGAGGACGAGATCAAGAAGCTCTCCAATGAACGGCAGGACAGCTATTTCGGCGGGGACACCAATGAAAAAGGTGTGTCGCTGCATTGTCTGGATATGCAGGAGAAATACAACCGGTACAATGCGGATTTTATCCGGTACGAGGATGACGTTTCAAACAATGTATATCTGACTTTTGATGAAGGATATGAGAACGGATATACGGGCAAGATATTAGACGTACTGAAAGAAAAGAATGTAAAAGCTGTTTTCTTCTGCACGATGGATTATTTGAAGAGCGAACCGGATTTAGTAAAGCGGATGATCGCGGAGGGACACATCGTGGGAAACCACAGCGTGACCCATCCGTCTGCCGGAATGGTTTCTTTATCTCTGGATGAACAGAAAGCGGAAATGAAGCAGATGGACGATTATATGGCGAAGAACTTTGACGGTTACCGGATGCAGCTGTTCCGCTATCCGGCGGGGATCTTCAGCGAACAGTCTCTGGCCCTGATGGGTAGTCTGGGGTATACGAGCGTGTTCTGGAGCTTTGCCCACGCGGACTGGGATCCGAACAATCAGCCGAATGAAGCGGAATCCCTGAAAAAATGTGTGGATAAACTGCATCCCGGCGCTATTTATCTGCTGCACGCGGTTTCAAAGACCAACACGAATATCCTGGGAGATTTTATCGATCAGGCAAGGGCAAAAGGATATGAATTTCAGGCATACTATTGATGCCGGATCAAAAATGAGTAAGGTTGGGAAGCCCCAACCTTACTTTTATTTGAAAATAGTTTTGACAATCGGGGAAAAATCTGATAGGATAGAAAGCGTGCTGTGAGGAGATGTACTCAAGTGGTCGAAGAGGTCGCACTCGAAATGCGATAGGTCCGCAAGGGCGCGTGGGTTCGACTCCCACCATCTCCGTTATTACAATTAACCGGGTGGAAAACAGAATGGCGAAGTTCACGAAAAACGCGATCAAAGAATCATTCCTTAAACTGCTTACGGAGTATCCGCTTTCTCAGGTTACGGTGAAGGAGATTGCAGAGGACTGCGGGATAAACCGGAATACATTTTATTACTATTTCCAGAGCATTCCGGATCTGATTGAGGATATTGTGATGGAGGACGCGGAAATAATCATTCAGCGTTATCCTACAGTGGAAAAAATAGAAGACTGTCTGGATGATGTGATCGAACTGGCACTGTCGAAAAAACGGGCGGTTTTACATATCTACAATTCAGTCAGCCGGGAGATCTATGAACAGTATCTGTGGAAGGTCTGCGACCATGTGATCGAAGCCTATATCAATTCCGCCTTAAAGGGGCGAAAGATCAGCGACAGTGATTTTCAGCTGATGAAACAGTATATGTCCAGCGTAGGCTTTGGAATTGTTTCAGCCTGGTTTCGGACCGGCATGACGGAAGATATCCGCGGTGCGTTTGCGCGGATGTGTGAGATTAAAAAAGGAACGATAGAAGAAATGCTTTCCCGGTGTGAGGCCGGCTAGGTCAGGACCGGATCTCGGTATAGTAATAAACGGCGAGCTGAGTCCTGTCCCGGAGCGCCAGTTTGTCAAGCAGCGCACTGATATAGTTCCGGACCGTACCTTCACCGAGAAATAATCTGCCCGCGATCTCGCGGTTACTGAATCCTGCAGCAACAAGCTCCAGGATTTCTTTTTCTTTTTCGCTGATGCCATGCTCCGCGTAGTTAAAGGACTCTCGGGGTTTCATTAAGTCGGGCAGCCGGTCCATGACCCTGCCGCCGAAGACGCTCTGTCCCTCTGCGACTGCATGTAAGGCAGCTGCGATTCCCTCAAAATCCTGTTTTAAGATATATCCTTTCGCGCCGATATGCAGCGCTTTGATAATGTATTCGTCATCCGCGAATGTGGTGAGGTACAGAATTTTCGCCAGCGGCGCCTGTTTTAAAATCTCTTCTCCGGCTTCCAGCCCGCTCATGCCTTCCATCCGGATATCCATTAACATAACGTCAGGCCGGTAAAGCGCGTAAAGGCGGATCGCGTCGTCGCCGCTGCAGCCCATCGCCGCTACGGTAATTCCGCCGGTATTTTCCAGGATTGTTTTTAATGACAGCGCAACCAGCCTGTCGTCATCGATAATTATGATCTGCATTGTTCTTTCGGAACAGACAGAAAAACGCGGAACCCGTTTTCGGAAGGGGTAACGGAAAGTCTTCCGCCTACGCTGTCTGCTCGCTCCTCCATATTTTTTAATCCGATTCCGTTTCCCATGCTCCCGGTACAGACGCCGTTATCCATGAGCAAAAGCTGATAAAATCCGGGATGTTCCCTAACGGTGACCGTAATTCGGTCGCCGGCGGAGTGTTTTACCGCATTGGAAAGTCCTTCTTTTACGATCCCCGCGATGCACAGCTTGATCTTTCCCGGAACCGGGCCCTCCACGTCATAGTCAAACGATACCTGAAAGCGGCTGTCTACCGCATTGATACACTCTGCGATCACTGACTGCAGATCAATGGAATCCTCATGCAGATCGTGAACGCTTTTACGGATTTCCGTCATGGCGTCATCCAGCGTATGCTTCAGGTTTTCCAGCGGCTCCTTTAACGCCGCGTCCCTGTTCAGCACGAGCAAAGCGCCGGACTGCAGCAGGGAACGGGTCAGCGTATGCCCTACATTGTCGTGGATCTCCCGGGCGATCCGGTTCCGCTCCTGCAGCTCCGCAAGGTGGATTTCATTGTCCTGCGCCTCCGCAAGCCGGATATTCTGCCGTGCAAGAAAAATATTTTTTTCGGCGATCTCGTCCCGGAGCGCGGTGAGATTGGCAACCGTTTCTTCCAGTTTGGAAACCCGCAGATAGATGATAACGGAAATGAGTGCGCCCGCAAATATAAGCATAAACTGAAAAACGGACAGTTCCGCAGGCCTAAGCAGAACGGTAAGGGACGGAAGCGCCAGCCACCATCGTTTTTCCCAGAGGGCGTCATAAAGCATCAGGGGAAGCGCGCAGAAAAAAACAGGCAGGATCCCGCACAGGCAGGCCCACAAAAGGATCACGCAAAAAGCAGGCGGTTTTCCCGTAAAAAGCTGAACGGTCAGAGAAGCGATAGCAGAGAGCATCAGGGCTGCGACCGGGCCGATAAAGCCTGCGTCCATACTGAAGGCGATCAGGCATAAGACCAGGATTGCCAGTTTGTCAAACAGTCTGTTCAATAACGATTCACCGCCTTTTTATTTGACTTAAAATGAGAATATCAGATTAAATCTTAAAATGCAAGCCAGGTTTTACAACGAAACAAAAAAGTGACAAATGTCATGGCAAAAGTTGCTTCCCGACACTTTTTATCCGGGCCCGGGATGTGGTAAAATAAACAAAAAGATACAGATTGGAGTAGGACGATGGAGAATACAGTGATAAAAATAGAAAATCTGGTAAAACGGTACGGGGATCTGATCGCTCTGGATCATTTCAGCCTTGCGATCCGGGAAGGGGAGATTTTCGGGCTGCTGGGGCCGAACGGTTCCGGAAAAACCACAACGATAAACTGTATGCTTTCCCTGCTTGCGTTTGACAAGGGAAACATAGAGATTTTCGGACAGAAAATGACGCCGGTCAGTTATGACATCAAAAAACAGATCGGAATCATCATGCAGGATGTGGCGGTATTCAATGAACTGACCGTTTATGAAAATATTGATTACTTTTGCGGACTTTATATCACCGACAAAGCAGAGCGGAAACGCTGTGTGATGGAAGCGGTGGAATTTACGGGGCTGGGAGAATTTTTGAAATTCTATCCGAAAAAGCTGTCCGGCGGTCTGCTGCGCAGGCTGAACATTGCCTGCGGGATCGCGCATAAGCCCAGGCTGATCATTCTGGATGAGCCTACGATCGCCGTGGATCCGCAGAGCAGAAATAAAATCCTGGAGGGGATTCAGAAACTGAACCGAATGGGCGCGACCATTGTCTATACGTCGCATTACATGGAAGAAGTAGAACAGATCTGTACCAGGATCGCCATTATGGATAAAGGAAAGAAGATCGCGGAAGGAACGAAAGATGAATTAAAGCGGATGATCAAGAATACGGAAACGATTACGGTGGAAGTATTGGGACTGTCCGAAGCCGTCCGGAATGAGATCATACAGCTTCCACATGTATACCGGACAGAATATGACGGTGAACGGCTGACCGTTTTCTGCTCCGGCGGAACGCATAACCTGATCCGGGTATTAGATGTTTTCCGAACGCATGAGATCCGGGTCGGACGGGTGTACTCAGAACTTCCTACGTTAAATGATGTGTTTCTGGAGATTACCGGGAAGGAGCTCCGGGACAGGAAAGGGGATTCACATGTTCTTTCATGATCTGAAATATTTTATCTTATCGCAGCTAAAGACCAAAAATCTTATTTTCTGGCTCCTGCTTTTCCCGATCGCGCTGGGGTGTTTCTTCCGGATCGCATTCGGTGAGATTTACGGAAATCTGACACAGACCGGGCCGATTCCGGTGGCTGTCGTGGAGGAAAAGGATAATCCGGTCTTCCGTTCCGTTTTGGAATCGATGAAAGGATTAGAGGAGCAGTTTCTGGATCCTGTGGATCTGGATGAAGCGACGGCGCTGGAGCGGTTAAAAAACAACACGGTAGAAGGAATCCTCTATGTAAATGACAAACTGCGCCTGACCGTGGCGGAAGACGGGCTGGAAGAGACCATGCTGAAAAAATTTGTGGAAACGTATACGCTGCGGGAAACCATTCTTACCGACGCGGCGCTTACGCATCCCGAGAAAATGGAGGCGGCAGCCGCCGCGTTATCCAAAGACTGCCATTCGGTTGCGTCTGTTTCCGTGACTACGGGAAACACCAATAACTTTACGCAGTATTTTTATAATCTGATCGCCATGACGGCTTTGTACGGCAGTCTGTTAGGTATGCAGATCTGTTTCAATAACCAGGCTAATCTCTCTGCGCTTGGCGCCAGGAAAAGCTGTTCTCCGATCTCAAAAGCGGTCAGCCTTGCCGCCGATCTGACCGGCGCAGTCCTGCTGCAGTTTCTCTGTATGGCGGTCTGCGTTACGTTTTTGGTTTTTGTATTAAAGATCGATCTCGGAAACCGGCTGCCGCTCGTTTATCTGGCGGCCTGCCTGGGCGGTATGACCGGAGTTTCCATCGGCTTTTTCGTGGGCTCCATCGGAACAGCAGGGCAAAGAGTCCGAACCGGGATCTGCAATGCGGTTGTTTTGCTGTTCTGTTTCTTCAGCGGGCTGATGGTGGGCAATATGAAAGCGCTCGTTGCCCGGTTTGTCCCGTGGTTAAACGAGATCAATCCTGCCGCCGTCATTTCAGACAGTATTTACTGTCTGAACCTGTACAGTGATTACCGGCGGTTTGGCGAAAAGCTGGCGGCAATGCTCCTGATCTCGCTGCTCTTTTGTATTTTGGGTATTATCATGACGAGGAGGAAACAATATGCAGATATTTAAGGCGTTTTTTAAAGTCCTGAAAAAATCAATTCCATCCTCCCTGATCTATATTATTATATTTTTGTCGATTTCCCTTGTGTTCGCGTTTTCAGGTCAAGAGGATAAGACGGTCTTTGAACAGACAGAACTGATATTCTGTATTTTCGATCAGGACGATTCCGCTGAAAGCCGGTCCCTGGTGAGCTATATCGGCAAACAGCATGAGCTTGTCGATCTGGAACAGGATGAAGACATCCTGCTGGACGCGCTTTATTATGAACGCGTCAACTGTATTCTCCTGATCAAGTCCGGATATGCAAAACAACTGGCGGCGGGAAATACAGAAAATCTGTTTGAACGGTATACAATGCATGCGGGATATGCCGATATCCTGACGGAGCAGCTGCTCGATCAATATGTCGCTTCTGTCAGCGCGTATCTGGCGGAAGGCTGTCTGCTGCCGGAAGCCGTGCAAAAAGCGGAAACCGCGCTTTCCGTGCAGGCGGATGTGACCTATGCCGATTTTGAGGCGGATACGGAATACCCTACGGTTCTTTTCTTCTTTTTTCAGTATCTTCCGTATATCCTGATATCCGTTTTGTTCAATACGCTGTGCCCGGTCCTGCTTACCATGAACCGTAATGATATCCGGTTTCGGACGGACTGCTCCGGAATCCGTCCCGCGTCCTATCTGCTTTGGAACTCGGCGGGAAGCGTGCTCTTTATCATCGGGATCTGGCTGTTATTTATGGGCGTCGGTATGATCCTGTACGGAGGACTTTACGTGGGGAAAGCGTGGATAGCTGCATTAAACAGTTTTGTTTTTACCCTGGTTTCGGCGTCCTGGGCGATTCTGTTCTCCTGTTTTTCTCCCGGTGAGAATACGATCAATCTGATCACGCAGGTGATCGGCCTGGGAATGAGTTTCTTCTGCGGTATCTTTGTAGAACAGTCCCTGCTGGGAAGCGGCGTGCTTGCCGTAGCCAGATTCCTGCCGGCATACTGGTATGTCCGGATCAACAATATGCTGTCCGGAAACGAACCGTTCCGCTCCGAAAATGTTTTGGTGTTTCTGCTGATCGAAACGGCTTTTGCCGTCGTGGCAGGTATGCTGGCTCTGCTGATCGGAAAATTCCGCTATCGGCGTCTGTCCGCGGAGTGATCTGTAAGGTATTTTTTCGGCCCGTTCTTCTTATAATGATTAAAAAGAACATGACAGGCGGAAAAAATGAACAGTGAAAAGATAGAAAACGTGTTGAATATGGCGTTGGAAACGCCGGAGGCGGAACGGGAACGCTCCGACATCCTGCAGGTGGGGTATGACGCGGCGGAACGCAAATGGGATCTGATCGTCCAGTATGTTGGCTCGATTGATTTTCTCAGGGAACAGGGGATCGACGTCGTGCTGTTGTCCGGCGGATACGCCATTCTGACGGTTCCGGAACGTCTGATAGATGGGCTGGCCCAAACAGAGCAGATCGTATTTATTGAAAAACCGAAGCGTCTGTATTTTGCACTGCAGGAGGGAAAACGTGCGTCCTGTATTAACCCGGTGCAGAATCCGCTGCTGCCGGGACAATTAAATCTATATGGAAGCGGGGTGATCGTGGCTGTGATCGATTCTGGAATCGATTACGCGCACCCCGCTTTTCGCAATGCCGACGGAACTACCCGGATTTTGGAACTTTGGGATCAGACCATTCCGGGAAATCCGCCGGAAGGCTATGCGCTGGGAAGTGTGTATACCGCGGAGGAGATCAACCGCGCCCTGCAGGCGGAGAGCAGAGAGCGGCAGCTGGCCGTGGTGCCAAGCAGAGATTTATCGGGACACGGAACCCATGTAGCAGGAATCGCCGCCGGAAATTTTGCCGAAAACAGAAACGAAACGCTGGGGATTGCCGCGAAAAGCGATCTGATCATCGTAAAACTGGGCACCCCCGGAACGGATTCTTTTCCCCGGACCAGTGAACTGATGCAGGCGCTTGATTATGTAGCAAAGCGGGGAGCGGCTTACAACCGGCCCATCGCGGTCAATCTGAGTTTTGGAAATACCTATGGATCCCATGACGGAGAATCGCTGCTCTCCACATTTATGGACGGAATTTCCAATATCGGCAGAAGCGTGATCGCGGTGGGAATGGGAAATGAAGGAATCGCGGGCGGCCATGCCAGAACGTTTCTGCCGCAGGGACGGGGAGGCGCAGACCGCTACCGGGAAATCGAACTGAACGTGGCCGCCTATACGCCGTCTTTCAATATCCAGCTTTGGAAACAGTATGTGGATCGGTTTCAGATCACGATCGAAACACCGTCGGGAGAGCAGATCGGGCCGCTGACAGAGCTGGCGGAAACAGTTCGGTATGTGACGGAAGGAAACAGCACAGTCATACTGGCATATTACGGAACGCCAAAACCTTACAGTATCGCGCAGGAAATTTTTCTGGATCTGATTCCCAGGCAGAATTATATTGCGCCCGGTATCTGGAAAATCCGGCTGAGCGCGCAGGATATTGTAAACGGACAGGTGGATCTGTGGCTGCCGGCAGGGGTTTCCCTGATCAACCGGACCGGATTTATCAACCCGGAGCCGGATACTACGCTGACGATCCCGGCTGCAACGGAAAATGTAATTTCGGTAGGTGCCTATGATGACACGACCAATGCCTACGCCAATTTTTCCGGACGGGGCTATACCCGGCTGGGAAACCGGATCAAACCGGATCTGGTGGCGCCGGGCGTTAATATTTCTTCCGCGGCTGTGGGCGGGGGAGTGGAAAACAGAACCGGCACCTCTATGGCGACTCCGTTTGTGACAGGCAGCGCGGCGCTGTTGATGGAGTGGGGAATCGTGCTGGGAAATGATCCGTATCTGTATGGAGAAAAAGTAAAGGCATATCTGCTGCGGGGAGCAAGACCGCTTTTAGGAGAGCCGGTGCCTTCTCCCAGAACCGGCTGGGGTGCTCTGTGCCTCGCGGACAGCCTGCCGTAGCTTTTTTGAAGTCCTATTGAATAATGACGAAAAATCTGGTAAAATGGCTGTGCGGGTTTAAAAGAAACAAAATTGCGCAAGTAATGAAACCGGGAGTCGGGTGAATCTATGGTGCAGCTGACAGTAGGCGTTCTGGCTCATGTAGACGCGGGGAAAACCACATTATCAGAGAGTATGTTGTTTGAAAGCGGCAGCATTCGGAAGAGGGGAAGAGTCGATAACGGAGACGCTTTTCTGGATACTTATGCGCTGGAAAAACAGAGAGGAATTACGATCTTTTCCAAACAGGCGATCCTGGAATTTGAAGATCTGAAGATTACGCTTCTGGATACGCCGGGGCATGTGGATTTTTCTACAGAAATGGAACGGACGCTGCAGGTACTGGATTATGCGATTCTGATCGTCAGCGGAGCGGACGGGGTTCAGGGCCATACGGAAACGCTCTGGTATCTGTTGAAAAAATATCGGGTTCCTACATTTTTATTTGTCAATAAAATGGATCAGCCCGGGACGGATCGGAACGCGCTGTTAAAACTGCTGCAGAATAAATTGGATTCCGGAATTGTGGATTTTACGGAAGAGGATGCGCATTTTTATGAGAATGTGGCGGTCTGTAAAGAAGAACTGATGATGGAATATCTGGAAACGGGGAAGCTGGAGATCGAGGAGATTCGGCAGCTCATTGCGGAGCGGATGCTCTATCCGTGCTATTTTGGCTCGGCTCTGAAACTGACCGGAGTCCGGGAGTTTATGGAAGGACTGAGACGCTACGCGAAAACGCCGCAGTATGCGGACCGCTTTGCAGCCAGAGTGTTTAAGATCACACGGGATATACAGGGCAGCAGGCTGACGCATATCAAGATTACCGGCGGCAGTCTGCAGGTTAGAGATACGGTTTCCTATGAGAGGGAAGGAGAACAGAAGCAGGAGAAGATCAATCAGATCCGTCTGTATTCCGGAGAAAAGTATGAGACCGCAAAAACCGCGGCAGCCGGTGAGATCTGCGCAGTTACCGGGCTGACGGAAACCTTTGCCGGTCAGGGACTGGGGGCGGAAACCGATACGGTACTGCCGCTCCTGGAGCCGGTATTAAATTATCAGATTCTTTTGCCGGAGATGGTAAATCCGGCTGTCATTTTGCCGAAGCTGCGTCTGCTGGAGGAAGAAGATCCCGGTCTGCATATCCGCTGGCAGGCGGACACTAAGGAAATTTTTGTGCAGGTCATGGGAGAGGTTCAGCTGGAAGTGCTGCAAACCCTGATCCTGGAGCGGTGCGGCGCGGAGGTTTCGTTTGGAACCGGCAGCATTGTTTATAAAGAGACAATCGCGAATACCGTGGAGGGAGTCGGTCATTTTGAACCGCTCCGTCATTATGCGGAAGTTCATCTGCTGATGGAACCGGGAGAACCGGGCAGCGGACTGCAGTTTGATACGGTCTGCAGCGAAGATATACTGGCAAAAAACTGGCAGAGACTGATCCTCACGCATTTGGAAGAAAAACAGCACGTAGGGGTTCTGACCGGTTCTGCGGTCACGGATATGCGTATTTTACTGATTTCGGGCCGTGCGCATCAGAAGCATACGGAAGGCGGAGATTTCCGGCAGGCGACATATCGGGCGGTCCGGCAGGGACTGCGGCAGGCGCGTTCCGTACTGTTGGAGCCTTATTACAGTTTCCGTCTGGAACTGCCTGCGGATTCCGTGGGCAGGGCAATGACCGATATCGAGAAGATGAGCGGGACCTGTGAAGTGCGGGAATCCGACGGCGAGCGGTCTGTTCTGACCGGCAGCGCGCCGGTCAGTGAAATGAACGGATATCAGCGGGAGGTTACGGCTTACACAAAAGGGAGAGGGACGCTAACCTGTATGCTGTCCGGTTATGCGCCCTGTCATAATTCGGAACAGGTCATTGCCGAGATGGGGTATGATGCGGACGAAGATTCGGACAACCCGTCCGGCTCTGTTTTCTGCGCGCACGGCGCCGGTTTTCAGGTGCCGTGGTATGACGTGCCCCGGTATATGCATCTGGAAGGGGTTCTGAAACAGCCGGAATCATCGGAAGAACAGAAAAATGCCCGGAACAGACCGCTGGAAAGCCGGCTGGATCTGGCATTGGGAACCGATGAGATCGATGCGATCTTAGACCGAACCTTTTATGCCAACCGAAAACCCGAGTTTACGCCGCATAAAGGCATCAGCCGGGGAAATGTGCCAAAGAAGGCTCCAGAACAGGGCGGACAGAAACGCGTATACCGGCCCGTGGAAAAAAAGAAACCTTATCTGCTGATAGACGGATACAATATTATTTTCGCATGGGAGAGTCTGCGGCAGCTGGCGGAGAAAAATATCGACAGCGCAAGGGACAAACTGGCTGATATTCTGTGCAATTATCAGGGAATCCGGCAGTGCAGTCTGATTCTGGTGTTTGACGCATACAGAGTCAAGGGGCATGGAACGGAACTGCTGGATTACCACAATATCCATATCGTTTATACCAAAGAGGCGGAAACCGCCGATGCTTATATTGAAAAATTCGCGCATGAAAACGGCGGAAAATACGATATTACGGTAGCGACCTCCGACGGTCTGGAACAGATCATCATTATCGGCGCCGGATGTAAGCGGCTGTCCGCGCGGGAATTGGAAACCGAGGTTGAAAACGCGGCAAAAGAGAGCCGGGAGAATTACGAACAGAATCATCTGCAAAAGCGCTCCACACTGGCGGATTCGCTGGATGCGGAGGGACTGGAAGTGCTGGAACAGCTGAAAAAGGATTCTTTGCCGAAAGAATCGTAGAGGGGGGGGGAGAACAGATATGTCAGACGGATATAAGATAGAAGCGCCGGCGGAACGGGTGCTCTTAGCTGCCGTTAATACCGGTGATTATAAAGAAACGGAACAGTCTGTGGCAGAATTGGCAGAACTGGTAAAGACTGCGGGCGCTGAAACGGCAGGCGTCGTAATCCAGAATCTCGAACAGATTGTAAGCGCCACTTATGTAGGAAAAGGAAAACTGGACGAGATCTGGCAGATGCTTCATGAGACGCAGGCAACGGGAATCGTGTGTGATGACGAATTGTCGCCGATGCAGATTAGGAATCTGGAAGACGCACTGAACACCAAGATTATGGACCGGACGCTGGTGATCCTCGATATTTTTGCGGGCAGGGCACGGACGAAAGAAGGAAAACTGCAGGTAGAACTGGCACAGCTGCGGTATCGGGCAACCCGGCTGATCGGAGCCGGCAATGTACTGTCACGGCTTGGCGGAGGAATCGGAACCAGAGGTCCGGGTGAGAAAAAACTGGAAATTGACCGGCGTCTGATCAAAGAGCGGATCTCACAGCTGCGCCGGGAAATCCGGGAAATGGAAACGCACCGGGAACTGGTTCGGAATCAGCGGAAGAGGCGCAGGGTGCCGGTGGCGGCCATCGTAGGGTATACGAATGCGGGAAAATCCACTTTGTTAAATACGATGACGGGGGCAGATGTGCTGGAGGAAAATGCCTTATTTGCGACGCTGGATCCGACGACTCGTATGCTGAAGCTGAAAGACGGACAGGAACTGCTGCTTACGGATACGGTTGGATTTATCCGCAAATTGCCTCATCATTTGATCGATGCGTTTCGGTCTACACTGGAGGAAGCGAAATATGCGGACATTCTGATCCATGTTGTGGACGCGTCCAATCCGCAGATGGATGCGCAGATGCAGGTAGTCTATGAAACCTTAAACCAGCTGGGCGTATCCGGGCAGCCGGTCGTAACCCTGTTTAATAAACAGGACAAGCTGGAAGAACCGATGCATATGCGGGATGAAAAAGCAGAGTACAGTCTGCCGGTCTCCCTCAAAACCGGACAGGGGATGCAGGAACTGACGGAAGTGCTGGAACAGATTCTGCGGGAAAGCCGGGTATATATCAGGAGAGTTTTTGCGTATTCAGAGGCGGGCCTGATCGGACAGATCCGGAAATACGGACAGCTGATTGCAGAAGAATACCGGGAGGACGGCATTTATATAGAGGCTTATGTGGGAAAAGAACTGGCGGCTATAATGGAGAAAGGAAAAACGGAATGAAACTGATATCATGGAATGTAAACGGTCTGCGGGCCTGTATGGGAAAAAACTTTATGGATTTTTTTCAGGAGATTGACGCGGATATTTTTTGTCTGCAGGAGACCAAGCTGCAGGCGGGGCAGATCGAATTAGATCTGCCGGGCTATGAACAGTACTGGAATTACGCGGAGAAAAAGGGCTATTCCGGTACGGCGGTATTTACGAAAACAAAGCCGCTTCTGGTCACTTACGGAATCGGGGCAGAAGAACATGACCGGGAGGGAAGGGTGATCACACTGGAATTTACGGATTTCTATCTGGTCAATGTGTATACGCCGAATTCCCAGGATGAACTCAAACGTCTGTCTTATCGGATGCAGTGGGAAGATGCCTTTCTTGCCTATCTGAAAAAACTGGAGGAGAAGAAGCCGGTCATTTTTTGCGGAGACTTAAATGTCGCCCATCAGGAGATCGACCTGAAGAACCCGAAGACAAACCGGAAGAACGCTGGTTTCACAGATGAGGAGCGCGGGAAATTTACGAAGCTGACGGAAGCAGGCTTCATAGATACTTTCCGGTATTTCTATCCGGACGCGGAAGGGGTTTACAGCTGGTGGTCCTATCGGTTTCAGGCCAGAAGCAGAAATTCAGGGTGGCGTATTGACTATTTTCTGGTCTCGCAATCTCTGAAGGAACAGCTGACAGACGCTAAGATACACACGGAAGTAATGGGTTCAGACCATTGCCCGGTAGAACTGGATATCAGAATAGGCGCATAGCACGTGGAAATGGAGGAGAAAAATGAGTTACGCAGATACGATCTTTATTGATATGTGCAGAGATATATTGGAAAACGGAACAAGTACGGCGGGAGAAAAGGTGCGTCCCAAATGGGAAGACGGCAGCAGCGCGTATACGATTAAACGGTTCGGCGTGGTAAACCGGTATGATCTTTCAAAGGAATTTCCGGCGATCACTTTGCGCAGGACGGCGATTAAAAGCTGTGTAGATGAAATGCTCTGGATCTGGCAGAAAAAATCGAATAATATCCATGATCTGCACAGCCATATCTGGGACGCATGGGCTGATGAAACCGGTTCCATCGGAAAGGCATACGGGTATCAGATGGGCGTAAAGCACATCTATAAGGAAGGGGAAATGGATCAGGTGGACCGGGTTATTTACGATCTGAAACATAATCCTTACAGCCGCCGGATCATGACAAATCTCTATGTACATCAGGATCTGCATGAGATGAATCTGTATCCCTGCGCTTACAGTGTGACTTTTAATGTGACGAAAGAACCCGGAGCGGAAAAATTGAAACTGAATGCTGTTTTAAATCAGCGTTCCCAGGATGTTCTGGCTGCCAATAACTGGAATGTATGTCAGTATGCGGTCCTGGTTCATATGCTGGCGCAGGTATGCAATATGGTACCCGGTGAACTGGTGCATGTCATCGCGGACGCCCATATTTATGACCGGCATATACCGATCATTCGGGAACTGATTGAGCGGACTCCCTATCCGGCGCCGGACTTTTGGCTGAATCCGGAAATCAAAGATTTTTACGCATTTACACCGGATGATGTGCGGCTGGATCATTATGAGACCGGTCCGCAGATCCGAAACATTCCGGTAGCAGTATAAACAACATGGAGGAAATATGAATCTAATTGTTGCAGTCGATCAAAACTGGGCGATCGGCAATCAGAACCGGCTGCTTGTCCGGATCCCGCAGGATCAGAAATTTTTTAGACAGAAAACGACCGGAAATGTGGTGATCATGGGAAGAAAAACACTGGAGAGCTTTCCCAACGGAGCGCCGCTCCCGAACCGGGTGAATATTGTGATTACAAAGCGGACAGATTATGAGGGAAAGGGCGCAGTGGTCGTGCACAGTGTTGAAGAAGCCGCAGCCGAGGCGGAAAAATACACAGGAAAAGAGATTTATGTCATCGGCGGCGGCACGATTTATGAGCAGATGCTGCCCTATTGTAAGAAGGCACTGGTTACCTATGTGGACCATGCTTACGCTGCGGATACGTATTTTCCGGTCCGTCTTTCAGAGAGCCCGGAGTGGAAATTGACAGAAGAAAGTGAAGAACAGACTTATTTTGATCTGGAATATTATTTCCGGACTTATGAAAGAACTTGATTTTTGAGGAAAAATGACATACAATGACAAGGAATCATACATTTGGACGGGGGTAACTATGACGGGGAGAAGAAATTCCAGAAATCGCAGACAGGAGATACTTCGGCGGAAAAAGCTGGGAGCGTGTACCGGCGCCCTGGCGGTACTGTTCGTCTGTCTGGTTATTGCGATCAGCAGTACGCTGAATGCAGAACAGGCGGAGGCAGGAGAGAACGGGAAAAACCAGACCAATGAGAATCTGCCGGTTTCCGGAACCGTGACGCCGGAAGAACCGGCTGAGAAAGAGACGCCGGCAGAGCCTGTCGAACAGGTAGGGCAGGGGCTTACCATTGTTCTGGATCCGGGACATGGCGCTAAGGATCCCGGATGCGGGATCGAGGCGGAGAATGTCTGGGAGGCGGATCTGACGCTGGCGATCGCGCGTAAGATCGAGCCATTACTGACGGCTGCTGGCTATACGGTTATTTATACCCGGC
Organism: uncultured Lachnospiraceae bacterium; assembly: GCA_947625465.1. Lineage (GTDB taxonomy): Bacteria > Bacillota > Clostridia > Lachnospirales > Lachnospiraceae > CANQSA01. The sequence goes on along the minus strand of CANQOK010000005.1, from coordinate 23,856 downwards.
AGGAAGAAGAGGAATATATCAATATCTGGGACAGAGCAGCGTTTGCCAATGAAAAGAAAGCGGATCTGTTTGTCAGTATTCATCTGAATTCCGATGGAACAGAAGAAGGAGCAGTTGGAGACGGAATCGCAGAGGGAATCGAAACCTGGTACTATGGGAAAAAGGACAAGGTGTCTGTAAAACTGGCAGAGGCGGTTCAGGAGGCAGTGATCGCATCGACACAGGCTAAAAACTTAAAGACCAAGGAAGATACCTACATTGTCATTAAGGATTCTGCGATGCCGGCTTGCCTGGTGGAATGCGGATTTTTAACGCATAAGGAAGAACGCAGCCGGCTTATCACAGACGAATACCAGCAGAAGCTGGCGGAAGGTATTGTTACGGGAATCAAGGAATTTACCAAAGAATATCTGACAAAAGACGCCGGTTCTGACGCCGCATCGGCGCAATAAAGAGTAAAACATATTTTCGTTATCGATCTGCACGAAATCGGTCTGCAGGCAGGACAGTCTGTTCTGCCGGACGGTTTCGCGCAGATCCTTTTTGTTTTACAGAAAACGTTACTTGACCAGGCACAGAGGAAGCCGGTGAAAGACCGCAGTCATCGGTTTTCGGCAATCCGTGTGATCCCAACATAGATCTGTGAGATCTTATACCAGGTGGCAAAATCTACAATGCCGCTAGTTGGCAGATTGAAGATCCGCTGGAAATTCCGGACGGCGGCCTGCGTCTTTTCTCCATAGATTCCGTCGGCGCTGATTCTGCCGATGGCAGTGTATACCTGGGCAATCCGATCCAATTGTTCCTGCAGCTGCTGTACTTTTTCACCGCTGGCTCCGATATCCAGATCATAGCCGGGCCAGGAGGAAGGCACGCCGGAGACTACGGGGGCGGTACCGATATACATGTCATTGCCATAGTAATTTCGGATGATCTCTATGGCGCTGTAGCCCTGATCGCCTAAATATTTGGATCCCCACTGAGAGAGCCAGTTGGGACAGGTGACACGCTTTCCATCGCAGTATTGGGTGAATATGGGCTGTCTTACATCCGGACGCGCCAGATAATTATTAAAAATGGAATCGACAATAAAGGATATGTTGTCAAAAATATTTCTTCCCTGGATCCATTTCTGATCATAGGCAGTGGAAGAAGTAATGGTAAAATCATAGCCTTTTCCCCGATACCATTCCGTATAGATCCGGTTCATGGTAAAGGACATGATCGCCAGTACATTGGCGTAAATCGTGGCTTCCGGCCAAGTGGCGTAAATTTCGCTGGAGGCTACATTTTTGATGTAATCTGTATAGGGGACATAGTAATTGGAGGCAGTGGAATCACTGGGAGCGCCGTCGTGTACGATCACGTATTCCGGTACGACTACCTGGCTTAAAACGATCTCGCCGCTTTCATCCATAGGCTTGATCTCGGCTTCCGGTATTTTGGGCGGATACTCGCCGTACAGGGTGTGTGCGGGGATGGCAATATTTTCGGAGCGCAGATCCGGTTCTGCCGGAGTCAGCCGTACAGACTGTACAGAATCAGTTTCAGGCAGGATCTCAATGCCGGAAACGTCGATTTCCTCATAGCCGGGTGCATTGACATTGATGGTGTATTCGGAATAGGGCTGCTGGTTGCTTTCGGAATCCAGACTGTAAGAAAGCGGCGGCGCGTTCAGGGCAATCGTTTCTGTCTGGCCGCTGGAATCGGTTGTCAGCGTTTCAAACGTACTGTTGGGAACACCGGTATAGGAAATCTGAATGGTAGCGTTGGCAATGGGAAGATTGGCGGTATTGGTGATCTGGATTTTCAGATTTCCGGTATCGTTTCCGGTCTCGGGAAGCTGCTGTCTTGATAAGACGGATATCATGGTAATACCTCGTATACAAATATTGTTATTGCAGTTTATGCCGCGAAAATGGAAATATGCGGGTTGCATTTCGATAATTTTTCGTATATAATTGGACTGGCGTTATGAATCATGAAATTAAAAATGAGAAATTGCAGACATTCAGGAAGGAAATAAATGAATATTTTTTATGTCATAAAACAGGTAGTGAAAATGTGCCTTCAATCATTTATATTTCCTGTTCTTTATTTATGTTTTAAAAGAAAAACAGATGAAAATCTGGTCCTGTTTGCAGATGCGCATCATGATTCTCTTCCGGATGAAATGGAAGAAATGTACTATGAGGTAAAAAAAACAGGAAAAACCGTTCGCACTCATTTTCTGGATTATGCGCATGCGTCGGGACGACAGATCTGGAAATCTGTGGCTGCGTTTATGCGGGACTACGGACAGGCCTCGGTTGTATTTATTTGTGATTACTATTTACCGGCAGGAGCCTGCAGAAAAAAAGCGGAGACTAAAGTGGTTCAGCTTTGGCATGCCTGCGGCGCATTAAAACGTTTTGGCTTTGATGCAAAAGATGATGTCCCTGGATTTTATAAAGGCAATCCGATGAAAAATGTGACTTTGGTGACTGTGAGCGCGAAATGGTGTATTCCCATTTATGCAAGGGCGATGGGACTGCCGGCAGAACGGGTTCAGGCTTTGGGCGTAAGCCGGACAGATCGATATTTCAGAGCCTCTTATCAGGAAACCTGTATAGAATCTTTTTATAAAGAATATCCGGAAGCCAGAGGAAAACGAATCGTGTTGTGGGCGCCTACTTTTCGGGGAAACGCGGGAAATCCGCGGCTGAAGGGGATAGAGGCTGTCAGAGAATTATCAGAATCTCTGGGAGACGAATGGTATGTGATTCAGAAACTGCATCCGCATCTGGAAGGAAAGGCCGGAGTTTCTAATTGCAGGATACGGACAGAAAAACTGCTTCCAGTGTGTGATATTCTGATTACAGACTATTCTTCTATTTTGTTTGATTATATGATTTATCAGAAACCGTTGATTTTATTTGCACCGGATAAAAAACGGTATGAAATGGAAAGAGGTACCTATATCCCTTATTCGGATATCCCCGGACAGCATGTCTCAAATAAAGAAGATTTGCTGTCAGCAGTAAAAACTGCCGTTTATGATCCGGAGGCAGGACAGAATTTTTTGAAGCTATATATGGAAGCATGTGACGGGCATGCGACCGAGAGAATTATAAAATGTGTATTTCAGTGATTGCAAGGAGGAATCAAAAGTGGGAAAGAACAATATTTACGGCGTTATTCTGGCCGGCGGGATCGGAACCCGGATGGGGAATGTGGAAAAGCCGAAACAGTTTATGGAAATTGGAGGAAAGCCGATCATTATCCATACCATTGAGAAATTTATAATGTATCCGGAACTGGATAAGATCATTGTTTTGTCGCCTAAGGCATGGATCCGCTATACGCAGGATATCATCAATAAATATATAAACAAAAAAGAAGATGTTGTAGTGATAGAAGGCGGCGCAACCAGAAATGAAACGGTTATGAATTCAATCCGCTACATTGAGGAACACTATGGACTGGATGACGATACCATCATTGTAACACATGATTCTGTGCGGCCGTTTGTGACTTATCGGATCATTGAAGAAAATATCCGTTATGCGAAGGAAAGCGGAGCCTGCGATACTGTGATCCCGGCTTCCGATACGATTGTAGAGAGTACAAATCATGAGCTGATCACTAATATTCCGGATCGCTCCGCAATGTATCAGGGACAGACGCCGCAGACTTTTCATGCTAAAAAATTGCGGGATCTATATGACTCCCTGACACAGGATGAAAAGGAAATCCTGACGGATGCCTGTAAGATTATGGTTCTGAAAGGAGAACATGTACATCTGGTAGAAGGAGAAGTTTTCAACATTAAGATCACTTATCCGTATGATATTCGTGTGGCACAGTCTCTTTTAAACAGTGAGTCGTCAGACTGAGCAGCTAATATGGCGTTTACGTTGGAGGAATTAAAGTACAGATGTTAAATACAGTTTATCAGTTAAAAAGACCGAGACAGTTTGAAGTTGCATTCCAGGATATTGAATGTGACGATTCCCATATTCTGGTCAGACCAACCCACCTGTCTATCTGTAATGCCGATCAGCGTTATTATCAGGGAACCAGAGCGGAGGCGGTACTCAGACAGAAACTGCCGATGGCACTGATCCATGAAGGTATCGGAAAAGTAGTCTATGATCCTACGAAAATATTTCAGGTAGGAGATCGGGTTGTTATGATTCCCAATTTGCCCTGTGAAGAGGATGGGGTTGTGGCAGAGAATTACCTTCGTTCCAGCAAATTCCGCGGCAGCAGTACAGACGGTTTCCTACAGGAATATGTTCAGACAGTACCGGATCGTTTAGTAAAATTGCCGGAAGGGATTAATTTAAGTGTCGCAGCCTTTACTGAAATTGTCAGTGTCAGTTATCATGCAATCAGCCGATTCTGTAAGATTGCTCACAATCGCAGAAGAGTGATCGGCGTATGGGGAGACGGGAATCTGGGCTATATTACGGCTTTGCTTCTAAAGAAAATGCTGCCGGAATCTAAAATTTGTGTATTTGGAATTGTTTCCGCTAAGCTTGAAGATTTTACGTTTGCAGATGAAACTTATCTGGTGACAGATCCCATGGATGGAATTATATTAGATCATGCTTTTGAATGTGTGGGAGGACCGGCATCTTCGAAGGCAATTAATCAAATCATAGATCTAATTCAGCCGGAAGGAACCATATCGATTCTTGGCGTATCAGAGGATCTGGCTCCGATCAATACCAGAATGGTATTGGAAAAAGGGCTGCGTATCTTTGGAAGCAGCAGAAGCGGCAGAGAGGATTTTACAGGTTTAATTGAGCTGTATAAGAAATATCCGGAAATCGTTGGATATTTTGAAAATATTGTAGGTTCCGAATTGGTAGTCAGAAATATCCGGGATATTGCATCTGCCTTTGAGACGGATATTCATAAGCTGATTGGGAAAACTGTTATGATCTGGGAGGAATAGATTCCATGAATCATTCCGTGAAGTATGTACTAAGTGAAATAAAAAGATGCCTTACATTTCGATTTTTATATAGGACATGTTATTTTATCTTTAGCCGACGGCGTATCAAAAAGAATAAAATTATTTTTTGTGAAGTTCGGTTTTCTTATTTGACAGATAATTTTATACGATTATATGACAGCCTGAAGAAAAATACCTGTTATGAAGTAAAAATTCATTATTTAAATGAAGTAGATCAGGGAAAATGGAGATATTTGCGGAATAATCTGAAATTGATTCGGGATATGGCAACGGCTGGATGTGTTTTTGTGAACGATGCCTGTAAGGCAATTGGCTGTATCAAAATGCGGCCTGAAACAAAGGTGATTCAGACCTGGCATGCGTGCGGCGCATTTAAAAAATTTGGAATGAGCATCGGAGAGAAGAAATTTGGAGAAACGACAGAGATCCTGAAACGATATCCAAATTATGGAAATCTCAATTGCGTAACGGTGAGCAGCAAAGAAGTAATATGGGCGTATGAAGAAGCAATGAGTCTTCAAGATAAACCAGGAATTGTACAGCCTATGGGAGTAAGCCGGACAGATGCGTTTTATGATCCGGAAGTCATTAACAATGCGAGAAAAAAGCTAAAACATATTTTTCCGGAAAGTATCGGAAAAAAGGTGATTTTATATGCACCAACCTTTCGCGGCAAGGTGAGTACTGCCTACAGCCCGTCAGATATGGATATAGATTTACTGCAGCAGGAGTTTCAAGGCGAGTATGTATTATTAGTCAAACACCATCCGTTTGTTAAAAATAGAGAAGCAATTTCTGATACACAAAAAAGTTTTGCGAAGGACGTGACAGAAGTTATGTCAATTGAAGAATTAATCTGTGTCAGCGATTTATGTATTTCAGATTATTCTTCGTTGATTTTTGAATATTCTCTGTTTGAGCGGCCTATGATTTTTTTCGCTCCGGATCTGGAAGATTATTTTGACTGGAGAGGGTTTTACTACAGCTATGAAGATATGACTCCAGGGCCGGTTGTACGGACTACAGAGGAGATTGTTGCAAGTATAAAAGCGATTGCGGATAATTTTAACGTAGAAACAATACGTCAATTTCGCGAGAAATTTATGGGGGCGTGTGATGGACACGCAACAGAAAGAATTCTTGCATTTGCGTTAGAAGGATAAAAGAAAATGGATACAAAAATATCAATTATTATGCCGGTTTACAATTCAGAAGAATATATGGCAGAGACATTAAACAGTATACTGGCACAGACTTTTCAGGAATTTGAATTAATAGCAGTGGACGATGGCTCTCAGGATAACAGTGTCAGAATTTTACAGGAGTTTCAGAAGAAAATTTCTCATATGACAATACTTACCCAGGAAAACAGCGGACCTTCGGCTGCCAGAAATAACGGGCTGAAAATAGCAAAAGGAGAATATATCTATTTTTTTGATTCCGATGACATTCTGGTTGATGACGCGTTGGAAAAATTGTATCAGACTGCAGCAGAAGAGGAAGCAGATCTGGTAATTGCCAAATATGATATCTTTAATGAAGTCCGCAGATATGGGGTTGATAATCTGAATGGATTGGTACAGCTGAAAGAAATCCCATGGAATCATACAGGAATACTGTGGACATTTTCCTGTTCTAATAAGTTATTTCGTAAATCTAAAATTGATGAATTGAATCTGTGTTTTCCCCCAATCTCTTATTCAGAAGATGGGGCTTTCGTAATGCAATATGTATTTCAGGCAGAGAAGATAACCGGTTTGAATAAAATTATTTTTCATTATCGGCGAATGCTGTCTGCAGCACATGCCTCTATTACTTCTGGTGTTCGGATTGATAAAATCAGAGATTATCTGGAGGCACATGAAATTATATACAAGGCCTTGCAGGAAAAGTGTCTGCAGGAATATCCGGGTTATACGGACTTTGCATTATTGAAAAAAGAGGTAGAGGACGTTAATTGTTACAGCAATGAATTCTTAAAAAAAGAGATTACGATCTTGCTGAATCAGTTCTACCGTTTTTTTTGGAATATTGGAGAAGACTGTGTGGCATTAGTAGCCGGCAGCCTTCAGAAACTTTTTCATAGGGTTAATATGGATGTCTTTTATCAAATTGTGTCCCAGCACCCTGATCTGCAGCTGAAGGATTTGCCTATGACTTATACAGAGGCATTGGGAAAAGCCAGAATTACAGTTTTGCTGTATGCGAATCTGACTGAACAAGATGAGTTTGTGCGGTGTCTGAAGTCTTTAAGCGTACAGAATCTGGTTTTATATAAAATTATTGTTCCGGAGCATATGAGGCAAATCGTATGTACTGAATTGGAAAACAGTTATCAGATTGTTTATTTAAAAGAAGATAAAAAAGAAGATTTTGTGCAAGCAGCAATCAATGGTATTGATACGGAATATACGATAGTGGCAGACTGTAATTTTGTATATGACAGAGCAGCTCTGCTGTGGATGTTTAAATTGGCATCTTCTATGCGGCTTGAGTTTTTAACCTGTACAGTATTTGTTAAATCGGAGAATCAGTCATTTGAATGTTCATTTCATGCCAGAGTATTGCGGAAAATTAAAAATTATCGCCGTGGATTTTTGGCAAAAAAGGCAGATGGCATACTTGGCAATAAACTTATAAAAACAGAGTATTTGAAAGAAATTTATCGACAAAATGTAACTGATGAAAAAGATGCGGTTGAAAAATTGTATCACCAGGGCTATTTTTCAGTTACAACGCGATGCCTGGTTGTCTATGAAAAAGGCGACGAAATGTCTTTGAGACGGTATATGCTTTCTGATAAAAAAAATGGGCTGTCTGGTGAAAGCCGGGATCAGATTTCTCTGAAAGATTCCCGCTTTGAACCGGATCAGGTTGAAGTGCGGACAAAACTTATGCCTGCTAAAATCAGAAAAAAAAACCGTTGGAAAAGAAAGATTCTGAAACTGATTGAGTTACTGCCCCTGAAAAATCGGGTTTTAGTATTCAGCGTACGAAGGGATAAGGAACTTGATGATAACCTGAAAAGTGTAGTTCCCTATATTACAGGAAAAAAATTAGTTGCAAGCCGGCAATTGCCGCATAGCTCCTTTTATAAATTGAAAATGTACTATTATGTGGCTACCAGTAAGGTAATTCTGACAGACGATTATATTCGGTATCTGCGGATCTTCCCACTGAAACAGGAACAAAGAGTGATTCAATTATGGCATGCGTGCGGTGCATTTAAAAAATTTGGGATCCATGGAACCAATCTTACACAGCGGGAAGAAAAAGCAACACATATTCAATACAGTCTTGTCAGTGTCAGCGCAGAAAGTATCAGACCGATTTATGCCAGTGCCTTTGACATCGAAGAGGAAAAGGTAGCAGCTTTGGGAGTGCCGAGAACGGATGTTTTTTTTGATGAAGCTTACATGAAAGAACGGCGGGAAGTAGTTTTTGATCACTATCCAATACTAAAGGATAAGGAAATCCTGTTATATGCACCTACTTTTCGGGATGTGAAGCGGAAACGTAACAAATTTGAACCGGAGCTGGATTTTAATAAGCTGTCAAAAACACTCTCAGATCATCAGATTATGGTCATTGCACCGCATCCGGTAATGGCAGAGCCAATTTTACAGGAAGAATATCCAAATATTTTAGAAATTCGTGATATCCGCACAATAGATTTTATGTTTGTGGCAGATATTCTCATCACTGATTATTCTTCCGTCATTTTTGAATTCTGTTTGTTAAGAAAACCAATTGTATTTTTTTGCTACGATATGGAGTTTTATAATCGGGGTTTTTATTTGGACTTTGAGAATGAACTCCCGGGCGAGATTATCAGAGACTCTGATAGTTTGATCGCTTACTTGACTGGTGAAAACAGGCATAAGCTGTCTGATCGGTATGAAGCCTATATAGAAAAATACATGAGTGCCTGCGACGGTAATTGTGCAAAAAGGATTGCAAATATTATCAATGAATATATGGAGACAAAATGAGCAAACCAGAAATTATAACGCTGTTTACCTTAAGTGAGACTACATACAGGATTAATGTGGAGCTGCTGAAAGACTATTTTCGTGAAAATATGCCGGATATTCAATTAAATTATTATATTGGAAATTTCGATAAATCTGATTATAATATGGCAGATGTGATTGCAATTGAATCGAATATTGCAGAAAAAGAGTCAGATTTAATCATTGGTCTGGATGGAAATGTAGATCCTTCGATCTGGACAGGCAAAAACTGTAAAAAAATACTTTTATTAACTCCGGAAAACAGGATTTTCTCGCCAGCGATGAAAACTAAGAAGGGGTTAGAAAAGTATATAAGAGGATATGACTATGTAATTACAGGCAGCTCTTATTGGGATAATTTGTTTCGCCCTGTATGTTCAAAAATTGGAATTTCATTAATTGAAAATGTGAGACATCCGGTCGCTGCAGAATTAAAGAATCCTGAACAGATAAAAAGAGCCAGACGAAAATTGGAAAAGATATATCCGGAACTTACCGGAAAACGGATATTTTCAGTTCTGGTTTCTGGCAGTCGGCGTTTTCCAAAAAAAAATCAATACACATTAATTGACCTAGAAGAATTGCTCTCGTCATTGCCGGATGACGTGACACTTGTTACTAATTGTATGAATCTGCGCTTCGCCGGAAGGCTGCTTCCGATGGAGTATTCAGATCGATTTATTTATTTTAAAGAACTGGACATTTTTTTAGAGGTATTGCTCAACTCAGAATGGATTATTACAAATGTTGCTTTTGTCGGTGCGGTTGATTTGAAAAAAACAGTTGGTATCCTTCGGTTCTCATATAATTATTTTGAAAACTACATAGCGAAAAACTATGAAAATGTATGTATTACAACTCCGGAAGGACTTAAAAAACGAATACTGGATATGATTGATGTAAAATATGATGCACCGGAATATAAGGAATGTTTAACTAATACCGGAGAAAAGGAATTCTGTTCTTTACTTTACAATAACAGAATTATAAATATGGAGAGAAAAAATGGGTAGGGAAAGAGTTGCAATTTGGGATAACTTGAAATTTCTCTTGATTGCATTTGTTGTAATTGGTCATTTTACGGAAGCACATTTAGAGGTGGATTTCTATAAAAGTGTTTTTCTTTTTATATATTCATTTCATATGCCTCTGTTTATTTTTATTTCAGGGTTATTTCATAATAATGAAAAAGTAGTTAAAAATATTTCTAAATATTTAGCATTATATATTATTATGAAAATCGCATATTTTTTAATTAAACTTATATTTCACCAAAAAGCATCTTTTAGTTTGCTAGAAGAAAGTGGAATCCCATGGTTTATGTTTGCGTTGGCAATGTTTAGCCTGCTTACCTATTTATTTCGCACTATAAACAGTAAGTTTTTATTGATTATGGCTATTGTTATAGCCTGTTTTGCCGGATATGATACAACTATCGGGGATCAGTTTGTTTTATCAAGAATTATCGTTTTTTATCCATTCTATTTAGCTGGAACTATAATACCTCATAAAAAAATAGAAAAGGTTTTGGAAGAAAGATGGCTGAAAGTAATAGGCTGTTTAATTATAGGGTTATGGGCGATTATTACTATTTTATGCTTGCAGGATATTTTCATTTTAAGATTCTTATTTACAGGACGGCATTCTTTCCCAGATGCTATTTTTACAGAAGGACCATTGTATCGGTTGTTATGTTATTTAATTTCAACGATAGTGGGATTTGCGTGGATTATAATAACGCCCAAAAGAAAATTGGGTTTAATATCTATTTTTGGAGCTAGAACATTACAGGTATATATGTGGCATCAGATTATTATATATATTATGAACTATACGGGAATTAGTAATGTCATTTTTACATTTTATGGGGGAAAAATAATTTGGCTTTTATTAGCTGTTATTTTGACGATTGTTTGTTCTTTGCCTATATTTTCTTTTCCAATTAAGTACTTTATTCAAAAGGAGTAGAATATTTTCTTATGTTCAAAAACTAATAATATGAAAAGCTTATGTTGACTAGAAGCTTATAAGATGCTACAATAATCCACGCTGGTATTATCACGCATAAAATAATAAATATGAAAGAGGAAGCTATTGAAATCGTAAGTGGTTCATAAAGAAATTTATCAAGTCTGTATGAATTACGGACTGTAGCCTCTTTAAATGAGGTTTATAAACTGATTATACGAGGAGTAATAAATCATGCAAAAAATTAAAAAACTTCATTGGTTTGTACTTTTTGTTTTACTGGCTGGTCTATGTTATTTATTTCCATATACAGGTGATGACTGGGCTTGGGGCAGTAGTATAGGCATTGATCGCCTGAATACATGGTTTGAAAACTATAGTGGAAGATATTTTGGTAATCTGATTGTGTTAGCCTTGACAAGATCTAATCTCCTAAAAACAATTGTCATGGCAGGATGTATCTTAGGAATTGTTTATCTGATCACTAAGATGTGTAATCACAATATACATGTTGCTTTACTAACCAGTATTTTCATCTTTTTGACAACAGAATCTGTATTTCGCCAGAGTATTGTTTGGACTTCAGGATTTGCAAATTATGCTACATCTATTTTTTTGTTTCTATTATATACTGCTTTTATCTATAGAATATTTCAAAAGAATAGTCAGCCATGTAATGTTTTATGGGCAATTCCTCTTTTCATTTTGGGCTTTCTGACGGCATTAATTGTTGAACATGTTACTATTTTGGCAGTAGCGATTGGATTATCTATTTTAGGATATAATTGGTTTGTTAACCATAGAATCGAAATCCCTCATATTCTGTATTCGTTAGGAACGATTACTGGAACTATAATGATGTTTTCGAACTCGGTATATTCATCAATTCAGAATGGAGAAGACGGATACAGGACTGTCGAAACGTCAGGGGCTGGCTTGATCAATCGGATTATGGATAATTATTTCGATGTGATAGGGCGCTATATGTTTTTAAATAATATTGTATTGAATATTGTATTTGGAATTATTCTATGCTTTGTGTTCTGGAAGCTTTATAAGCGAATACAGATCCGATATAAAAAAAGAATTTCATTGATTTCTTTTGAACTTTGTCTTTTCTCAATTGTATATGGCATATTTACCAGAGTCAATACTGTATGGATCAATGGATGCCAAAACAGCAAATATATAGATGGGACTATTAATATTATCTTTTGGCTGGCATTATTCGTACTGTTTATGTTTTTATTTGAAGATAAATACATAAGAGATAAGTTTTTGTTTATTCTGATCTGTATAGCATTTGTTACTGGTCCCCTGCTTATTGTTACTCCAATCGGTCCCCGATGTTTTTTTGCCACTTACATCTTAAATGTGTGGCTGGTAGCAGAGTTATTTTCTTTATTGTCAATGAACCTTACTATACAAAGAGCTGTCTATAATTTTGAAATAGTAAGTTTTCTTGTTTCAATGGCTGTGCTGTTTGGAATTTTTATTCCAATATATCGGGAAAATGAAAATAGAATTGCTGTAGTACAGGAAGCGGATCAGAGGGGAGAAACAGAAGTAACAATCAATAAACTTCCCTATGAAAGATACTTGCATGTATCTTCTCCGGCGCAGGAACCATGGCAGACCAGATTTAAATTATTTTATAAAATTTCTCCTGAAATGAAGATAAATGTAAAAAAATAAAAGCGTGAACAGCTTTGATTTGACAGTATCTTTTGCCTATGCTATAATTAAGCGATATGTTTGTTTAGAGGAGGATTCAATATGAGTACTACAACAACTGTCTGCTTTCTTATAGCATTTGTGCTTTATATGGCTATGATGCTGGTAATCGGCGCATCCTATATGAAGAAGACAAGCAACAACGCGGATTATTTTTTAGGAGGGCGCGGCCTGGGCGGCTGGGTTGCGGCACTGTCGGCACAGGCATCGGATATGAGCGGATGGCTGCTGATGGGACTTCCGGGTTCTGTGTATGCCATGGGAACAGGACAGTCCTGGATTGCTATCGGTCTGTTTTTGGGTACGGTGTTTAACTGGCTGTGCATTTCTTCCAGACTGCGCCGTTATACAATCCGGGCGAACAATGCGCTGACCTTCCCGGAATATCTGCAGAACCGGTTTCATGATACGAAGAAAATCCTGCTGCTGCTTTCTTCTATCGTAATTGTTATCTTCTTTTTGGTATATACAGCGTCCGCGCTGTCTGCCGGCGGCAAATTGTTTAATACGGTATTCGGTCTGGACTATCATGTGGCATTGACGATCGGAGCCGTGATCATTTTGCTGTATACGGCCATGGGCGGATTTATGGCAGTCTGCGTAACGGATTTTATTCAGGGTATGCTTATGCTGATCGCTCTGCTGATCGTACCGATCGCGGCATACGGAGCTGTAAGCGGAGATTTTTCCGGCGCCATTGAAGCGACCGGCAAGAATGCGGGTTCGTTTTTAAGCCTGTTCCAGAATGACGGACAGGATTATGATTTTATAGCGATCATTTCTCAGGTCGGCTGGGGACTCGGTTACTGCGGCATGCCGCATATTCTGACACGGTTTATGGCGGTAAAGAGCAATAAAGAGCTGAATAAGTCCAAGGTCATCGGAATTGTGTGGGTAGCGCTGTCTCTGGGATTTGCCTGTCTGATCGGCGTAGTAGGGCGCGCTTATCTGGGAAGTCCGGAGATCGCGGATTCTGAAAATGTATTTATTGAAATGATCTTACATATGTTTACGGATAATGTAGTGCTGATCTTTATCGGCGGGCTGTTCCTCTGCGGGATTCTGGCCGCGATCATGTCAACGGCGGATTCCCAGCTTCTGGTAACTGCGTCTTCTGTATCCGAGGATATCTACAAAGGTGTGGTAAACCCGAAGGCAAGCGATAAGGCGATCTTACGGATCAGCCGGATCACCGTTGTGATTGTCGCATTGCTGGCATTCGTGATCGCATGGGATCCGGAGAGCAGCATTATGGGACTGGTATCTAATGCGTGGGCAGGATTCGGCGCGGCATTCGGACCGATCGTACTGCTGTCTCTGTATTGGAAACGGACGAATCTGCCAGGGGCGATTTCCGGTATTCTGACCGGTGCGCTGACCGTTATCGTATGGGATTATATTCCGTTTGGCGGAGAGACTCTGGGTGCGGCTACCGGTCTGTACAGTCTGGTAATCGGATTCGCGTTAAGTGCGGCTGTGATCGTTGTTGTGAGTCTGTGTACGAAGCAGCCTTCTGCGGAAATGATTCAGGAGTTTGACGATGTAGTTGCCGCAGGCAAACAGAAAGAGAGCGATTTTTAAGTGATGGATCCTAAGGCGTTGATCAAAGAGGCATATGCGGTTCAGAAACAGGCCTATGCGCCGTATTCCGATTTTTGTGTCGGAGCGGCGCTGCTGGCAAAAAGCGGCAGGGTATACTGCGGCTGCAATGTGGAGAACGCCGCCTATACGCCGACGAACTGCGCGGAGCGGACAGCCTTTTTTAAAGCGGTATCAGAAGGAGAACGGGAATTTGCGGCAATCGCCATTGTCGGAAATCACCGGGACCGGACGCCGGATCCGGAGCAGTTTTGCACGCCGTGCGGCGTCTGTCTGCAGGTTATGGCAGAGTTTTGTGATCCGGAGCAGTTTCAGGTGATCCTGGCAAACAGGCCGGACCGTTACCGGATATTGAAATTAAAAGAATTACTGCCGTACGGGTTTTCCCTGTCCGGCAGCGAAGATACCTGTCACGGAGGACAGCTTTGATCGATACAATTCGGTTTGAAACGATTCGAAATCAAATAACAGGGGCGGAACGACAGAGACAGGGGATCGGAACCCTGTCGGAGAAGACAGTGCATGCGGTTTTGAAGAATTACTACGCACCGGATCCGGATACGCATGAAGTACCGGTTGAAGGCTATGTGGCGGATGTATATGAGAACGGCTCCATTCTGGAGATACAGACGCGCAATTTTAATAAACTGCGGGACAAGCTGGATCGGTTTCTGCCCTTGTATTCTGTTACTGTGATCTATCCGATCCCTGCGGCAAAATGGCTTGTGTGGATTGATGAGGAAACAGGGGAATTTTCCAAAAGGCACAAGTCTCCCAAACAGGGTTCTATTTATGATATCATTCCGGAATTATATAAGATCCAGAATTATCTGAGGCATCCCAATTTCCATTTGCAGATCGCTATGCTGGATATGGAGGAACAGAGACTGTTAAACGGCTGGAGCAGAGACCGGAAACGAGGCTCTTACCGGTATGACAGGATCCCGCTGGCATTGGTAGAGGAATATGCGTTTACACAGATTGAGGACTATATGCAGCTGATCCCGATTTCCGTTCCGGAGCGGTTTACATCCAGAGATTACGCGAAAGCGGCGCATACCAGTATGGGAATGGCGCAGACCGCATTGCGGATTCTGCATAACCTGGAGCTGATCCGGCGTGTAGGAAAATCCGGAAGAATGCTGTTATATGAGGTTAATGAGGTCTCTTAAAGCGGACAGTGAAGGAGAAAAGAAAATGCAGCTCTATATCATCAGGCATGGAGAAACAGATTGGAACGCGGCGCTGCGGGTACAGGGACGGGAAGATATTCCGTTAAATGAAACCGGGATCGGCCAGGCAGATGCCTGCGGCCGGGCGATGCGCAGCGTGAAGCTGGATCTGATCGTTACAAGCCCTCTGCAACGGGCGTTTCGGACTGCGCAGATTGTACAGTTTCATCAAAGCGGGACGCCGCAGATCGTGGTGGATGATTGCTTTATCGAACGGGATTTCGGCTCGCTTTCCGGTCTGACCTATGAAGAACGGAAACTGGTTGACAAAAGCAGGCTTGGAGAGGCGGAAAATCTGGAACTGCTCAGCGCCAGGATCCGAAAAGGGATCGCGCAGTATGCGGCAGGAAATTGTCAGACGATCGCGATCGTGACGCATGGCGGTGTAATCACACAGCTGCTTTCGGATTTTTCAGGCGGTATGATCGGCAGAGGAAAAACTTGGCTGCGGAATGCGTGTATCAGTCTGCTGCAGTATGAGCAGGAGCAGTATTCCATTCCGATGTATAATCTGACAGCAAACGATTTTTTAACATGGCTGCAGACGGAAAAGGAGACTCGCGGGGAGTGTGTGAAATAAATGGACTGGGAATTTGCAATTTTGGATGCAATACAAAACTGGCATAATCCGATCTTAGATAAATTTATAACGGCAGTCAGTTTTTTGGGAAATGCGGGCTGGTTTTGGATCGCGCTGGCGATCCTGCTTTTGCTCGGAAAACGGTATCGGACCGGCGGACTTTATATGACGGCGGCACTGATCCCGGATTTTCTGATCACCAATCTGTGGCTGAAAAACATGGTCGCAAGACCGAGGCCATGCTGGGGGCGGGCGGTAGATCTGCTGGTTGCGAATCCGACGGATTATTCCTTTCCGTCCGGACACAGCGCAGCCGGGTTCGCGGCGGCAACGGCGCTGTTCTGCTGGAATAAAAAAGCCGGGATCTGCGCATATATCTTAACGACTTTGATCGCTTTTTCCAGATTATATCTGTATGTGCATTTTCCGACCGATGTGCTGGCAGGCGCGTTGATCGGCGTGATCTGCGGGCTCATAGGCAGTTTTGTGGTAAAGAAAACAGGAAGTCATTATGAAACAGGAAGTTCAATATAAAGAAAATACGATTACAGTTCAGGAATATCTGTATCTGCGGGATTCGGTACATTGGATCCCGCTGTCTTTGGAGCAGGCAGAACGGGCGCTTGCAAACAGTATTTATACGGTCTGTGCTTATGATAACGGAAAACCTGTGGGAATGGGACGAATGGTAGGCGATGGCGTTGTTATCGTCTATGTGCAGGATCTGATCGTGCATCCGGATCTGCAGAGCCGCGGAGTCGGCAAAGAACTGCTGCGCCGTCTGATCAGCCATGCAAAGGAGATCCGGCTTCCCGGAACACAGCTGATGCTGGATCTGATGTGCGCGAAAGGCCGGGAACAGTTTTATTCCCATATGGGATTTCTGGCACGTCCGACAGAGACGCTGGGACCGGGGATGATCATGTATTTGCGGGAGGAAGATTAAGTCATGGCGGAAAAGAAACAGGAATATACGGCGGACAGCATATCGGTACTGGAAGGACTGGAAGCGGTTCGGGTGCGCCCGGGTATGTATATCGGAAGCGTGTCCACCAAGGGACTGAATCATCTGATCTATGAGATCATGGACAATTCCGTGGATGAGCATCTGGCGGGATTTTGTCAGAATATTACAGTGACGCTGGAAAAAGACGGGACTGCCGTGATCACCGACGACGGGCGGGGAATCCCGGTGGAGATCAATTCTAAAACAGGGGTTCCGGCGGTGCAGCTGGTATTTACGGTATTACATGCCGGCGGTAAATTCGGGGACGGCGGATATAAAATATCCGGCGGTCTGCACGGCGTGGGCGCGTCTGTGGTAAACGCCCTGTCAAAATGGCTGGAGGTTACGGTAAAACGGGACGGAGAAGTCTGGAAACAGCGCTATGAACAGGGAAAGATCGCAAGTCCGCTTGAAAAGACCGGGACCTGCCGGAAAAACGATACCGGAACCAAAGTGGTCTTTCTGCCGGATGATGAGATCTTTGAAAAGACTTATTTTAAAGCGGAAAGTATTAAAAGCCGGCTCCATGAAACGGCATATCTGAATCCGGGACTGACAATCACTTTCCGGAATAACCGCTTTGCGGAGGAGGAAGAAGTCGTATATCATGAGCCGGATGGGATCAAAGCCTATGTATCTGCCCTGAATACAGGGAAAACCGTACTGCATGATACCATTTACTTTAAAAAGCAGCGGGATGGGATCGAAGCGGAGGTGGCCATCCAGTTTGTGGACGAATTTCAGGAAAATATTCTGGGATTTTGCAATAATATTTACACACAGGAAGGCGGTACGCACCTGACCGGATTTAAGACCAAATTTACAACGATCATCAACCAGTATGCGAGAGAACTGGGGATTTTAAAGGATAAGGACGCCAATTTCAACGGTGCCGACGTCCGGAACGGAATGACGGCGATCGTGGCAGTCAAGCATCCGGCGCCCCGTTTTGAGGGACAGACCAAGACGAAGCTGGACAACCCGGACGCCGGTAAAGTTGTGGGAGAAGTATCGGCGGAAGAACTGGTTCTGTTTTTTGATAAAAATCTGGAAACCTTAAAACATATTATCGGAGCCGCGGAAAAATCCGCAAAGATCCGGAAGGCAGAGGAGAAGGCAAGGACCAATCTGCTGACAAAACCGAAATTTTCCATTGATTCCAACGGAAAGCTGGCCAACTGTGAAAGCCGGAATCCGGAGGAATGCGAAATCTTTATCGTGGAGGGAGATTCTGCGGGAGGTTCCGCCAAAACGGCAAGAGACCGCAGGACGCAGGCAATCCTTCCGATCCGCGGCAAGATCTTAAATGTAGAAAAAGCGTCTATGGATAAAGTACTTGCCAACGCGGAGATCAAAACCATGATCCATGCGTTTGGCTGCGGTTTTTCCGAAGGCTACGGAAATGATTTCGATATCACAAAGCTGCGGTATCACAAGATTGTGATTATGACGGATGCGGATGTGGACGGCGCGCATATTGCCACCCTGTTGCTGACTTTCTTTTACCGGTTTATGCCGGATCTGATCCTGGGCGGGCATGTTTATCTGGCCACGCCGCCGCTTTATAAGGTCGTTCCAAAGAATAAAAAAGAAACCGGATGCTATCTGTATGACGACCAGGCGCTGGAAAAATACAGGAAATCTCACTCTAATTTCACGCTGCAGCGTTATAAAGGACTTGGAGAGATGGATGCGCAGCAGTTGTGGGAAACAACGCTGGACCCTAAGACTCGGATTCTGAAGCAGGTGGAGATTGAAGATGGTAAGATGGCATCGGATGTGACCGGTATGCTAATGGGTACCGATGTGGCGCCCAGACGGGGATTTATTTATCAGCATGCTAACGATGCGGTATTGGACGTGTAGAAGGCGTACAGGATCACTTCAGAACGGAGGAATCAAATGGCGGAACAGATTGTAACCACCGAATATTCAGATGTTATGCAGACATCTTATATCAATTACGCAATGAGCGTAATCACGGCCCGAGCCGTACCGGACGCCAGAGACGGGCTGAAGCCGGTGCAGCGGCGTGTGCTTTACGCGATGGAGCAGCTGGGGCTGGATTACGATAAACCCCATAGAAAGTCGGCCCGTATCGTAGGCGACGCGATGGGAAAATACCACCCTCACGGAGACGGATCGATCTATGATGCGCTGGTCGTACTGGAACAGGATTTTAAAAAGGGAATGCCGCTGGTAGACGGGCATGGGAATTTCGGCTCGATTGAAGGAGACGGCGCGGCCGCCATGCGGTATACGGAGGCCAAGTTAAAAAAGTTTACCCAGGATGTTTATCTGGCAGATCTGGATAAGGATGTCGTAGATTTTGTCCCGAATTTTGACGAGACGGAAAAGGAACCGGAGGTATTGCCGGTGCGCGTGCCGAACCTTCTGATCAACGGAGCGGAAGGGATCGCGGTCGGTATGACGACCAGTATTCCCACGCATAATCTGTCAGAGGTTGTGGATGCCATGATCGCGTATATGGCGAATCCGTCCATTACAACCGCAGAACTGATGAAGATCATGCCCGGCCCGGATTTCCCGACCGGCGGTCTGGTCGTTAATCAGGATGAACTGGAACAGATCTATGAGACCGGGATCGGAAAGATCAAGCTGCGGGGCAAGGTAGAGTTTGAACCGGCGGCCCGCAGATCAGACCGGGATAAGCTGGTGATCAGTGAGATCCCCTATACCATGATCGGCGCTAATATCGGGAAATTCATTGCCGATATTTATGATCTGATTGAGTCAAAAAAAACGCAGGATGTGGTAGATATCATCAATGCGTCTTCGAAGGACGGCATCCGGATCGTACTGGAATTAAAAAAGAATGCGGATGTTTCCAAACTGGAAAACATGCTGTATAAAAAAACGAAGCTGGAAGATACCTTTGGTGTCAATATGCTGGCGATCGCGGACGGAAAACCGGAAGTATTGGGACTGCGGTCGATCCTGTCGCACTGCGTACAGTTCCAGTATGATCTGATGACCAGAAAATACACGACGCTGCTCAATAAAGCGCTGGAACAGAAGGAGATCAAAGAAGGTCTGATCAAGGCCTGCAATATCATAGATCTGATCATTGAGATCATTCGCGGCAGCCAGAATCTGAAACAGGTGAAGGCTTGCCTGACCAGCGGAGATATCACGGATATTAAGTTCAAAAACCCGGAATCCTCTATTTATGCGCAGCAGTTATCTTTTACGGAAAAACAGGCCCAGGCAATCGTAGAGCTGCGTCTGTATCGCCTGATCGGGCTGGAGATCATGGCTCTGGAAAAGGAATATTCCGAGCTGGCAGAAAAGATCGCGGAGTATGAGGAAATCTTAAACAGCCGGAAGGCCATGACTCGGGTGATCAAAAAAGATCTGGAAAAGATCAAAAAGGAATACGGCTATCCCAGAAAAACCCAGATTGTCAATGCGAAAGAGGCTGTCTATGAAGAAGTGAAGATGGTGGAACAGGAAGTGGCGTTTGTTATGGACCGTTTCGGCTACGCGAAACTGATTGAAGCGTCGGCATATGACCGGAACCGGGAAGCTGTGGAAGCGGAGAATAAGTACAGCTTTCTTTGTATGAATACGGATAAGATCTGTCTGTTTACCGATGCGGGCAATATGCATCTGGTTAAAGCTTCCGACCTGCCGATGAAGAAATTCCGGGACAAAGGGATTCCCATTGATAATATCAGCAATTATGACAGTCAAAAGGAAACGATTGTCAATTTATATAGTTTATGGGAACTGAGGAATAAACAGTTGCTATTTACGACAAAATCTGGTATGATGAAACTGGTAGATGGCAGTGAATTTCAGGTAATCAAACGGACCATCAGCGCGACAAAACTGGGAGAAGGAGATCTGGTGGCAGCGGTACAGGTCGCAGGACTTTTCAATCCGGGATTCGAAGAGCCCACAGAGAATCTGGCGCTGTCAGGCGGTTCGGATGATTTTTATGAAGGGGAAGACGAGCAGCTGGTGATGGATTTCACTATCGAAGATATGGACATCCGGCCGGACAGAACAGAGCAATGGGTTGTATTACAGACCGAGAACGGAGTCTTTTTACGGTTCCGTCTGGACGAAATTCCGGAGAAAAAGAAAGGGGCTGTCGGTGTCCGGGGGATCAAGCTGGCGAAGGATGATTCCGTCGCGCATGTTTATCTGATGGGACCGGGCGATAAACCGGTTGTCTTCTATAAAGAGAAGGAAATTGAGCTGCGTAAGATTAAAGCGGCGAAAAGGGATACAAAGGGAATAAAGGTAAGAGTATAAACAAAAGAAAGGTGTTGAAGAATATGAAGGGTATCCAAAGAAAGCATCAAACAGGGAAACGGACAGGGAGAAGTCTGCTTTCCCTGTTTTTGACGGTTATTTTATCTATAGCCGGCATTGCCTGGAATATCGGAAATGAGGATCAAACAGCGGAGGCAGCCACGGCGGCGTATTCAGAATTTCCCGCCAGTTACCGGCCTTATCTGCAGGCGCTGCACAGTAAATATCCGAACTGGAAGTTTACTCCGCTGAATACCGGCCTTGACTGGAATACAGTTGTCGAAAACGAGATGGATCCTGAGGTTTCCGGGCAGGGAAATAAGAGTACAATCCAGTATGTTGCCAGCAATTTGTCAAAGCGAAATCTGTTGTGCGATTTTAATCCGTCCACGGGGAAATACATCGCCAAAGATTCCACTTCTTTTTTCAGCGCTGCCAAACAGACAGTTGCTTATTATCTGAATCCGCTGAATTTTTTAAATGAAGTCGATATTTTTCAATTTGAAAACAACGCCTATGATGCAGAGGTGCATAATCTTACCGGCGTACAGCAGATGTTAAAAGGTACATTTATGGACGGCTCCGTCATTAAATATTTTGATACGAACGGAAAAGCCCAGGAAATTAAACAGTCTTACGCGCAGGTTATTTTTAATGCGGGTAAAACCTATGGAGTGAATCCATACTGGCTGGCGTCCAAGATCAGGCAGGAAGTCAGCGCGGACGGAAGCGGAAGTACATCCGGCGATTATTGGTCGAAAGATTATAAAACCCATTTTATCGGATATTATAATTTTTATAATATCGGCGCAAATGACGGCGCAGATCCGATTAAAAACGGATTGAATTATGCGAAAAGCGCGGGATGGACCACACCGGTGAAAGCTATTGAAGGCGGCGCTAAGTTTTTCCGGGATAAATATATCAGCTGTTATCAGAATACCGGATATCTGATCAAATTTAACGTGGATAAGCGTTCCGGGAATCTATATTGGCATCAGTTTATGACGGCAATCAACGGTGCATCTTCCGAAGCAACTATTACATATAACGCATATAAAAATATGAGTGCCCTGAGTGCCGGAAAAAGCTTTCTGATCCCGGTTTATAATAATATGCCGACGGTGGGGAATACCATTGTCATCAATGATGCGAAGGGAAAGACGGGTACGACAAGCAGGACCAATGTCAGAAGCGGTCCAGGACTTGGATATGACACAATGGGAATGATTGAATATGATTCTTCGATTACGGTTTTGTCAGGTACTCAGACTGTAGACGGATATTCCTATAATAATTTGATTTATCCATATTGGTATCAGATCCAGTTTACCTTGAATGGAGTCAAAAAAACCGGATATATCTATAGTGAATTTCTGACATTAAGCGTCAGCAAGACCATGAATGTCGGACAGAACTGGACGCCAAGCGTAACGCTGAAAAATAAAGCGGATACTATATACTGGCACAGTAATAATCCGGCTGTCGCTACGGTAGATAAAACCGGAAAAATTACGGCAAATAAAGCAGGGGATGTGGTTGTTTATGCATTTCTTGGCAGCGGAGCTTTTGATGCAATTCATATCCGAGTGGAAAATGTGCATGCAGTAACATTGAGAGCGACAGCGAAATCTTGTAATTCCGTTCAACTGACTTGGACGAAATCTACTGGCGCAGAAGGATATGTAGTGTACCGGAAAGACAGCACGTCAGGGTATCAGTGGTTAAAGATTATCAACGATGTGAATACGCTATCCTATGAGGATACAGGGCTGACGCCGAATAAAACCTATACTTACGCAGTGCGTGCATTCATCATGGTGAACGGGGATAAATGTCGGTCAGATTATACAGGAGTTAATGTTACGACATTAAAAAGCCCAGTAGAGAGTATGACGATCACGCCATCGAGCCTGGAATTATCGGTAAAGGATACCGCAAAGATAAGCGCGACGGTGCAGGGAAGCAATAAGAATGTAACATATCAGAGCAGTAACCCGAAAGTGGCGACAGTATCATCGAGCGGACTGGTAACGGCAGTTTCACCGGGGATGGTGACAATCACGGTAACAGCGGCAGGAGACAGCACGGTAAAAAAGACCTGTGCGGTAGAAGTAGGGCCATATAGCACAAAACTTACGGTAAAAGCGACAGGGCCGAGCAGCATGCAGCTGACATGGACGAAGTCTACAAACGCCGCCGGATACGTAGTGTACCGGAAGGACAGCACGTCAGGGTATCAGTGGTTAAAGATTATCAACGATGTGAATACACTGTCTTACGTGGATACAGGGCTGACGCCGAATAAAACCTATACTTACGCAGTGCGTCCGTTTATCATGGTGAACGGGGATAAATGCCGTGGAGTTTATACGGGAGTTAGCGCAACGACATTAAAAAAGACAGTAGAGAGTATGACGATCACGCCATCGAGCCTGGAATTATCGGTAAAGGATACCGCAAAGATAAGCGCGACGGTG
>CANQOK010000004.1 GCA_947625465.1 uncultured Lachnospiraceae bacterium | reverse complement strand
CATTTCGGTGATGAAGCTGTCCGCCCGCGAAAGGCTTCATCACCGAAATGCCCACGCCCATTTTTTCACAGTCCCGGTACAGCGCTGCACGCTCGGCTACCTCACCAATAGCGTATTCGCCCTTTTGGTAGTCATAGGCCGGATTGATGCTGAACATAAGCAGATCCACAAGCCCGGTATCAAGAATCTGCCTTGCAATAGCGGGATTGTGGGAGGAGAAACCCAGGTGACGGATGGTTCCGTCCGCTTTGAGAGATTTCATATATTCCCACAAGCCGCCGTTCATTACTTCTTCGAGGTCTTCTTCATCGTCCACGCAATGAATGAAACCCATGTCGGTGTAGTCCGTTTTGAGCAGATTCAAATTCCATGAAGTCTGCTCCTTGATCTCCGCGAGGCTTCTCGTCCAGCCGTATTTTCCGCCCTTGTAAATAGCACCGAAGTGCATCTGCGTCAGAATCTTCTCCCGCCGCCCGGCAAACGCCTCCGCATAGGCATACCATGGTGCCTCTACCGAAGGAGCCAGATCAAAATAGTTGATCCCGTTTTCAATGGCCGTATCCAGAATAGCGACCATTTCCGCTTTTGTACCGGAAAGGCTTCCTGCGCCAAGTCCGATCACACTGATTTTTTCGCCGCTATGCGGCAATGTACGATATTCCATAGGTTTGTCCTCCAAATTGTTGCTTAGAGACTTGCACCATATTCCTCCCGATCTTACTCTGCTGCGGTAAATACAGCGGTTATATCGCCGCTGCCAAGCGCCTTTTTCCAGTTTGTAAGATCGTCGATTTTCCCGATTCGGGTATAGCTCCAGGAATTGGAGCCGTAGAAGATGACGATCTGATTTCCGCTGTACAGAACAATATCGCCCTCAGTTGTAGTAGTCTGACGGTTGTCGGTCGAAAGTCTTTTTCCAAGCGGCCCCACTTTTTCAAAACCGGAATAATCGCTCATTTCAATGGTTACAGGGCCTTCCTTCATCATGTCAGCGAGTTCTTTTACCGCCTGGTTCTGCTCCAAAGTGGCAGTAAAAGTGTAATCACCGATCTGCACATTCATTTTCATTTCGGTTTCATCCTCCTGTGTATTGTTATCGTCACTCGTACCAATAGCGCCGTTTTCGCTCATATCCGTATTCCTGTTTTCCTGCGCGGCACACGCGGAAAGCATCAGTACACATGTAAGGATCATCCATATCAGAACCTTTTTCATATAAAAACCTCCGTGAGTTTCTTTGTGTCTTTATTATAGCGCCGCCTTATAAAAATAGCAAATATAAAAGGCGGCATGATTTTACTACACCGCCCCTGTATATAAGGCTTTCGTTATTTCATAATGCTGATAAACTCAATTCCCTCGTCTTTTCCGAGATTCTGGCTGTACAGTTTTTCCGTGGAGTTGCACCAATGCTCATGGACACCCAAATTCGTGACTATATGCCCCTGACTATCCGTGTAGATTGTGCCGGACGGTGCGTTCCCGACAAGCCCGGCTTCATGGAGATAGTTTTCGACCGTGGGGTCGCCGCGCAGCGCTCCGTTGTTTTCAGTTACTGTCGGTTCGTTCATCAGGAAATCCGCGCCTACGCTGTCAATAGCGACCGGGTCCTGAGAGACAAACACGCTGGATGTGTAATCCCCGTTGAAGGGTGCCTGCTGCCATCTGGAATTATTTCCGGTGATGGATGCCCCCTCGCTTGGAGCGCAGATCAGAGCATCCAGCATATACAGCACCGTTTTGCCGCCAAGGTCGGCGTTTGCCATAAGGTCTACGAGAGGGCTGTAAATGCCCATCTCGTTTCGGGTGAGCCATTGGTGAAGGTTTGCGCCCTCCGGCGGACGCATGGTGTTGCCGTTGATAAAGGAACCGAAGTGATTTTTGCCGCAGAGGGTAATGCCATAGCTGTGGCCCTTGAGATTGGCAAGATTGATCAGATAGGTCGCTTCGGTTACACAGGTTGGAAGGTAGTTGACTGCTCCGCTGAATTCATGCGACCAGACAATGGGAGCGGACTCGTCTGCTACACCGGTATCCCGGTCCACAAAGCGGACGCCTCTCAATTCTCCTTCGGTACACATCTTAACCATGTAGTCTGGGAAAAGCCGGGACACATCATAGACAGTGATGTCCTCCGGCGCGACACCGGCTTCCTCTACTATAGAGGTAAGCAGTGCTTTCAGCAGCACAGGGTTTGTGTAGCTCATTTTTGTTTCGCCGGAGGTATCATCGTCATAGACGGCGGAGCCGTTGATGTTGGCTTTGATCGCAATTTTCTGTCCCGCCGCATATCCGCCGCTTTTGCCGTGCGAGGCATTACGAGCGGTGAACAGCACTGCCCAGCCCTCCTTGGCGTTGTCTTTCCCGCCGAGGGAAGCAATACTGTCATTTACCATAGAGAGAATACGGGCCTCATCAAAGTGATCGGTTTCCCACCAATACCCGTTTCCGTCCCATTCCACGCTGTCTGGATCGTGTGCCCAAACAACCCGTCCCGGCATCGCTCCGACACCGGTTCCGTATGGTTCATGCTGCGGATAGATATTATCATATTCCTTGCTCGGGACAAAGCTGTCAGTTGTACTTTCCGTATTCTGGTCCCCCTTTTCGCCGGAGGAAAGCTCCGACGACGGTGAATCTTCCGTCTTTTCCGTATTGTTTGAAGATTCGTGATTGCCGCCGCAGGCGGTGCAGCAGACAATCAGCGAAAGCAGGAGAATCCCCGCCATCAGCCGTTTCACCTTTACCCCTCCGTTTCTGCCCGCTTGATCCTGTTTTTACTTCAAATATTCCGCAAAAAACTGCGTGAGCTTGTCAAACGGAATGGCATCCTTCCCGCCGCCGTCATAGAGATCGGTGTGGACGGCGCCCGGAATAATCAGCAGTTCCTTGTTTTTCGTGTACTTGCTGTCCTTTGTCATGGCGGCGTATGCGTCCTTTGAAAAATAGCAGGAGTGCGCCTTTTCTCCGTGCATAACCAAAACGGCGCTTCTGATCTCATTGCTGTATTTAAGAATGGGCTGATTGAGGAAGGATTCGCAACCGATTACATTCCAGCCGCCGTTGGAGTTAAGGCTGCGGGGATGATAGCCGCGCTGGGTCTTATAGTAGTCGTAGTAGTCCTTCACAAAGAACGGCGCGTCCTCCGGCAGAGGATCGACGACACCGCCGCCAAGGGCGTATTCTCCCGTCTTCAAATCCACAAGCCGCTGCGCGCACATGGCCGCCTTTTTCTGATACCGGGCTTCCTCGTTGTCCTCGGCGTCAAAGTAGCCATTGGCGTTCACTCTTGTCATATCGTACATAGTGGAGGCTACGGTCGCTTTTACTCTCGTATCCAACGCCGCCGTATTCAGCGCCATGCCGCCCCAGCCGCAGATGCCGATGATGCCAATACGGTCGGGATCAACCTTATCATACAACGACAGGAAATCCACTGCCGCCATAAAGTCCTCGGTATTGATGTCGGGGGACGCCATGTAACGGACATTTCCTCCGCTCTCGCCGGTGAAGGAGGGGTCAAAGGCAATCGTCAGAAATCCGCGCTCCGCCATGGTCTGGGCATACAGTCCCGCCGCCTGCTCCTTCACCGCGCCAAAGGGGCCGCAAACGGCAATCGCCGGGAGCCTGCCCTCCGTATTTTTCGGCACATACAAATCTGCCGCCAGCGTAATTCCGTATCGGTTCACAAAGGTCACTTTGCTGTGATCGACCTTTTCGCTTTTTGGAAAGGTTTTATCCCATTCCGCCGTCAGTTTCAGTTCTTCTTTTTTCATGATACTTTTACCATCCTTTCGTCATTTCACTGAAAATTTTTCGCTCTGTCTTATCAGGTAATCCATACGATCAACCCGTTTTTGGCTTTCGTGCATTTGCTCCATCAGGGCACAGCGGCATTGTTTGAGGAACTTTGTCAACTCGTTAAAGCTGCCCGCTTTCAAAAAGCATCCGACTCTTTTGATTTCCTCTTTCGTACATCCTGCGTCGGCCATCCCCGTGAGCAGATTCTCCGTTTGTTCGCTCATTATCTCACCCTTTCTGCGTCCGACTTTTTTCTGATATCTACAGTATATCAAATTGACATTTTCCTTTCTAATGGGTATAATGAATATCGTGATATTCATTATAGGAATATCACGATATTGAACGGAGGACATTGATATGGAAATTCGTACTTTAAGATACTTTCTTGCCATTGCAAGAGAGGAAAACATGACCAAAGCCGCAGAGATCCTGCACGTTACGCAGCCCACGCTTTCCAAAACACTGCGAGCGTTGGAAGATGAGCTTGGAAAAAAGTTGTTTACCCGCCACAGCTTCAGCATTTCGCTGACCGAGGAAGGAATGCTCCTTCGTGACCGGGCGGAAAGTCTTGTCACCATGGCAGACAAAATAGAAACGGAATTCCTGTCGCTGGATGACATCACCGGGGGCGCGCTTTATTTGGGGCTGGCGGAATCCTATCAGATCCGCTATCTTGCAAGGGAAATCCGCAGGCTGAAAAGCGTATATCCGGGCCTAAACTACCACATTACCAGCGGAGACACCGAGCAGGTCACCGAAAAGCTGGACAAGGGGCTTTTGGATTTTGCTGTGGTGTGCGATACACCGGACGCTCGAAAATATGAATATCTCCCGTTCCCGGAGCCGGATATTTGGGGCGTGGTGATGCCCTGTGAGGCTTCGCTTGCCAAAAAAGAGGCCGTCACTGTGGACGACCTTGTCGGGCTGCCTCTTTTTTCCTCGGAGCAGGGGTGGGAAAACGATATTGCAAAATGGTGCGGGGAACGCATCCATGACCTTCATTTGGAAGGCTCATTCCAGCTGGCTTATAATGCGTCGGTTTTTGTGAAAGAGGGACTCGGCTATCAATTGACCTTTGCCGGGCT
Organism: uncultured Lachnospiraceae bacterium; assembly: GCA_947625465.1. Lineage (GTDB taxonomy): Bacteria > Bacillota > Clostridia > Lachnospirales > Lachnospiraceae > CANQSA01. Next base: position 135,855 of record CANQOK010000004.1, on the reverse strand, counting down.
TGTAAACACCACCGAAGACAGCGGCCTTGTCTTCCGACCGCTTATACCGAAGCTTGAAACGAAACTCTTTCTCATCTGGAACAAGTATCAGACCTTCACGCCGATTGCCGAGCGTTTTCTCACCGGAATCAAAGCGAACTTTAGGGAACACACTACGAAACAGACTGAATAGCACAGACTGACGGCATACCCATCATACTAAAAAAAGGCATTCGTTTTTTGAATGCCTTTTTATTGCGTATCTGTTATTTTCCTACACACTTTCCTATATTACTGCCCCACTGAATAAATGCGGTTCCGGAATCTCTTCTCCATCCTCTAATGCGCATTCAATCCATTCTTGTATTATAACTTCCGCGTTTTTTACGGCTTCTTCCGGTGTTTTTCCATCTGCCATACATCCCGGCAATTCCGGAACAGAAACTATAAAAGCCTGATCTTCCTCTGACCACGAGACTATCATAGAATATTTTGACATATGACATACCTCCTACAATCCATATTTTTTTAATATCATGCGTATCTGTTTTACCTGATATGCCTTTGATTTATTCCCATTTGGCTGAATATTTATCCTTTCGGGAATATCATTTCTTTTATAAATATGATGATCTCCCTTGATTGTCTCCCTAAATCCGAAAGAATCCAGTAAATTTCGTAAATCAGCGAATCTTATATTATGATCCGATTCCCCGCCCATTACATCATTATATACCTTTTTATCCATAGTATATACCTCAATCATCTTAATTATAACAGATTTTTCTCTATTTTCAAGCAATATATATCTGTATTCCTACAAATACTGGAGCCCGACGTCCCGTTTATAAAAATACGCGTGGTCTGCCAGAATCTCTTCCTCTGTCACCGCAGCCTGATTGACTTCCCGCACCATTTGGTGAAAAGATTCCAGATCCATCCAGTCTTCCTCCGGGATCAGGAGTACCTCGTGCACGGAACTGGGCAGCACGTAAAAATCTTTTCCGAAACGTTCTCCAAAATTTTTCAGCACATCGGAATACAGGATCACAGCGGCCCCATAGCACTGCTGCCGGTTAGTCAGAATATACATGGACGCAGTTTTTCCTTCCAGTCCTCTAAAGGAAGCCAAATTTCGCATTACATCATCCATGACAAGCATCTCCGCGCCGCAAAGCCCCGGCGTATTCCGAAATGCGTCCTCCCACAGCCGATCCGCATCTACGTCCCACAGGCGCAAGTGCTCCCGGCGTATCAGGATCGTTCCGCTTCCATGAAATTTTTCTTCTGTCAGATAGCAAAAAACAACGGCAAGATCCAGAAACGGGAGATACGGAACTTCTTCCAGTAATTCCCGGTTCTTCTCCCGGTTGATGAGCCGGAATATGATCCGCTGTCCGGCCTGCGCATAATCCAGAAACTTCTCCGGTTCAAAGCCGGAACCGTCCTGGCAGTCCCGATAAATACGGCATATCCGATCTGCCAGCTCTTCCAGGCACTTTCCCTTCTGATATTCCCGGTAAACATCCTCCAGGCAGACAGCCGGCGCCTCTTTCAGGTTCGCTTTCCGAAATACCATAGTGTCCTTGATCACACCGTTATTTCGGACAAACGATTCCGTTTCCACACTGATATCGGGCTGCTGCTCCCGGAGGAGTCCTTCAACAGCCTTACAAATCTGTTCTTTAAATATACAATATGTCATCCTACCAATCCTTTCCGAAAAAATAATATCAACCTCGGCTGCGCAGCGCTTGGTTCAATTACATATCGTATGAGATATTAGACATATTATATACCATTATTTTTCAAATTGCAACACTTTATTTTTTATGTTATCACATATTGCTTTTCTATTTTGTCAAGATCTATTCACCATTTGCAGCTTTCTTATAATAGATTACAACTAACTCCGGATTTTCGGAAATTTGTTGATAGCCGTTTTTTATCAGCGCATCTTCCCTCCGATCCAGCAGATTCCGAAATTCATCATATCGGAGATCAAATACATAGGCTTCCACATCCTGTGCGTTGCCTTCCGTCATTCGGTAAATGACATCTCTGCGGGACAGATAAGACAGCAGATAGGTCGTGGATTCCACGGATGCGTCTGCCGGAATCCGATCCAGATTTTCTTTGATCGTATCCAGCGTCTCCCGCTCATTTGCATAGACTTCCCCATAATACAGCTTCTGCGAGATTACTGCGGTAAATAACATCAGGGATACAAGCCCCATGGAAATCAGAATTTTTTTCTGCTCCGCCCGCGGTCTGGGCTGCAGTTCCAAAACGGTAAGGAAAAAGAACAGCGCCGTCACTCCGTAGGTATACTGATAAAAGACCGAGTGCTGATAGCCGTTATTGGACATCAGATTGATCACCAGAAAAGGAATCAGCAGCAGATACCGGCTTATCTTCTTCGTCCAGAATACAATTCCAAGGACAGGTGCCAGCATATACAGCATAAATAAAATCTTTTCTTCCGTAAAACACTGTTCGATCACATACGCCGGATTTTTTAAGATATTGGTGATCATAGAACCGATCCCGCTGCCGTTTAAGATAAAATTACTGTAGCGGCCGATCATCGCTCCGTCTCCGTAAGTCTGCAGATAATAAAATACCGCAAAGAACCAGGCGATTGACGCGATCAGGACAGCCAGTCCCGACTTCCACTTCTTTTTCCCGAATATCATATACAAAGCTACACAGGCCACATAAATGGCCGCGTCCTCTTTTACGCCCAGTACCAGCACCGTCATCACCGCAAACAGAACGGTTTTCTCACTTTCCAGCGCATACAGCATCCACAAAAGCAAAGGCAGCAGCAGCTTATTCTCGTGAAAATCATAAAACAGTCCGCCCGTTGTCGCCGGATACAAAAGATAGACGATGCAAAGGCCAAAGCAGATCCCGTTTGCCATCCCTTTTTGTTTTCCCAGCTTCCACAGCGGAATCACGCCGCTTCCGACCACCAGCACCTGCAGGATCAGGATCGTAATTTGAGACGGAAAAATCGCATAAACGGGAAGCAGCAGATAGAGGCTGGGCGATACATGCACCGCGAAATGCGACAGCAGTCCTTCCCGCTCGCAGGTCGTAAGCGGCAGGCCGGTCTTTCGCATATAATAAAACATCTGCGAAAAAATTCCGAAATCAAAACACGGCGTACGCAGATCCAAATAACGCAGTACAACGAGGCTTCCGATCAGTCCCGCCCATAAAGCCGCGCCGATTCCGCAAAACAGATAGAATTTTCTGCCTTCCGTCCGGATCCGTTCCAGCCATGTCTGCTTTTTTGAAATCACCAGCAGCCAGACCAGCAGCGTAACGCCTCCGAATCCCAACGCCACATTCAGATCCTGCGACTTCAGGCACGCCATAAATCCGTACAGAACCACACAGCCTGTAAAACAGGCTGTCGGAATCCATTTTCGTTTCAGAAAATAACCGATCGCAAAGATCATGGTTCCGTATAACAAGGAAAATACGACCAGTTTTCCCGTCCCAATCTCCGCAATTGCGGACAGCGCAAAAAAGCGGCTGTCTTCCCCGCTCTGCATCAGCAGACTGGCAAGCAGCCATCCGGATGCCAGCGCAAACACCGCCATTATACCGGTTTCCTGTATCTGTTTTTCTTTCATCCGCATCCAGATCTGTTTCATTTCCGTCTTTCCTTCCGCGCTGTTTCATCCGCGCTGCGATGGTTTCACATAAAACCCGTTTCCGCGCACAAAAATGATTTCCTGCAAGAGAAAAAAGCTTCTGCCGAAACAGAAGCCTTTTCGATTCGTCTTTATACTCTTGATAAGTATTCGCCGGTTCTGGTATCGATCTTGATCCGGTCTCCCTGATTCACAAACAGCGGTACATAAACCATTGCTCCGGTCTCAACTGTAGCGGGCTTTGTCGCTCCGGTTGCCGTATCGCCCTTAAACCCGGGCTCCGTATCGATGATCTCCAGCTCTACAAACATCGGCGGCTCGATCGCGAAAATATTGCCGTTATAGGAACAGATCTTAACCATCTCATTCTCTTTCACGAACTTCAGGGTATCGCCGATCGCTCCCTGATCCAGCGCGATCTGCTCATAATTCTCTACGTTCATAAAATGGAACAGATCTCCGTCGGAATACAGATACTGCATATCTACTCTGTCGATCCGTGCTGCCGGAAACTTCTCGGTCGGGCGGAATGTCTTCTCAACCACACCGCCGTTGATGATGTTCTTTAACTTGGTTCTTACAAAGGCAGCGCCCTTGCCCGGCTTTACGTGCTGAAACTCCAGTATCTGGTACACGTTTCCTTCGATCTCCAGTGTAATCCCATTTCTAAAATCTCCTGCTGATATCATAAATAAACCTCCTGCGTTTTCTCTGCGTTCTTCACTAATATCCTATTCTATATGAAACGGCGGCATTTTTCAACCACTTTTTTCCCTGCCGGCCTCTTTTCTGCATTTTCTCTGATAAAAATACAATACGATCCGCTCCAGATACCGCTTGAAAACGATCTGGATCTCCTCTTTCGGATGGATCGGCTTCGTCAGGATACTCGGAATCCCCGCCCGATTGGCGCCATAGATATCCGTAAACAGCTGATCTCCGATAAACAGCGTATTCTCCCGTCCGGTTCCCATGAGTTCCATGGCGCGGATATAATTCTTCCGGGACGGCTTATGCGCGTCACAGACAAAATCCGACTGCACGCGCCGGGCAAACGGCGCAACCCGCGGCTCCTGATTATTGGAGATCAGGCAGGTACGAAATCCCATATCGTGAAGCCGGGCAAACAACACCTGCGCTTCTTTTGTAGCGGGTGCCCCGTGCGGCACCAGCGTATTGTCAATATCGTAGATCAATCCCCGATACCCTTCCCGGTAATACCGGGCATAGTCTATCCCGTATGCGCTGTCCGCGCACCAGGTCGGATAAAAGCTTCTGAACATAAATCTCCTTTATTTGTTCAACAGTTTTTTTAATTCGTTCATAAACGTGTTCACATCTTTAAACTCCCGGTAAACAGACGCGAACCGAACATAGGCCACCTGATCCAGGTCCATCAGCCGGTCCATGACCAGCTCTCCGATCTTGGAACTGGGAATTTCCTTTTCCCCCATATTATAGAGAATATTTTCGATTTCTTCCACAAATTCCTGAATCTTCTCCATGGAAACCGGACGCTTATGACAGGACCGCACCAGTCCGGCCATTAATTTATTCCGGTCATAGGGCTCCCTGGTCTGATCTTTCTTAATAACGATCAGCGGAATCGTCTCTACAGTCTCATAAGTGGTGAACCGCTTTCCGCAGCTGTCGCACTGCCGTCTGCGCCGGATCGACGCATTGTCGTCCGCCGGGCGGGAATCGATCACTCTTGTATTTTCAACGCTGCAAAACGGACACTTCATAGGTACCTCCTGTAACTTCTTTTTCATTCAGTATATTATTTTTTACCGGGCAGGTCAAGGAAATTTTACCCTTGTATTTTAGAAGAATTGTGTTATAGTAAGAAATTGTGATTACAGATTGAATTGAACAAGGAAGGTTACACCTATGAAAATGAAACGAGACGATATCCGCAATGTGGCGATCATTGCCCATGTAGACCACGGTAAGACCACGCTGGTGGACGAACTGTTAAAGCAGAGCGGTACATTCCGGGAAAATCAGGCAGTCGCAGAGCGCGTTATGGATTCCAACGATCTGGAACGGGAACGCGGAATCACCATTTTGTCAAAAAATACAGCCATTACTTATAAGAATACCAAGATCAACATTATCGACACGCCGGGCCACGCCGATTTCGGCGGCGAAGTAGAACGGGTCTTAAAAATGGTAAACGGCGTAATCCTGGTGGTAGACGCCTTTGAAGGCCCGATGCCGCAGACCAAATTCGTGCTGCGCAAAGCGCTGGATCTGGATCTGCCGGTCGTTGTCTGCATCAATAAGATTGACCGGCCGGAAGCACAGCCGGAACGGGTCATCGACGAAGTTCTGGATCTGCTGCTGGAGCTGGATGCCAGCGAAGAGCAGCTGGACTGCCCGTTTGTCTTTGCTTCTGCCAAAGGCGGATACGCGACTCTGGATCTGACCAGACGTCCGGTAAACATGATCCCCATGTTTGACACGATCTTAGAACATATTCCGGCGCCGGAAGGGGATCCGGAAGCAGGCACACAGGTTTTGATCAGCACGATTGATTATAATGAATATGTGGGACGGATCGGCGTCGGCAAGGTAGACAACGGTGTGATTCGCGTCAATCAGGATGCCGTTTTGGTCAACGCCCACGATCCTTCTTATACCAAAAAGGTCAAAATCAGTAAGTTATATGAATTTGACGGATTAAATAAAATAGATGTGCAGGAAGCCTCGATTGGTTCCATTGTGGCGATTTCCGGTATTCCCGACATTAAGATCGGCGATACCATCTGCTCGCCCGAAGCACCCGTAGCAATCCCGTTCCAGAAGATCTCCGAGCCGACCATCGCTATGAATTTTATGGTAAATGACAGCCCGCTGGCCGGACAGGAAGGCAAATTTGTCACCTCCCGCCATATCCGGGAGCGGCTGATGCGGGAGCTGAATACCGACGTTTCCCTGCGCGTAGAGGACACGGATTCCCCGGACTGTTTCAAAGTATCCGGACGGGGTGAGCTGCATCTGTCCGTCCTGATTGAAAATATGCGGCGGGAAGGCTATGAATTTGCGGTCAGCAAAGCGGAAGTCCTTTACAAAAAGGATGAAAACGGCGCCCTGCTGGAGCCGATGGAACTGGCTTATGTAGACGTACCGGAAGAATTTGCGGGTACCGTGATCGAAAAGCTGAGTACCCGAAAAGGAGAACTTCAGAATATGGGAACCGCAAACGGCGGCTACCAGCGGCTGGAATTTTCCATTCCGTCCCGCGGTCTGATCGGTTACCGGGGCGAATTTATGACAGATACCAAAGGAAACGGGATCCTGAATACGATCTTTGACGGCTACGGCCCCTATAAAGGCGATATCCAATACCGCGGACAGGGTTCCCTGATCGCGTTTGAGGCAGGCGAATCCATCACCTACGGTCTGTTCAATGCGCAGATGCGCGGCACTCTGTTTATCGGGCCCGGCGAACGCGTCTACTCCGGTATGGTCATCGGCCAGAACGGAAAAGACGAAGATATCGAATTAAATGTATGCAAGAAAAAACAGCTGACAAATACCCGTGCGGCCGGCTCTGACGACGCGTTGAAGCTGACGCCGCCCAAAATTCTCAGTCTGGAGCAGTGTCTGGAGTTTATCGATACAGATGAGCTTCTGGAGATTACGCCCAGTCATCTGCGGATCCGCAAAAAAATTCTGGATCCCACGCTCCGCAAACGGGCAAACAGAAACTGATCAGGGATTTAAAATAACGGCTCCGTCCAGAATCCCATAAGTTTCTTCTCCCAGAATTCTGATCTCCGCCCTGCCGCCGGTCGCTTCCGTTACCTTGGAAAGAAACGCCTGCTCCCGGTCCGGCGGGGCTAACACTTCCGTCTCTACAATATCCGTATACCGGGTTTCCAGTTCCCATACCTCTGTCTGCTTCTCAATATACTGGAGTCTGCCGATCCCCGTATAATCTGTTCGGATCAAAATGCGGCTTGCGCGGCTGCATTCCAAGACCTGACTGGCATCCAGTCCCGCTTTTGCGGCTGCCTGATACGCCCGGACCAGTCCGCCCGTACCCAAAAGAACGCCGCCAAAATATCTGGTTACCACAACCACGCAGTTATGGATCTCCTCTCCCAGCAGAACATCCAGCATCGGGCGTCCCGCCGTACCGGCAGGTTCCCCGTCGTCGCTGCACCGGGCAATCTGATTTCGCTCTCCGATCACATAGGCAAAACAGTTATGTCTGGCATCCCACCTTTGTTTTCTGACCGCCTCGATAAACGCCAGCGCGGCTTCTTCGGATTCCACCCTTGCGGTCTGGCCGATAAGACGGGACTTTTTTTCTATGATCTCTCCGATTCCGCTTTTATACAATAGTTTCATTTTCAGCTCCAGATTTGTTTTTCACAGGAATAATCCGTATTTGTAATATTATTTTAACATTTTTGGCTTTATTTTCAAGGCATTTTATAGTATACTATGGTTGATTTTACGTTTAGGAAAGGGCGAATATATGAATTTCAGTTATAAAAAGACAATGGAAAAGCGGATCATGCTGACATCCATGCAGCGGAAGCTTTCTACCAAGATTCTGGTTACTTCTTTTAAACTGATCCTCTATCTGATCGTCGTTCTCTGTGTTACAGGCGGATTCTTTGTCCTCGGCATGGCAAAGGGGATTATTGACACCGCGCCGGATATCAATACGGTCAGCATTGCGCCTGCCAGCCACTCCACTACGGTTTACGATGCCAATGGCAAAAAGATCGAGGAACTGATCACCGCCGGCTCCAACCGTGTCAGCGTAACGCTGGACAAGATCCCGGAGCAGCTGCGCTGGGCTTTTGTATGTACGGAGGACGCCAGATTTTACGAGCATAACGGAATCGATCTGAAAGGCATCATGCGTGCCGGTTTTCGGGCGATCACTGAATTTGACCTGTCAGAAGGCGCCAGCACCATTACCCAGCAGCTGTTAAAAAACAACGTCTTTACAGGCTGGGAGGGCGCGCAGACTTACGGTTCTCTGTTTAAGCGAAAATTACAGGAGCAGTACCTGGCGCTTCAGGTTGAGAAGATCTACAGTAAAGACGATATCCTGACGAACTATCTGAACATGATCAACTTAGGGGCCAATACTCTGGGCGTCCAGATGGCATCTCAGCGGTATTTTAATAAGAATGTAGAAGACCTGACGCTTTCCGAGTGCGCCGTCATCGCCGGCATTACGAAGAATCCGTACCAGTACAATCCGATCCGGTTCCCGGAGGACAACGCGGAGCGGCGCAAGACGGTATTGGATAATATGAAGGAATATGGCAAAATCACGCAGGAAGAGTATGACGAAGCCATGGCCGACGACGTTTACAGCCGGATCAAGGAGCATGATAACGATATCGGAGATTCTTCTCCGTATTCCTATTTTATCGATGAGCTGATCGAACAGGTACAGAACGACCTGATGACCTATAAGGGATATACCAGAACCCAGGCGTACAATGCGCTTTACAGCGGCGGTCTGAATATCTATACCACACAGGATCCGGATATTCAGGCGATCTGTGACAAGGAATTTCAGGATGACAGCAATTTCCCGGTTCAGACCAAATGGTCGGTAGACTGGGCCTGGTCGGTCGCCTCTGAGGACGGTGTGATCACCAATTACTCGCAGGGCTATATTACCTACTATCATCGAAACACTTTAAACGAGCCTGATTTCAAGCTGCTGTTTAATTCTAAAGAAGAAGCGAAAAAATGCGTGGAAGAATATAAGCAGGCAATGCTGAAGAATACTGATACGGAGATTGCGGAACGGTTAAGCTATACCATTCAGCCGCAGGCTTCCTTCGTAGTCATGGATCAATACACCGGCTATGTCAAGGCTATCGTAGGAGGACGCGGGACCAAGGAATCGAGTCTTACTCTGAACCGCGCCACCAACACAACCCGGCAGCCCGGTTCTACCTTTAAGATCCTGGCAGCTTATGCGCCCGCGCTTGATGTAAAGGGCTATACCCTGCAGACCACCATTGTCGACGCGCCGTATACTTACTCAAACGGACGTCCGGTCAGCAACTGGTGGGGCGACTGGTACCGCGGAGCCCTGACCGTGCGTTCCGCGATCGCTCTGTCCGCCAATATCTGCGCAGTCAAAACCATTACCGATATTACGCCGCAGCTGGCATTTGAATATCTGCAGAATTTTGGAATCACCACACTGGTGCTCAGCCGTCAGCTTGGCGACGGAACTGTAATCGGTGATGTAGGGCAGGCACTGGCGCTGGGCGGTCTGACGGACGGCGTTACGAATCTGGAACTGACAGCCGCTTATGCCGCCATTGCAAACCAGGGTGTTTATACCCAGCCGGTATTCTATACGCAGATCGTAGACCATAACGGAAAGGTCGTTTTGGACAACACCACTCCGACCACCCGTTCCGTTATTAAAGATACCACTGCATATGACCTGACTGTGGCAATGCAGGATGTCGTTACATCCGCCGGAACCGGTCCGAACGCGGCAATCCGGAATATGCACGTCGCCGGCAAAACCGGTACGACTTCCAAGGATTACGACCTTTGGTTTGCCGGATACACGCCGTATCTGACCGCAACGATCTGGACCGGATATGACGAAAATTATGACCTCGGAAACGGTGTATGGCATGAAACCCTGTGGAGTAAGATCATGACGCAGATCCACAAATTAAAGGGATATGAGGATAAGGATTTCGCGAAGCCCAGTAGCTGGATCCAGCTGGAGATCTGCGACCAGACCGGCAAGATCGCAAACCCCAGTATCTGCACTTCCACCCACACCGAGTATTTCAGTCCGGATAAGGTTCCGAGTTCTACCTGTACCGGACACTATGTCAGCTGGGGCAATGACAGCGATGATACTTCATATGATGACTCCGGCTCAGAGGATTCCGAATAATATTTACGGCAGGCGCCGATCGGTGCCTGCCGTTATCTATATAAACAGCTCTGTTTCCCATACGGAAACAGTTCTGCTGTTTTACGCTTCCTGATTTTTCAGCTTTTTGATTTTCAGCTTCTTAATTTTTCATTTTCGGATCAAAGATCAGCGACGCCGCATATCCGAACAGCAGCGCGCCGGAGATGCCTGCCGCGCTGGCCTCAAATCCGCCGCGGAACAGTCCCAGCAGACCGTCCGAGTCCACGGCTTCTTTTACCCCCTGATACAGTGTATTCCCAAATCCTGCAAGCGGTACACTGGCGCCACAGCCGGCCCAGTCTATAAACGGCTGATATACACCGGCAAATCCCAGGATTGCGCCCAGACATACCAGTCCGACCATGATCCGCCCCGGCATCAGCTTGGTCCGGTCCATAAAAATCTGTACGACCGCGCAGATCAGTCCGCCGATCAAAAACGCTTTTACATAATCCATAACATGATCCTCCCTTTCTTTACTCACATTCCACGATCACACAGTGAGCAACGCCCGGTACGCTTTTTCCCTCGTTAAAGCTGATTGTGGACAGCAGGGCGCCTGTCGGAAGAAATAATACCTTCTTCCACGCTTTTTTTTCTATCTGTTTCAGAATATAACTGCAGAAGGTCACCGCGCTGCAGCCGCAGCCGCTTCCGCCGGCGTGCGTATCCTGCCGCTCGCTGTCAAAGATCTCAATCCCACAGTCCATATGCTGTTTGGAAATGTCAAACCCTTTGTCTTTTAACAGTTCAATCAGAATTGTCTGCCCTACATAACCCAGATCTCCCGTTATGATCCTGTCATAGGCCTCTGGTGAAATATCAAAATCCATCAGGTTCTGATAAATGGCGTCTGCCGCCGCCGGCGCCATACAGGCTCCCATATTCATGGAATCTTTCACGCCATAATCTACAATCTTTCCTGTTGTGATCCCGGTAATGCGGGCAATTCCCTTCTCTTTTCCCAGAATAACGGCGCCGCTTCCGGTCACGGTCCAGGTTGCCGAAAAAGGCCGCTGATTTCCGTATTCCAGCGGAAACCGGAATGTTTTTTCCGCACTTCCGAAATGGCTGGACGCCATGGCGATCACATGCTCCGCGTATCCGCCTGCCACTGTCATGGCGCCAAGGCTCAATGCCTCTCCCATGGTGGAGCAGGCTCCATACAGACCAAAAATGGGAATATTATAATCCATCAGACCAAACGAGGTCGCGATCAGCTGGTTGAGCAGGTCTCCGGAAAAAATATACCGGATCTGTTCCGGCGTCATTTTGGCTTTTTCCATAACAATGGCCGCCGCGTCCTTCTGCAGATTCGCCTCTCCCTCTTCCCAGGTCTGTCCGTTGATATACGGGTCTTCATAAGTTTTATCAAACAGGTTTCCAAGCGGACCTTCCGCCTCTTTCTTCCCTGCCACGCTGGCAGCGCTTATAATGTGTACTGCCTGTTCAAATTGAATACTCTGCTTTCCCACGATCATACGGCGCCTCCTTTAAAACAACTGCGTGATCCAATAGATCAGTCCTAAAAGCCAGCTGGAAATGATCCCATACAGGATCACCGGGCCGGCAATCGTAAAGATTTTCGCTCCGACACCGAATACCCAGCCTTCTTTCTTAAACTCAATTGCCGCCGCTACAACGGAATTGGCAAATCCCGTGATCGGCACCAGAGAACCTGCCCCGCCGAATTTCGCGATTTTCGGATAAAGATTGAGACCGGTCAGGATCACACTGAGCAGGATCAGCGCAAGCGACGTCCACGCTGCCGTATCTTCCTGATTCAGACCGCTGTTTTTCAGCCAGTTTGTGATAAACTGCCCCAGCGTACAGATGATGCCGCCCACCAGAAACGCCTTACAGATATTCAGCCACATATTTGTTGTAGGCGTAACCTGTTTTACATACGCATTGTACTTTTCTTCCTTTGTCTTTACTGTCATACCATTTCCACCTTTCCGCCGCACTGCATGGTCTGCATACCGGCCTGTATTTTATTTTGCCATACTGTGAAAGAACTGAAACAGACTGCCGCAAAGTTTTCCCAGTGCGAGGGCAAGTACCAGATATCCCAGCCCGCCGGTCAGCTTCATCCTCCGCATGAAAATTGCCGTTGTATTTAACGCCTCTGCCAGCGCCGTAGCCAGACATCCTACAAAAAGGCCCGTAAACAGCCCGTATACGCACAGGCAGACAATCCCGGCCCAATTTTCGATCCGCAGAGACGGGCCCAGCAGATACCAGAGATTTCCCAGACTGCCTCCCAGAATAATGCTCCACTCATAGAAGCGGATCCGATTCGCCGTATCGGTCTTTCCAATCAGCCTCGGTACCACGCCGATGGTTGTGATCAGCGCAAATACGCCTCCCGCCACCGCGAATCCCGCGCCCAGCCCTGTCAGCAGAATGATTCCCATTTTAATCCAGATCAAGATGCTCCGACCTCCTGTTCGTCCCCTCGATCAGGGTTGTATTGATATCGTCTTCATACAGCCGGACCTCCACCTCAATGGGCGTAGGATCTTTAGATACACGTTTCTGTCCGAAATGGTTATAGAATACCAGGATCCCCAGAAAAATGCCGATGCTGTAGGTCCATTCGATTGGCGTAAATCCGCCGGACTCCTTTCCCATGATCTGACTGTAAATGCCTGAAAACAACTGCTCGATCGAAATATCATTATTAAAAGACATGATCGCGAAGGCACTGCCGAAAAACAGGATCAGACAGATCAGCGCCACCTTCAGCCACTGCCGGACCGGATGCATGTGTTTATCGGATTCCAGTTCTACAACCGTATCCACTTCTCCCAACGGCGTTACCTCCAGCGCCGGATAAAGCGCATGGATCTCTTTTACGATCACCATGACGGAAACCACGATCCGCGTCTGCTTTCCACCCGGTATTTTTGCGATTTTCATTGCCTTTAGTTTATTTACGATATGAGGATCGGTACACTCCATTTTCGCGACATCCCCCAGTGTAACCGTTGTGTCGGTGACCTGAACGCATTTCGGCAATTTCAGATACAGAATCTCACTCATAGCTGCCTCCCAAATCTAAGCTCTTCATGTGAGATTTAGTATGGTTCTTTTTGTCGGATTTATTCACTGCTCCGGATTCATTTTTTTTCGCATTTGATTTAAGATCCGCTTCTCCAGTCTGGAAACCTGTACTTGAGATACGCCCAGCTCTTTTGCGATTTCCGATTGTGTTTTATCCATAAAATACCGCAGGCGGATAATGGTTTTATCTTTTTCATCCAGCGCTTCCAATGCTTCCTGCAGGACAACCCGGTCCAGCAGCTCTTCACTTTTGCTGACATTATCCTCCAGCTTGTCCATCAGCAGGATCGCGTTCCCGTCTCCCTGATAAATGGTTTTATACAGTGATTCCACTTCCGCGGTAGCTTCCAGTGCCATCATCAGTTCCTCCCCCGGTACTTCCAGCGCCCCTGCCAGTTCTTCCAAGGTAGGTTCTCTGCCCAGGGAAAGATTCAGGCTCTCTTTCATATTTTTGCTTTTTATGGCGAGTTCTTTTAAAGAACGGCTCACCCGGATCATAGTATTATCCCTTAAGTACCGTTTGATCTCTCCGATGATCATCGGAACGGCGTAAGTGGAAAATCGCACGTCCATGCTCAGGTCGAATTTATCAATTGCCTTAAGCAGACCGATGCAGCCGATCTGAAACAGATCCTCCAGATCCTGCCCCCGATTGGAAAACCGCCGGACCATGCTCCAGACAAGCCCCAGATTCTCTTTTACAATCGTATCTCTTGCTTCTTTATCCCCTTGGTGTGCCAATTCGATCAGCGCAAGGGTTTTCATATTAACCTCCATTCCGGAGCGTTTACGCGACCGGGCGATGAGAAATTCGCGAAGGCGATTTCTCATCTGCCATCATGGCTATTTGGGACGCTCCGGCACAAATAGCCGTGTGAAAAATCAACACATCAGTGTGATTTTTCACACGATTCCTCCATTCTCATTGGAATCTCAATTCGCTTATACATGGTAACCGTAGTGCCTTTTCCTACGCTGGACTCCACTTCCAAACGGTCCATAAAGGCTTCCATAAATACAAATCCCATCCCCGAACGCTCCATTTCCGGCTTTGTCGTAAACAGCGGCTCCTTTGCCTTTTCAATATCAGGAATTCCCACGCCGGTGTCGGATACTACAACCTTGATCTCCCGGTCACGGATTTCGCAGCGCAGAATGACCTGATTGTCCCTTTTTCCTTCGTATCCGTGAATGATCGCGTTTGTTACCGCTTCGGAAACTGCTGTTTTAATGTCGGAGATCTCCTCCAGCGTAGGATCCAACCGGGTGATAAACGCGGCGACTGCGACTCTGGCAAATGACTCATTTTCAGAGATACTCTCAAAGCTCACTTCCATCTTATTTTGAAACATGATTTTCCTCCCTTTCTTTCTATTGAATTGCATCCCGTACCGTCTGATACCGATCCACCAGTTTATGTAAGCCGGATATGACAAAGATCCGTTCCAGCTGTTCGCTGACATTGGCAACGGCAATCGTGCCGCCCAGTCCCCGAACCGTTTTATAACGTCCCATAATAACGCCGATCCCGGAACTGTCCATAAAATTGGTTTTCGCAAAGTCAAACACGATGTGCCGGATCTGATGTTTATACAGATAATACTCTGACTGATTTTTAATATGCTCTGCACTGTGATGATCCAGTTCGCTCCCCAGCGTAATGACCAGGGTATTTCGCTCTACCCGATATGCAATATCTGACTTTTTTGTCTCCTGCCATTCTGTTCTCATGTTCGTATGGCCTCCTTTCCTATGAACAAAGTTTTCTATAGAGAAAAAGAGATGACAGACTCGCTTCGTCTATCATCTCTTCTTTCGTACTTTTCTGATTCTGTTTTATCGGCTGCCGTTTTTCTCCGGCCCGTTACTCCTCATTCTGGCTTCCGCCCTTGTAATCCGGCACAAACTGCTGCGCTTCCGATGCGGCCTGGGTTCCGGGGAACGTATCGACTACCTGCTTAAAGATCTCTGTCGATTCATCTCTGCTGCCGCTCGCGTAATAAGCACATCCCATCTTATACATGGCGTCGGCATAATTCGCGTCTGTCTCCAGACAGCGCTTATACGCGGCGATCGCATCTTCATATTTTCCCGCGTCATACGCCTTTTCACCGGTTTCAAAATAATTCTTCGCCATCGTATCTTTCAGGGAAGCCTTCAGGTTCTTGTAAACCGTATCAAACACCTGGGAATCCATTGCGACATCTTCACTGATCTGGCCCAGCGCGTCGGCAGCGTTATCATACTTCTGATCCGCATACGCAGACAATGCCGTGATCAGATTCTCATAATTACTGACTGTATTTTTCCCCTGAGAAGTATTCTGATCCGCCTGCTTCTGCAGCTTTTCCTTCTCTTCCGTCAGCGACGCGACCTGCCGTTCCAATTCCGAAATACTCGAATTCTTAATGGCGATCCGCTGGTTATAGGTACGCACTAAATCGTTGTTTTTATCCACTTCATTCTGCACCCGAACCGGCGTCACCAGAAAATACATGGCAAGCGCTCCCAGCAAAAGCCCGATCACCATGTTTAAAATGGTAACCGCGCCGTTTGTCGGCTCCCGATACGCATGCGGCGGTACGATCACCGCGTCACCGCTTAAAGCCTGCCGTTCCTCGATCGGATCCTTCTGCTTTTTCTCCGGATTCTTCTTCTCCCGCTGCAGCAGCGCTTCCACTTCTTTCATATAGCGAAGGCTTAACGTATTGCAGCGGTCTACCGACAGCGCTTTCCGCAATTCTCTCCTGGCCCGCTCATATTCTCCTGTTTTCATCAGCAGCAGAGCCAGCAGCTGGCGTCCCTTCACCATCCGCGGATTCTGGCTGATCACTTTCTTCAGCTGGATAATGGCGACATCATCGGCGCCCCGTTTTGCCATCTTCAGCGCTGTATTAAAATTCTTGATGTTGCGCTTCATCTCTTCCAGCCGGTTGCCGTTGCTCTGTATCAATTTGATATAGCTGTTGGCAAGATTATTCGTCGAATCATAATTCTGGCTGATGACCCACTCCGATAAGGCCTGCACCGTTTCGCCCATCTCATAGTACACCAGGCCCAGCAGGTTCCTTGCCTTCGTATTCCGCTTATTCAGCCGGAGGCTCCGCTCCAGACTCTCGGCAGCGCCGGACAGATCCCGGTTCTGCGCCTTCATCAACCCCATGTTATAGAATGTGTTTGACATTCTGATTATCTTCTTATATACCGTCACCCGCACGCCGCAGTTACTGCAGAAATCACTGCCGGATAACGTACTCCCGCAATTAAAACATTTCATACTTTAGTTTTCCTTCATTTCTTCCATCAATTCCAGCATAATGTCCGTCATATCCGTTACGGAGCTGTTATAGATCGCGTCCTCCGTATCGTCGATCTCCAGACTTGGATGAAATTTTTTGATTTCTTCATCAAAATTGATCATGGTACCTACTCTCCCTTTAACTCCTGTATTACCGCTTCCAGGGCTCCGATCAGATACAGGGAACCGGTACACAGCAGCATTTCGTTCTCCTGCTTCTTATGTAATCCCAGCAAATATGCCTGTTTGCAGTCCGGCTCCACGAAGACAGGGGCCGATGTATACTTCTGAAAACACTGCTTCAGCGCTTCCGGATCGGTTCTTCTGCCGTTTGAGATCTCCGTCAGGATAATCCCCTTCCACTGCACCCTCCGGCACAATTCCCGGATCATCTCCGGATAATCTTTGTCCTGCACAGCCGAAAACAACAGATACTTCTCTCCCGGCAGCCCGGAAACTGTATCCATCAATGCCGTCACACCGTCCAGGTTATGGCCGCCGTCCAGATATACGCCTTCCGATGCCTGTTCCATTCTGCCGGCCCAGCCAGTGGCCGCTATTCCGTCAGATACCTGTTTCACCGACGGACGCGGCGACAGTTGTTCTGCTGCCGCAATCGCAATCCGGGCATTCATACACTGATATGCCGCCGGAAACGGAACTTTAAAAATACTCTTATCATAATACCCATTACAACAGCAAAAATCAATATCTTTATCCGATTTTTTCAGAATTTTCCAATCGTTATCTGTAACCGGGATCAGCCGTTCTTCCGGATTTCCCAGTCGGTCCGCAATCCGCCGAAATACCGCTGAAACCGTCTCATTTCCGGCTTCATAGACAAGCGGAACGCCGGATTTTATAATGCCGCCCTTTTCAGCCGCGATCTGCTCCAGCGTATCTCCCAGAATCTCGGTATGGTCATAAGCGATCTTTGTGATCACACAGACCTCCGGCTGTTCAATCACATTGGTCGCGTCCAGCCTGCCGCCCAGCCCGGTTTCCAGAACCGCATAATCCACCCGGCACTTTTTAAAATAAAGCATCGCCAGCACAAACAGACATTCGAAAAAAGATGGATGCGCTTTACCTTCCTCCGTCATGCGGTCAATCTCCGCCTTCATTACCAGAAAACAATCCAGAAACGCTTCATCCGGGATCTCCGTTTCATCTACCCGGATCCGTTCATTGACGCGGATCAGGTGAGGCGAGGTAAACAGGCCGGCACAATATCCCATCTGTCTTAAAATGCTGTGGATAAACGCGCAGACAGAGCCTTTTCCGTTCGTTCCCGCCACATGGATCACTTTCATCCCGCGCTGGGGGCTGCCCAGCCGTTCCAACAGTTCTTTTAGATTCTCGGGTGTTGTTTTTTTGGAAAATCTGGGAATCGCCAGTAAATATTCCGTGGCTTCTTCATAGCTGTACACGGCCGTTCCTCCTTCATTCCATGTTCATTTTACTACAAAGCCATTCCCTTGACAAGGTAAAAATCCTGGGATCGGCAATTGTTGCAATCTGGCCGGTTCAATGTTAAAATACAGACAGATCACAGGAAAACGGAGACGATATTGAAATTCGCTCCGGAACGGAGGACACTATGGAATATGGATTTGGAATTGATATCGGCGGAACAACCGTAAAGCTGGGCTGTTTCCAAAGGGACGGACAGCTAATGGATAAATGGGAAATTCCCACGAATCGAGACAACGGAGGTGTCTCGATCCTGCCGGATGTGGCGGAAAGCATCCGCGCTTATATCCGCAGCCATGCCTTATCGGATTCCCATATTTTGGGTGCCGGCATGGGAGTGCCGGGCCCCGTAGAACAGGACGGAACCGTGAACCGCTGCATCAATCTCGGCTGGGGCGTATTCAATGCTGCCGAAACGCTGTCCGGCCTGTTAAATATGCCTGTCCGCGCCGGTAATGACGCTACCGTCGCGACGCTGGGCGAAATGTGGCAGGGCGGCGGCAGAGGATTCCGAAACGTAGTCCTTCTGACACTTGGAACCGGCGTAGGCGGCGGCGTTGTCATTGACGGCGATATCGTATACGGCACGACCGGCGCCGCCGGAGAAGTCGGCCATCTCTGTGTGAATCCGGAGGAGACGGAATGCTGCAACTGCGGCAACGCAGGCTGTCTGGAACAATACGCTTCCGCTACCGGGATCGTACACATGTATGAAAAAGCTCTGTCCTCCTATCCGGGACAGACTGTCCTCTCCGACGAATCCCTGTATTCCCGCCCCATTACCGCTAAAGATATATTCGACGCTGCCAAGGCCAATGATGGATTCGCGCGCTCTCTGGTGGCCCGCTATACCCATTATCTGGGACTGGCCTGCTCTTATATCGGCGACATTGTCAATCCCGAAGTATTCGTCATCGGAGGCGGCGTTTCCCACGCCGGAAGCATCTTGTTAGAAGGAACGGAAGCCGCATACCAAAAATATGTGTTCCACGCCTGCCGCAATGCTAAATTTCGGCTGGCCGCATTAAAAAACGACGCCGGTATCTACGGCGCCGCTAAACTGATCTTATAAAAGAAATGAATCAAAAAGACCTGTAAGCGAACTTACAGGTCTTTTTTTACTGGCCCTAAAGGATTCGAACCTTTACAATGACGGAGTCAGAGTCCGTTGCCTTACCATTTGGCGAAGGGCCATTGCTATGCAACAAGACAGATTATAACAGAGCTTTTTTTATTTGTCAATTGTATTTTTCACTTTTTTCACTCTGGCAATGTCCGGAACAAAAAATCTTCCTCCAACATCAGATAGCTGTGCACACTTCCCGCTTTCGGAATGGCAGCGGAGCCGGGATTCACATACCGGTAATCCCCGATCCGTTCATCTGCCGGCACATGCGTATGCCCGTGCAGCAGAATATCGCCCGGCTTTAGCATCGGCAGATTAGAGCGATTATAAATATGCCCGTGCGTAGCAAAGATCATATGCCCCTGCCAGTACAAAATACAAGAATCCGACAAAATGGGAAATTCCAGCACCATCTGATCCACTTCCGTATCGCAGTTTCCGCGCACGCAAAGAATCTCTTCTTTTATCCCGTTCAGCATGGTAATGACCGCCTTGGGGTCATACTCTTTCGGCAGATCATTTCTCGGTCCGTGATAGAGGATGTCCCCAAGCAGCAATAATTTATCCGGTTTTTCCCGTTCCCGGGCAGCGAGCAGTTCTCTGCAGTAATAGGCGCTGCCGTGAAGATCGGATGCGATCATTATTTTCATCGTCTTAGAATAATCCGCTGTTAAACAACGGGGCAAATACAACTGCCACGATCGTCATCAGCTTAATTAAGATGTTGATGGACGGACCGGAAGTATCCTTAAACGGATCGCCGACGGTATCGCCGACAACAGCCGCCTTATGCGCTTCACTTCCCTTTCCGCCGTGGTTGCCTTCTTCAATGTATTTCTTGGCGTTATCCCATGCGCCGCCTGCGTTTGACATGAAAATCGCCATCAGCACGCCGGTTACCAGCGCGCCTGCCAGCAGACCGCCCAGGGCCTCCGCGCCTAAGATCACGCCTACCAGGACAGGGCAGACAACTGCCATGATTCCCGGTATGATCATCTCATGTAAAGCCGCTGTCGTGGAAATGCCGACGCAGGACTTATAATCCGGCTTTGCTTTTCCTTCCAGAATTCCCGGAATGGTCTTAAACTGCCGTCTGACCTCTTCGATCATCTTATGAGCAGCCTTGGATACTGATTCCATGGTAAGGGCGGAAAACAGAAATGCCAGCATACCGCCGATAAACATACCTACAACGACTTTCGCGCTTAGAATATTGATTCCTCCCAGCGGTTCTCCGTGAACATTTACCGTCTGCGCGTACGTTACAAACAGCGCCAGCGCTGTCAAAGCCGCGGAACCGATCGCGAAACCCTTTCCCATGGCTGCCGTCGTATTTCCTACCGCGTCCAGTTTGTCGGTGATCTCTCTGACCTCCGGCTCCAGTCCGGACATCTCCGCGATACCGCCCGCGTTATCCGCGATCGGGCCGTAAGCATCTACCGCTACCGTGATACCAGTCGTTGATAACATGCCGACTGCTGCCAGTGCAATTCCGTATACGCCGTTTTCAAAGCTGCCGGAACCGCCTGCCGCGAAGAACGCGCCGATTACGCCCACGCCGATGAGCAGAATGGGAACAGCCGTGGACTGCATACCGACTGCCAGACCGCTGATAATGGTCGTAGCTGCGCCGGTCTCGGACTGCTTTGCAATTTTCTTAACAAACCGGTAATCGCCGGACGTATAGATCTCGGTTACGATACCGATGATCAGACCGACTGCCAGACCTACGATGATCGCAATGGCAGGACCAAAGCTGTCAAAGTACATTTTGCTGAATACGATCGCAGCGATCACAACCAGTACGCTGGCGGAATAGCTGCCCGCTTTCAAAGCTTTATGGGGATTGGCTCCCTCTTTTCCTCTTACGAAGAAACATCCGATGATCGATGCCAGGATTCCCATAGCAGACAGGATCAGCGGGAAAATCGCTCCGTCTTTGCCGAATGCGATTGCGCCCAGCGTCAGCGCCGAAATCATAGAACCCACATAGGACTCAAATAAGTCAGCGCCCATGCCTGCTACGTCGCCTACATTATCGCCTACGTTATCCGCGATCACGGCCGGATTTCTCGGATCATCTTCCGGGATTCCGGCTTCTACCTTACCGACAAGGTCCGCACCCACATCGGCTGCCTTGGTATAAATACCGCCGCCCACACGGGCAAACAGCGCGATCGAGGACGCGCCCAGACTATATCCAAATAAAATATCCACATTTTCTGTCAGCAGATAGATCAGGCTGACGCCGAACAATCCCAGTCCGACCACGCACATTCCCATCACCGCGCCGCCGGAAAAGGCAATCGACAACGCCTTATTCATACCGCCTTCTTTTGCCGCATTGGCAGTTCTCACATTCGCCTTAGTTGCCGTATTCATTCCGAAATATCCGGCGATCGTGGAACTCAGCGCACCTGCCAGGAAACATACTGCCGTCATCCAGTTTCCGATGCCGACTCCGATCAAAATAAACAGCACCGCCACAAAGATAACCAGGATCTTATATTCCGACATCAGAAATGCCTGCGCGCCTTCATGAATAAAGGACGCGATTTCCTTCATCCGGTCATTTCCCGGCTGCTGCTTTCCTACTTTCAGTGACAGGTATCCGGCAAATAACAGGGCCAGAACGCCCATAACCGGTACCACATACTTTAAAGCCTCCATATTTTCCTCCTTCTGCCACCGCATATGATGACATATTTACTGGGTTATACGATCTGTTACCGGAGCAGATGGGACAGCTGGTCTTTCACCTGCGCCATCATCTGTACATATTTTTCCCGTTTCGCCTGTTCCGCCGCGATCTTTTCCGCCGGCGCCTTATTCACAAAGTTCGGATTGCCGAGCATTCCGTCAGACCGGGCGATTTCTTTCTCCAGTCTGACCTCTTCTCTGCGCAGCCGCTCCAGCTCTTTGTCAATATCCACCAGCTCCGCAAACGGCATATAGATCGCTGCCTGCGGGATCACTGCGGGTACCGCGTCTTCGGGGATTCCCGTCTTGTCCGCCTGTACGATTACCTCGCTGGCGGAGCCCAGAGTCGCAAAAAATACCTTGCTGCGGTCAAATACCTGACGGACAGCTTCTTCTTCCGCAACTACATAGACTTTTGCCTTTCTGCTGGGAGGAACATTCATGCCGGTACGCACATTCCGGATCGACCGGACGGCTTCCTTCATCATTTCCATCGCTTCTTCCTCGTCGGTATAGACATTTGCCTCGTCATATACCGGCCAGTCGGAGATCATAATGGATTCTTCCTCGTCCTGCAGGGTACAGAAGATTTCTTCTGTCACAAAAGGCATATATGGATGTAACAGCTTCAACGCCTTCACAAGCACCGTCTTTAAAGTCCAGAGGGCCGCCTGTTTCGTATCGTTGTCTTCGCCGTATAACCTCGGTTTTACCATTTCAATGTACCAGTCGCAAAATTCTTCCCAGATAAAGCTGTAGATCTTATCCGCCGCGATCCCCAGTTCAAACCGTTCCATATTCTCGGTTACTTCCTTCACAACGGCATTGACCTTGGATAATATCCAGTGATCCGCCTGCGTCAGATGTTCAGACGCATCGGCCGCAATGCCTTCTTCCGGCATGTTCATCAAAATAAACCGGGACGCATTCCACACCTTGTTGGCAAAATTTCTGCTGGCTTCCACACGCTCCCAATAGAAACGCATGTCGTTCCCCGGAGCATTTCCCGTGATCAGCGTAAACCGCAGGGCGTCCGCACCGTACTGATCGATTACTTCCAGCGGATCGATCCCGTTTCCTAAGGATTTACTCATTTTCCGCCCCTGGGAATCCCGTACCAGTCCGTGGAACAGAACCTGTTTAAACGGTTTCTCCCCCATCTGCTCGTAACCGGAAAAGATCATCCGGATCACCCAGAAGAAAATAATGTCATAGCCGGTTACCAGAACATCGGTAGGATAGAAATAAGACAGTTCCTCCGTCTGCTTCGGCCATCCCAGAGTAGAAAACGGCCACAGAGCAGAACTGAACCAGGTATCCAGCGTATCTTCATCCTGTTTCATATGGTCATGTCCGCACTTCGGGCAGACCGTCGGCGCGTCGGCACTCTTCGCGACTACCATTTCCCCGCACTTTTCACAGTAGTAAGCCGGGATCCGGTGTCCCCACCACAGCTGACGGGAAATACACCAGTCGCGAATGTTATCCGTCCAGTTAAAATAAATCTTATCCATTCGTTCCGGCAGCAGCTGGATCTCGCCGGACTTCACCGCTTCCACCGCCGGTTTGATCAGCTCGTCCATTCTGACAAACCACTGCTGTTTAATCAGCGGCTCTACCGTGGTGCCGCAGCGGTCATGCGTACCCACGTTATGACTGTGGTCCTCTACTTCCTTTAACAGTCCCAGCGCGTCCAGATCCGCCACAATGGCCTTTCTGGCTTCATAGCGTTCCATGCCCGCGTATTTGCCGCCCAGTCCGTTGATCGTGGCGTCGTCATTCATGATATTGATCTCTGGCAGATGATGCCGTTTTCCCACTTCAAAGTCATTTGGATCATGAGCCGGTGTGATCTTAACCACGCCGGTTCCGAATTCCTTATCTACATACGAATCCGCGATGACCGGGATCAATTTGTCAACCAGCGGCAGGATCACCTGTTTCCCGATCAGGTGCCGGTACCGTTCGTCCTCCGGATGGACCGCCACTGCCGTATCGCCCAGCATGGTTTCCGGCCGGGTTGTAGCGATCTCTACAAATTTACCCGGAACCGTCTTTCCGGTTTCATCCGCGATCGGATATAAGATATGCCAGAAATGGCCTGCCTGTTCCTCATGCTCTACTTCCGCGTCCGAAATAGAGGTCTGACATACCGGACACCAGTTGACGATCCGGGAGCCTTTATAGATCAGGCCTTTTTCATATAATTTGATAAATACTTCCTCAACTGCCTCGGAGCAGCCTTCATCCATAGTGAACCGTTCCCGGTCCCAGTCCGCGGAGGAACCGATCTTTTTTAACTGATTGATGATCCTGCCGCCGTATTCCCGCTTCCATTCCCAGGCGCGTTTCAGAAATTCTTCCCGTCCCAGTTCTTCCTTGTCAATGCCCTCCTGCTTCAGCTGGTCGATGATCTTAACCTCCGTCGCAATGCTGGCATGATCCGTTCCCGGCTGCCACAGCGCATTGTATCCCTGCATCCGTTTAAACCGGATCAGGATATCCTGCATGGTATTGTCTAACGCGTGTCCCATATGCAGCTGTCCCGTGATATTCGGAGGCGGCATCACAATGGTAAACGGCTTTTTGCTTCTGTCAACCTCGGCGTGAAAGTATTTTTTCTCCAGCCACTTCTCATATAGTCTTCCTTCGATTTCCTGCGGATTGTAATTTTTCTCCAGTTGCTTCATTGCAGTAAACTCCTTCCAACGTATTTCCCATCTGCCTTTCGTATCAGCTGTCCTGCCGGTAGGCATTCAGGATCTGCGCGACCGTTTCCGGCCCGATCTCTTCTGCCGCGACTTCAGCCTCACTCCGGGCTTCCTCCAGCCGCTGCCGGCACTCCGCCAGCATCTTATCCGATACATGGAACCGGCTGACATCCTGTTCCAGGGTTTCTTTATCTCCCACCAGATAATCATTCATGATCAAATGCTTTAAAATGCCCAGATTGGAAGTCAGCTTATAGCTCTCCCGAAAGCATTCTGCCGCATCTTTATATTTAAACATATTCGCGCAGACGATTCCCAGATTATTGTATATATTTCCATAGAACCGGTTTCCCAGCGCCGCGTCCCAGCGTTTCTGCAGGATCGTCCGATAGCACTGAAAGGCCCGCCGGTATTTCTTATGGTTCAGCAAAATATCTCCCTTTTCCTTCAGCCGTTCCGTGGAAGATTTCTGCTCCAGCAGCGCCAGTTCCTTCTGCAGCTGAACCAGCTCCTCCGCGCTGTAATAAGAGGCCGCGTTTACCACATAGCTGATCAGTTCCGAAAGCCCGGCCCGATGAGACCTCACCTGCCGGATCCCGTCCGCAATAAACGTAAGTTTTAAATCTTCTTCAATATACCGGATCAGATCTTCATCAAAAAAACTCTCATCGATCAGATATACATAGTTATATAGATAATACCCGATCTCTTCAATGGAATACACGTTCTTATCGATATCTTTCAGATGGAACGGAACCGCTGACCGGTTCGTACAAAGCATAAATCCGCTCATAACAGTCTCCTTTCCACATCCTGCGGCAGCGCGATCGTCTCTCTGACTTTCAGGCCTGATGCCGGGAAAAATTCACCAAAACCCAGGTCTGCCGCCTCGATCACAAAATGCTCCGCATCCGTATAAAATACGTGCACCCCTACCCGCGTGGTCTTATGCGGCCTGCGCGGGAATTCCTTTAATTCCAGATAGACCGCCTTGCCGATTCCCGTTACAGGCGATGTCACCTGAAAAGTCAGGTGGCTGACTCTGTCCAGAATCCCTTCCACATAGGCTTCCGTTTCATACCAGCGAACTCCGGCCTTTAACAGTACAGCTTCGCTCTCCACATTCGGAAGACTGGTCTTTAAGGAAATGTTGACGCCGGTCAGGCCCGGGCACTGAAACAGATAGTGTTCCAGCGTCGCCGCGTAAAAATATTCTCTGGCGCAGAAACCCGCGCCCTTGACGATCAGGTTATTCCCCTGAAATACCCGCCGTTTATTGCACAAAAACGGAATGGACTCTTTGGCCCATGCCTTTTCAAATCCTTCTCCTGTCAGGTAAACCGCCGACACGATCCGCCCCTGAAAGAGCTGCTTCAGCAAAGACAGGAAAATCTGATCCGCCTGCTCCATTCCATCCGGACTGCTTAGCATCCGGGTGTTCAGATCCTGACTGAAATCATATTCCTCCGTCAGCACACAGTTATTCTGGCTTCGTCTGGAAGCCAGCTTCATAATCCGGCAGATAAAGCCTTCTCTGCCGAAGTTCATCATCACAACCTGATTATTCCAAATTTCCCGTTTCTGGTGCAGCACATAATATAAAAAGCTCTCTGTATGGCTGACTACCCGAATATGATCCCGGCTGATCCCCAGCTGCATCAGCGCATCGGTCATCCGGTCCACAAGGGTTTTATCCGGCACATCCACACTGACGGCCACATGGGTGATCCGGCTGATCTGAAGCGTCGTCTGCACAAGCTGCTGCAGTTCTTTCAGGAAGATAAACAAAAGCTCGCTTCCCGTATAATGCATTCCTTCAACCGTAATTCCCTGTTCCGCTTTCAGAACCGACGGCAGATCGATCAGGGTACCTGTCCGCCGTTCCGCCTGGCGCATTGCTTCTTCCCCGATACACCAGAGCGTCCTTCCTTTGTATTTTAAGATCCTGCTGGGGATCAGGTAAGTTTCCTCGCCGCCTCCGGGAACACGCATAGACTGCACCGTGCGTTTTTCTTCATCCAGATAGCTTACCTGCGTATATGCGGCGGAAAAATCAATTCCGATGATTGTATTGTAATTCGCCTGATTCATCTGTGCGCCTTCCTTTCCTGCATGCTCTTAAAAAATATAAAACAGATTCTCTGCCACTTTCTGCTTTTTGATATATTCCGCAACCAGACGTTTTTGTTTGTCCGATTCATTCCGTCTGCCTGCCATTACCACATTATTTAACAGATTATAGCGGCTGCCGTCGTGATATTCATACGGATTGCTGATCTCCATAATCTGTCTGGCAGATGTGGTTGTTTCCTCCCCGTCTGTTTCATTGAAAAAGTATTCCAGACGTTCTCCGTAAAACAAAGTAAACGATTTGACATAGACGCCGGGCAGCACGGTTTCCATTGCTTCCGTCAGCAGCCTTGTCCCTTTTCCGCTGTCCTCGATCGTATAGCTGATACTTACCTGCCTGCCCGGTACGGTCCGGTAATCGACTACAGTCTGATCCATTACAAAGAACGGCAGTTCAAACCAGCGGATATATTGTTTATAAAAATCAAAGATCAAATTGCGGTTGGCAAGATCCATGATCAGCGCCTGGTAAAATGATTTTTGCTTATCGTCCATCTGTTCCAGTCCTGCGCCGTATTCCGCAAGTGCTGCCCGGCACAGTCTGGGAACATTCAGCCCGTCCGCCATATCCGTTTCCAGAAATTCATAGATGTAAGACAATTCCTTCCGGGCTGTCTTTCCGATCCGGCGCATAAACAGCAGATAACTGCAGTATACATAAAACGCCACCCGCATCTGCTTTCCGATCCCATAGCGGAAGTAAGAAGCAAACAGACGTTTCAGATCGAACTGCTCCGTCCGCGTAACGATAACCTGCTCTAAAATCCGTTCTTCCAGTACATGATTCTCATAGAAGAAATTCGCGGAGGTCTTCCACAGCTCGCACATTTCCGCAACAGTTCCGTTATACTGCTCGCACAGATGCGACAGGATTGGCTCATTATATTTGCCTTTCTGGTAGACATACAGGCACAGTTCCATAAAGAACGGTTCCCGGCTTACAGTCTCATCTTCCAGCAAAATCGTCAGGCACCGCATGATCCCCCTCACCGAAAGCTCTTCATAGCCATGCGCCTTCATCAGTCCGTAAACCTGCGGATACAGCGCACGCTGCAGCATCAGATCCATGATCCGGATTGCCAGACGGCGGTCCAGCACGGAGAAATCGATATGCAGCAGATACTCGTCCAGTCCTTCGCCCTTCTGCTCATGGTCATAATATTCCAGCATCTGATGGATCAGCTCGCGTTTAAACGAGTTCCGGATCCTGGGCGATTCCAGCAGATACTGATAGAGCTCCGTCTGCGGCAGCGGATTCTTCCGATACTTAATATACTTCTCCGCGAAAAACAGCAGCAGCGACAGCTGGCTCTTATCCGGATTCCCCGCATCCTTCAGATATCCCTGCAGGTCTAAGAGCGGTTCCGTCTCATACGGCAGATTGCAGTAGCGTCTGCCCCGCGCGTCAATAAAGACCAGAACCGGATCTTCCGTATACAGACTGATATAGGCCTTTCCGTCCGTAACCTTGTAAATCTGTTCTCCCAGCATCTCCTTGTGGATCACCGCTACCTCACAGATATAGGGCGCGTCCACCCGCAGCTCGTTGGTCATTACCACATCTGTCAGGTTCTTCGCCACATCCGAATGTACCACCGAAGATTTCAGGATATCCTGATAGATGACCGCAAGCTGCCGGTTCATATGATTCTTCAGCAATTCATCTACCAGATACTGCTCCATATTCTGCAGGTAGTTCTGATAAATATTCTGTATCTTTTTCTTATTCTCTATCACATTGCAGAACAAAAAGCTGCGCCGTTCTCCCAGCATGTCGCTGTTGTACAGAAAATACATATACACGATCTCCGGCAGCAGTCCCGTATAATCCGCCGGCAGCGACATCATATAATATTCATACAAATTCGTCAGACGGATATCCGCCTCGATTCCGGCCCGGTACCACGGCAGATACGCTTCTCCTACCCGGCTTCCGCGGATCATCACGCTGCAGAGTGCGGACAGCACCTGCACATCCGCCTGTTTCTCGTAAATCAGCCGAAGGCTCTCGTACAAAGCCGGCTGGTATTTCTTTTCCAACAACGCCAGTTCCACCAGCTGCTCCGCCAGCCCCTTGCTGATCGCGTCATGTCTGGCGCCGAACAGCAAAAGCTGCAGCTCGAAAGTATTCAGGACACGCAGCAGCCTGGGCTGATCATTCAGCACATTCAGCGCCTCGAAATACAGGCGCGGGCTTCTGGTTCCTCTTCGGAACTGTTCTTTGATCATCGTATATTTTAAACTCCGGTTCAGGTCGTACCGCTCGTCCATATACAGCAGTACCCAGAGCGATATATCGCTTCCGGTCTCAGCATAGATCGCCTGAACTGTTTCCAGCGTATTGGCAGTAAAGACCGCCTCCCGCTTTTCCAGACTTCTCACATACAGGTAATAGCAATACAGATCCAGATTCTTGTCTGCGTCTTTCATCTGGTTCTTGATAAAATAATCCAAAATCCGAACGGCTTCTTCCCGCTTTTCCACGCTGAGCAGTACCTGTGCCTTCACCAGATACGGCCAAAGCAGACTGTCGTCCAGACGGATCAGATGGTTCATCACAGTGACCGTTTCATTGGCCCAGGAAGAAATACTGCATTTTTTCATGCGAAAATCCAGATACTTCCGGTTCGCCGCAATGATATCCCCGGCAGCCGCAGCCTTTACGCTCCGGTCCGCTATTTGATTATATACCACTACTTCAAACACAAGCACCTGGCTGCCGCTTAAAAATGTGATCCTCCCCCGGTTTTTCCCCCGGTACAGCTTCTCTGTACGGATCAGATATGTATATTCCAGCCGGTTTCCCGTAAAATCTTCCTGCGAGATCAGCGGTTTGGACAGACAGATAAAATCGCCTTCCGCCTCCACCCGTATGTTGACATAGCCCCAGGTACTCCGGTTCAGCAGAACCGTATCCTGATAATCCTCCGCAAGCCCGTCAAACTCCGCGCTCTTTCGGTCTAAAGACAGCACAATCGGTTTCTTTTTATGGATCGAGATCAGAAATTCTTCCATTGCAAGCTGTTTGTCCACACTGTTCTTCAGCCCTTCATAGATCCCGATATGGTGCAGATCGTTATTCTCTATGATCCGCACGAAATCAGGGGAAATAAACAGCTTCAGCGCCTCATCATAATTCGTCTGCACCAGATTGGCAAAATGAAAATAATTCTCGATCTTCCCCAGAGAGCTCTCGATCACGCCCTCCAGGATCGTAAGCCGGATCGGAATGATAAATTCTCCGCCGTTTGAGATAAAATAAATGCTTCCCTGATACAGGCTGCCGCCCAGCAGTCCCTGCGTATCAACCTCATAGTGGATCTGGATCTCTTCGCCCGAGATTACCGGATCCAGCAGCCGGATGCGCGCATTACTCCCATACAGGTTGCCCTTTATCACTCTTCCATTAGTACTGGAGATCGTAAAGTTGCCTGTATAGATCTTTCCCGCCTCTACCCGCTCTTCTACGGAAACAACGGAAATCGCGATCCTGGGTTTCTCATATTCTATTTTCCCTATCGCCATCTGTCGGATAATCTCGTTCAATGCTATTCTCCCTGATTCTGTCTATATCTGTTAAGTATACCCTATTTTTGTCCGTTTGACAAGTCAGGTTGCCCCTGAAATTTCCAGAATCACAAAATTTCATTCGGTTACGCAAACCGGTCCAGGCTGTCCAGATAATCGGAAATGCGCGCTTCGTACCCGTTTCGGGTAGGCTCGTAAAACCGCTCCCCGGTCAGACCGTCCGGCAGATACTGCTGTTTTACATAATGCCCCGGAAAATTATGCGCATATTGATACCCGATACCGTGCCCCAGTTTTTCGGCGCCTTTGTAATGCGCGTCCTGCAGATGCGCCGGTACCGGCATCGTCTTGCTGTTTTTTACCAGATTCATCGCGCGTTCGATCGCCAGATACGACGCGTTGCTTTTCGGAGCGGACGCCACATAGGTAACCGCCTGCGCCAAAGGGATCTGGGCTTCCGGCATCCCCACCTGATGAACCGCCTGCGCCGCCGCCACCGCTACCTGAAGGGCCTGCGGATCCGCGTTTCCCACATCTTCCGCCGCACAGATCATGATCCGCCGCGCAATAAATTCAATGCTTTCCCCCGCGTATAACATCCTCGCCAGATAATAAACTGCCGCGTCCGGATCAGAGCCGCGCATACTTTTGATAAACGCAGAGATTACGTCATAGTGATTATCCCCGTCTTTATCATAGCGGAGCACCCGTTTCTGAATACACTGTTCGGCCACTTCCTCCGTAATATGGATCTTGCCGTCTTCCGAAGGCGCCGTAGTCAGGATCCCCAGTTCTATGGCGTTGAGCGCCAGCCTGGCGTCCCCGTTGGAAATATCCGCCAGAAACTCCTCCGCTGCAGGCTCCAGTACCGCGTTGTAAGCGCCCATGCCTTTTTCCTTATCCGTTACGGCCCGTTCCAGCAGGATCTTAATATCGTTCTTTTCCAGCGGTTTCAGTTCAAAAATGACCGAACGGGAGATCAGCGCGCTGTTTACTTCAAAATAAGGATTCTCCGTCGTAGCGCCGATCAGGATCAGCGTCCCGTCCTCTACGAAGGGCAGCAAATAATCCTGCTGTCCTTTGTGAAAGCGGTGGATCTCATCTACAAACAGAATCGTCTTTTTCCCGTACATCCCCAGCGCATCCTTCGCCTTACGGACCACTTCTTCCATATCCTTTTTTCCTGCCATCGTTGCGTTCAGCTGCTGAAATTCCGCACTGGTTGTATGCGCGATCACCTTCGCCAGCGTCGTCTTTCCGGTTCCCGGCGGACCGTAAAAAATAATGGAACGCAGCTTATCCGCCTGAATAGCGCGGTACAGCAGCTTATCTTTGCCGATGATATGCTGTTGTCCCACTACCTCTTCCAGCGTCGTGGGCCGGATCCGCGATGCCAGCGGCGCCGTCTGATTCATATTGGCATTTCTCATATAATCAAATAAGTCCATCTGCTTCCTCCTTATCGCTTTCCCGGTTTATTTTACCTGACCACGATATCCAGGTCACCTGTACGAGAGTGTCCGCGTATAAACTCCAGATCACTTTCTCCGGCTGTCCATTCTCGGCCTGTCCGATTTCTTCCTCTCCGGACATCGTCCGGTCCCAGATCGCTTTCTGCCGGATATTCTGCTTTTGCATCTGAAACCGTATCCCCCTGCCGCTCCATTTTCCGTAGGCCTCCTTCCGTGTCCAGATCATTAACGCTCTCCGGTTCTGCGCTTCTTTTGATTTTTCTTCACAAATCCACGCCTGCTCTTCCGGATGGAAAAACCGCCGGATCAGTTCGGCGGAAATCTGCCGCCTTCTTTCCAGATCAAATCCCAGGCTGCGGACCGGGCATCCGCTTTCCCTGCAGCCGACCGAAACGGCAGCCGCCACGATCTCTCCGCTGTCCGAAATGCTGAACGCCGCCTCCGGCAGGCAAGGCAGAACCGGCTTCCCCTCCGGCGTATTTTCAAATACGATCCGGTCATCGGAAACGCCGTACCGCTCTGTCAGGATACTGCGCAGCATACGCCGCCCCGCGCTTTCTCCCTCCTGTTTCATTTTCTGCTGTATGGGGAACGGAATCCGTTTCCAGTAGATCGATACTTCCATCTCCACTCCGTTTCTTCGTCTGAACCAATACGACTATTATAAAACCCGATCCCCTTTTTCGTCAATATTCATTCCAATCTGATGACAAACTTGTGAATATTTTCTAAACTATCCGTGTCTTGACTTGTCCCGGTTTTCGATTTGT
This sequence comes from uncultured Lachnospiraceae bacterium, assembly GCA_947625465.1. Classification (GTDB taxonomy): domain Bacteria; phylum Bacillota; class Clostridia; order Lachnospirales; family Lachnospiraceae; genus CANQSA01. The sequence goes on along the minus strand of CANQOK010000004.1, from coordinate 103,003 downwards.
GTTATTATATGAGATATTTAATCGAGGAGGAGGTATTGTATTTGAGCGAAAACCCATATTCCAGAATCACAGAAGAAATCGTAAACCTGTCGCAGATCTGCACGGAGCACTGCGGCATTGATCCGGAGCTATACAGTATGTATGAAGTAAAGCGCGGTCTGCGCGATATTAACGGAAAGGGCGTCCTGGCGGGACTGACAGAGATCGGCGATGTCGTTTCCTATGAGACGGTTGACGGGAAATCCATACCCTGTGAAGGCCGCCTGTATTACCGGGGCATTAACATAGAAGATATTGTAAACGGTTTTCTGCGGGAAGACCGCTTTGGATTTGAAGAAGTAACTTATCTGCTTTTGATGGGGAAACTGCCGAACAAAACTGAGTTAGATGAATTCTGTAATCTGCTGGCGAATTACCGGACGCTTCCCACCAATTTTGTGCGGGACATCATTATGAAAGCGCCCAGCGCGGATATGATGAATACGCTGGCGCGAAGCGTGCTGACTCTGTATGCGTATGACGACCGGGCGGACGATATTTCCCTGCCGAATGTCATGCGGCAGTCGCTGCAGCTGATCAGCCTGTTTCCGCTGTTTTCCGTCTATGGCTATCAGGCTTACCGGCATTATCACGAAGGCGACAGCCTGATCATCCATACGCCGCAGCGCGGGCTTTCCACAGCAGAGAATATCCTGTATCTGCTGCGTCCGGACAGTAAATATTCCCATCTGGAGGCCAAGATCCTGGATCTGGCGCTGGTGCTTCACGCGGAGCACGGCGGCGGCAACAACTCCTCCTTTACAACGCATGTGGTTTCTTCCTCCGGCACTGATACCTACTCCTCTACGGCTGCTTCTCTGGGTTCCCTGAAAGGGCCGAAGCACGGCGGCGCCAATATCAAGGTTGTCCAGATGTTTGAGGATATGAAACAGGTGATCCCGGACTGGGAGGACGAAGGACTGGTACGGCAATATCTGCATGATCTTCTGAATAAAAATGCATTTGACCGGGCGGGGCTGATCTACGGAATGGGACACGCAGTTTATTCCATTTCCGATCCCCGTGCCAGAATTTTCCGCCACTTTGTACAAAGGCTGTCCGAAGAAAAGCATATGGAGAAAGAATTCCGGCTTTACTCTCTGGTAGAAGAACTGGCGCCGAAGGTGATCGCCGAGGAACGCCATATCTATAAAGGCGTCAGCGCCAACGTGGATTTCTACAGCGGTTTTGTTTATTCCATGCTGGGACTTCCTACCGAACTGTTTACGCCGCTGTTCGCTATTGCCCGGATCACCGGCTGGAGCGCGCATCGCATGGAAGAGCTGATGAATGCCGGCAAGATCATCCGTCCCGCTTACAAAAGCGTGGCGGCTCATGTCCCCTATGAACCGCTGGAAAGCCGCAGATGATCCGTCTTTTTCAGGCAGACAGACAACATTACATAGAACCGGCGCAGACCGATCAGTTCTGCGCCGGTTTTTTTCGTTTTCTGATTTTTCCCCACAGATGCCGCCGCCGTTTTTTCTCCGGTTCTGCCGCCAAAGCCCGGTAAGATTCATACAAATACCGCTGGCTGTCTTTTGCGCGGCGGTTCTCCGGCTTTTTCTTTCTGTAACTCCCGTCCGCGTTCATATACCAGCCTCTTTCGTCATCCTGGATACAGGCTGTCAGGATCCGTAAGATTTCCTTTCGGATCTCCGGCTGCAATATTTTGACAAAAACCTCCACCCGTCTGGCTGTATTTCGAGTCAGCAGATCTCCGGAGCCGATAAAAATCTGCTGCCGTTCTCCCACGCCAAAACAGAAGATACGGGAATGTTCCAGATATCTTCCGACAATACTCTTTACCGTGATCTGTTCCGTCATGGAGCTGACGCCCGGACGCAGACAGCAGATCCCCCGGATCACCAGATTTACTGTTACTCCTGCCCGCGATGCTTCCACTAATTTCTGCATGATCTCCAAATCGTTCATGGCGTTTACTTTAATGGCGATATACCCGTTTCCGCTCTGCCGCTGCGCCCTGATCTCCGCTTCGATCAGTTCAAGCACTTTCGTCCGATAACACAGGGGCGCCACCCAGAGCCGCTCTGCGGATGTGACAAATTCCCCGTTTCGCAGCGCGTGAAACACCGACTCTGCTTCCCTTCCGATCTGTTCATCCGCTGTGATCAGAGAAAGATCCGTATATAGCTCAGCCGTTTTTTCATTATAGTTTCCCGTTCCAACCTGTGTAATATAGCCGGTTTTATTCCGGTGTTTTTTCGTGATCAGACACAATTTCGCATGGATTTTATACCCCGGCGGCCCGTACAGGATCTGACAGCCGGCTTTTTCCAGTATTCTGGTATATTCAATATTGCTCTGTTCATCAAATCTGGCGCGCAGTTCCACAAAACAGCTTACCGCTTTTCCCTGCTCCGCCGCGTAGAGCAGCGCCGCTACGATCTTGCTGGGATTGGCCAGGCGGTACAGGGAGATCTGAATGGACACCACAGCCGGATCGTTCCCCGCATCGTAAAGCAGCTGAACAAAGGGCTGCATGGTCTGATACGGAAAATGCAGCAGAAGATCGCTTTTTTCCGCAAAGGCCATTACTCTGCCTTTCTGAAGCGGGATCCGGTTTACGGGGCTTTGCTGGGGATAGAACAGTTTTTCCATCTGCTTCGGCGTCAGCTTTAACTGTTCCCGGAAACCGGGTTCCAGCGAAAACTCCAACGGGATCCCTGACGTAAAAACCCGGTTCGGTTCCATCTTTAACTGTCTGCACAACAGCTCTGACAGCCTGGGAGACGGCGTTTTCCAAAACTGCAGCCGTACGGGAGGCAATTGCCTGCGCGCCTGCAGCAGGGCTTCCATAGTATCGCGGTAATCCGGATCCGCTTCTTCCTCCAGCACACTCTCCTCGTATTCCAGATCGGCGCTCCGGGTAACACGGATCAGATTGATCTCCTTCGGCCGCTGTCCCCGGAACAGCTTGGCGGCAAATTTGGCTACAATCTCCGCCGTAAATGCGATTCTGTGCTTGTTTTCCAGCTCATACATATAAAATCGGGGCAGGCTGCCTAACGGAATCATGCCAAGCTGCCTTGCCCCATCTTTTGTATCAAATAAGATCACCATATACTGTTCTTTGTTTTTCAAAAACGGAAACGGATGCCGGCTGTTTACGATCTGCAGAGACAGCTGATACCGCAGTACATGATTGAAATAATTCTGCAGAATCAGCGCGTCCACCTTTTCCAGATGATCCGGTTCCAGGATCAGGATTCCGGACTGTCTTAACCGGGCGCAGAGCTGACCGTACAGCTCCGCCGCTTTTTCAGTCAGCTCCCTTACCGCCTTCATAATGTGAAACAGCTGCTCTGCCGCCGTTTGTCCTGTTTTTGCATCCCGCCGTTTCGGTTCCGCCAGCATCCGGTCTGTCAGGGAACCGACTCGTACCATAAAAAATTCATCCAAATTTGAATGAAAAATGGAAAGAAACTTTAAGCGTTCCAAAAGCGGCGTTTTTTCATCCGCGGCCTCCATTAAGATCCGCCTGTCAAACGCAAGCCAGCTCAGTTCTCTGTCCAGATAGAGCCCCGTATGATATTCCCCCATATTCTCTCATACTCCCGTGATCGATCATGATAATTCAAACTGACTGTTGTACAGTTCGGCGTAAAATCCGTTCTTCGCAAGCAGGGACTGGTGCGTTCCCTGTTCGATGATATGTCCGTCCTTCATAACCAGGATCACATCCGCTTCCCGAATGGTAGAAAGCCGGTGCGCCACAATAAAGCTGGTACGGCCCTGCATCATCTTGGTAAACGCCCGCTGGATCCGAATCTCCGTTCTGGTATCAATGGAGGAGGTCGCTTCATCTAAGATCAGCATAGGCGGCAGAGAAAGCATAACTCTGGCGATACACAAAAGCTGCTTCTGGCCGCCGGACAGGTTTCCGCCGTCTTCCGCCAGTTCCGTATCATACCCTTTGGGCATCCGCTTGATAAAGCTGTGCGCGTGAGCTTCCTTCGCAGCCCGCACGATCTCTTCCTCAGACGCATCCGGTTTCCCGTATGCGATATTTTCCCGAATGGTTCCAGACTTCAGCCATGTCTCCTGCAGCACCATGCCATAGTGTTCCCGCAGGCTGTGACGGGTAATCTCATAAATACTGTGTCCGCTGACTCGAATATCGCCGCTGTCCGCGTCATAGAACCGCATCAGCAGATTGATTATGGTACTCTTTCCGCAGCCGGTAGGCCCTACGATCGCCACCCGCTGTCCCGGCTCCACATGCAGATTCAGGTCAGTGATCAAATTCTGATCCGGCGTATAGGAAAATGCCACATCTTCAATATCTACTCTGCCGTCGGTTTCCGTAAGCGCAGGCATATTCTCCGGCTCCGCTTTCATCTCCGGCTCATCGATCAGCGCAAACACCCGCGCGGCGGACGCCAGCGCCGTCTGCAGCTCCGTAATCACACCGGAAATCTCATTGAACGGTTTGGTATACTGATTAGCATAGCTTAAAAACATGGTAAGCTGTCCTACTGTCAGCATACCGTGGATCGCCGCAATCGCGCCGGCGATTCCCACTCCGGCATAGACCAGTCCGTTCACAAACCTGGTTGACGGATTGGTAAGGGACGAATAAAAGGTTGCCCGCAGGCTGTGCTCCGCAAGCCTGTCATTGATCTCACAGAATGTTTCGATATTCTCCGCTTCATGCCCAAATGCCTTTACAATCTTCTGGCTGCCGATCATCTCATTGACAAAGGAAGTCAGTTCTCCTCTGGTTTCCGACTGCAGCTTTGCCATCTCATACGTATGTTTGGCAATGAACTTGGCCACAAACAGAGATAACGGCGTGATCACAACCACCACAACCGTAATCTGCCAGTTGGTAAACAGCATAAAAAACAAGGTTCCGAATATCGTCACCACGCCGGTGAACAGTTGAGAAAATCCCATGAGCAGTCCGTCGGAAAACTGGTCAATGTCCGTCACGATCCGGCTTACGATATCCCCATGCCCGTGCGCGTCGATATAGCCGACCGGCAGCCGGGCAAGATGGGAAAACGCCTCGCAGCGCACATCCTGTACCACACGGTACGCGATCCGGTTGTTCAGAATATTCATGATCCACTGGGCGATGGCAGTGGCTGCCACTACGATCAAAAACTCGAATATGATCTTTTTTAACGCCTCGAAATCCACCCTGCCCGGTCCGAGGATCTGATCGACCGCGCGTCCGGTTAAGATCGGCGCATATAAGGTCAGAACAACCGATGCTGCTGCAAATAAAATGGATAATACCACGGAGAAGCGGTATCTGCGGATGGCCTGCAGAACCCGTCTGACCGTGCCGGCCTGTTTCTTTCTCATGACGCCGACACCTCCTTTTGATCCATCTGTGAAAGGCAGATCTCCCGATAAACCTGACAGGTTTCGTACAATTCCTCATGGGTGCCGTCTCCCACCAGTCTGCCGTCATCCATCACCAGGATCCGATCCGCGTTTCGCACAGTAGAGATCCGCTGAGACACCAGAAATACTGTCGTATCCCATCCCAGATCCCGGATCGCCCTGCGCAGTCTGGCATCTGTGGCAAAATCCAGAGCCGACGCCGAATCGTCCAGGATCAGGATCTCCGGTTTCTTTACAAGCGCTCTGGCTATCGTCAGCCGCTGCCGCTGCCCGCCGGACAGATTTCTGCCGCCCTGCAGGATCCGGGTGTCAAGCCCGTCTTCCTTTCCTTCTACGATCTCTTTGGCCTGCGCCGCTGCCAGAGCCGCGCCGATCTCCTCATCGGTGGCATCCGCTTTGCCCCACTGCATATTTTCCCGGATCGTACCGGAAAACAGCACCGCCTTCTGCGGGACCACACCTACTTTTTCCCGCAGCCGTGCAAAGGGATAGCGTTTTACGTCCATACCGTCGATCAAGACGCCGCCCTCTGTGGCGTCATAAAACCGGGCGATCAGATTGACCAGCGTGGTCTTTCCGGAACCCGTACCGCCGATCACGCCCACGGTTTCTCTCCGTCCCGCCCGGAACGAAATATGTTCCAGCGCCGCGTCTCCGGCGCCGGCATAGGTAAAGGACACATCTTCCATGATGACTCTGGGCGCTCTGGGACCTCCGGAAAAGTTACCGTTTCCTTCCGTCATGGACGGCTCTGTCTCCAATACGGCGGCAATCCGCTTTGCGCAGGCCATCGACCGTGTCAGCAGAATGATCAGATTCGCCAGTTTCACCAGTTCAACCAGAATCTGCGACATATAGTTCACCAGCGCCACGACCTCGCCCTGCTGCAGTCTGCCGGTATTGACCTGATCTCCGCCGATCCACAAAACCGCCACCAGCCCCAGATTGATCAGAACGCAGGTAAGCGGGTTGAGCAGCGCCGATATTTTTCCGACAAAAGACTGGGTATGGCGCAGTTCCTTCACACAGTCCGTAAATTCCGCAATCTCATCCTGCTGCCGGTTAAAAGCGCGAATAACTCGGACGCCTGTCAGATTCTCCCGCACCCGCCTTAAAATCCCGTCCAGCTGCTTCTGCGCCTTGCTGTAATACGGCATGGTAATCAGCATAATTCCGAATACGACCGCGGATAACAGCGGAATGACTGCCACAAAGATAAGCGCCGCCTTTCCGTCTACCGTAAACGCCATGATCATGGAACCAAATACGATAAAGGGAGAGCGCAGAAACAGACGCAGCACCATGTTGACACCGTTCTGCACCAGATTCACATCACTGGTGATCCGAGTCAGCAGCGTAGGCGTTCCGATCCGGTCGATCTCCGTATAGCTAAATGCATTGATATGCACAAATAAATCCTGCCGCAGCCGCCTTCCGAACCCGGTGGCCGCCTTTGCCGCATAATACTGCGCCGTAACCGAGCTGACCAGTCCTACGACTCCCAGCAAAACCAGCACGGCTCCCATTAACAGCACATATCCCTGATCCCGGCCGGCCACGCCTACATCGATGATGTCGGCCATAACCAGGGGCACCAGCAGTTCAAAGCTGGCCTCCAGCATCTTAAACAGCGGCGCCAGGATACTCTCTTTCTTATATGCGGATAAATACACCAATAATCTCTTCATCGTCATTTACAACCTTCTTACAGCATTCTCTTTTTTCCGTCCGTTTATACATCCGCCCAAAAGGAACTGCCGCAGTCCGTTTTCCGTAATCCGAAAACCCGTTCTGCGGCAGCCCTCTCCGGCAGGCTCCCCGTCTTTACAGCCAGGTCATTCTGCCTTCGCCAGCGTTACGCTCTCTCCGTCAATGATCTCAAACCCCAGCTTCAGCTGTCTGGGGATCAGTGTCTGTCTGTCGATCATTTCAAGCAGCATCTTCGCTCCTTCTTCTCCGCTCTTCCTGTGATAGAGATGCGCCGTAGTCAGCTTCGGCGTGATCACTCTGGAAATCCGGTTATGTCCGATCCCCACAACTGCCACATGCTCCGGGATCTGATAGCCTTTGCCTTTCAGATACTGTACCGCTCCCACCGCGATATCGTCCGTCGCGCAGAATACGCCGTTTAATCCCCGGCACCGCTTCAGCAGTTCTTCCATCTTCTCATAGCCCGACTCCAGCCGGAAATCTGCCTCGATAATCTTATCCCGTCCGTCCAGTCCGTACTCCTTCATCGCGTCGATGTAGCCTTTGATCCGCTGCCTGCCTGCCGCTTCATCTCTGGGCGTTACACCGATGCATCCGATGTCTCTCCTGCCAGATTCCAGCATACGCAGTGTCAGTGCCTTCGCCGCTCCGTGGTCGTCATGGTACACACAGGGATAATCTTCATACTGCTGTCCGATGATAACGAGCGGGATCGTCATTTTCTTAAAAATCGTCTTATGCTGCTTGGTGAATACCGTAGCAGAAAAAATAATGCCGTCAACCGCATGCGTCAAAAACAGATTCAGATATTCCAGTTCCCGTTCCACCTGATGCTCTGTGTTCGCAAGCAGCATCTGATAGCCCTGCTCCGCCAGGATACTGCTGATTCCTTCCGTCACCCTGGCTATGGCTTCGGAGCTGATCTTCGGCACGATGACGCCAATGATCTTAGAGCGCTTCGTCCGCAGTACCTGCGCCTGCGTCGACGGCCGGTAACCGGTCTTCTCGATCACTTCCCGAATCCGCTGCCGCTTCTCTTCACTGACATATCCGTTATTCAGGTATCTGGACACCGCAGATACTGATACGCCTGCCAATGCTGCAATCTCACTGATGTTCATAAAACTTCCTCCTTTCCTATGAATTTTGTATGATATAACCATTTTCACCGTGTGAAAATTGTGCACTTTGTTATAAATTCATTGTACTGGATTCAATTCAAATAAGCAAGGAAAAAATTTCAAAAAACACGCATTTTTCCGCCGGAAAAGAGAAAAGGCAGAGAGAATCGCTTCCTCTGCCCTTCCCCGTTTGGAGACTTGCATATTCTATTATAAATTAGAACTGCCTGATGAATACTTCAGTTCTTAGTAACTATCTCTTATCAAATAACTTCCAATTACATTGACCGGTGTGTCCGTCTTGTTCTCTATGATCACGTTGTAGCTGCCGGTACTGTTCAGATAAAATAGGTGACTTCCATATCCGGTGATCTTCACATACCGCTTGAACCCGTCCGGCTCAATGATGCCGACCTGTACGGTGACATTGTTAGGATTAATCAAAACCGTCACAGCAATACATCCACCCTTATAGGCTTTAAAGTTCTTCGTCAGGGCAACGCCGTGGGCTTTTACATTCCAGTTAAATCCATAGGAACCATCTTCATTGGGTTCTACATCCGCCTTCGGCATAGCAGCAAAGGTCACCGCCTCCGCCGGAGAGAGCTTCTCCCGAACCTCAACCGGCTCCGGTACTGCCGGCATCACTTCTTCCACAGCGGTTTCCGTGCCGGCATACACGGATTCATACAGCTCCATCGCTGAGAGGGTAGCTCCGTAAATGGAACCGGTACTCAAAACCAGAGCCAGCACCATGGCGGTCACGGCACGAAGTCTGGTGTAGGGCTTTACATGCTGATTCTTAACCATACGCTCAATCCTTTCCGTTAACTCATTTTTCCCTTCGGTCAACTGAGGACTGAAATAATTCTGATACGCATCGCCCGCCGCAATCATCAGTATGGCGGAGAAGTATTCTCTGGAGCTTCCCACCCGTCTGCTGGCATGGAAATCGCAGGAGTATTCACTCCACCTCTGAATGAGCCGCATCAGGATCCGGACAACCGGATTAAAGAAATGCAGGATCCCTGCTATGGCTGCCAGCTGTTTCAGCCAGATATCATGCTCTTTGTAATGCGTCAGTTCATGAATCAGGATCACCCGCAGCTCTTCCTCACTGTAGTCCTCGACCGGAAGCATCACCTTCGGCCGCAGGAGCCCGCTGATCTGCGGTACCAGCACCCGGTAGCTTCTGACAATCCCCACACGCTTCGCGGAAATATGCATCTCGGCGCAGACCGCCGCGAACTGCTCCTGAACCTCCAAGGGACATGGGATCGCGTCTGCGCACCGGTTATGTAATTTGCGAATTCCTATGACACAGCGTACAACACCCCAGATCACGCCTGCCAGCCACAGAGCGGTAATCCCGTAGCTGATATACAGGATCAGCGGCGTCTTGATAAATATATAGGCTTCCCAATAGTCCGAAAAGGCGAGCTTAAGGCGCAAAACCAGATAGCCGGCCGGCACGTAGTAGAATACCAGCACCACCTTCAGCAGGTCGTAGAGGATATTCGTAACGCCGGCATATTCGAGGAGCCTGCCGATGAGATACCACGCCAGTGTCATAATACTGCCTGTGAGCGTAGTGATCACAAGCGCATAGAGAAACTCAATTGTCCAGTCCATCCAAAATTTCCCGAATTTCTTTTACTTCTTTTTTAGTAAATTTCTTCGCATGGCACAGACCGGATACCAACTTCGCGGGATTACCCTCAAACCAGAAGTCAACGCTTTCTCTCGCCAGCTTCTCCCGGTAAGCGACCTCGCTCTTCAGCGCGTGTACGTAGGACAGCCGTCCCTGCCGATAGGTTGTGATAAAATCCTTATCGGACAGATGCAGCAGGAACGTAACTACGGTTGTCTTGGCATAGTCCTTGCCATAATCAGTCCGCAGCAGTTCGATCAGTGCGGGAACAGCGATATCTTCTTTCGCATCCCAGATTGCTTTCATGATCACAGTCTCCGCTGCGCTTAAATTTCTTTCCTGTTTTTTTATTTCCATATCTGGACACCTCCACTATTTTATACTAACTTTATCATACTAACGCCCTGCAAAAAAAGCAAGCTTTTTTTTACATTTTTCGGCATTTTTTTGCAAATCCGCCTACAGAACGATCACGACCGTAAATTCATCCTGCTCCTGCCGGATCTGGATACTGCCCCGGTACTGCCGGATCACACGGATCACGTTGGCCAGTCCGAACCCGTGTTCCCTGGCGTCTTCCTTCGTGGTATGCCAGGTCCCGTCGCTGTCGCTTCCCGGACCGGGTTTACAGTGATTTCGGATCCAGATCTGCTGGGAATCGCGGAAATGCCGGAATTCCAATGTGATCCACCGGTCGGAAGGCAGCTGTTCATTGGCCTCCGTCGCATTGTCCAGCAGATTGGTAAACACCGTACACAGATCGATCGGTTCCATATGAAATTCCGGGATCAGCTGTCCGATCACGGAAAAGCTGATCTGTTTCTGCTCCATCTGCTCCGTATAGGTATTCAGTAATCCGTCCAGCACGTCATTTCCCACATGGACGCTGTTGGAAATCTGCCGGATCTTTCCCTCCAGCTGCCCCAGATACCGCCGGACGCCGCTGTAATTTTCCTGCGCCATCATACTCTGCATAATCCGGAAATGCCCCTTCATATCGTGACGGAAGCGCTGTATTTCCTGCTGTTTCCGCTGCAGGCTGGTATAGTAGTCTGCCTGCTGCTTCGTCATCAGTTCCCGCTGCTTCGCCCGGCTGATGAGCTGACAGACCAGCATTTGGATCAGCAGCACGATCATAAACAAAACGGGAAGCAGAACCAGGATCCAAAAGTCCAGGTTCCATCGGTATTCCTCGGTGCTCTTTCCGGCCGGAAACAGGCGGATACGGATGCGGGCAAGCGCATACAGCGCCAGAATCGCAATGCAGACGATCTGCAGTTCAACCCGCCAGAACAGGGAAGATCTGGCGCTTATGACGCGGTTCAGATTCTTGCGCTGCAATACAAACAGAATGGCAAAAAAATCCAGAATCAGCAGCCATATCATCAGCGTATAAAAGGTAACGCCCTGCAGCCTGCCTATGGGGATCTGCAGGGACAGTCGAAACACTTCCGCCAGTCCCCGTTCAGCGCAGATCATCAGCTCGATCACAGGCAGAATCCCCTCCTGTACGGTCCATTTCCACTTTTTCACGAATATCTGCCAATAAACTGTCATTCCCAGGAGAAACGCGGCCGCTATTTCCAATATCAAAATAACCATTAACAGTAAGTCGCCGCCTTTCTCTGATATTCCCACCAGGCCTGCAGGAACCTGCTCTCATGGCTTTTCCCCACGGGCAGACGTTCGCCTTCCGTCAGTTCCAGTTCGCCTTTGGCGTAAGCCTTTACATAAGTCAGATTCACCAGATACTGCCTGTGAATCTGCACAAAACCATAAGGTTCCAGGAGCTCTTTCCAGTGCTCCAGCGTATCCCGCGACATCATAAATTTATCCCGCGGAGCAAATTCACAGTAATTCCGCTGGCTTTTAATATACCAGACGTCCATAGAGGCCGCCCAGAACGGATTCGCCTCGTTTCCCAGGTTGATCTCCAGATTCAGGAATTTCTCATAGAGCGCCGTTTCCAGATACCGCTTTAGGATCTCGCGCCGGATCGGCTTGTCCAGAAATCCGATCACGTTGCGCCCGTGACTGTCCCGAATATATTCCGGATAATCCGTCATATAGATCACAAAGAGATCCTTTCTCTGCCGGATCAGCTGCCGCCGCAGTTCCAGGCCTGTCGTCTCTCCCAGCATGATATCCAGAAAGACAATGGCAATTTCCCCTTCATATGCCAACAGTTCTTCTGCCGTTTCAAATTCCAGGATTTCAAACCGATATCCCATCTCTTCCTGCAGACCGCTGCAGATCTCACGCACCTGGGCTCTGTCATATTGATTATCATCGCATATGCCGATTTTCATATCTCTTAAATCCTTTCTCTTTCTGTTTTATAGTGTACCATTGATGCAAAAATTCGTCAATAACGGCCGATTTTCCTGAAAAATATTAAATTTCTGTTAATTATTTCGTAAACTACTGTCGAAATTTGCTAATATTGTGTATTGTATAATCTGTATCACTATTTTAATATTATAGTCGGAGGTCCTACTATGAAAATTCAACAAACAAACGCAGAAAAATTATTAAGAGAACTGGGAGTGAACGGATCGTATGTCGGTTTCCAGTATACCGCATACGGAATCGTCAGAACGATGGAAGAACCTGAGATGATCGTATATGTCTGCAAAGGACTGTACGTTGAAATCGCCGCTCATTTCCGCACCACCCGGGAAAGTGCCGAGCGCAATATCCGGACAGTGAAAAACGTAATCTGGAAGCATGGCGACAAAGAACTGCTCCATGATATTTTCGGCCGCACGCTGACTAAGATACCCAACAACGCGGCTTTCATTGACGCACTGGCGCAGTATCTGCTGCTCCAGGATCAGGAATCGGTACAGGCATAATCTGCCGGACGTTTCCTTTCTGAAATTCATTTCATCTCATATCCTATCTGCAGCGGGAGAGTTAGACGGCTCTCCCAGCTTCTTTGCGTCCAAAATCCGGAAACGCGCTTCCGACTGCACGGCAAGATTAAAGTGCCGCAATCATGCAGACGCGGCACTTTCCAAGTGGAACCGACGGGAGTCGAACCCGTGTCCAAACCCAAATCCCATGTCCTTCTACTATCATAGTTCATTCAGAAACATTCCCTCCGGCAGCCGGGAGTGAACAACCTGCTGCCTTCAGTAGCTTCATGATACGCCTATCTGAGCAAAGCTTAACAGATATCGTTTCTCACATAGTCGATGCCAGGTTCCCTGACTGTGAGTGATCAGGGACTGACAAGCAGACTACGCTGCTAATGCAACTCTATCGTTTGCGTTTAAATTTAAGTTTGCCATTTGACGCATTGCGTGCGGATAGCTTCTCCATCTTCATTAAGCCTGTCGAAACCATTGCGGCCCCATATGCAATTATAACGGGAAATCGCTTTCCTGTGCTGTTATCTTATGCGATATCCCCCTGTTTGTCAATACAGATTTTTTACCTTAAATTCCTTTTCCGCTTCCCGGCGCTGGTCCTTTTTGGCAATGGTCTGACGCTTATCATACTGCTTCTTGCCTCTTGCCAGCCCGATCTCTATTTTAACCAGGCTGCCTTTGAAATAAACCTGCAGCGGCACCAGCGTATAGCCGTCCTGCATGACCTGTGCCAGCAGCTTGCGGATCTCCGTTTTGTGCAGCAAAAGTTTCCGCACCCGGAGCGGATCTTTATTGAACAGATTGCCCTGCTCGTAGGGGGCGATATTCATGCCATAGATCAATACCTCGCCCTGTTCGATCCGGATAAAGGACTCTTTAATGCTGCATTTTCCCTGGCGCAGAGATTTGACTTCCGTGCCGTGCAGCACGATGCCCGCCTCGTAAGTATCCTCGATAAAATAATCGAATCGGGCTTTTTTATTGTTGGCAATCAGCTTCTTATCTTCTTTTGCCATGACGTCCTCCCGCAATTTCAAAATCAATCTGCCGCAGTTCTTTATCCGCCCTGACTACACGGATCCGCACGCGGCTTCCCAGCGCATATACATTTCCTGTATGCGCGCCGACCAGACAGTAATGTGCCTCGTCATATTCATAATAATCGTCCCGCAGAGTGGTTACATGCACCATACCCTCTGCTGTATTGGGCAGTTCCACATAAAATCCGAAAGCGCTCACACCGGAAATAATTCCTTCAAATTCTTCTCCGATATAACGCTCCATATATTCCGCTTTCTTCATTTTCACGGTTTCCCGCTCAGCCTCTTCCGCGCGCCGTTCCGCAGCGCTGGAAGAAACCGCCACCTCCGGCAGGATCTCCCGGTAATGGGCAATCCGCTTTTCGTCCAGGGTTCCATGCAGAGATTCCTTAATGATCCGGTGGATCTGCAGATCCGGATAGCGGCGGATCGGAGATGTAAAGTGACAATAATACCGGACTGCCAGCCCGAAATGTCCGTCCGCTGTCGTAGTATATTTAGCCTGCTGCATGGAACGCAGCGTCAGGCGTCCGATCAGCAGTTCTTCGTCTGTCCCCGCGATCTGCTCCATCAGCCGCTGCAGCTTCTTCGGATGCAGTTCATCACCGCCCAAATGCAGATGATAGCCAAAATTCTCGATCAGGATCCGGAGCTTTTGAATCTTATCTCCGTCCGGTTTCTCATGGCTGCGGTATATAAACGGCAGTTCCTGCCAGTAGAAGTGCTCCGCTACCGTCTCGTTGGCAAGCAGCATGAAATCTTCAATGATCCTGGTCGCCGTATTCGTTTCATAGGGTTTGATCTCCGATACCCTGCCTTGTTCATCCAGAGTTACCTTGGTCTCCGGCACGTCAAAATCGATGGAGCCGCGCGCATGGCGCTTTTTCCGTAGCAGCGCCGACAATTCCCCCATCAATTCAAACATGGGCACAAACGGTTCGTATTCCGCGGTCGTTTCCGGGTCCCGATCCTCCAGGATCCGGCGGACTGCCGTATAGGTCATGCGCCGGTCCGAGCGGATCACGCCTTCCGTGATCTGATGATCGGTCACATTTCCCGCCTGATCGATCTCCATGATACAGCTTAACGTCAGCCGGTTCTCTCCTTCATTCAGGGAACAGATCCCGTTAGAGAGCGCGTGCGGCAGCATGGGAATCACCCGGTCCACCAGATAGATGCTGGTTCCCCGTTCTCTGGCGCACTGACCGAGCGGACTGTTTTCCGGCACATAGTGACTCACATCCGCGATATGCACGCCCAGCCGATAGCCCTGTTCCGTCCTGCACAAAGTGATCGCATCGTCCAGATCTTTGGCGTCCTCTCCATCAATGGTTACCGTCTGCCAGTCCCTGAAATCCTGCCGTCCTTCCAAAGCCTGCGGCAAAACAGTCCGGGGCGTATGGGCTGCCTGTTCCATCACCGCTTCCGGGAATTCCACCGGAAGCTGCCGGTTTTTTATAACCGAGAGGATGTCGGTTCCGGGATCATTCCGATGTCCGAGGATCTCTGTTACCTCGCCCTCCGGATTCCGTTTCTCATCTCCGTAATCCGTGATCCGGACTACCACCTTATGCCCGTCCACAGCGCCGTGGTTTTTCTCCGCCGGGACAAAGATATCCCGCGTAATCTTTCCCATATCCGGTACCACAAAGCCGTAGCTGCGCCCGGAATCTTCATAGGTGCCTACCAGCTCCGTAACTCCGTGTTCCAGAATCCGGATCACCATGCCTTCGCACCGTCTGCCGCCCCTGGCTTCCCGCGTCACCGCCACCAGTACCCTGTCGCCGGGAAACGCCTGCATCGTCCTGTCCTCCGGGATATAGATATCCTGTTCCAGTCCGTCCACTTTGACAAAGCCGAAGCCTTTTGCATGGCTGTCAAAGATTCCGCTCAGGGCGCCGGATTCCGCGCGCACATATTTGCCCCGTTTTGTCAGACAGATCTTTCCGTCCCCGATCAGAGCCTGCAGCACGTCCTCCAGTTCTGCCCTGTCTTCTTTCGCAACCTGAAAGAAAATCGCCAGTTCCTTAATCTTCATCGGCACATACATATCACTGCAGATAAAATCATATACTGTTTTTTTTCGTCTTTCAAACTGGTTTTCGGCGATCCGCAAGCCGATCTCCTCTCCGGTTTCACGTCTCATATCTGTACTCCAAATCAAATAGCAAAGAAAAAGAAAACACTCTCGGATGAACGAGAGTGTCATCATTCTTACAAGTCTAACTGTAATAAAATCGCTAACAGGATAAAGAGGATCGCCAGAATCCTGGTTACCCGTTCCAGTGTTCCTTCCTTCGAACGACCTTTATTTCTGCTCCAATAACTCTCGCTGTTGCCGCCGGTGAAGGAGCTTGTCAATCCTGCGGATTTCCCTTCCTGTGCCAACACTAATACCGTCATCACAATACTTACTATGATCATCAAGATGGATAAAAATACTTCCACTGTTTTACACCTCCTATATACCGAACGAAACCATTCTAACATAGGGATATCATAAAAGCAAGCATCTTTTTAGAAAAAATTTCAGCAGCGGAAAATTATCGTTCCAAATGCTCCTCGATCCGCAGCAGCTGATTATATTTCGCCGTACGGTCGCTCCGGCACGGCGCGCCGGTCTTGATCTGTCCCGCGTTGACCGCGACGGCCAGATCGGCGATAAAGGTATCCTCCGTTTCTCCGGAGCGGTGGGAAATAATGGTCCGATATCCCGCCTTCTGCGCCATTTCAATGGCTTCCATTGTCTCAGATACGGTCCCGATCTGATTCATTTTCACCAGGATCGCGTTGCCGGCGCCCAGATCGATTCCCATTTTCAGCCGTTTGGGATTCGTGACAAACAGATCGTCGCCTACCAGCTGCAGCTTATTTCCCAGCCGCTTTGTCAGCAGCTGCCAGCCGTCCCAGTCGTCCTCATGCAGTCCGTCTTCCAGGGAAAACAGCGCATACTGCTCTGCCAGTTTCGCGTAATAGGCAACCATTTCTTCCGCCGTCCGCACCACTTTGCGGCCGCTCATTTTACTTTCTCCTGGAAATACATACAAATGGCTGTCTTCTTCATATAACTCGCTGGCTGCCGCATCCATGGCGATCAAAATGTCCGTTCCCATGGAATAGCCTGCTTCCTCTACGGCTCGTCCCAGATAATCCAATACCGCCTCCGCATTGGGCAGGTCGGGTGCAAACCCGCCTTCATCTCCCACGCCGGTAGACAGTCCTTCCTGATTCAGCAGTCTTTTTAACGTATGGTAGATCTCGCTGCACATACAAAGCCCGTCCCGAAAAGTTTCGGCGCCCCACGGCATGATCATAAATTCCTGAAAATCTACCGTGTTGTCCGCGTGTTTCCCACCGTTTAAAATATTCATCATGGGAACCGGCATTTTTTTCGCGTGTGTGCCGCCCAGATACCGGTACAGCGGCAGCTTTAGATGCTCAGCCGCTGCCTTTGCCACTGCCATGGAAATGCCTAAAATGGCATTGGCGCCGTATTTTCCCTTATTCTCCGAACCGTCCGCCTCGATCAGCGCTTTGTCGATCGCTTCCTGCTCCGCAGCGTCCGCGCTGATCACCACATCCTTTAAAACAGAATTGACATGATCGACCGCCTTCGCTACGCCCAGGCCCTGATACCGCTTCTTTCCGTCCCGCAGTTCTATCGCTTCAAATTTTCCGGTGGATGCGCCCGACGGCACCGCTGCTCGTCCGCAGCTTCCGTCTACCAGATGTACTTCAACTTCTACCGTGGGATTTCCTCTGGAATCCAGGATTTCCCGCGCGTTCACTTCTGCGATCTTCCGATTGCTCAACATAAAAAATGACCTCCTTACCACATTCTATGGTAAGTATTGGTCATTTTTTATAAATTATACTGTTCAGCCCGCACAATTCTATTTTTCGGAAATCCACTCTTCTCCCACAATCTGTTCTGCCAGCTTTTTCAGCGCCGAGACAGAAAATCCACTGTCATAGCCGTGAATGGAATGGACTGCTACCAGATCATCTGTATAATCCGTCAGCTTATAGGTTTCCGACGTATAATAATTGCTGCTCCATACATAATGGGTAACCAGCGGAACCAGACACGCGTCTTCAATTGAGGTCTTGTCGCCTTCTTTTACCAGCGTTACCCGCGCCATACCGCCTAACAGCCGGTCTGTCGCCGTCTGTCCGGATATATAGTTGCCGAGGGAATAATAGCACAGCGTTTTGTTGCCGCCGCTGCCCTTCAGCCATTCTACGCTTTCCAGCACATGGGGATGGGTTCCGATGATCAGATCCGCGCCCTCGTCCGCCATCATCTGCGCCAGATTCTTCTGCTCCGTATTGGGTTCATACTGATACTCAATCCCCCAGTGTGGAAATACGATCACGAAATCCGCCATTTCTTTTGCTTTCCGAATATCGGAACGGATCCGTTCCGTATCGATCAGATCCACCAGATATTCCTTGCCTGCTGCCAGAGAATATCCGTTCAGACCGTATGTATAATTGAGCATGGCGATCCGAATATCATTTTTGGTCACCACGGTAATCGTATCTTGTTCCTTCTTAGAAGCATGGATTCCTAAAACCGTGGTGTCCGGATGGTTGGTCTTCCAATAGTTCAGACAGTATTCAATTCCCTGCTCTCCCGTATCCCGGGTGTGATTGGTCGCATGCAGGATCACGTCAAAGCCTGCGCGCACCTCCGCGTCTCCGATCGCTTCCGGAGAATTGAAATTGGGATATCCCGCATAGGGATAAATATCCGTGCCGCCGAAAATGGTCTCCTGATTGACGACTGCCAGATCCGCATCGGTAAAATCCGATTTCAGATGCACGAACAGTTTGTCATAATTGTAAGAACCGTCTGCGTTCTGATTGGCATAGATCACACTTTCATGTCCCAGCACATCTCCCACAGACACCAGCGTACAGGTTTTCCGTTCCGCTTTGGAAGTGCTCTCCTGCTGCGTCGTACTTTCCGCCTGCAGCTGTTCAGTCGGGACAACCTCACTGTTTCCGTCTGCCCCCGCCGGTTTGCTTTCATCCGCCGCCGGCGTTTCCGCCTGCTCCGGCGCATAAGCCACCATGTCTGTGATCACATCATAGGTCATATATCCTACTGCGCCCAGCAGGACCACGATCATTACATATAATAACTTTTTCATTGTCAGCTCTCTTTACCCTTATTTTACCAGCAAAGATTTTCCTGTCATCTCCGCAGGCTGCTCCATCCCCATCAGTTCGATCAAAGTCGGTACGATATCGGCCAGACAGCCGCCTTCTCTTAACCGATAAGCCGGATCCGCGTTGACCAGAATAAACGGAACCGGATTCGTAGTATGCGCCGTAAAGCTCTCGCCGGTCTCATAGTCGATCAGCTGCTCACAGTTTCCGTGGTCGGCACAGATAAACATTACGCCGCCCACTTCCCGGATAGCGTCTACCGCTTTGCCGACACACTCGTCAACGGCTTCCACTGCCTTGATCGCGGCAGCTTCTACGCCGGTGTGGCCAACCATATCCGGGTTGGCAAAATTGATAATGATCACGTCATACTTGCCGGAACGGATCGCGCCTGTCAGCTTATCGCATACTTCATAAGCGCTCATCTCCGGCTTCAGATCATAGGTGGCAACCTTCGGGGAATTCACCAGGATTCTGTCCTCTCCCGGATTGGGCTGTTCCACACCGCCGTTAAAGAAGAACGTAACGTGCGCGTATTTCTCCGTTTCGGCGATCCTGGCCTGCGTCATATTGTGCGCCGCCAGAAATTCTCCAAACGTATTATCGATGGATACCTTCTTAAACGCTATCAGTTTATTCGGGATCGTCACATCATATTCCGTAAAACATACATAAGTAGTCACGATCCGCTTCGGTCTGTCAAAACCGGTAAATTCATCGGCGCAGAACGTTCTGGTGATCTCCCGCGCACGGTCCGGACGGAAGTTAAAGAAGATAATGGAATCGCCGTCCTTTACCGTTGCGGCAGGCGCGCCGTTTTTCTCGATCACGGTAGGTTTTACAAATTCATCCGTTACATCTTCCGCATAAGATGCCGCGATCGCCTCGACGGGATCCGTACCTTTTACGCCTTCTCCCTTTGTCAGCGCGTTGTACGCCTGCTCTACCCGATCCCAGCGGTTATCCCGGTCCATCGCGTAATAACGTCCGGTTACCGTCGCCACTTCACCGACGCCGATCTCTGCCATCTTGTCAACGAGCTCCGCCATAAATTCTTTGCCGGAGGTCGGCGCGGTATCACGGCCGTCCAGAAACGCATGTACATAAACCTTGTCCAGACCGTTCCGTTTCGCCAGCTCCAGGATCCCGTATAAATGCGTGTTATGGCTGTGGACGCCGCCGTCTGACAGCAGTCCCATCAAATGCAGGGCGCTGTTGCTCTTCTTACAGTTTTCCACTGCCTGCAGCATCGCCTCATTTTCAAAAAATACGCCGTCTTCAATCTCCTTGGTGATCCTGGTCAGCTCCTGATATACGATCCTGCCGGCACCCATATTCAAATGTCCGACCTCGGAGTTGCCCATCTGACCATCCGGCAGGCCTACTGCCAATCCGCTGGCGTATCCCTTAACAAACGGGTATTCCGCCATCAATTTGTCCATCACTGGAGTATTCGCTTCCGCTACGGCGTTCGCCTTTGGATTCTCATTCAATCCATATCCGTCTAATATCATCAATACTGTTGGTTTTTTACTCATATTCTGTCTCCTTTTCTAACTGAATTCATTTATGTTAAATTTACCATTCCCGCATTGGAATGTCAACTGTCACCCTCTGATTTCTTCCCAATATTCGCACGATTATTCATTGTCGTACGGATAAAAGTATGCTATACTGCTTTCAGGTAAATCTATTTTTACGAATCAAGCGAAATACGGAGGAACAAGACAATGGAAACAATGGACGATTATAAAGCAGAACTGGACGCTTCTTTTAAGCGGGTCCGGGAGGGGGATGTGATGACGGGTACCGTGATCGGAGTCTCCGAAACGGAAGTAACGCTGGATCTGAAGTCTTATACGGAAGGGATCATCCGGCCGGAGGATTTTACGGAAGATCCCGCATTCCGGATTCAGGAAAACGTACACATCGGCGATGAGATCACAGCAGTTGTCCTGCAGCCGGACGATGGAGAGGGACATATCCTGCTGTCAAAGAAGGAAGCATCCGCCCAGTCTGCCTGGGAAACTCTGCAGAACTACAAAAATGACGGCACCGCCCTGGATCTGACGGTAAACGGCGTGGTAAACGGCGGCGTCATTGTCTATGTAGAAGGCATCCGCGGATTTATTCCCGCCTCCAAGCTCTCTTTCACCTATGTGGAGGATTTAAACGAATGGCTGCATAAACCGGTGCGCGCGCAGGTCATCACGGCAGACGAGAGCGCAAACCGCCTGGTTCTGTCCTGTAAAGAACTGCTGCGGGCAGCGCAGGCGGAAGAAAAGCGGGCGCGCGTCTCCAATCTCGAAGTCGGACTGGTAACAGAAGGGACTGTAGAATCTTTAAAGGAATACGGCGCATTTGTGGCGTTGGACAACGGCCTGTCCGGTCTGCTCCACGTTTCACAGATTTCCGACAAGCGGATCAAATCCCCTGCTTCGGTACTGCATGTAGGCGACCGGATCAAAGTTAAGATCATCAAGCTGGATGGCGACCGGATCAGCCTTTCTATGAAAGCGCTGCAGGATGTCGCCGCAAAGGAGATCGAAGAAGAGATCGTAAAACTTCCGAAAGCGGAATCCGCCTCTACCAGCCTTGGGGATCTGTTAAAGAATCTGAAGTTTTAGAACGCCTTTATTTTCCAAGCCGGTTCCGGAAATCCGCATAGCCGAACGCGGTCAGTTTTTCCAGCGTGCCGTCTGCGCGTCTTCGCCAGATATCGGGGAGCGGCATTCCGTTAAAGGTGTTGTTCTTACAGGTGGTATAAATTGCCATATCGCCGAACAAAAGCAGGTCTCCCCGCTGTAATTTTCGGGGGAAGCTGTAATCTCCGATCACATCGCCTGCCAGACAGGTCGGTCCTGCCAGACGATAAGAATACGCATGTATGTCCCTGTCTTCCGCACCGTAAAGCGGCGGAAGATAGGGCATTTCTATGACATCCGGCATATGACAGGCCGCGCTGGCATCCAGGATCGCCGTTCTGATCTCTCCGTTTTTGACGAGATCCAGTACCCGCGCCGCCAGATAACCGGCATTCAGCGCACAGGCCTCTCCGGGTTCCAGATAGACCTCCACTTTCCAGGTATCGGCCGCGTATTTCACACACTGTTCCAGCTTCCCGATATCATAGCCCGGACGGGTGATATGGTGTCCCCCGCCCATATTGAGCCATTTCATTTTCGGAAGGATATCCCCGAACTTTTCCTTTGCCGCCTGCAGCGTGACCGCAAGGGCGTCGGCATCCTGTTCACAAAGCGTATGAAAATGCAGACCGTCCAACAGCACAGTCAGCTCATCCGTCATTTCGGCGTCCCACTGCTCCCTGGTGGTTCCGAGCCGGCTGCCCGGCGCGCACGGATCGTAAATCGCATGGCCTTCCTGTGTCGAACATTCCGGATTGATCCGCAGCCCCAGACTTTTTCCGGCGGCCTTCGCCCGTTTCCCGAACTGTTTTAACTGATAGGGGGAATTCAGGACGATATGATCCGCATACCGCAGCAGCTCCTCAAATTCATCCTCCCGGTAAGCGGCACAGAATACGTGTACCTCCCGGCCGGGCATCCGTTCCGCGCCAAGTCTTGCTTCATAGAGCCCGCTGGCCTCCGTTCCGCTTAAAAACGGAGCCAGTACCGGATAGCAGTCATAATTGGAAAACGCTTTCTGGGCCAGCAGGATCCTGCATCCCGTATGCTTTGCCACGGCTGCCAAAATCTCGCCGTTTTTCTTAAGCTGCCCTTCATCGATCAGGTAGCAGGGCGTCGGTAAGGTTCCGAATAATTCCTCCGGCTGCTTTCCGGCAAGCGCTTCAAACGCCGGTCTGTTGTCTCTTATCATTTCTGTCTGTTCCATCAATCCACCAATACCGGTTCCCGGTTTTCCCTTCGCGGAAGTCCATATTGATCCAGTGCGTCTAAGAACGGATCCGGATCAAATTCTTCCACCGTATATACCCCCGGTCTGCTCCATGTTCCGGTCAGCAGCATCAGAGCTCCGCACATTGCCGGAACGCCGGTGGTATAGCTGACCGCCTGGCTTTTCACTTCCCGGTAGCATTCCTGGTGATCGCAGATATTATAGAGATAATAGGATTTTTCTTTCCCGTCCTTTTTCCCCGTAAAAATACAGCCGATATTGGTCTTTCCGTGCGTACGCTCTCCCAGGCTTGCCGGATCCGGCAGCAGCGCCTTTAAAAACTGAATGGGGACGATGTCCCGTCCTTCAAAACGGATCGGCGCTGTGGAAAGCATTCCCACGTTTTCCAGGCATTTCATATGGGTCAGATAACTCTGTCCGAAGGTCATAAAGAACCGGATCCGCCGAACTTCGGGAATATGCAGTGCCAGCGATTCGATCTCCTCATGGTGAAGCAGATACATATCCTTTTGCCCTACGCCTTCAAATTCATATTCCCGTTTGATACTCATGGCAGGAATTTCGATCCAGTGCCCATTTTCCCAATAGCTCCCCGGAGCAGACACTTCCCGCAGATTCACTTCGGGATTAAAATTGGTCGCAAATGGATAGCCGTGGTCGCCGCCGTTGCAGTCCAGAATATCAATGGTATCTATCGTATCAAACTCGTGCTTTTTCGCATATGCGCAGTAAGCCTGTGTAACGCCGGGATCAAAGCCGCAGCCAAGCAGCGCTGTCAGCCCCGCCTGTTCAAATCTCTCGCGATACGCCCATTGCCAGCTGTAATCAAAGTAAGCAGAAAAACCCTGCTCCTTACAACGCTTTTCGTATAATTCCCGCCATTTGGGATCGTCCGTATTTTCCGGCTCATAATTGGCGGTATCCATATAATTGACGCCGCAGGCCAGACAGGCCTCCATGATCGTCAGATCCTGATACGGAAGGGCAATGTTCATCACCAGCTCCGGCTGATATTCCCGGATCAGCGCGATCAGCTGACTGACGTCGTCCGCGTCCACCTGCGCCGTGGTAATCTTTGTCGCTGTCGTACCTGCCAGTTCCGCGGCCAGCTGATCACATTTGGATTTCGTCCGGCTGGCAATACAAAGCTCCGTAAATACATCACTGACCTGACAGCACTTTCTGATCGCAACGGAAGCTACGCCGCCGCAGCCAATTACCAAAACTCTGCTCATTTTACACTGCCTCCTTTTTCATCGCTAATAATAATTCCCGCAGCACCTTACACGCCGCTGCCGTCGATACCCCGCTCGGATCCAGCATGGGCGCCAGTTCGTTGAGATCCGCCGCCACTACATTCGTCCGGCATACGCAAAGGATAGCGGAAAGCAGCTGCGGAAAACTCACACCGCCCGCTTCGGGCGTACCCGTTCCCGGAAACGCGGAGGGATCCAAGCAATCCAGATCAATGGTGAGATAAACGGGAGAACCGGACCGTTTCAGCTCTTCCGCCAGCGCTTCCAGACCGGTAAAATCAAAGGGATGAAAATCCGTATGTTCCTTTGCGAACGCGAATTCGTCCCGTTCCCCGCTCCGGATACAAAACTGATGGATCCGTCCGTCTCCCAGCAGATCACAGACGCGCCGCATCACACAGGCGTGGCTGAGTCCGGCGCCCAGATAATCGTCCCGCAGATCCGCGTGCGCGTCAAACTGGATCACATGCAGCTTTGGATACCGCTCATATACGGCCCGCAGGGCGCCCAGCGTTACCAGATGTTCTCCTCCGATCAAAACCGGGCGTTTCCCATCCCGCAGGATCTCCGCCGCCCGCTGTCCGATATCGGCAAGCGCCGATTCCGGACTGCCGAAGCACAATTCCAGGTCGCCGCTGTCAAATACAGCCAGTTCCGACAGATCCCGGTCCTGATAGGGGCTGTAAGTTTCCAGCCCGAAGCTCTCATGCCGGATCGCGGAAGGACCGAACCTTGCGCCCGGCCGAAAACTGGTGGTGGAATCAAAGGGCGCTCCGAACAGCACCAGATCCGCCGCTTCATAATCGCTGTCACATCCGATAAATGTTTCTACATTCTGTCTCATTGTGACTGTTCCACCTCCCTGAGCATATTCTCCAGAAATGCCGGCAGATAAAAAGCGCCGACATGCAGCTTGGTCGTATAATACTGCGTCTTCAGATGCAGGCTGCTCCAGCGCTTCGCATCCAGATCATCGATGGGATGATACTGTTTGCTGGCAAATCCAAACAGCCAGTAACCGGCCGCATAGGTCGGAATATGCGCCTGATACACGCGGCTGACCGGAAATGTGCTGGCGATCCGCATATGGCTCCGCTGCATGGCCTCCGCGTCATGCTTATAGAACGGGCTGCCCTGCTGATTTACCATAATGCCGTCATCCCGCAGGGCATTATAGCAGATCCCGTAAAATTCCCGGGTAAAATTGCTTTCGGATGGACCGAAGGGATCTGTCGTATCTACTATGATCAGGTCATATTTGGCCGTACACCGCCTGATAAACCGAAGGGCATTGTCATAATAAATATGTACCCGGGTATCGTCCAGCCGGCAGGCATTTTCCGGAAGATAGGTCCGGCAGGCCTCTAATACCATAGGATCCATTTCTACCAGGTCGATCCGAACAATCTTCTCATACCGTGTCAGTTCCCTGACAACGCCGCCGTCTCCGGCGCCGATCACCAGCACATCCTGAATATTGGGATGAACCGCCATGGGAACATGCGTGATCATTTCGTCATAGATAAACTCGTCCCGCTCCGTCAGCATCACATTTCCGTCCAGCGCCAAAACCCTTCCGAACTCCGGCGTATCAAAAATGTCGATCCGCTGGTAATCGCTCTGTTTGGAATATAAATGTCTGTTTATCCGGATACTATGCTTCACATCCGGCGTATGAAATTCACTAAACCACAGCTCCATTGTCCGCTCCTCCTCACTGCAGTACGTTAATATAGAGAATCTCCGGATCTTCAGGTCCGGTCATAGAGCAGCCTTTGGCCTTGGCATACTCGATATAATCAAGGATCTCCGCCGTGATCCGCTCTCCCGGCGCCAGAATGGGAATGCCGGGCGGATAACACATCACAAATTCACTGCAGACAAGACCGATGCTTTCTTTTAACGGCACACTCCGCTTCGGCGCGTAAAACGCTTCCTGCGGACTGGTTACTACCTGCGGATCGATATACTCCTGACTCAGCAGTCCGCTTGTTCCCCTCTGATGCCGCCGCCGGATCTCCGCCAGCGCACTGACCAGACGCTCCAGCTCCTGCCTGCGGTCGCCGATCGACAGATACGCAAGGATATTGCCGATATCGCCGAATTCGATCTGGATATCATATTCATCCCGCAGAAGGTCGTATACTTCAATCCCGGCCAGCCCGATATCCCGGGTATGAATGCTTAACTTGGTCGAATCAAAGTCATATATGGAATCTCCGTTGATCAGTTCTTTTCCAAAAGCATAATAACCGCCGATGGCATTGATCTCTTCCCGGGCATAGTCCGCCATCCGGATCACGCGGGAAAAGACTTCCTTTCCGCGCAGCGCCAGATTTCGTCTGCTGATATCCAGGCTTGACATCAACAGGTAACTGCCGGAGGTAGTCTGTGTCAAATTGATGATCTGCCGCACATGGCCGGCGCTGATATTGGTGCCCGTCAGCAAAAAGCTGGACTGCGTCAGACTGCCGCCGCTCTTATGCATGGAAACTGCCGACATATCGGCTCCGGCTTTCATGGCGCTGACCGGCATCTCCTCTCCGAAGTAAAAATGCGTGCCGTGCGCTTCATCGGCGAGGCAGTACATACCCGCGTCATGCGCCATCTTTACAATTGACTGTATATCGCTGCAAATCCCGTAATAGGTAGGATTATTGACCAGTACCGCTACCGCGTCCGGATTTTCCCGGATTGCCTTTGCTACCTGTGAACGCCGCATTCCCAGTGAGATTCCCAGTCTCTGGTCCACTTCCGGATTCACATATACCGGGATCGCACCGCAAAGCACCAGCGCATTGATCACGCTGCGGTGAACATTGCGGGGCAGAATGATCTTATCGCCGCGTTTACAGGCAGACAATACCATACTCTGCACAGAGCTGGTCGTTCCCCCTACCATTAGAAAAGCATGCGCCGCACCAAAGGCGTCCGCAGCCAGGATCTCCGCTTCTCGGATCACAGAAATCGGATGGCACAGATTATCCAGGGGCTTCATACTGTTAACATCGATTCCCACACACTGTTCTCCGAGGAAATCCGCCAATTCCGGATTCCCCCGTCCCCGCTTATGCCCCGGCACATCAAACGGAACTACCCGCATCTGCCGGAACGTCTGCAGCGCTTCATAAATAGGCGCCCGCTTCTGATCAATTGTAAATTTTGTTTCCCTCATATGTTACCTCAAAAAAGAACGCAAGCTGTACTTACACAACTTGCGTTCCCTTCAGAATGACTCTTAACCTTACAATAAATAACTGTTTCGTCTCGAGCAAGAATCCATTTGCCACTCTTTATTGACCGTTTCACAAGTCTGCGCAACTACGCATTTCGGTTATAGTTGACAATCCGGCCAAAGTCGGCTTTTAAAGAAGCGCCGCCTACAAGGCCGCCGTCAATATCCGGCTGTGCAAACAGTTCCGGTGCGCTGGAAGCAGAAACGGAACCGCCGTACTGGATCCGGATGGCTTCCGCGGTCGCCCCGTCATAGATCTCACCGATGCACTGGCGAATGGCAGCACATACTTCCTCTGCCTGCTCCGTGGTTGCGACCTTGCCGGTTCCGATCGCCCAGATCGGCTCATACGCGATCACTGCTGTCTTTGCCTGCTCCTCCGTTACATTTAAGAAAGCGATCTTAATCTGCTGGCGGATCCAGTCAATCGTAATTCCCTGCTCACGCTGCTTCAGAGACTCGCCGCAGCAGATGATCGGTGTCAGACCATGCTCAAACGCTTTCAGCACTTTCTTATTCACCGTTTCATCGGTTTCGGCAAAATATTCTCTCCGCTCGGAGTGACCGATAATGACGTAGGATACGCCGGCGTCTGTCAGCATAGATGCGGAAATCTCACCGGTATAAGCGCCCTTTTCTTCAAAATAAAGGTTCTCTGCTCCGACTTTGATGTTTGTCCCTTTTACTGCCTCTACTACGGGAATAATGTCAATGGCAGGTACACAGAAGACGACATCTGCGTCTTCATTTCCTACCAGTGGTTTTAATGTCTCTGCCAAAGCAACTGCCTCTGTCGGTGTCATGTTCATTTTCCAGTTGCCTGCTATAATCTTCTTTCTGGACATCTGCTTTGTCTCCTTTATCTTAAACTAACGGTCATTTGCTGCCGCTACGCCCGGCAGTTCTTTGCCCTCTAAGAATTCCAGAGAAGCGCCGCCGCCTGTAGAAATGTGTGTCATCTTATCGGCAAAGCCCAGCCGTTTAACGGCATTAACAGAATCACCGCCGCCGATTACGGTTGTCGCGCCTTCCAAATTCGCAACTGCCGCGCAGATCTCCAGTGTACCGGCTGCAAAATTCTCAAACTCAAATACGCCCATCGGTCCGTTCCATACAACGGTCTTGGCGCCAACCAGCGCTTCCTTAAACAGCGCGATCGTCTTCGGTCCGATATCATAGCCTGACCAGCCTTCCGGAATATCTTCTACAACCTTACGCTCTGTATCATTGGAGAATTCTTTTCCTGCCACATTATCAATCGGCAGCAGCAGCTTCACGCCTTTCTCCTCAGCCTTCTTGATCATATCCAGCGCATAATCCAGCTTGTCGGCCTCTAACAGAGAATTGCCGACTTCCTTACCCAGCGCCTTGTTAAAGGTATACGCCATACCGCCGCCGATGATCAGCGTATCAACCTTTTCCAGCAGATTATTAATTACATTGATCTTATCGGAAACCTTAGCACCGCCCAGGATCGCAACAAACGGGCGAACCGGATTCTCTACTGCTTCTCCTAAGAATTTGATCTCTTTTTCCATCAGATAACCAACTACGCACTCGTCAATATACTGCGTTACGCCGACATTGGAGCAATGTGCTCTGTGCGCGGTGCCAAATGCGTCGTTGACAAATACATCAGCCAGGGAAGCCAGATCTTTGCTGAACGCTTCGCCGTTCTTCGTCTCTTCTGCTCTGTAGCGGGTATTCTCCAACAATACGATATCGCCGTCGTTCATCGCTGCGACTGCTGCCTTTGCGTTCTCGCCTACTACGTCATTGTCCGGCGCGAACTTTACTTCTACGCCCAGACGTTCTGTCAGCGCGGCGGCAACCGGCGCCAGTGACATCTCCGGCAGCGGCTGTCCCTTCGGCTTGCCCAGGTGAGAACACAGGATCACTTTCGCGCCCTGACTCTGCAGCTTCTGAATGGTGGGCAACGCCCCGTCGATCCGGTTATAATTCTGGATCACGCCGTCCTTTAACGGTACGTTAAAGTCGCAGCGGACCAATACTCTCTTGCCTTTTAAATCTTTCAGATCATCAACTGTTTTCTTATTTAGCATGGTAATGCTCCTTTCTTTTCTTGAAAAATAAAAATAAGGTCCGGCCCTAAAGACCGGACCTTGCGAGGTCTAAATCACTATGAACTATGCCAATTCAGCAAAGTACTTGATCGTTCTGACCATCTGGCTTGTGTAGGAGTTCTCATTGTCATACCATGAAACAACCTGAACCTCATACAAGTCATCTGCAATCTTAGCAACCATTGTCTGGGTTGCATCGAACAGAGAACCGTAGGTGATGCCTACAACGTCGGAAGATACGATCGGATCTTCATTGTAGCCGTAGGAATCGGAAGCTGCTGCCTTCATAGCTGCATTGATGCCTTCCTTGGTAATGTCGGTGCCCTTAACAACTGCTGTTAAGATCGTGGTAGAACCGGTCGGAACCGGAACACGCTGTGCGGAACCGATCAGCTTGCCGTTCAGTTCGGGAATAACAAGACCGATTGCCTTTGCTGCGCCTGTAGAGTTCGGAACAATGTTCACTGCGCCGGCACGTGCTCTTCTCAGATCGCCCTTTCTGTGCGGTCCGTCTAAGATCATCTGATCGCCTGTGTAAGCGTGGATCGTAGACATAATACCGGACTGGATCGGTGCGTAGTCATTTAATGCCTTTGCCATAGGAGCTAAACAGTTTGTCGTACAGGATGCAGCGGAAATAATGGTATCCTCTGCTGTCAGGGTATCCTCGTTTACGCTGTAAACGATCGTCTTTAAGTCATTGCCTGCCGGAGCGGAAATAACAACCTTCTTTGCACCTGCATCGATGTGAGCCTGTGACTTCTCTTTTGAGCAGTAGAAACCTGTACACTCCAGTACAACGTCTACGCCGATCTCGCCCCAGGGCAGATCTGCTGCCTTCGGCTCCTTGTAGATGATGATCTTCTTACCGTCAACAACGATGGAATCCTCACCGGCTTCTACTGTATGTCCATCATATCTGCCCTGTGAAGAATCATACTTTAACAGGTGAGCCAGCATCTTAGGATCTGTCAGATCGTTGATCGCTACTACTTCGTATCCCTCTGCTCCAAACATCTGTCTGAACGCCAAACGTCCAATACGGCCAAAACCATTGATTGCTACTTTAACTGCCATGATTTTAATTCCTCCTGTATTGTGATTGATTATAATGTTAAATAGCATTACTTGTACTTATTTTACCCAATTCTGCTAAAAATTTCAAGCCCATTTTGACGATTTATTTGTAAATGTTCCATAAACCTTTTCTCTCCCTCTCCCGGGGCCAAAAAAGATCCGGATCATTCCGCTTCCAGCAAAAAAAATGTTGACAGCCCAAAACCTTTGTGGTATAAATAACAAGTACGCATCAGCGCAAAGGGGATTGGTGAAATGGTATCATAGGAGTCTCCAAAACTTTTGGCGGGAGTTCGATTCTCTCATCCCCTGTTTGTAAGGCAGTCAGCTTTTACTGACTGCCTTTTTTCTTTTCTTTTTCTTAACGGCTATCAATACAATAACAGCCACGACCAGCACCCCAGCCGCGATCCCGGCAGCCAGCACAGGCAGCCCCGGACCGGATTTCGGGGATACGGTCAGAATCAGATTTTTCCGATCCCGGTCTGTCAGAGCGGCAACCGCAGTCCCATCTTTATCATAAAGCGTTTCAAAAAAGAGCAGCCGCTCTCCTTCGATCGACTCGGTATCCAGAGAAGTCCGCAGTTCTACCGTGCCGTCCGCGGATTCCGGTACAAATTCCAGCATTGCCGTTACCGGCTCGCCCGCATTCATCACCGGGCTTCCGGTCTTTACATTCATCAGCACCGCAGTCAGCCGATACCGGTTTCCTGCAGTCAGTCCTGTATAGAAAACCATATCTGTCAACTCTGTTTCTTCTCCGGAAAGCAGCTGGCGGGAACCGGATCTGGCATCTGCTGCCTGCGCCGTTATTGCGATAACAGAAATGCTCTGCAGAACATTGTCCGCCGCATCTTCACAGGCAAGCAGAAGTTCACCCTTTTTCAATTCCACAGCCGCTACAACCGTGCTGCCTGCCAATTTAGACGTATCCGGCTTAAACTGCAGCGATACCGTTCCTTCTTCTGTCCGGGGCGTAACGGAAACCGACGCCGTGATCGGCTGTCCATTCTCCGTAAGCGGTTCTCCGGTTTCCCGGTCAAGCAGCGTTCCGGTTATCGTATATGTTTCCCCGGTCTGCAATCCGGAATAACGGACCGTGCTCACAATCACAGACTCCGTTCCTGCCTGCAGTTCTTTCGCGTTTGTATCTCCGACAGAAGCCGTTCCGCTTATTGCGGGATAAGAAAGATACCGGCTTGGATCCTTTTCACCGTCAAAAGCCGCCAGTACTGTATCGCCTGATTGCAGGCGGTTGGATACATAAAACTTCTGACCTGCGGAGTCTGCCGCAAACTCCATCTGCAGTTCCACAGAGCCGGATGCGGCATCGGGTGTAAAGGATTGAGAGAATTCTTTGCTGACCGCTTTTTTCACGGACTGGCTGTAAACCGTTCCGGTCAGCGTATATTTCTGTGCGGGAATCAGATTTTCATACTGCAGTGTCGTACTGATCTTTATAGAATCCCCATTGGCTCCCACCAGGCTGCCGGTACGGGCATCCCGTGAGGAAACGGCCGCTTTCGGAAAATGCAGCGCCTGACGCTCGTTTGCTTTTCCGCTCAGCGTATCTTTCAGCGTCTGATCCTGCAGCAGCCGGACAGATACCGTCACCGTCCTGCCTGCCATATTCTGTGCCGAAAAAGAGATCGGCAGCCTCACATCCAGAATCGGATGGGAAGCCGTAAATGTATAACTGGCCGTTACGGGCTGGCCGTTGATCTGAAGCGGGCGTTCCGCATCGATCCCATCTAAGAGCGCAGCTTCCACCGTATAGGATTTGCCGACTGTCAGAGCGGTACATCGGATGGTATCCATGACGCTTATGGTACCTTCGGCTGCGGCCTGATGAATGGAAAGATCCGCATAGGAAATACTCTCGTCTGGCGTAACAACCGAAACAACTTCTGCGGTATGGGCCGATACGGAAACGATCGGATAAATATCCGTATCCTGCAAAAATCTCCCTGCCGCTCCGATTTCCCGCACATAATAATCCCCTTCTTCCAGCTCACAGTAAGCCCTTCCCTGTGCATCCGTCGTCAGGATTAAGATACGGCTGCTGCAGGCGCTGTCTGTGTAAATTCCATACTGGGCGCCGCTTAACGTATAATCACTGTTATTGTCTGTTGCGGACGGCAGAGCGGACCGCCTGGTAATCTGAAGATAACCGGGCTCATTGGGAAGCGCTTTGGAATAGATAACTGAGGCTTTGTCATGGCGGACTGTCGTCTTATACACCGTCTGATCCGGCCAATAGTTTTTCGAAGATTTCAGTTCCTTTACATAATAGGTTCCGTCATCTAAGGAAACCGCGCCGGTAATCCCGGAGCTGTCAGTCGTCAGCGTGGAAATACACTCCGTACAGGCACTGTCTGTAAAAATCCCATATTGGGCGCCTTTCAGCGAATAACGGGAATTGCCGGCGGTTACCGCAGGCTTCGCGGAAGTTTTCTCCACCCGGATATATCCCCGAACCGGTTCCGACGGACCGGCCGGGAACACATACACGGTGCCCGGCGTGGCAGAAAAAATATTGCTGATAATATTGCCTCTCCCGACAGTATGCCAGAACTTATCATCACTGGGCGTATCTCCCCAGAAAATGCCGATATGACAGTCTGCGCCCGGCGAATTCCAATCATACGGATCAAAATAAAGCACATCGCCTTTTCTCAGCTTTCCGCTTTTTAGGGCGTCTGAGATCGTATGAAACCGGTAGGAAGTGATATTCTTCGCCTGTACAAAATGATGCCAGCAGGAGGCATTGGTATAAGAGTCGGAGCCCCCGTAATTATCTTCTTTTCCAATCCGCGCCAGCGTAGATTTCGGCACGCCGGCGCCGTAAAACGTATAGGCCACAAATCCGGTACAGTTCATTCCCATAGAATACCCCGGGGCAACGTCTCCCCGCGGATTCATGCTGACTGCGGGAATCTCCGAGCTAAAAATATAAGGCGTACCCAGCAGGAAATTATCATGCTCATGGCTCTGCAGAAAACTGACAATATCATTCCTTGTAATACCCAGATATTCGGTCAGATAAACGCCTGTCTCTCCATTTGGACGTATCAGATTCATTAACAGGCCGGAAAACGCGGACACCGGCTCTGCCAGCATAGCGGAAACCAGAAGCGCAGTCAGCAAACTACGTATCAATCTTTTCATAACTGTAACCTCAGCTTTTATCTTCATGTATGTTTATTTTTCCAGAAATCGTCCCAGATCTTTTACGCTTCCGATTCCGATCAGCTTCATCCCCGCCGGCCGTTCCGAAGTTTCCAGCGCTTTCAGAGAAACTTCCGGTAGGATGCAGGCGTCAAAGCCCAGCTTATTCGCCTCCGCCACGCGCTGCGCCGCCATACTGACAGCCCGCACCTCTCCTGACAGGCCGACTTCCCCAAATACAATGGTTCCCGCAGGAATCACATGATCCCGATAACTGGAGATCAGCGCGGCTATCACGGCGAGATCCAAAGACGGTTCATTCACGCGGATGCCGCCTACCACGTTGACATAAGCGTCGCAGTCGGACAAGGATAGTCCCATCCGTTTCTCCAGTACTGCCATCAGCAGATTCACCCGGTTATAATCAATTCCCGCGGAAGTCCGTCTGGGCATACCGAAATTCGACCTTGCTACCAGCGCCTGCGTTTCGACCAGAATTGGTCTGGTTCCCTCCATCACGCAGGTAACGGCAGAGCCGGTCGCGTCTTCGGGCCTGCCGCTTAACATAAATTCGGACGGATTTTTTACTTCCTGAAGTCCTTCCTTACGCATTTCAAAAACGCCGATCTCATTGGTGGAGCCGAACCGGTTCTTTACGGTGCGCAGAACCCGGTAAGCGGCATACCGGTCTCCTTCAAAATACAGGACGGTGTCCACCATATGCTCCAATACACGGGGGCCTGCCACTACGCCTTCCTTCGTCACATGCCCTACGATCAGCACTGAAATATTCATTCCCTTCGCGATCTGCAGCAGGCTGTTTGTCGATTCCCGCACCTGCGACACACTGCCGGGCGCCGAACCGATATCCTCCCGGTACATAGTCTGAATCGAATCAATTACCACGATATCCGGCCGGCACTGTCTGATCTGTTCCTCGATCACTTCCAGACTGGTCTCACAGAGCAGCAGCAGACGGTCATTAAAATCACCGATCCGATCCGCCCGCAGCTTGATCTGCTTTAAGGATTCCTCTCCGGATATGTATAAAACCTTTTCCCCCGTTGCCGAAACCTGTCTGCACACCTGCAGCAGCAAAGTAGACTTCCCAATACCCGGATCTCCGCCTACCAGAGTCAGAGAGCCGGACACCAGTCCGCCTCCCAGTACACGGTCCAGTTCCGCATATCCGGTGGAAATCCGATCTTCCCGCTCCACAGAAATATCCTGTAACACAGAAGGAGCTGTACCCATTCGTACAGCTCCTTTTCCGTTACTTTTCTGCCGATTCACAGGTTCTTCTATCAATGTATTCCACTCATGACACGCAGGGCACTGACCTAACCACTTCGCGGACTCATATCCGCATTCCTTACAAAAAAATACGGTCGCTTTTCCCTTTGCCATATATCCTCTCAATCCGTAGGCTTCCTACAATTTAACGATCTGAATCTTAGAGGTATCGCCGTCTCCCAACGGTACGTTGATCGTCAGCTTGCCTCCCAGCTTTGTCTTCATATTCCCGGCATGTAAATCGTCGATCAAAACTTTATATTCACTCTCTGACTCCAATTCCAGCGTAATCTGGGAATCCGTGAATCCTTCCACATAGAACGAGACCTCCCGCTCAGTTACCCGAAAATCCATTACGGATGTACCCGGCGTGGACTCATAGAGCAAAGAACCATTCTTCTCCAGTCTGGTAATATCCCGGAATGTCTTGACCTTATACAGATCCCCTTCGCTTTCAAAATCAGACAACTTCGTCTTCTGATCCAGTTCATAATTACCAAAACTGATCGTTTTGTTTGCTTCTGTTCTGATTAATTCTTCTACTACTGGCATAAAAAGCCCTCCTGCATGTAAAAATTGGTTTCTCTGTTCACTGCATTTATTATACAATACAATTGTGTCTATTTCCAGTTTTTTTCTGTTTTATTTCAAGTTATTTTTGATCAGATTGATTTTCCCGCCGGCGCCGGAGATCAGCACGGTGTCCCCGCTTTGAAAGGTGCCTTCCAACACGCCCAGCGCCAGTTTATCCTCTACTTCGGTCTGGATCGTGCGGCGCAGCGGCCTTGCCCCGAATTTTTCCTGATAGCTCTGCTTCGCCAGCAGTTCTCTGGCCGCGGCCGACAGCTGAAGTTTAATTCCGGTCTGCACCATAACACGGGCCGCTACCTGACGCATCATGATCGTAACAATGCTCCTGATCTCTTCCGGCTTCAGCGGATGGAATACGATCAGTTCATCGATCCGGTTGATAAATTCCGGACGGAAGATCCGCTTCGTCTCCTCCATGACTGCTGCCTTCATCTGTTCATATGCCGCTGCCGCGCTTTCTTCCGCGGCAAACCCCAGCTTCTTGGGCTCCACGATCCGCTGCGCGCCTACATTGGAAGTCATAATAATAATGGTATTCCGAAAACTCACCTTTCTGCCGTGTGTATCCGTAATATGTCCGTCGTCCAGCACCTGAAGCAGGATATTAAACACATCCGGATGCGCTTTCTCGATCTCATCAAACAAAACCACAGCGTAGGGGTGTCTCCGAACCCGTTCACTCAGCTGGCCGCCGTCTTCAAATCCGACATAGCCCGGCGGAGAGCCGATCAGCTTTGATACGCTGTGCGGTTCCATATACTCTGACATATCGACGCGAATCATAGCGTCTTCACTTCCGAACACAGCCTCTGCCAAAGCTTTGGACAATTCTGTTTTTCCTACGCCCGTCGGTCCCATAAATAAAAAGGTTCCGATCGGTTTGTTGGGATTCATAATGCCGACGCGGCCGCGCCGTACCGCTCTTGCGACAGCCAGAACCGCTTCTTCCTGTCCGACGACACGTTTATGCAGAACGGATTCCAGCCGTGCCAGACGGGAGGCTTCCGTTTCCTCCAGACGGCTTACCGGCACCTTGGTCCATTCGGATACGACCTGGGCGATCTCCCGCTCCGTCAGGATCGGCGTCGTCTGTGGATTCCGCATCGTTCTGTCCCGATACTGCTCTATCCGGCGCCGCTTCTTTTCCAGCTGTTCCTGATAGCTCCGAGCCGTCTGAAACGCTTCTTCCCGGATACTCTCTAACCGTTTTGCCTCCAGTTCCGCCAGTTCCGCTTCCAGCTTCTCAAGCTTTCCTTTCTGCTGGACTGTGGACAGATTCATCTTGGCGGCCGCTTCATCCAGCAGATCGATTGCCTTATCCGGCAAAAAGCGATCATTGATATAACGGTGGGACATCTGAACAGCCGCCACAATCGCATCCTCGGAAATCGTGATCCCGTGATACTGCTCATACTGTCCGGCAATCCCTTCCAAAATCCGAACCGCTTCCTTTACGGTAGGTTCTTCTACGGTAATCGGCTGGAACCGGCGTTCCAGAGCCGCGTCCTTTTCCACATATTTCCGGTATTCTTCCAGAGTCGTCGAACCGATCAGCTGAATCTCACCCCGCGCCAGCGCCGGCTTCAGGATATTGGAGGCATCTAAAGAACCTTCCGAGCCGCCGGCACCTATGATCGTATGCAGTTCATCGATAAACAGAATCACATTTCCTGCCTGCCTGACTTCATCCAGAATCGTATGAATCCGTTCTTCAAATTCGCCGCGGTACTTTGTACCGGCGACCATAGCCGCCATATCCAGACTGACGATCCGCTTTTCCAGCAGATTCGCCGGTACCTCTCCGGCAGCGATCATAGAAGCCATTCCTTCCACGATCGCGGTTTTTCCGACTCCTGCTTCTCCGACCAGACAGGGATTATTTTTGGTCCTTCTGCTCAGTGTCTGGATCATCCGATTCTTTTCATCTTCCCTGCCGATCACAGGATCCAGTCTGCCGTCCGCAGCCAGATCGGTCAGATCCCGCCCATATTTATCCAGCAGCGGCGTACCCTGGGGCTTCGACTCCGTTCCGTCCCGCAGGCTTTTTAAAAATGCTTTGTACCTGACCGGATCCTCGCCGATCGCATACAGGATATCCGAATAGATCCGATATAATTCTACCTGAAAAGCCGCCAGCAGGCGAATACCAGATGACATTCCTTCCCGAATCAGCGCCATCAGAACATGCTCCGTTCCAATCCGGTCACTCTGACACCGGTCTGCCTCCTCTCCGGCAATCCGCAGAACTTCCCCGGCTCTCGGCGTCATCGGCAGATTCCTGCCCGCTTTCTGATAGCCGTCTCCCAGCATACCGCCCATCTTATCCAGCAGACTCGTTTTATTGATCCCATATTCCTCCAGAATACCAGATGCCACCCCTTCTGTCATGGTCAGGCCGATCAGGAGATGTTCCGTACCTACATATCTGTGCCGTAAAGCCTGCGCAACCTCCTGCGCGCAGGAAATGGCCTCGTTCAGCTGCACTGTAAACCGTTCTTCTGACACGCTTAATTTCCTCCGTATTCCTCATAAATATCTTTTACCATCTGCAATGCTTCCTCTAACGTAATATTCTTACAGATTGCCTTCGCCAGACTAACCCGAAGTTCACAATCCAATTCCTGCATTGCCTTTATCTTATCTACATTCAGACAGATAATCGCTCCCCGCCTGCGGTCCAGAGTCAGAAACCCATCCTGCTTCAGCACCGCATACGCCTTATTTACCGTATGCATGTTGATCCCGATCTCATCGGCCAGCTGACGAACAGACGGAAGTGTCTCTCCTTCCCGGATCACTTCGGTTGCGATTGCCAGTATGATCTGATTGCGAAGCTGCATATAAATGGCTTCATCACTGTTAAAATCAATTGTAATCAACATTGATCTCACCTATCTTTCGTTATAACTGTTATACAAGCAGTATAACACAGCTGTCCTGAAAAAACAAGAGCAAATTATTTCTGCGCTTAACAGGAAAGGACTTTCATGTCCCGCATGAAAGCCCTTTCTTTTGTCCCGATCATTTATTCATCCAGATCAAAAAATTCAAAATCATCATCTGCATCATCGTCTTCCGGAATCTCAAATTTAAACCGGTTTGGATTCGGCAGGTTATTGGTGTTAAAACTGGGGATCTCCATATCCTTTACGCCGTTTTCCTTCACGATCTTTTCTACATCCTGCCCCACCGACTGACTGCTCTGCTCCAGCTTTTGACTGGTTTCTGTCAGTTCTGCCAGAATGGAATCCGTCAGATCGATATTGAGATCGGAGAAAATATCCTCATCTTCTGCAACATTTTTCTTCTCCGCAGACGCTTCCTTTACCGACACCTGCTTCTTAGCGGGTTCTTTTTTTGCCGGGGCTTTCTGTCCGGTCAGTTCCTCCGGATCGTTTTCTTCTTTTCCAAGCTCTGTTCCTTCTTCCAGATCCAGCCATTCCGACGGTTCATCCTGATCATTCAGATCTTCTCCTTCCCCGGACGCCTCGTCGTCATAGCCTTCATCGGCATAGTCCCCATTCTCATAACCTTCGTCATCATATCCCTCATCATAATAATCCGCACTCTTCAGTTCTTTGATCTTCAGGATAAAATTGATGATCAGGAAAATCAAAACCAAAATGACCAAAGCCAGCAAAATGATCAGCTTCAGTTTCAATGAGTTTTTCTCGGACAGATCTTTCTTGGTCGAATCATATTCTTTTTGCAGTTTTTCCAGAGACTGCGCGTCCGCATTGCTGTCACGCCCATAATCGATCAGATTAAACTGCTGAATGGTCTGATTTTCAACATCATAGGAGTACAGCCCCAGCGTTCCGTTTTTATCCACCGCATATACCAGATAAAACGGCGATCCGTTTCCCATAGTCCATGCCTGTACGCTGGCATCCTCAAATTTCAGAGTTGCTGCCCGATAACCGTCCGGAATATCAGAAGTATCGCTGACATTCTGAACCAATGTATAGGAGGCTTCCGCCGATTTGATACTGCATACTTCCTCATAGGTTGCTGTATTTCCATTTTCATCAGACGGCGCTGCAGACTCCTTCGGCGTTGTCGGCTCTTCCTTAGTCGTGGTTTCTTTTTCCGTGGTCTTTTCCTCTGTCGTCGTCTCGGAAGCATCCGGAACTTTACTGAAGATCGCATACTGTTTTTTAGAACCGTCAGGCGCTGTTACATTGACGTATGTTTTATTGTCGCCCGGATCCATCTCCGGCCACTGAATCTCTACTTTGCTTTCCTCGTCTTCCGCGATCGCCGTAATATGTAAGAGCACACAAGTCGGATCCAGAACGGCGTCATACTCCGTTACATCTGCGGAAAATTCCGGTGTGATCGTGACATCCTTTAAATCACCGTTTTTCAGTTCCTGCTGGATCGTCAGCTCCGCCAGATCCGCAGCCTCTCCCTCTTCTGTTGCCTGTACGCTGATCACACCGATCTGCAATACCATCAGCACCGCCACCAAAATAAAATACAGTCCTCTACGCTTTTTCATCTCATTATCCTTTCTCGGTTGTACCCTGCTATTCATTGAATGATCTTTGTTGATCCTTACGCCTCATCAATTGCTTTTCCAATATCATGGCGCATATATTTATTTTCAAATGTGATCCAATCGGCTGCCGCATAAGCATTGGCCCTTGCCTGCTTCAGATCCGCACCCTTTGCAGTAACGCCAAGTACGCGGCCTCCGCTTGTCACAATTGTTTCACCGTCAAATCTGGTTCCGGCATGGAACACATAATAACCGTCCTTCTGTTTGAACGCATCCAATCCGCCAATGGGAAATCCCTTCCGGTACGATTCCGGGTACCCGTCGGAAGCCAGTACCACGCAGACTGCAGCATTGTCCTCAAATTCCAGCGTGATCTGATCCAGTGTTCCGTCAATGCAGGCTTCAAATACTTCCACAATATCATTCTTCATTCTCGGAAGCACCACCTGAGTCTCCGGATCGCCAAACCGCGCATTGTACTCCAATACCTTCGGACCGTCTGCCGTCAGCATCAGGCCAAAGAAAATGATTCCCTGAAACGGCCTTCCTTCCATGCGCATGGCGTCAACCGTCGGCTGATAAATATACTTTCTGCAGTAGGCGTCTACTTCCTCCGTATAAAACGGGCTGGGAGAAAAGGTTCCCATACCGCCGGTATTCAATCCCTGATCGCCGTCCTTTGCCCGCTTGTGATCCTGTGCGGAGGTCATAATGGAAATCGTCTTACCGTCCACAAACGAAAGCACGGATACTTCCCGGCCGGTCATAAATTCTTCAATGACGATCTTATCTCCGGCAGCGCCAAACTGCTTATCCAGCATCAGCGTCTTTACGCCTTCCATCGCCTCTTCTCTCGTATTACAGATCAGAACACCTTTTCCAAGTGCCAGTCCGTCCGCTTTTAATACGATCGGCATTTTCGCGGTCTGCAGATACGCTGTGGCTGCCTCGGCGCTGTCAAAGGTTTCATAAGCCGCTGTGGGAATATGGTATTTCTTCATCAGATCTTTGGAAAAGCCTTTGGAGCCTTCCAGGATCGCGGCGTTCTTTCTCGGTCCGAACACCCGCAGCCCTTCTGCCTCAAATACATCCACAATACCACCTACCAGCGGATCATCCATACCGATCACGGTCAGGTCGATCTGCTTTTCCTTTGCGAACGCGGCCAGCTTGTCAAATTCCATGGCTCCGATATTGACACATTCCGCATATTCCGCAATTCCGGCATTTCCCGGCGCACAATAGATCCGGTCAACCTTCGGACTCTGCGCGACCTTCCAGGCAATGGCATGTTCTCTGCCGCCGCTGCCTACAATCAATACTTTCATAATTCCCTCCTTTTTACCTGATTTCCATCTATGAAAATTCTGTCATTCGCAATATCGTCGATCGCTTTCGGCAGCAGGTTCCACTCTGCTTCCTCCATCACCCGGCGCTGCAGGATCTCCGGGGTATCTCCATCCCGGACTTCCACCGGCTTCTGCGCAATGATCGGCCCGGTATCGGTACCTTCATCGACAAAATGCACAGTCGCGCCGGTCACCTTTACCCCTCGCTCCAGCACTTTTTCATGGACATGCAGACCGTAATAGCCGGTTCCGCAAAAAGAGGGAATCAGGGACGGATGAATATTGATGATCCGGTTTCTGTACGCAGCGATCAGTTCCGGAGGCAGCACCACCAGACAGCCCGCAAGCACGATCAAATCCGCCCGGCAGCTGTCTATTGCGGCAAGCAGCGCCCGGTTAAACGCGGCTCTGTCCGGGAAATCCTTCGGCGACACGCACTGTGCCGCAATTCCCGCTTTCGCCGCTCTCTCCAGTGCATAGGCCTTTTTATTGTTGCTGATCACAACGGCAATCTCCGTATTGGTAATCTTTCCGTTTGCGACGCCGTCGATGATCGCCTGCAGATTTGTTCCGCCGCCGGAAACCAGTACCGCGATCCTTAACATAATTCTACTCCCTTGTCCCCTGCTTTGGTTTCGCCGACTACATATGCGGTATCTCCTGCCGCGGCAATCGCCTGCAGCGTCTTCTCCGTATCCGCCGGATCGACGGCCAGTACCATGCCAAGCCCCATATTATATGTATTATACATCATTTCTTCCGCAATGTCACCTTTTTGCGCAAGCAGTTTAAAGATCGGCGGAACCGGATAGCTGTCTTTCTTCACCGACGCCACAATGCCGTCCGGCAGCATTCGCGGAATGTTCTCATAAAAACCGCCGCCTGTAATATGGCTGCAGCCTTTAACAGTAACACCGGCATCCTTTATGTTCCGCAGCGCCTTTACATAAATCCTGGTCGGCGTAAGCAGAGTTTCTCCCAGCGTACCGCCTAATTCCTCATAATAGGTATCCAGAGATTCCTTTGTCATTTCAAATACCTTGCGCACCAGAGAAAATCCATTGCTGTGTACGCCGGAAGACGCGATCCCGATCAGGGTATCGCCCGGTCTGATATCCGCTCCCGTGATCAGATCCTTCTGATCTACGACGCCCACCGCAAATCCGGCCAGATCGTATTCTTCTTCCGGCATCAGGCCCGGATGCTCCGCCGTTTCACCGCCGACTAAAGCGGCACCGGACTGCTTACAGCCTTCCGCCACGCCGCTTACGATCGCCGCGATCTTCTCCGGGATATTCTTCCCGCACGCGATATAATCCAGGAAAAACAGCGGTTCTCCTCCCGCGCAGGCAATATCATTTACACACATTGCCACACAGTCGATCCCGATGGTATCATGCCGGTCCATCAGAAACGCCAGCTTTAATTTGGTTCCGACTCCGTCTGTACCGGAAACCAGAGCAGGATGCTCCATATTTTTTATGCTGTCCATGGAAAATGCTCCGGAAAAGCCGCCCAGCCCGGTCAATACCTCCGGACGTACGGTCTCCGCCACATGTTTCTTCATCAATTCCACAGAACGGTAACCTGCTTCAATATCTACGCCAGCGTGCTTGTAATCCATAATCTATCCTCCAAACCTGTTATTTTTTCTGTTCCATATAGGCCCGATAGCCAATCGCATCCAGTTTCTCCGCCTTGGCCTCTACTTCTTTCTTCAAATCCTCGGAATACTGTTTTAACCGTGCCAGCAGTTCCTCATCGGATGTCGCCAGGATCTTTGCCGCCAGCAGGCCCGCATTGGCGCCCCCGTTGATCGCTACGGTCGCCACCGGAATCCCGCTCGGCATCTGTACGATCGAATACAGGGAATCCCGTCCGCCCAATGACGCAGTATGCATCGGAATCCCGATGACCGGCATCGGAAAGATCGCCGCGCACATACCCGGCAAATGCGCCGCCATACCGGCGCCTGCGATAATCACTTTAAATCCTTTTGCCTCCGCCTTTTTCGCATAGTCAAAAAACACATCCGGCTCTCTGTGTGCGGAAATGATCGTCATTTCATAATCCACGCCCAGTTTTTCCAATACATCCGCCGCTTTGCTCATGACAGGCATATCTGAATCGCTGCCCATTACAATTCCTACTTTTGCCATCTTAATCTCCTGTTTGTCTGTTTTTTATACCATTATCATTATAGCAATAAAAAAAGGTAAGTCAACTACTACTTTTCACCCGATTTTTCAAACGGTTCATTTAAAAATTCGGTTCCCGGCAGTACAAATCTGCCGTTTTGAAGCAGGGCGATCTCTTTCCCTTCTGCCGTAACTGCCGTGATCTCTCCGATTTCGTCATAGGGTACGGTGATATCCGTGTGGCAGTTCATATACGCGTTCTGCAGATTGGTCCCGCGCAGAGCGGAAACGCTGTTTTCTTTCGCCGCGATCCGTTTGCCGTCCGGATTATAAGTCTCCATTTCCTCTTCCCGGGCATAGCAGGTGTCACCAATGGCAAAATGCGGACCCGTTTTCTCGACGATCAGGATCGGCAGCCGGTCCAGAATATCATATTTTCTCGCCATGGCATAAGCCGTGGTATTCGTTCCGATCGCGAATTCTCCCAGCGGAAGGGTATCGTGCAGAAGCAGCAGATTCTCGGCGATCAGCTTCCGGTTCTGCTCCGCATCAGGAAAATTTCCACAGCTGTATCCGCTTATCTTTCCGTCCGTAAATTCCAGTTTCAGATCCCGGTAATCCAGTTCGTTTAAATACGCGCTGCCAACATGGAGGATTCCGTTTGTCCCTTCCAGTCTGGGAGACGTAAAGACTTCTCCCAGCGGGATATTCACGTCCGCCAGACAATTTTCAAAGTTGGTTTCCATTTCCGGATCGGACAAAGGCTGCATCTGTACCCGCAGATCCGTTTCATTGCCGCCGGATCCCCGGATCCGCACATATTCCGCCTGATCCAGCGCATCGATCAG
The DNA here is from genome assembly GCA_947625465.1 of uncultured Lachnospiraceae bacterium. Taxonomy (GTDB): domain Bacteria; phylum Bacillota; class Clostridia; order Lachnospirales; family Lachnospiraceae; genus CANQSA01. The sequence continues at coordinate 58,602 of CANQOK010000004.1, read as the reverse complement.
CTTCTGCTGTACATCCCGGTAGCGGTCCTGATCCAGCGTATTGACGGCAGCTGTCTCCGCGAAAATTTCTTCAAACCGCGGTCCGATCTCCGGCACCGGAAACGCGATCATGGTAAAGCTCCATTCTTCATCCCGGATATACCGGCCGGTAAGCTGTGCCTGCGTATTGGCGGCGATAATGCTTAATTTCTGCTGCGCCTGCGTCAGCTGAAAACACTCCGGTTTTTCCAACGGTTGAAACGGCATTTCCCCGAACACTTCCATACAGGCCGGACCCGCCAGTTCCTCCGCCAACTCCCGACAGGCCTCATAGGCGCTTTTCATCACGCCGAGCCTGCGCGTCATAAAATCCCGGTCCAGATACAGATACTGGTCGAACCGATGGTCATAGTCGCACTGCGGATTGGGATTGCCGCCGGCGTAACCTATGATCCGATTGCGGTTCCGATTGATCACACTGACCGCATGGCGATAAAAAACAGGCTCCAGCCCCATCCTGCGAAATTGCAGGACCGCGCTGCGCACTACCCGTTCAAATCCCAGCCGATACCGGATATTGACGGTCTTTTTTTTCTCCAGCGGTTTCTTTGCCAGCACAAAGCCCCTGCGAAAGCCTTCCGTAAAGGTGTGCGCCAGCTTATCTATGGTTTCCTGCGGCAGCGTGTTTAAAAAAGCCGCCGTCTTGATCTCATTTTCCCCGATATATTCTCCAAACTGATACAGATAGCGCAGATCCGTAAGATCGGACTGCATGATGATCCCAGACGCGAAATCCAGCCCGGGGTCCAGCTGCTCCCGGATCCGGTAAGGCACTAAAATATCACTGTTGTCACTGAAGAACCAATATACAATGCTCTTTAATTCTTTCATGGACGGAGCAGGCGCCGCTTCAAACGCGTTGTAGACCTGCAGAAACAGTTCACTGTACAGTACCAGTTCTTCCAGTCTCTGCTCAAACGCGTAGACGATCATCCCGCGCAGCTCCCAGTACAGAAAAGCCAGATACGCACCGTATTTTTTAGACAGCTTCCGGCAGGCACAGGCAGGATTCGCGTAGCTGGATTCATAGTTATCTCCGGTCACATCCTGATAAAGCAGCCGGTTCCGCTCCTTTAACTGTTCCAGAGAAGCGTCCTTCCACTTTCCTGCCTGCAGTTCTTCAAACAATGCATCCATTTGCAGGATAAACTGCCCTACCTGATGAAAATACGGCACATACTGCGGAGATACCGTTTCTTCCGCAGTCAGTAATTCTGTTCGTTCTTTTGCCAGCGCATACCGTTCCAGCAAAATCATCTGTTCCATCGATTCTTCCATTTTCCGGTTTCCCTACCTGTCCTGTTTCAGATTTCCGTTTTCCGTATTCCTGTCGATCAGCTGCTTTGCGTACTCCCACAGAGTTTCCGAACCTTCCGCAGTTTTGGCATTTCGTTTTATAACCTGACTCCGGTCAATTCCGTGCTCCCGCCAGGCCAGGCCGTCAGACGCGTCATTTAACATCAGCGGCTGCACCTTATCCAGCGTATTGGCAAATTTCGCTTCCGCCGTCTTGCCGGCTTCAAATTCTTCCCATAAGTCTCTTAGTTTCCGGGCCTGATCTTCCGGCAGCAGACTGAAGATCCGATCCGCCGCCTTTTCTTCCCGTTCCCGCTTAGACGAGTTGCCGACCGTATCATAAGCATACGTATCTCCCGCGTCGATCTCTACCACGTCATGGATCAAAACCATTTCCATGGTTTTTAAAACATCGATCTCTGTATTGGCGTATTCGCTTAACAGCATCACCATCAGCGCCAGATGCCATGCGTGCTCCGCGTCATTCTCCTTTCGGCTCGCGTCATGCAGATAGGTCTGTCTGCCGATCTGTTTGGAGCGATCCATCTCCAGGATAAACTCCATTTGCTTTTGCAGTCTTTCTTCCATATTTTATCTCCGCTATCCTATACAAACGCCAGAAACGTGCCCGCCAGCAAGAGCCATACCGCGGCATTTAAAAGGCTTCCGATCCAGCTGTAAAGCTGGCGCTTGTCTTCCTCTTTAAATCCCAGCAGTCCCATGATAAAGCCAAATACCGCAACGGCAAACGCTGCGATTCCCAAAACGCCGACTAAGATCCCGGCTTCTCCCCGATTCCGATACGCGATCACGATTCCGGTGATCAGAAGCGCTGCGGCAGCAACGCCGATCAGAAGGGAAATCCTGCCCCGTTTTGCATTTCTGCGATTTAAAAGACTATAACGTCCCGGTTTCTTCCGCATTGTAATCCCCCGTTTTTCTCAATTTCTTTTTCCGACGCCGATAAAGGTGAAATCCGATACAGAATACAGCGTAACCCAGTATCCCGCCGATCGTATTCAGCAGCAGATCGTCCACATCGAAAACACCGATCCTGAAGATCAGCTGTGTGGTTTCGATCAGAAGGCTGAATAAGAATGTCAGGCAGGCAATGACCAGCCCATTCCGCAGTTTCCGCACATGAAAGGGAAGGAAAAATCCAAACGGCATAAATACGACCACATTTCCGAACAGATTCACAATGGCAACCAGCGGTCCGTGCACTGCCCAAACTTTGGAAAAGCGGTCGATTTCCAGAAACAGTTCCAAATTATAACGATACAGATCCGCTGCCGCAGTCCGGTGAAAGCTGTCTGCCAGAAACATGAAATAGGCGACTCCCAGCATGTACACAACAAATAAAATGCCGCTCAGCCGCCTGATCCGTTTCATCTTTACATGATTGTCCATTCTCTCACATCCGGCTAAAACATGATGTCCGATTTTTTCCGAAGCAGCCGGCCGCCGTTTACGATCGCCAGTACACCGATCGCAACCCCTGCCACAACAGCAAGAATCCCGATTACCAGATTCCCGGCTCCGACACTTCTCATTGTTTTGTAGGTTTCTTCATTCATAGCTGATCTCCATTTCCTTTGCATGTCTGCAAATCATTTTTATTTTACACCATAAGTTTCATAATATGCGTCAATTGCAGCCTTCAGGGTATCGTCGATCACGATCCTGCCCCGGCATTCCCGATTATAAAGATGTTCCACCACTTCCTCCATGGTGACGATCGCATTGGCGTCAAACCCATAGGTTTCTCTGATCTCATCCAACGCGCACTGCGTGCCCTTGCCGCGCTCCATGCGGTTTAAGGAAACCATCAGTCCCCTGATCTCTACATTTCCCTGTGCCTGAATGATCGGAAAGGTTTCTTCTATGGATTTTCCGGAAGTCGTCACATCCTCGATAATCACAACCCGGTCACCGTCTTTGATCTTACTGCCTAATAAAATGCCGGTATCCCCGTGATCCTTTACTTCCTTCCGGTTCGAGCAGTAGCGGATATCCACGCCGTACAGCTCGCTGATCGCCATTGTCGTCGCCACGCTCAGCGGGATTCCCTTGTAAGCCGGTCCGAAAAGCACGTCAAAATCCAGTCCGTAGTGGTCGTGGATCGCCTTTGCGTAATATTCGCCCAGTCTGCGAAGCTGGGTACCCGTCACATAAGCGCCGGCATTCATGAAAAATGGGGATTTTCTGCCGCTTTTTAAAGTAAATTCCCCAAATTTCAGCACATCGCTTTCAACCATAAATTCAATAAATTCCTGCTTGTACTGTTCCATTCTTCCCTCCGTTATTTCACGATCCCAATCAGATCGCTGATATTTTCTATCTGATGCTGCTTCATATAAGCCTCGATTCCGTCAACCACTTCTTTCGTGGTATACGGATTATAAAAATTCGCGGTTCCTACAGATACGCCTGTTGCGCCTGCCAGAATAAATTCCAGCGCGTCTTCCGCAGATGCGATCCCGCCCATACCGATAATGGGCAGCTTTATCGCATTGGCTGTCTGATAGACCATGCGGACCGCCACCGGTTTCACCGCCGGGCCGGACAGACCGCCGGTTTTATTCGCCAGCGCGAAGGTCTGTCTGTGAATATCGATCTTCATACCGGTCAGCGTATTGATCAGGGAAACCGCGTCCGCGCCCCCTGCCTCTACGGCTTTTGCCATCTCGGTAATATCGGTCACATTCGGACTTAATTTCATGATGACCGGCTGTTTCGCGACCCGCTTCACCGCCTTTGTAATGGCTTCCGCCATGGCGGGATTCTGACCGAACGCGATCCCGCCTTCCTTCACGTTGGGACAGGAAATATTGATCTCCAGCAGATCCACCGGCTCATCGCCCAGCCGTTCCACCACTTCCACATAATCTTCTGTACTTCTTCCGCATACATTTACAATGATCCTGGTATCAAACTGCTTTAAAAACGGAATATCCCGTTTTATGAACACATCGATCCCCGGATTCTGAAGTCCGATGGCGTTCATCATGCCGCCGTATGTCTCCGCCACACGCGGCGTAGGATTGCCGGGCCAGGGTACATTCGCCACGCCTTTCGTCACCACGGCGCCCAGTTGGTTCAAATCCACAAACTCACTGTACTCTTCGCCCGAACCAAAGGTACCGGAGGCCACCATAACCGGATTCTTCAGCTCTACGCCCGCGATCCTGACTTTCGTATTCATCCGATCTCCACCTCCTCAGCCCAGAATACCGGACCGTCCTTGCAGATCCGTTTATTGTGCACATGCGAGTGTTCATCAATCTCTTTTGACTGACAGACGCAGCCCAGACAGGCGCCGATCCCGCACGCCATCCGTTCTTCCATGGAAATCTGCGTTCTGATCTTATGACTCTCTCCGAACGCCTTCACGGCCCGCAGCATCGGCATGGGCCCGCAGGCGTAAATCGTGTCCGCCGTCAGATTATGCGCCCGGATCGCGTCCATAACAGTTCCCTGTATCCCCAGGCTTCCGTCCTCGGTTGCCGGGCAGACCGATCCGCAGGCTTCCAGTTCCGATACCAGAAACGTGTCCGCGTTCCGATACCCGATCACAGATACCAGATCGGTTACGCCGTTTTTCTTTAAGGTCTTTGCCAGTTCTACCATGGGCGGGATTCCGATTCCGCCGGCAATCAGCAGCGCGCTGCCTGTCTGCGGATAAAATCCGTTCCCCAGCGGTCCCAGTACAGTAACCGGATCGCCCGCCTGATAATGGGAAAATTCTTCGGTTCCTCCGCCTACAACCCGGTATACGATCCGCAGATTTCCTGCCGCCGCGTCAATCTCGCACAGACTGATCGGTCTGGGCAGCAGCCGGCTGCCGTCTCTCGGATAGACGGAAATAAACTGTCCTGCTTTCGCCTGGGCCGCGATCGCCGGCGTATGGATCCACATACTGTATACGCCTTCCGCCAGACGATCCTGCCGGATCACCGCGGCGGTTTCCTTCACTTTACTCATAAACTCCTCCGTTTCAGAGCGCCGTCAATATCCGCGATCATGTCAAGGACGGCCTGTCTGGAAGCGTCCGCGTAATGCTCGGAGCCAAACTTCGCATACTGTTCCTGTTTATACGCCGCAATAATGCCGCGGGAAGAATTCACAATGGCTCCCAGCCCGTCCGCATTAAAAAAGTGCACCAGACCCGCGCCTTTACCGCCCTGCGCGCCGTAGCCCGGTACCAGGATAAAGGTGTTCGGCATCAGCTTCCGCAGGATCCTGCCCTGTTCCGGATAAGTAGCGCCCACTACAGCGCCCACATTGCTGTAACTGCCGTCCATGGACTGTGAGCCCCACTGGGCAACCTTTTCTCCAACCCACTCATACAGCGCTCTGCCGTCGATCAGCCGGTCCTGAAACTCTCCGCTTGACGGATTGGACGTTTTTACCAGAATAAAAATACCCTTGTCTGCCGTATTGCAGACATCTATAAACGGCTTGATCCCATCGGTTCCCAGATAAGGATTCACCGTAGCGAAATCTTCATTAAAAGCAGGATAACTTCGGCTGCCGATCTGCACGGTTCCCAGATGCGCAGCGGCATAAGCTGCCGATGTAGAACCGATATCGCCCCGCTTCACATCTCCGATGACGATCAGCCCTTTCTCTTTACAGTAATCCACCGTCTTCTGAAACGCCGCCATACCCGGAAGTCCGAACTGCTCGTACATGGCGACCTGCGGCTTCACAGCCGGGATCAGATCGCAGACCGCGTCCACGATCCCCTTGTTATACTGCCAGACTGCTTCCGCAGCGCCTTCCGGCGTCTCTCCGTATTCCGCATATGCCGCTTTGGTAATATGCTCCGGTATATACCCGAGCATAGGATCCAGCCCCACCACGATCGGCGCATTGGTTTTCTGAATCTTTGTAATCAGCTTCTGAATCATATGTCCTCCATTTTATCCCGTATTATGCTCAATTTTCCAGACCGCTGTCATAGGCGATCACGCCGTCCACGATCGTATAACGCACCTTGCCGCGTACCTTCTGTCCCGCAAACGGAGTATTTTTCCCTTTGGAAACAAAGGTCTTGGGATCGATCACATACTCGGCGTTCGGATCAATCACGGTAATATCTGCAGGCGCTCCTTCTTCCAGCGTTCCCCGGTCAATCCCCAGGATCTTAGCCGGCGCATAACTCATGCGTTCCGCCATCATATAAGGAGTCAGGATCCCCGGCTCCACCAGATTCGTAACTGTCAGCGCCACTGCCGTTTCCGAACCCACAATGCCAAACGGCGCTTCCGTGATCGGCTTTTCCTTCTCTGCTGCCGTATGCGGCGCGTGATCTGTAGAAATGGCGTCTATTATTCCCAGCCGCAGTCCTTCTTTCAGCGCTTCCACATCTTCCCTGGTCCGCAGCGGCGGATTCATCTTATAATTAGCGTCCGCCCGGTCCATATCATCTGTACTCATGGAAAAATGATGCGGACAAACTTCCGCGGTCACCGATAAGCCGGCTTCCTTCGCCGCCTTTACCATCGCCACACTGTCTTTCGTCGAGCAATGGCACAGATGCAGTTTCGCGCCGGTCTCCTTCGCCAATATGATATCTCTGGCTATGATCACATCTTCTACGGCGTTGCTGATCCCCGGCACGCCGAATTCCTCTGCCTTCTCGCCTTCGTTGATACAGCCGCTGCCGGCCAGATTCTTATCTTCGCAATGCGCCAGCACCACCAGATCGTTCTCAGCCGCTTTCTTCATCGCTTCCCGATACAATGCCGCGTTCATGACGGACTTGCCGTCTTCACTGATCGCCATCGCGCCCGCCTTTGCCATGCCGGCAATATCGGTCACCTCTTCTCCAGCCTGTCCCACCGTAACCGCGCCTACCGGCAATACATGAATGGGGGAAACCGCCTCCGCCTTTTCCAACAGCCACGCGATCCGCTCCGGGCTGTCCGCAGCCGGCTTCGTGTTCGGCATCGGACACACAGAAGTAAAGCCGCCTCTGGCCATCGCTTTCGTCCCGGTCTCAATGGTCTCTTTCTCTTCGAATCCCGGCTCCCGCAAGTGTACATGCAGATCGATCAGTCCCGGCATCACATAACAGCCGTGTACCCAAAGGATCGCATCCGCCTCTGTTTTCTTCTCGTCAATCCAGATATCCCGGCGGGCGATCACGCCATCCTCTACCAGGATGTCCAGCCTGGCGTCCGTCTTCGTCGCCGGATCCAGTACCCGTCCGTCTTTAATCAGAATCCTCATGCAGTCTGTTACTCCTTCCAAACTCTGTCATTTGCTACAAGTATACCAAACCACTGCTTAAAAGTCACCCCATATCTTGTGAAAATAATTTAAAAAATTTTTTCTGAAATAAGCATTGACATTTTTTCTCTCCTCTGCTATGATATCCCTTGTCAGCGAAAAGCTGTGATATGCGCGAGTGGCTCAGTTGGTGGAGCACGACCTTGCCAAGGTCGGGGTCGCGGGTTCGAGTCCCGTCTCGCGCTCTATTTTTTTGTCTGAATATAACCGCAGAAAAACTGCTTTCCTAGCGGTTCCGTTCCCAAAACTCCTCGATATCCGTATCCCGGATGTCTTTGGAAATCGCGCTGTCCCCTTTCCGCAGGATAACAGACTCCAGTTCCTCTCCCAACTGATACAGATTTGCTTCTTCCTTTGTTCTGGTAATTTCAAGCACCCACCCGTTTTTCAGGTCTACTTTGGATTTGTAATCATCCGGATAGGGTTCCGCATAACATTCAAAGTCCCGCCATGTCAGATCCTTCTTGCCGAACATTCCTTCCACTTCTTTCATGGTGAGTGACTTCTGATGCTTCGTGATAAATTTCTTTACAATCTCCCGAATATCAGAATCTGCGCACAGGTATCCATGGATCGTTTCTTCGTCTTCTGCCTTTGCGTATCTGATCTCGACTCTTTCGTCTCCGATATAACCGCCGTACAGTTCAAACCTTTCCCCGTTCTCCAAAGCCCCTTTTGCATTTTCATAAAATATGATCTCCCAGGTATGTGGGGCAGTCAATTCTTTTCCGATATACTCCCCTTCCTCCAACTCAACTACCCGGCTGACTGTCACCTGTTCTAAACTGTCCCGAACTTCCCCGATCAGTTCCGGATCGGAGAGAACCATTTTGTAATCAACCGAAGATGCAATATCCCCATTCTCATCCAGCGTATTATCGCTGTAAGAAATCCGCATGGCGTCCATATCATATCGGTTCTTCCAGTCGTTGATCATCTCCGAGATATGCCGGTCCGGAATTGGATTTTCTTTCGCCTTCTTCTGCAGTTTCCAATATGTGACCGTTCCTGCCGCAGCCAACACGATCACTGCGATCAAAATTCCAATGATAAGGCCTCTTTTCTTTCCCATTTTTTCCTGTTTCTGCATAAATTGTCCTCCCTTCGCTATCACTGCCTGTTTTTTATTTTATTGTAAAATTTCAATCCTGCAAAAACAAGATATCCACAGCAGCTTTGGGACGAACGGTATATATTTTGGGACGAATGAACGGTTATTTTTCCAATACCAGTACAGAATCCGCGTACTCTTTTACCGCCTCATTATGGGAAACCACAATCACCATCTTCCCGCTTTCCGCCAGCATCTTCAGATAGTTAAAAATATTCTCTTCATTTTTTTCATCCAGGTTTCCTGTCGGCTCATCCGCCAGGATCACCGCCGGATCGTTCGCAAGCGCCCGGGCAATTCCTACCCGCTGCTGCTCTCCGCCGGACAGTTCACTCGGATACCGCTCCTCATACGTATCGATCTGAAACTGCCGAAGCAGTTCTCTGGCGCGTTCCTTTTTCTTCTCCCGGTTTTTCCTCCCCTGATATTCCGGATGAATGTGCATGGGCACCATAACATTTTCCAGTACGGTCAGCTTGGGATTCAGGAAAAATTCCTGAAAGACAAAGCCAAAGATCATAAGGCGCATATCCGCGCGTTCCTCTTCTCCCTGAATGGTAAGCGGTTTTCCGTCAATCCGGATCTCTCCGGCAGACGGTTCATCCAGCAGCCCTAATATATGCAGCAGCGTGGATTTTCCCGCTCCGGACGGTCCCATAATGGCGTAGAAGCGTCCGGATTCAAACGTATATTGAAAATCCTGTAATACATAATCCTTCTGATTGTAGGTTTTTGCCAACCCTGACAGTTCTATTTTCATCTGTTCCTCCTTTTTCGATTCATTGTTTTCCATAGGTACCGTATAAACGTGAAACGACAGACGTCCTTCCGCTCCGACGATTCGCTGTCATTACGGCGAACCAGACAAGCGCCAGCAATACAATGGGAATCGCGATATGAATCCAGACAGACATGTTTTCCAGACTGCTGTCATAGCGAAATACCAGATTCATGGGAAAAATCTTCGTAATTTCCCGGTACATCAGCTGATAACATCCCCACGCCAGAATCGATGCCAGAATTGCCAGTACGCTGCGTTTCCAAAACAGCATCCGTCTGATCCGCCCGCGGCGGTATCCCATTGCCTCTAACAGCGCGTTCTCCTGCTGTTCCTGCTGTACGCTCACCCTTACTGTCACCCACAGCGCATAGATAACGCCGCATAACATCAACAGTAAAATGGCTGTCAGGAAGCACAGAACAACAATCAAATTGGTTCCGTACAGAGCCATCGTATCCGTATTGATAAAAACCTCCTCGGGTCCCCCAATACCGGGTCTTCCCATTCCCATCCTCATCCTGTCCTGATACAGCGTAATTTCCGCCAGCAGCACCAGACCGGCAAAATGCAGGATCATACAGTTTACCAGCAAAACGAGCCATTCCACGATCAGCATCAGTTTATTATGTAACAGGGACTGTAAATGCATATTCCACATGTCTTCTCACCTCCCCTTAATGCATGCTCTCAATCGGAGACAGCCTTTTGACCGTAAACAAGGTCATCTCACATACTAAAAGCGGTACTAAGACAACGGCCACTGCAGTTACCAGCAAAAACACTCCGTTTATTACCGGCCACAATCTCCAGAAGGGATTGATCAGAGTCAGGATACCCGTCCCATAAAGGATCACAAAGCCTGCGGCAATCCCTCCTGAAATACATAATATCCGCAGAGAATACATCAATGTTTCCATCCGCAGCATCCCCGCGATCTCTTTGTTCCGGTAACCGACTGCTTTTAACAATTCCAGCTCCTGCCTGCGCTGCCACATACTCCTTAACTGAGACAACGCCATAAGCAGGCAGGCCCATCCTAACATAATAAATCCCAGGAAAGCCGCCATTTGTGAAATTGCCTGAAAATAATTAAATTCATCCATCGTGATCGCGCCTACTTTGCCTACCGCAGGCAGCGCTGCATCCGGATCAATTTCTCCCAAAGATTCCAATTCTTCGATATAGGTCTTAAACTTTTCTACATAGGTTTCCCTGTCCCGGTAGTCGGCCAGCGTCACAAGCCAGTCTGTATTCTGACTAATCGCATCCATCATGGAGTCGTCATTTTCTGCCGCGACCATCTGATCCGCCAGGTTTCGGGTAACATAATAACTGCCGCTTTCCCGGATCATGGTATTGTCGTAAGTTCCCCGGACAGTCAGAGACACGGTTTGTTCGGCTCCTTCCGTATCCGTGTAAAACAGCCGGACCGTCTCTCCTATAAACTGCTCGCCCCGTACAAAAGCGGTATCAAAAAATCCTTCCGTCGGGTTACTTTTCCCATAATAAATATACGCCGGAATCAGGATCTCATCATCCTGCAGGTCCTCTTTTCCGGACAGCTGCTTACTCTGTTCTGCCGCAATTCCCCGAAGCTCCTGCACGGTACTTTGACGCGGCATTCCCTTGGGTACTTCCATCCGGCTTACCCCGACCGGAAGATTTTTCTCCATAGAAAAAATCCCCGGATCATCTTCGAATCTCTGCCGGAATCTTTCAAAATCATGGCCCGGTATATACACCTTAATATCTCTTACCGCAGAAGTTCTATAAAATGCCGCAAACATATTATCAAGGATGCCGCCCGCCAGATTCGCCAGGATCAGGATTACCGTTCCCAGCACAAACAGGATTGTCATGCTTTTTCTGGATAATTTCAGTTTTCTGCTGTAATCCCGGTAAAGCAATAAGCTGCTGATTCTTTTTTTCTGCATAAATTCTCTCCTTCCCTAAATTAGTCATTTCTTCATACTCAGTCCGTTTCCAGCCTGGAAATCACAAACTCCAGACTCCGCGGTTCTTCCCCGGACAGCCGGTATTCTTCATGAACCGGCGCGCCCCAGGAATCGTCTCCGCCCACGCCCATCTGCGCGGCTGCCAGCCGTACCCAGGTATAGCAGGGCTGCGGTAACTCTTCCAGATGAGTTGCCGTATCCAGTTCATAGGCGCTGTACGGCAATACGCTCATCTCAAACGGTTCCGCATACTTAGAGAACGTAAGTCCGTGCCCTTTGCCGTCCGAAACCTTTGTATAGCGGACGCCGGTACGGTTGCCGCATTCCTGCGGATTCAGGTACAGGCTCACATTCTCCTGCGCCGTAATCTGATATACGCCCAGCTTCGCGCCCCGGTTCCGATCACTGTAGTTCTCCTCCGGTCCCATTCCGTAATACTGTACCCGGGAATAAATCCGCTTCATTTTTACGTCCAGTGCCATGACCGGCATATCCGGCATTCCCTTTACGCCCGGATACGTCACGCGGACATAAATCTCTCCGGCGTAATTTACCGTATAGGTAATCTCGTAGCGGATTTCCGGTATGGACGGCGCCGTATATGCAAAATGTACAAGGATCCGGTCGTTTTCTTCTTTGATCCACTGTCCGGACTTGTCCTCCGCCGCCATTTTCCCCGCCAGCAGCCACTGCGCCGACTTGCGCTGGAACGAAGCGCCGCTGTCGTTGTCCGTGGTTGCCCGCCAGAAGCTGACACGGGGGATTGCCGCCAGATATTCCACACCGTCATAACATACCGAGCTCAAGCCGCCCTGATTGCGGTCAAACTGGATCTGAAAATCCGAACCGATCACAGCAAAGCAGGAAATATCGTCAATTACCAGCGGTTTCGGATAGCGCACCGGCGATTTTTGGAATCCGTCCGATTTTGCGCCTGCCGCTTCCACCGTAAACGCTTCCTGCGCAAATGCCACCTCATATCCCCGGGCTGCCCACTTCGTATCCGCTTTCAAAAGTGCCGCGATCTGATATACATATTCGCCTGCCTGTTCCGGTTTTTCAAACGGGATCGGCAGGACGGCGCATTCGCCGGGCGCGATCACCGGTTCCATAACGGCGGTTTTCATTACCCTGCCTTCCTGCTCCAGCGTGATCCGGAACAGATACCCGGCGGTATCGATAAACAGATTCCGGTTTTCGATCCGGATCATGCCGTCCGCGATCCGCATCCGGAGGTTGGAATATACCGCCTTTACCTCCTGCATTTTCGGAGACGCTTTTCGGTTCGGATAGACGATACCGTCCGTACAGAACCCGTAATCCGCGGGCCGGTCGTCGAAATCCCCGCCGTAAGCATAGACTTCCCGTCCGGTTTCATCGGTCCGGATCAGCGCCTGGTCGATAAAATCCCAGATAAAGCCTCCCTGATAAGCCTCAAATTCATCTTCCAGTTCCGTGTATTTATGAATCCCGCCCAGGGAATTTCCCATGGCGTGCATGTACTCGCAGCTGATATAAGGCTTCTTCGGATCGTTCTGCAGATATTCCCGGATTTCCTGCGGTTTGGCATACATCCGGCTTTCTACGTCACTGAGCACGTCATAAGCGCGGCAGTGGAATACTCCTTCATAATGCACCGGACGGGACGGATCCTTCTCATGGAAATAATCGCTCATCGCCCGGATATTGTCTCCGGCGTAGGACTCGTTTCCGCAGGACCATAAAAGCACACTGGGATGATTTTTATCCCGCGCCAGCATGGAATTGGCACGGTCAATCACACAGGCTCTCCACTCCGGCTTGCTGCCGGGTACGTTCCAGACTTCGCCGCCGGACGCGATCCGGTTCCAGGCGCCGTGGCTTTCCAGATTGGTCTCATCGATCAGATAAATGCCGTATTCGTCGCATAACGCATACCATAAACTCTGATTGGGATAATGGCTGGTACGGACCGCATTGATATTGTTCTGCTTCATCATGCGGATATCCGCAAGCATCTCCGCTTTCCCGATGGCACGTCCAAGCCGGTCTGAAAATTCATGCCGGTCCACACCCTTAAAGAGAATCCGCCTGCCGTTTAATTTCATGATTCCGTTTTCGATCCGGAAAGTACGAAAGCCTGTCTTTGCGGCAGCGATCTCTATCACGGTTCCGTCTGTATTCTGTAACTCCGCGGTCAGCTGGTACAGATACGGATCCTCCGCGCTCCAGGGATGCACGGCTTCCAGCCGGACTGCAGTTTTTACACAGGATTCGGGAGTTTCTTTCCTTTCTTCCCAGACGCAGACTCCATCCGCATCAAACAGGCGCAGACGCAGCACGGTTTCTTCCGGCCGGTCTGTCAGCTGCGCCGGACGATTCGCTGCTTCCGCCGGACGATTCGCTGCTTCCGCCGGATGGTCAGGCGATTTCGTCAGTTGAATCTCCAGTGACAGAAGACCGGATTGTTCCTCGTGGTCATAATCCGCATGGATAAACAGATCCTGCACATGTACGGCAGGCACCGCGTACAGATACACTTCCCGGAAAATCCCTGAAAACCGCCAGAAATCCTGATCTTCGATCCAACTGGCGCTGCTGTGTTTATATACCTCTACCGCCAGCCGGTTATCGGTCTTTTTCACATAATCTGTCAGGCGGAATTCCACAGGCGTAAAGCTGTCTTCGCTGTAGCCCACAAAGTTCCCGTTTAACCACACATAAAAAGCGGTCTCCACGCCCTGGAAAGAAATATATACTTCTTTTCCTTCCAAAGCCTCGTCCAGATCAAACAGTTTTACGTAGCTGCCTACCGGATTGTGTTTTTTCGGGATCTGCGGCGGATAAAGCGCTTCATGCCCGATCCACGGATATTTGGTGTTCACATACTGGCATCGGTCATACCCCTGCAGCTGAATGTGCCCCGGTACCTGAATACTCGCAAACCCCTCCAGAGAACTGTCCATCCGGAAAAAATCCGCTTTTCGTTCCTCTGGATTTTCGGCATACGAAAACTTCCACGTTCCGTTGAGGCTCTGCCGGAAGGAACCCTCCGGTTTGCTCTCCATATCTTCATATCGTCCGTAAATTTTGTGGTCGGAATGCGCCTCCAGGCGGTTTACCGCAAATACTTCCGGATCCTCCAGCCAATCCAAAGCCGGTTCTGTTATCACATGATTGTTCAAGGTTCCCTCCATTCCAGAGCGGCGCTTTCCGCCGCCTCTAACGATTATGCAAACAATTCGATGGCACTGCTGCCCGACCGGACAAATACCGGGATTTCCGCAAGCCCGGCATGTACCCGGATCGTCTGACCGCCATCATAAGTCTGTTTTGTCCAGGCGTCAGTCCAGGTAGTTCCTTCCGGCAGATAAACGTCCCGCTCATACTGTTCTTCATACAGCATGGGCGCCACCAGGATATCCGCTCCATACATATACTGCTCTTTCAGTTCCCAGCAGGTCTTATCCTCCGGAAACACATAGAACATGGTCCGCATAACGGGTGTTCCGGCTTCATGGGCCTCCTGCATCAGCTGCCGGGTATACGGACGCATCCGCTCCCGCAGCTGGATATACTTCGTCAGGATTTCACAGACTTCTTCTCCATAGCTCCAGATCTCATTGTCGCCGCCGGTGCCAAGCACCTCGGTTCCGTCTTTTCGGAATACCCGCCGGTCTTTTTGATAGCGGTCTCCGTGCAGACGCATGACCGGACAGAATGTGCCCCATTCAAACCAGCGCACCAGGAGTTTCCGGAAGCATTCATCATCCGGATTTCCGTCGGAAAAACCGCCGATATCCGTAGTCCACCATGGAATTCCCGCCATCCCCATATTTAATCCGGCACATACCTGACGCCGCAGGGTTTCATAGTCACTGTGGATATCCCCGGACCAGACCAGCGCGCCGTACCGCTGGCTGCCTGCCCAGGCGCAGCGGATCAGATTGACGATCTGCTTTTGCCCTTCTGCCGTCATACCGTCATAGAAGGTTCTGGCATAAAGCTGGGGATAAACATTTCCAATCTGCACATTCGGTCCCATATAGTAACGGTAATTGTCAAAATCATAAGCGCCAAATTCCGGTTCCGCCTCATCCAGCCAGAAAATCCGGATGCCGTCCTGATAATAATTCTGTCTGCATTTTTCCCAGACATAACTGCGGGCATCGGGGTTCGTAGCGTCAAAAAAGTTACTGTTTCCCACGAACAGCATACTCACGTTGACGCCCTTCTCTACATGCGTCAGATATCCCTTTGCCTGCATCTCACCGTAGTTTTCACTCTGAACATCCACCTGCGGCCAGACGGATACCATCAGCTCCATCCCCATTTCCTTCAGTTCCCGCACCATCGCGGCGGGATCCGGAAAAAATTCCTCATCAAAGCGGTAGTCCCCCATTTTAGGCCAGTGAAAGAAATCGCAGACAATCACATCTACCGGAACCTTTCTCCGGTAATATTCTCTTGCCACCTCCAACAGCTGCTCCTGATTCCAGTAACGCAGCTTACACTGCCAGAATCCCAGACCGTATTCCGGCATCATGGGCACTTTGCCGACGGCGGTTCCGTATGCTTCTACGATCTCTGCCGGCGTATTCCCGGCCGTGATCCAGTAGTCCATCTGTTTTGTGCTTTCCGCGTACCATTCCGTAACATTGCCGCCAAAATACGCCTTGCCGACAGCCGGGTTGTGCCATAGAAAACCGTAGCCCAGACTGGATACCACAAAGGGAACGCTTGCCTGTGAATTGCGGTGCGCCAATTCCAGAAGGCAGTTCTTTACATTCAGCTTCTCCTGCTGATACTGTCCCATTCCGTACAGCTTTTCCTCCGGATCGGATTCAAACCCTGCCGTTAAATGGAAATCCCCTCCGAGGATCGGTTGATAGCACCGCGGTTTTAATCCCAGCGCGCCGCCTTCCGCTCTTTCCTGCAGCAGTACCTTACCCGCCTGATCACGATAGGTGATCCGGCAGCCCTTCGTCCAGCCGTTAATTTGCAAAACCGCTGTGATCCTGCCGTTCGTCAGAGACGCCTCCGTCTCTCCCACCCGGATCACAGGCTGTACCGGCTCCGGCTCCAGCAGCGCATACCGGGTGTCCTCCGGTTCCCCGAAAATTCTGGAACGGACCCGCAGACTGTTCTTTCCCCAGGGCTCGATCACCAGCGTTTCTCCGTCAAACCGATACACCAATTTTCCGTTTTCTTCCTGTAATAACGCCATACTTCCTCCTATCGATACTCCAACAGTTCCTCCACGCTTTTCCGCACGGGAGACGGCGGAGTCATGTCCGGATATCCTGCCGCGATCAGAGCGGAAACATTCTGCCCTTCCGGCAGATCAATGATTTCCGCCACCTTTGCTTCATCAAAAATTCCGAGGATCACGGTTCCGACGCCCTGATCATGGGCTGCCAGCGCAAAGGTCTGCGCCGCGATTCCCGCGTCAAACATCTCCCACTTATCTTTTTTGGAAGTGGTATAAGAACCGTCTTTTTCATATCCGCACTTTTTGGCAGTGGAAACCAGCACGACCAGAGAAGCGCATCCCGCTATGATCTCGGTGTTGTGCTGAAATCCCAATACCGCTTCGGCTGCAATGCGGCGGATCTTCTCCGGATCCTCCACGACAATATAATGGGCTGTCTGCGAATTTTTCCAGGACGGCGCATAGGCGCTGACCGCTACGATCTGCTCCAGTGTCTCATGACTGACCGACTCCGGTTTAAACTTCCGGATACTTCTTCTTGTTTTGATTGCTTCTGTTAATTCCATCTGATTCCTTCCTTTCTTATTGTTTTTATTTCTGTATTTTTCCGCTACCCTCTGTCGAACGTGATCCGTGTCCGATAGGTCCCGGCTTTCTGCAGTTCTGTATCGATATAAGTCTGAAGTTCTTCTTCCGTACAGGGATCCCCATACGGGATCAGAACATCGAAAAACAGTTCCGTTACGCCGGCATGCGTGATAACGCGAAAATCATGGATACTGAGCGCGGGATTTTTTTGATCCAAAATATCCTCGACCAGTTTCCGGCACCTGGTCCGTTCTTTACTTTCCAGATCGACCGGATCCATATGTAAGGTCATTGTAATGCGGAACTGTTCGGCAATATCCTGTTCGATATGGTCTACCTGTTCATGAATCTCCAGCAGATTTTCATTCGCGCTTACTTCCACATGGGCGCTTCCGATCAGCTTTCCCGGCCCGTAACTGTGCAGGATCAGATCATGGATCCCCAGGATCCGGTCATGGGACAGCACCAGGTCCTTTAATTCTTCCACCAGTTTTTCGTCCGCCGGCTGTCCCAGCAGCATATCGACAGTGTCTTTAATGATCGAATATCCGGAATGCAGAACAAATAATGAAACCAGTACGCCCATGATCCCGTCCAGGGGCAGATCGGTAAACAGAGTGCCGACCAGGGCGATCACGGTCGCAGAAGTAACGATCACATCATTTTTACTGTCCTGCGCCGTCGCCAGCATAACGGAAGATCGGATCCGGTTTCCCAGTTTCCGGTTAAACAGACACATCCAGAGTTTTACGGCTATGGAAAACAGCAGGGAGATTAAAATAATCCATTGAAACTCCACCGGTTCCGGATTCAGGACTTTCCCGAAAGAATCGCCCAGTAATTCCAGCCCCACCAGCAAAATCAGGGCCGCGATCACCAGAGACATCAGGTATTCCATTCGCCCATGGCCGAACGGATGCCCTTTATCCGCCGGCTTCGCCGCTATTTTAAAACCGAACATGGTAACCACACAGCTGGCGCTGTCAGACAGATTGTTAAAGGCGTCCGACAGGATCGCAATGGAATTCGCCATGGAGCCCATGATATATTTTATGAAAAAAAGCAGTACGTTACAGACGATGCCCATAACACCGCCCAGGATCCCGTACTGCTTTCTTACCTCCCGGTTTTGATAATCCTCTGGATTTTTAATAAATAATTTAATCAGCCAATTTGTCATTTTCCTGATTCTTCGCCTTTCTGACTTTCCGCCTAACGGCTTAACTGCTCAATCACATACGCATAGATCTCCTGACTGGCTTCTTTCCAGTTGTTGCACATCAGTTCCGCTTCTTCCCGGTTGGTAACAGCCAGATTCAATTCGATCAGGGTGGATTTTCCTTCCTTCACCTGACAGTGCACCACATATTCCTGATTGGCGTTCCGGTAGTAATCCGAAATGGTTCCCACTTCATTCCGAAGCTCATATTTATTCTCCATCAGAAAGGTATCCACATCATCAATGATCGGCATGGGAATCTTGTTGCGAAAATATCCCAGCGTCTCATACCCCTCTGTCGTCACATAATAATAGGTCGTATTTCTTACCGAATTGGTTGTCAGCAGATCTTCTTCGATCAGTTCATTCAGGGACTGCTGCAGCGTAAAATAATTGGTATAGTTCTTTTCCAGAAAAAAACCGGAGATCTGTGAATTTGTCAGCGGGAAATCCACCCGGTTCAGCATATATAAAATTACCAGCTTATACAGCGTGGATGAATCCATTGCCATATTCGCCACCGTCCTTTCTATTCTGTGACAGCTTCTTCATTGGTACCATCGGCAACCAGTGCTTCGATCAGAGCCCAAATTTCTTCTCTGCCCTGTTTGGTCTCCGCCGAAAACGGAAACAGGCGGGCATTCGGCAGGGCACCCAGTTCCTCCCGGATCAGCTTCAGCTGCTTCGGCACCTGACTGCGTTTCAGCTTATCCAGCTTGGTCGCGATCAAAATCGGCTCATATCCGTTCTGCACGATCCACTGATACATCTGTTTATCA
Organism: uncultured Lachnospiraceae bacterium; assembly: GCA_947625465.1. Taxonomy (GTDB): domain Bacteria; phylum Bacillota; class Clostridia; order Lachnospirales; family Lachnospiraceae; genus CANQSA01. Next base: position 39,346 of record CANQOK010000004.1, on the reverse strand, counting down.
TTGGCGCCGGGCGCGTGCCGGATATCGATCAGCAAAAACACCGCTTTCAGCTGTTTTGAATGGTGCAGATACCGTTCTACCATAGTGCCCCACTTTGCCTGTACGCTCTGGGACACTTTGGCGTACCCGTATCCCGGCAGATCAACATAGTAAAATGCGCGATTGATATGATAAAAGTTAATCGTCTGGGTTTTCCCGGGCTGCGACGAGGTACGCGCCAGCGATTTCCGGTCCATCAGGCCGTTGATCAGGGAAGATTTTCCTACGTTGGATTTCCCCGCAAAAGCGATCTCCGGCTGCGTATTCTCCGGAAGTCTGCTGGTGATGCCGCACACCGTTTCCAGTTCAACATTTCTTATGATCATTATAACTCCGTTTCTATTTTTGTACCAGTGCTTTTTCAATTACGGTTTCCATGGTGCCTGCATACACAACCGATAAGCCTTCTTTGATCTCATCATCAATCTCTTCCACGTCGCGCCGGTTGGCTTCCGGCACGATCACGGTTTTCATACCGGTCATCTTCGCGGCCAGCATTTTTTCCTTTAGTCCGCCGATCGGCAGTACCCGGCCGCGCAGCGTGATCTCTCCCGTCATCGCCACATCCGCGGATACCGGTTTCTTCGCGACTGCCGACAGCATTGCCGTCGCCATGGTAATTCCGGCAGACGGACCGTCTTTCGGCACCGCGCCTTCCGGTACATGAATGTGCAGATCGTGTTTTTTGAAATAAGAGGCGGAAATTCCGTAATCATCCGCAATGCTCCGGACATAGCTGAGCGCGGTACTGGCGGATTCTTTCATCACATCTCCCAGCTTGCCGGTCATCTGGATCTCTCCCCTGCCTTCCATCACATTGACTTCGATCTGCAGCGTATCGCCGCCTACGCTGGTCCACGCCAGTCCGGTAACCACGCCGATCTCATCCTGTCTGTTCTGTTCATCCGGCAGATAGATCACCTTTCCGAGGAAATCGGTCAGATTCCGCTCGGTCACCCGAATCTGCTTCTTTCCGTTTTCCGCAATTTCTCTGGCTGCCTTTCGGCAGATCTGTCCGATCTTCCGTTCCAGATTCCGCACGCCGGCTTCTCTGGTATATCCATCGATCAGCTTCTCCAGCGCCTTTTCCGTAATAGTAAGCTGGCGGGGCTGCAGTCCGTGCCGCTCCAGCTGCTTTTTCCACAAATGATCTTTTGCGATATGGACCTTTTCATTCACCGTATAGCTGTTGAGTTCGATCAGTTCCATACGGTCAAGCAGCGGTTTCGGAATGGTATTGGCGTCATTGGCAGTGGCAATGAACAGCACCTCCGACAGATCGATGGGCAGTTCCATATAATTATCCCGGAACCGGCTGTTCTGCTCGGAATCCAGGACCTCCAGCATGGCGGAAGCGGGATCGCCTTTATAATCGCTGCCCATCTTATCGATCTCATCAAACAGCATGACCGGATTTTTGGTCCCTGCCTGTCTGAGCGCGTTCACAATCCTTCCGGGCAGCGCTCCGATATAGGTCCTCCGATGTCCGCGGATCTCCGCTTCATCCCGGATCCCGCCCAGCGAAATCCGTACATACTCTTTATTTAACGCTCTGGCAACGGATTTTGCGATCGAGGTCTTTCCTACGCCGGGCGGTCCCACCAGACAGAGGATCGGGCTGTCGCCTTTAGCCTGCGTCAGAACCCGGACTGCCAGAAATTCCATGATCCGTTCCTTTACTTTTTCCAGACCGTAATGGTCTGCTTCCAAAATCCTTCCTGCCGCTTTCAGATCCCGGTTGTCTTCGCTCCTCTGATTCCACGGCATCTCCAGTGCCGTTTCCAGATAGGTCCGCAAAATACTGCTCTCCGGCGCGTTGGACGGCAGGGCTCGAAAGCGGCTGATCTCTTTTTCCAGTCCCTTCCGGATTTCTTCCGGCGGATCGATCTCCTGCAGCTTTTTCAGATAAGTCTCACTGTCTGCAGCCGGACTGCTCTCTCCCAGTTCTTCCTGAATGACGCGCATCTGCTCCCGCAGTATGTAGTCCCGCTGATTTTTTTCTACCTGCTCTTTTACTTTTTCCTCCAGACGGTTTTTCACCATGCAGATTTCAATCTCTTCCTGCATCAGACGGCACAGAAGCTCATATCTGCCGGTTAGTCCCGACACTTCCAGATAACTCTGCCGCTGTCTGTAATCCAGAGGCAGATGCACGGCCAGCCGTTCCACAAAGGTTTCCGGCTCCTGTATGCCCAGCAGTTTTTCTTCCAGTTCCTTTTCAACCACATGATCTGCGTCGCAATACTGTTTCAGAAGATCTTTGAGGATCCGCATATACGCAATTCGATGGCTTTTCGGCACAAATTCCTCATCGGTATCGTCCAGTATGGGAAACATAACCTCCTGCAGTTCCGCTTCACCGGATTTTTCGTCCGATTTAAATATACAGACCGCGGCCTCCGTTATCTCCTCCGTATTTCGATTAAGCTCCGTCCAGCCGGCGCGCCGTACGCCGTCCAGCAGTACTTTTATCGTTCCCTTCCGCAGACGGGCCAGCTGCCTGATCTTACAGATAGTTCCGATCTTCTGCAGTTCATAAGTATGCGGCATTTGCTCTGATTCCCGCAGACCGACGGCCAAAATCATCTGATTGCCCGCCATCGCCGTCTCAATCACTTTAATGCTCTCTTTTTCATTGATGTCAAAATGCTGCAGCATACCCGGAAGCATGGTATTTTTCTTTAAGGGTATCACAGGCAGAATTCCATCTTCATATTCCATTCTAAATCCTCCATGTATATATCCATGTGTCTGAAAAGGCTGCCGCAATGCTTTCGGACTTTTATCCGGTCAAAAGCAGCCTGCAGCAGCCTATTCTTATTCTCATGTTAAAAATTCGGCAGTCTGTCAGCTTGCCTTATCGATCAGCTGCGGCTGCTGGAGCTTCAGTACCGCGTCTTTCGTGATCACGCATTTGCCTACCGTTTCGTTAGACGGCAGCTCATACATGATATCCAGCATAGTCTCTTCCACAATAGAACGCAGTCCTCTCGCGCCCGTTTTCCGTTCCAGCGCCTGTTTTGCGATCTCTTTCAAAGCATCATCCGTAAATTCTACTTCGATACCGTCAAATTCCATCAGGCGCTTATACTGCTTCACCAACGCGTTTTTCGGTTCTTTTAAGATCCGGATCAGCGCTTCTTCATCCAGAGAATTCAAGGCAACCGTCACCGGCACACGGCCGATAAACTCCGGGATTAGCCCAAATTTGATCAGATCCTGCGGCATTACCTGCGCAAACATCTCATCCAGGAGATGATCCCGCTTATCTTTTACATAGGCGTCAAAGCCGATGGACTGTTTATCCATCCGGTGTTCTATGATCTTCTCCAGTCCGTCAAACGCGCCGCCGCAAATAAACAAAATATTGGTCGTATCGATCTCGATCAGTTCCTGCTGCGGGTGTTTTCTGCCGCCCTGAGGCGGAACGCTGGCAATCGTCCCTTCCAGGATCTTCAGCAGCGCCTGCTGCACGCCCTCACCGGATACGTCTCTGGTGATCGACACATTTTCCGACTTCTTGGTAATCTTATCGATCTCATCGATATAGATGATTCCCATCTGCGCCCGTTCGATATCATAGTCCGCTGCCTGAATGATCTTTAACAGGATATTCTCCACATCTTCGCCCACATAACCGGCTTCTGTCAGTGTGGTGGCGTCGGCAATGGCAAACGGTACATTTAAGATCTTCGCAAGCGACTGCGCCAGATAAGTCTTACCGCAGCCGGTAGGTCCCAGCAGCAGCACATTGCTCTTCTGCAGTTCCACATCCGTATCCCGCTTTGCGGTGATCCGTTTGTAATGATTATAGACCGCTACCGAAAGCACCTTCTTGGCCTCGTCCTGCCCAACCACATATTCATCCAGCAGCGCCTTCATTTCCATAGGCTTGCACAGATTGATCTCAAACGGTTCCAAATCTCCGGCTTCTTCTCTGCCAAATTCCTCGTCGATCAGTTCCTGACACAGATCGATACAGGCATCGCAGATATAAATATTGTTCGGCCCTTCGATCAGTTTCCGGACCTGCGACTGAAATCTGCCGCAAAAAGAGCAGCGCAGATCTTCTGTAAAATCTCTTCGATTCGGCATATTATTCTCCATTCCGGAGCATGATTCCAAGCTCCCTTTTCTACTGACGGTTCTCGATCACACGGTCTACCAGGCCATATTCCAGCGCTTCTTCCGCCGACATCCAGTAATCCCGCTCTGTATCCGCCTCTACGATCTCCAGCGGTTTTCCTGTATTCTGGGCCAGAATCTCATTTAACTTCTTCTTTGTCTTCAGGATATGCTCCGCCGTGATCTGAATCTCTGTCGCCTGTCCCTGCGCACCGCCGGAAGGCTGATGGATCATCACTTCCGCATTCGGCAGGATCAGACGCTTGCCCTTCGCGCCGCCTGCCAGAAGGAACGCGCCCATGCTGGCCGCCATGCCCATACAGATCGTAGATACATCGCATTTAATATACTGCATGGTATCGTAGATCGCCATGCCGGCTGTTACGGATCCGCCCGGGCTGTTGATATACAAATGGATATCCTTTCCCGGATCCTCCGACTCCAAAAACAACATCTGAGACACGATCAGACTTGACGTTACGTCATTGACTTCTTCTCCCAGAAAAATAATTCTCTCCTTTAACAGACGGGAATAAATATCATAGGAACGCTCTCCTCTTCCGGTCTGCTCAATCACATAAGGTACTAATGCCATTTCTTCCTCCTGTCCGGAGCACTGATCTCCGATCTGATACATACAGGGAGTGCCCGGCGACGCCGCAACACTCCCGTTTTTAACTGTTATACCTCTTTTGCGTGTTCCACTACAAAATCAACCGCTTTCTGTACCGCGATATCGCTTGTAATGTTGGTCTTCTCACTCTCACCGATCATTTCCATCAGCTTATCCTTTTCCATCTGATACATGGAAGCCATCTTCTCGATCTCTGCCTCGTACTCCTCGTCGGTCGCCTCAATCTTCTCAGCCGCAGCGATCGCCTCTAATACCAGTCTGGTCTGAATCCGCTTTACTGCCTGCGGGCGCATCTGTTCCTGCAGACTGTCTGCCGTCATTCCGGTAAACTGCATATACTGATCCATGTTAAGGCCCTGCGCCTGCAGACGCTGTGCAAAATCCTGCAGCATATTCTGAACCTGCGTATCGATCATCGGATCCGGGATCTCCATCTGGGAATTCGCAACGATCTTCTCTAAAATTTTATCTTCTTTTTCATTCTTAGCCTGCTGCTCTTTCCGCTCCGTAATCTGCTTCTTCAGATCGGCTTTGTACTCATCCATGGTGTCAAATTCGGAAACATCCTGCGCGAAATCATCATCTGCCTCAGGCAGTTCTTTCCGCTTCACATCCTTAATGGTCACTTTAAACAATGCGGGCTTGCCCTGCAGACTCTCCTGGTTATAATCCTCCGGGAATGTCACATTCACGTCTACTTCATCGCCGGTCTTCTTACCGATCAGCTGTTCCTCAAACGTATCGATAAAGCTGTGAGAACCAATCGTCAGCGGATAGTCTGTACCCTTACCGCCTTCAAAGGCCTCGCCGTCGATAAAGCCTTCAAAATCGATCTTCGCCTCATCCCCGTCTTCAATCGTGCCGTCTTCCACCGGAATCATACGGGCATTCTGATTTCTGACTCTTTCAACTTCCTGCTCTACTTCTTCCTCTGTCACTTCAACAGCTGTCTTTTCAACCTCGATTCCCTTGTATTCGCCCAGGGTTACTTCCGGCTTCAGGATAACCTCTGCCGTAAAAATAAACGGTTTTCCCTTTTCGATCTGAACAATATCAATGTCAGGGCGGGCAACGATCTCCAGTCCGCTCTCTGTTGCCGCATCCGCATAAGCCTCCGGAATCATCGCGTTGACTGCGTCTTCATAGAAGATACCGGCGCCGTACATACGCTCGATCATAGCACGGGGTACTTTACCCTTTCTGAAACCGGGTACGTTTATCTTATTTTTCTGCTTCTGATAAGCGTTCTGCAGCGCCTTTTCAACCACATCGGCGCCGACTTCAACGGTCAGCTTCGCCTTATTGCCTTCTAATTTTTCCACATTCTGTAGATTCATCTTAAACTTCCTCCTTGCTATATGGACAGGTATGTACCTGATTACTCCTCTTTTGCGCGCGTCGATTTCATACAGACGCTTCGCGACAGTATATTATTATAACATACACATTTTTCCTTGTCACTCTTTTTTTTCAAATTTTTTCAGGAATCCCAGATTTTCCGCAAAGTTTTCCGGCAGTTCGGTCTGATAACGAACCTGATTATACCCCTGCACCACGGCTTCACTGTCATTTCCCGCCTCATGCTTCTGTCTGGCGGCAAAGAGTTGTTCCGCAGGCGTATTGCTTTCTTTCACCTCTACGTCAGCCTTTTTCCATTTCCATACCTGTTTCTCATAGAGATACCGGACCCGCTCCACGTCCGTAAGCCGGCTCCACTGCCGATACCGGAATCTCTGCTCCGGCCGTTTTCGTCCGCTCCGTTTCAATCTGTGTACTTCATCCGTATATCCGCCGGTTTTCAGGCGCACGCCGGATCTGCTCCGTTTCCCTTTCAGCCCGGAAAACCAGGTAAACAGACGCAGCGCAAATCCGCCGAACGCAGCTTTCAGCCGCCGTCCCGCGCGCCGGACCGCCCCCTGTTCTCCGGTCAGGAAATGCCTGCAGGTAAACAATACAAACACCAGACAGGCAATCCGCCCGACGCTCCATACCTTATGCCAGGCAGACATATCCGCGCTGGCCAGATAGCCAAGATGGCATACGGCAAACAGCAGCATCCAGAACAGTGCCCGCAGCGTAACCCAGAAATCTTCTTTTGAAAACCAGAAGCGTTTCAGATTCCTCATATTCAGCTTCCAAGTACGACCGGACGAACCGCATTCCCCAATTCGCCAAGCCGCGCAATCCTCTCTTCTATACTTTCATCCAGATAAGTAGTCAGGATATAAATCTCACATCCGGTGATCTGTTCCCGGATATCCATATCGATCACCGACGCAAAACTGTTGCCTGCCATCAGACGGATCCGCGCCATCTGGCGCAGAAGTTCCTGATAATGCACGAGCCCGGTCTGCCTCGGAAACCGCAGAAAATACGCGCCGTTTACCATCCGGCTGTTTGTACACAGTCCGATTCGGTATCCTTTCTGTACCCCCATTCCCACTGCATATGCCACATGAGAAAGCGCCTGTTCGATCAGTTCTGAAAAGACGGCGGATTCCATCGGTTTCTGCGGCATCTGGAAATTCACATATAGCTGGATCTGCCGGCCCAGCAGATATCCTTTTTGATTGACCATGTACTGACCGGCTCTTGCCGTTGCCTTAAAATTCAGATCGGAAAAGGGTTCTTTTCCGGTGTATTCCCGGATTCCCGTAAAAGAAAACGCATCGGTCAGAAGCGGCGTCCGGCTTGCGCTGTCATAACTTAAAAACCGGTTCATCTGACGGGTCTGTTCAAATTCCAGCATTCTTGGATAAACTGCCAGATCTGCCTTACTATCCAGATAAATATCCATACCGGCATAAGAAACCCGGGCTGTCTCCAGCTCATAATATCCCCGCTTTTTCGCAACCGCGCGGTGCCGCCGCACCACTGTCGTAAACGGCATCACGGTAAAGCGGCTGATAAAATGCTGCATCATTTTTTCATCCGGATCACAGCCTTCCAATGCCACACAGGCCGTAATATGGGATTCAATATCCATGCCGATCATCGGCAGGAGCGAACGGTTTTTCAGTTCCTCGACCAGATAGACCGTTTCTCCTTCATATACGCCCTCCTCGCTGAAATACCGCCGGTATTCCATCTGACGGATGCACACAATTTTCATCAGCCCGTACAGCACTCTCGCCGCGATCACAAGCAGTACCAGAAAACTCAGTATTCCAACTACGATCCATGTAAAAATTCCTACATACTCCGCCATTTCCGCATTCCCTTTTCTTTGTCCTGCTTTTACTCGGTCGGTACCGCCACCTGTTCGAGGATTTCCGCCACCGTTTTTTGAGGAGAATCCTCCTGCATCTGCAGATAATTTTTTAATACAAGCCGATGGGCCAGCACCGGCTCCGCCATCGCTTTGATATCATCCGGCAGTACATAATCCCGGCCTTCCATGGCAGCCCATGCGCGGCTGGCCCGCATTAAAGCCAGTCCGCCGCGGGTGGAAATCCCCAGCAGGACATCTTTGTGCCGTCTGCTGGCTTCCAGGATCCGCACCACATAATCCGCCAGATCCGGATGTACCGAAACCCGGCTGACTGCCTGCATGGCCTCCTGCAGCTGGGCTTCCGTAACCACCTGCTTTACATCCGGTTCCGCAGTTATATCCATATGCTGCAGCATTACCTGCGCTTCTGTTTCCCGATCCGGATATCCCATGGACAGCTTCATCAGAAACCGATCAATCTGCGCTTCCGGCAGCGGAAATACCCCCTGGGTATCCACCGGATTCTGCGTTGCCAGAACCAGAAACGGTCGGGGCAGCGGATAGGTAACGCTGTCTACCGTCACCTGCCGTTCTTCCATGCTTTCCAATAACCCCGCCTGTGTCTTCGGTGTGGCACGGTTGATCTCATCCGCGATCAGAATGTTGGTAAAAACCGCTCCCGGCATAAAGTTAAACTCAGATGTCTTCATATTATAATAATTGATTCCGGTCAGATCCGCCGGCATCAGATCCGGCGTCATCTGAATCCGCTTGGCGGTGCCGCCGATCGCTTTCGCAAAGGATTTTGCCAGCATGGTCTTACCGGTTCCCGGCACATCCTCCAACAGAACATGGCCCTGCACCAGGATTGCCGCTATGATCTGTCTGATGACGGTTTCCTTTCCTAAGATCACTTTGCCGACTGCACCGCTTAACGCGTCCGCCGTTTTCTGTACGTCCATACTTTACTCCGTTCTTGTTTTTGCTTTTCTACAGTTCCATTATTTACCAAATTTTATTGCCGATACATAATACCGGCAGCAATCTGATCAGCTTTTTTGTGGTCTCCGGTCAGACAGGCGATCATGGTAAGCGCCATTTCAATGGCGGTCCCCACGCCGCGGGATGTGATCACATTGCCGTCCCGTACGACCGCATCTGTGCTGACTCTGGCTCCCCGCAGCTGCTCCTCAAACCCCGGATAACAGGTCGCCTGTTTCCCCTGCAGCAGTCCCAGTTCTCCCAGGACACTGGGCGCCGCGCAGATTGCCGTTACCCATTTCGCGGAATCCGCCGCATATTTCTTCAACATGGCCGCTAACGGTTCACAGGCTTTCAGTCCCAGCGTGCCGGGCATGCCGCCCGGTAAAAACAACGCGTCCGCCTCTTCCGTCAGAGTTTCGATCCTGCAGTCCGCCGTCACCGGGATCTTGTGGGAGCCGGTTACAACTTCCCTTCCCGTTACGGAAACCGTCTGTACCGAAATTCCTGCCCGCCGCAGCAGATCTACGACCGTCAGCGCCTCTACCTCCTCAAATCCGTCTGCCAAAAACGCATATACCTGCATATTTCTACCTCCATTCAAATTCGTGATTGCAACTTTTCTCATTATCCTTTATGATACAGGAAAGTGGAAAAAAAATCAATCATTTCAATAAAACGGAGGAATCGTCTGCATGGAGATCGAACGAAAATTTTTAATCAAAAAGCTGCCCGAAAATCTAACACAATACCCCTGCCGCACCATTGAGCAGGCTTACCTCTGCACGGAGCCGGTCGTCCGGATCCGCAGAGACAATGAAGACTATTATCTGACCTATAAGGGACGGGGGCTGATGGTACGGGAAGAATATAATCTGCCCCTGACAGAAAAAAGTTACCATCACCTTCTTTTAAAAGCTGATGGTAACCGAATTACAAAAAAACGCTATCTGATTCCGCTGTCGGCCCCCGACCGGACTTATACCATTGAATTGGATGTATTTTCCGGCGTACACACCGGCCTGCTGCTGGCGGAAGTGGAATTTGAATCTGAGGAAGAAGCGCTGGCATTCCATGCGCCTGACTGGTTCGGATCCGATGTCACGAAAGATCCCGCTTATCAAAACAGCCGCTTGTCGGAACAAGCGGCCCCGTAACGCCTCTTACTTTGCTGCTTCCAATGCCTCTGCCGGCACGACTACCTCCGATACCGCGAACCCGGTATAGACAAAGGATACTTCCATTTTGTTCATAGCATAAGTAATGCCCTGATCTTTGGTCGCCTCATTCATCGCCCGTTCCATCACAGCCGAAAGGTCGAGCACCAGTTTTACGGGAATCATCTCCTTTTTATCAACCCAGAGAGAAACCGGAATCGTCTGATCCTTCAGTGCTTCCGTAAACTGATCCAGATCTCCGTTATCGGTGCCGGCCGCATCCAACGCGTCATCTAAAAATTCACTTCCCACCGTTCCGGTAAGGCGATAACAGGACTTCGCTTCTGTCTCTTCCACCGCATCGACAGTTATCTTATCCGAAGATTCCTGTAGTTTCCGAAGCAGATTTCTCTGGCTGTCGATCGGATTGTCGTCCTCTGCGGATTCAAAAATCTCAAAGCCCCATTCTCCGTCAACACAATAATAGCTTTCCGCTTTCGTACCGTTTAATATCACATACTGCTTTGTATTCTGCTCTGTTTTCTGACCGCTGTATTCTGTATAACCGCTGGCTTCTACATACCGGTTGCCTTTCGCGTCGACCTGCATCTGCGCGTTCTGTTCAATTTTAAACGGCACCGCCGTATCCAGGATCGTAGCTGTCGTATCCAGCAGATATCCTGCCCGCATGGCAAGCTGATCAATCTGATCCATCGCTTTCATGCTCTGATCCAGCACCTCTTTCGCTGTTACGGAAATGGCCTCCGTTGTAGCCTCCTCCTGCTTTTGATCCCCGCAGCCCGTAAGTCCTGCCGCAAAACCGAACGCGATCACCAGCGCAAGCAATGTATTTTTGATCTTTCTGTTCCTCATCCTTTCCTCCGATCCTCTAACCATTCTATCACTTCTCATATCATAAAACCTCGTTTCCATACAGAAACGAGGCTTGTTATCCAACCGAACTTCCGGGGTTCGTACCCTTCTTCGACGTGCGGATGAAGGGACTTGAACCCCCACGGTCTCCCACCAGATCCTAAGTCTGGCGCGTCTGCCAATTCCGCCACATCCGCATCAGTGAAGCATCGGGGATTCGAACCCCGGACAACTTGATTAAAAGTCAAGTGCTCTACCGCCTGAGCTAATGCTCCATATTTCATAAAACAACAGTTATGCTGTTCATAACCAAGCTGGGCTAGTTGGATTCGAACCAACGAATGCAGGAGTCAAAGTCCTGTGCCTTACCGCTTGGCGATAGCCCACCGTATTTAACTATAGGCTAGTAAAAGGGTGGATACAGGGATTCGAACCCTGGGCCTCCAGAGCCACAATCTGGCGCGCTAACCAGCTGCGCTATATCCACCATAGGCTTTTGCCTGGGGAAATCCCCTACTGTGCCCGAAGGGATTCGAACCCCCGACCCACGGCTTAGAAGGCCGTTGCTCTATCCAGCTGAGCTACGAACACAAATTGCTGTGTGAAATCACCGCCGGTCATGTCCTCAGCACACCGAATCGCACACACAAAGCGGGTGATGGGAATCGAACCCACGTATCTAGCTTGGAAGGCTAGTGTTCTACCATTGAACTACACCCGCATGATGGAGATGGAAAAATCGGGGTGACGTGATTCGAACACGCGACCTCTTGATCCCAAATCAAGCACTCTAGCCAAGCTGAGCCACACCCCGAAAAGGTGATTTTTCACAAGGCAAAACTCATTATATATGAAGAGTGTTCGGTTGTCAACTCTTTTTTTCCTTTATTTGCACAAGTTTACAAATAGCTGATCGTATAATGCGCTTCCCCTTCCCGGTCAATCTCCATCATCGCGTAGGACGGCCTTCTTCCGTCCTGTCTGGGGAACGACAGGCTGCCCGGATTCAACAGAGTTACGTCCCCGTGGTACTCCAGCAGCGGTACATGGGTGTGTCCGAACATCACCACATTATACCCTCTGGCGCGGGCCTCCTCCACGATAAAATTGCGGTCAACCGATACATAATACAGATGTCCGTGCGTCAAAAATACCGTGTATTTTCCCAGAGCCAGCGTCATTTCCCGATCCAGGTCGGAAAACCAGTCGCAGTTTCCCCGGACAATATAAAGCGGGCATTCGCAAATGGAGCGGATATAATCTTCATATCCTTCTGCATCTCCCAGATGGATCATGGCGTCCAGCGGCTTTACTTTCCGCAGCACCTGCTCCAGATTCTTATGTTGTCGGTGCGTGTCGCTTACGATCAAAACTCTCATTCTAATCTCCAATTTTCTTACAGTGTCTTCAGTGCTTTTAACTGCTCTGTCATTCCGGCAATCGCCCGTCCCCTGTGACTGATGGAATTTTTAAAGTCCGGATCCATTTCTCCGGTCGTCATACCGTATTCCGGCACATAGACAATCGGATCAAATCCGAATCCATTGGTCCCCTTTGGCTCATAGGCAATCACGCCTTCTATGGTTCCCCTGCTTGTGAGGATCCTGCCGTCCGGAAACGCTACCGCGATCGCACAGACAAACCGGGCGCTGCGTTCTTCTCCCTTCGCGGCCGCCAGCCGGTCAATGATATTCTGATTCTTAATGGAATAGGGCGTATCCTTTCCCATATAACGAGCAGAATATACGCCGGGCTCTTTGTTGATATAGTCTACTTCCAGACCGGAATCATCCGCCATTACCACGGCGCCGGTCATCTCCATAATGGTTTTCGCCTTGATCACCGCATTTTCCTCAAAGGTTGTCCCGGTTTCCTCAATGTCGACTTCCAGGCCGGCTTCCTTTAAAGAAACCAGTTCCACGTCCAGATCTTTCATGATCATGCGGATCTCCCGCATCTTTCCTTCATTTCCCGTTGCCACAATGATCTTCTTCATATTCTGCCTTCCTGCTCTTTGTCCGGCGCCTTTTGCCGTTTCGGCGGCTTCGGGCCCATAAACTGATAAAAATAAGTCTGTATCATACCGTTATATAATTTTCTGTTCTTGGTCGCCCGGATTCCCATATCCTGCTCCGCCTGCTGATAGGCGGTAATAATAAACGCGGACCAGTCATGGAGTGCCTGAAACCGTTCGCCCAGCGTCCGATACAGTTCGGGCAGAGTTTCCTTCTCCTCCAGCCGTTCCCCGTATGGCGGATTGGCAATCAGAAATCCGTAGCGGGCGCGATGGCTTAATCTGCTCACATCCCGCACCTGAAAATGGATCATATGATCCACGCCGGCGTCCTGCGCGTTCTTTTTGGCATAAGAGATCGCCTGCGGATCAATATCATATCCCTGAATATCTGTGGAAACATCCCGGATCAGCAGGTCGTTCGCTTCTTCTGCAGTCTGCTTCCAGCATGTCTGACTGATCAGATTCTGCCACTGACCGGCGGTAAAACTCCGGTTCATTCCGGGCGCCATACGGCATGCCATCATGGCTGCCTCAATCGGGAAAGTCCCGCTTCCGCAAAACGGATCAACCAGGACCCGGTCCGCTTTCCAGGGTGTCAGCATTAGCAGTCCGGCCGCCAACGTCTCTGAAATGGGTGCCTTTACCGTCATCTTCCGGTAGCCCCGCTTATGTAAGGAATCCCCAGTGGTATCCAGCGCTACCACTGCTTCATCCTTATTAAAAAACACTCGGATCGGATACGGCGCGCCGGTTTCCGCAAACCAGGAGATCCCATAATATTCTTTCAGGCGTTCTACGATCGCCTTTTTCACGATTTTCTGAATATCAGTCGGACTAAACAGCTTACTTTTTACAGAAGTCGCTTTTGTCACCCAGAATCTTCCGTCTTTGGGAATCCAGTTTTCCCACGGCAGCGCTTTGATATTCTGAAACAGGTCTTCAAACGTCACTGCATGAAATCTGCCCGCCTGAAGCAGAATCCGCTCCGCGCTGCGCAGAAAGACATTACATCTGCAGACCGCATCCACATCCCCTGTAAAGGAAACTCGGCCGTCTTCCACCGCGGCAATCTCATATCCCAGATCTGTCAGTTCCCGTTTCAGCACCGCTTCCATTCCAAAATGACACGGCGCTACCAGCGTATACCGTTCCATGCTTCCTCCTGTACCGTTTCCTCATAACAGTATTATCTTAATTGCTATTCTTCATCTTGTCAATCTTTTTCCTCGATATGCGCGGATCCCGCCGATCACAGACGCCACCTGATAGCCTGCCCTTGCCAGTTCCTTTCCGGCGATCATACTGGCTCCGCCGCGCTCACAATACAGCACCAGTTTTCGGTTCCGATATTTTTCAAATACCGAATAATCGATATTCTGAAACGGGATATTGACAGCTCCGGCAATATGCTTCTGCCGGTACTGCCACGGTTCCCGCAAATCTATGATAACGCCGCGGCCTTGCGCATATTCGTCCAGCTGCGGCGCAGAGATCATTTCCAACATAACTCGCAAACTCATTCTCCCCTTTTTCTATATTATAATATGTAAAAGAAAAAAGAGTGCCTGTAAAAGACACCCTTTTTCCCGGTTTCAGCCGTCAGTTCCCTGACTACTGATTGTTGCTGCAGTTGTCTGCATCATACGCATTCTGAGAAGAAGAATCCTGATAATTGGAATTCTGAGAAGAAGAATTCTTGGATGTGGAATTCTTGGATGCAGAATCCTTGGAAGTGGAATTCTTAGATGCAGAGTTCTTGGAAGTGCTGTTGCTTGTGCTGTTGTTTGCATTTGAATAATTTTCATTCTTAGCCATCTTAAATATCCTCCTTAATGATACGTTTACAAGCATTATTATGTATCAATCAAAGCGGATTTATTCAGATCCGGCAAAGATTTATTTTACGAATATGACGCTTTCCGGATATCGGCAAGAATTGTATCCGCAGCTTCCAGAATAAACCGCATATTTTCTTCAAATGTCAGAGTTGTGGCAGGTTCCGGTTCTTTTTCCGAAAAAAAGTTTTTTTGAATGATAAACTGCTTACTGTCGATCAGCTCCTCATTTGTAATATAATCCTCGATTTCATACGCATTCTCCGCCTGTATCATCTGTAAAATATCACAGGAAAACGGATATTCCCGCACCAGACGCAGATCGTTGGAATCTACGTCCTTCCCGAGCTGCCGAAAGTACTCCGAATCTTCCGGATCCTTTCCCTCCGCCAGCAGGCGTTTTACATGGGCATCCCGTACATTCAAAATAAAAATCTCGTCTGCCAGCATATGCACCACATATCCGAAATAAAGTTCGTAATCCTTATGCGGCGTCAGCAAAAACCGTTCCGCAAACGCCTGCAGCCGCTTTCGGTAACAGGCAAATTTCTCCGGCTCATGCAGCTCGTTTAACCGGATACCGTCTTTAAAATGGGTATGCCGCTTCATACTGCGCTCATAATTTTTCCGCGCCATGATCGCGTCCGGCGCCAGATTGCCGCAGTAATACAGGGATTTGTTCTGTATCTTATTTTTTATTTTCTCCGGCAGCCCTGCCAGAACCAGGTCCGCAATGACCAGATGGGTAATCGTACCGGCCACGGCTTCTCACTCCTTTCCCATAATACGCTGCGCTCAGTCCACCAGGATCTTAAATACGACCGGCATTTCACCGCCCGGCTCCGGCGTCTCGATATGCAGGCCCTCGGAATCTCTGTGCCAGCGGACTTCCCCGGGCATTCCAAGTACGCTGACGTTCCGGATAATGCCATGGAAATTCGGTTTTACTGCCGCGTCCGCTTCTGCCAACGACTGCACGGTGATCCGGTTTTTTCCGCTCATATTTAAACAGATCGCATACAGATAACTTCCGTTTACCGTAAATCGGATATCCGCGCAGGTATAGGGCTTTTCTTCCGCGTCCGCGAACTGTCCCTCCGTCACCTGCGTCGGCCCTTCTCCCGGTTTTCTCCAGAGTTTACTTCCATATATCGCTTCTTTGTTGACTGCCAGCCAGTTTCCGATCGCAAGCAGGATGTCCCGGTCCTGATCCGGAATACTCCCGTCTGCCTTCGGCCCGATATTTAACAGCAGTCTTCCGTTCTTACTGACAATATCCACCAGATCCTGTACAATCTGTCTGGCGGTTTTATAACTGTTTCCTTCCGTATAGCACCAGGAATTTTTCGCAACGGCAGTATCGGTCTGCCAGATATACGGCTTCACATCCGCAAACTGTCCCCGCTCCACATCCGGTACAGCCGTTCCGAATGAAAACGCGTCATGCTTATACGTAATCACTACTTCCTCGTTCCATTCCGCCGCCCGGTTATAGTAATATGCCGCAAATTTTTTCAGATATGGTTTTACGGCGCTGTGCTGGATCCACCAGTCAAAATATATCAGTCTGGGACGGTAGCGGTCCACAAGCTCACAGCATCGGCACAGCCAGTCTTCCAGAAATTCCCGGGACGGCTCCGGTTTGGAGAACAGATCCTGATGATCCGGCTCATGCATCGCGGGCCAGTAAAAATCACCCCGCTTTAACGGTTCTTTGATATCGGAATCAAATTCTCTGCCATGCCCCATAAAAAACCAGTGTTCCACCCGATGGCTGGATGCGCCTACCGACAAGCCTCGTTTTTCGCATGCCTGTTTCAGTTCCCCCAGCGCATCCCTTTTCGGCCCCATCTTTGCCGCATTCCAATCCGATAGCGCGCTGTCATACATCTGGAACCCGTCATGGTGCTCCGCAACCGGCACCACATACTGGGCGCCCGCCTTTTGAAACAGTTCCGCCCATTCATCGGCCTGAAATTTCTCCGCCCGAAACATGGGAATAAAATCCTTGTAGCCAAATACAGCATGCGGTCCATAGGTTTCCACATGATGCTTAAACTCCGGGCTGTCCTTGATGTACATATTCCGGGAATACCATTCGCTTCCAAACGCCGGAACCGAATAAACGCCCCAGTGAATAAATATCCCAAATTTCGCAGCTCGGTACCATTCCGGAACCCGATACTGCTGCAGCGATTCCCAGTTATCCTTATACATTCCCTTTTCGATCACACGGTCAATCTGTTCTAAATATGCCTGCATGGCATCCTCCATTCCGGAGCGTTTACGCGTAGGAGTCACGGTAAAACAAAGTTTACCGAACGAGAAATTCGCAGAGGCGATTTCTCGTCTGCCATCATGGCTATTTGGGACGCTCCGGCACAAATAGCCGTGTGAAAAATCAGCACATCAGTGTGATTTTTCACACTGTTCTCTCGCAATCGGCGGTGCGTCAAACTCCACCGTCACGTAATAACCCCGATCATTTTCCTCTACCGTCCGCACGATCCCATGATTTACTGGCAGCCGTTCTCCGATCGTATAACAGCCGCTCATGGCAACTGCCGGCTCGATCATATAATTATAATTGACGCCTCCCAATTCCGTAACCGTTACCTCCTGCCCTTCTGTCACCTGTCCGGGCCGCTCCATTTTAAATTTCATCAAACGCATGTTACCGTAATCTCCATTCCGTGATTCTGACTGAAAACAGAACAGGGCTGTTACACACGCAACAACCCTGTTATTTGCTAACTGATAGACAAAAAATCTTTGATTTTCTTGCTCCGAACCGGATTGCGCAGTTTGCGCAGCGCCTTCGCCTCGATCTGCCGGATCCGCTCCCGGGTAACGTTGAATTCTTTCCCGACTTCTTCCAATGTACGCGGGTGTCCGTCAATCAGGCCGAAACGCAGAATAATGACCTGACGTTCCCTGTCCTTTAAATCCTGCAGTAATGTATCAATATGCTCCCGAAGCATGACGGCCTCGATATTGGCTTCCGGCGTAACTGTATTGTTATCGGCCACAAAATCGCCCAGGTTGGAATCATCTTCCTCTCCGATCGGCGTTTCCAGAGAAGCCGGTTCTCTTGCGATCTGCATGATCTCCAGTACCTTATTCTCAGAAACATTCAGGGCTTTTGCCAGTTCCGCGGTAGACGGTTCATAGCCCAGCTCCAGCGTCAGTTTTCTCTGCATTTTGGACATCCGGTTGATCGTCTCCACCATGTGGACCGGCACGCGAATCGTTCTCGCCTGATCTGCCAGCGCCCGGGTTACAGACTGACGGATCCACCAGGTCGCATATGTACTCAGCTTATATCCCTTTTCATAGTCAAACTTTTCAACGCCTTTGATCAGGCCCAGATTTCCTTCCTGAACCAGATCCAGGAAACTCATGCCGCGCCCTGTATAACGCTTTGCGATACTGACGACCAGACGCAGATTGGCTTCGATCAGCCGCTGTTTGGCAACCGGATCGCCTTCCGATTTTCGCTTGGCAAGCGCAACCTCTTCCTCCGAAGTCAAAAGCGGTACTGTACCGATCTCCTTCAGATACATACGCACCGGATCTTCTGTTCCCACACCTTCCAAAAGATCAATAGAATCCAGATTGATCTGTTCTTCCGGTTCATCCAGCAGTTCATCATCCGGTTCCAGCAGATCTTCATCTTCCATAATCCGCAAAACATCGATCTTATTATCTTCCAGGTACTGATATACGAATTCCATCTGTTCTACACTGAGCTGGACATCTTTGAAGAAATCATTGATCTCCGGTATTTCCAATACGCCTTTTTTAGAATTACCCAGTTCCAGCAGTTTCTTTAATTTTTCCAGTAGAACTTCCTTTTCCACAGTATCTCTTCCTTTCTACGCAACAGCTTTTATCTATTCCTGTGTCTCTGTTTCTTCCGGAAGCTTTTCAGGCTCTCCGTCTTTCTCCTCATCAGGCACCATGATCTGTACCGCCTGCCTGTGATTCTTAATCTCTACCCGTCTCGGCTGTCCGCCATATTCTCCATCCAGAACCCAGGGGATCTCCGCATTGGATTCAAAACAGATATAGCCGGTCTTCAGTTTAACGATCCGCTCGCACTTTTTCGTCAGTCCGAGCAGAAATGAGATCACAGTCTGGAGCTCAATGGGATTTCGGATTTTTTTGACAAGTGTTACCTCAAACAATCCGTCGTCCAGGACGACGTCCTTTCCGGTGATCCCTTTGAAGCCTCCCACCGATTTCGCGTTCGTCACCATACCGTAAATATAAGAATCCTCAAGTACCTCGGAATCGCATTCGATCCGCATATCATACGCTCTGATCGACGACAGTTCCTTCATTCCTTCCATAATATATGCCTGATGCCCAAATAAGTTCTTCATATTCTGAGGCGTCGCATAGGATACGTTGGTAAACGCGCCGAATCCCGCCACATAGATAAACGTACGGTTATTAAATGTACCGATATCGGTCGCGAAAGGTTTCCCGTAAACTGCGGTATAAGCTGCCCGCTCCATCTTCTTCGGCAGATTAACGCTGGCGGCAAAATCATTGGTAGAACCGGACGGGATATATCCTACCGGAACCGAAATTCCCGTGGCGAAAACCCCGGAAATCGTCTCGTTCAAAGTGCCGTCCCCGCCGGAGCATACAACCAGATCATACGTTCCGGCCCTGCTGATCACCTGTTCTTTTGCGTCCAGCGGTTTCTGTGTTGTGTGTATCTCTACCAGATAATCCGCCTTGATAAATGTATCGACAATATTTAACAAATGGCTTTTGATCTGCCCTTTTCCGGAATGCGGGTTAAAAACAAACAACAGCCGTTTCATACACGCCGTTCTCCTCAAGTATCTGTGTGTCAAAAAGTCACAGTTTTTCACATTTTAACATGTGGCTTTCCGATTTTCAAGTATGAATCTTGTCAATTTTACGGGTACAGTCCTTCAGCCATTCCCGTTCCGCTTCGTTCAGATAGGGAGAAATCTGCTCATATACCGTTTGGTGGTACTGATTCAGATACGCGATGTCGCCCGGTTCCAAATAGCGGGTATCAATTCCGTCTAAATCAATCGGAGCAAAGGTCAGCGGTTCAAACTCCATAAACTGTCCATATTCATTTTTAATTCCTTTTACACACAGCAGTTCATTTTCCAGCCGGATCCCATAGGCTCCTTCCAGATAAATTCCCGGTTCATCTGTAGTGATCATCCCTGCTTCCAGTACTCCGTCTTCCCAGTCGCCGCGAAGCAGCCAGCGAAACGAATTGGGATTCTCATGCACATTCAGCACATGTCCGACTCCGTGTCCGGTTCCGCACTGATAATCCAGATTCTTCTCCCACATAACGCCGCGGGCCAGGATATCCAGATTCAGTCCCGTACATCCGTATAAAAACTTTGTGTTCTGCAGCCGCAGCATCGCCTTTGCCACCATGGTAAAATGCATCCGCATCTCGTCGGTCAGATCTCCCAGGACAAAAGTACGGGTAATATCCGTAGTCCCCTGCAGATACTGTCCGCCGGAATCCACCAGTAAAAATCCTTCCGGCTTCAGTACCGCGGCATGCTCTGCGGAAGCGCTGTAATGCATCATGGCGCCGTTTGCATTATAGGCGCAGATCGTAGGGAAACTCAGATCAAAGCAATCCGGGAATGCCCGCCGCAGCTGTTCCAGATAATCGGCTGCCGTTACTTCCGTGATCTCTGTTTTTCCCACATTGTGCTTCAGCCAGTACATAAATTTTGTGACTGCCACGCCGTCCGCTATATGGGCTTTCTTCGTATTTTGGATCTCTGTCTCGTTTTTGACCGCTTTCATCTTGGTGGTTGGATTCATCCCGTCCATCACATGGCCGCATTCCAGCGCTCGCTGCACGACCGCATAGTTTACCCGGGACGCATCTAACATGATATTGCTTCCCTTCGGCAGCATGGAAACACAGTCATAAAATTCAAAATAATCCTTCACTATAATTCCGGGAAGTTCCTGTTTTAACGCTTCCCTGTGCATAAACAAAAACGCGTCTTCCCTGGTAAGGATCGCATAGGCCAGTATCACCGGATTGTTGGCTATATCATTTCCGCGCAGGTTAAACAGCCATGCGATATCGTCCAACGTAGTCAGAATAAAAGCGTCCGCATTTTCCTCCCGCATGATCTTACGTACCCGGCTGATCTTAGATGCTCTGCTCTCTCCGAAATAAGACTCCGGAATATCCTTTGTGTCGTGAAATTCCAGTGCGGGGCGTTCCGGCCATGCCAGTTCCGTCAGATCCTCCTGCCAGACCAGCTCCGCGCTTACTGCCTTGACAATCCGTTCCAGTTCCTGTCCAAACCGATAACTGATCAGTCTGCCGTCTACCCCCAGTTTCTGCCCTACCTGAACCTTCTGCTCCAGATATTCCCCTAATGTCGGGACGTCCGTCTGCCCCATACGCATCAGCGTGATTCCGCTGCCCTCCAGTTCCTGTTCCGCCTGAATAAAGTATCTTCCGTCCGTAAATAATACGCTCTCTGTAAGTCCTGCCACCAGGATACCTGCTGAACCCGTAAATCCGCTGAAATGGCTTCGTCCCTGAAAATAAGGGCTGACATATTCCGAGTCATGAAAATCACTGGTTGGCACCAGATACCAGTCGATTTCCTTTTCCCTCATGATTTCCAATAATTTCTCCATGGGAACCTCCTTTTCAGTTTTTTTCACAGTTGTAAAATGGGAACGAAATACTGCCACACTAATGTGCGACAGCATTTCGTTCCTGATTGTTGTTATTTGTTCTTTGTTTTTACGCTTTATTCTTCCTTACCGCTGTTTTTCTGTTCGTCCGTTTCCTCTTCTACATTTCCATAAGTGTAACCATAGCCATAACCGCCGTAGCCATAGCCGTACCGGTGTCCATACCCGTAACCGTACTTCTTCCCATAGCCATAACCATATTTTTTCCCGTAACCGTATTTTCCATACCTGCCGTAATATCCGGAATTATATCCGTAATTGCTTCCGGTCAGTCCGCCTGTTACGCCGTTTAGGATATAACCGCTGATATTCAGTCCGCTGCTGCCCAGCGTCGCAAGTCCTTCACTGACGGCACGTGCCGTTACATAATCGTGGCGCACAACAAATACGGCGGTATCCGCATATCCTGCCAGGGTTGCCGCATCACTGGAACTCAAACATGCGGGCGCGTCCAATACGATATAATCCGCAACCGTGCGCAGCGCGCGCATACACAGTTCCATCCGTTCCTCTACAAACATCTCGGAAGCATTTTCACTGTGCTGGAGATCCGCCGGCATTACCCACAGATTCTTGTGTTCCATCCGCTTCATATTTTGAACGATCGCTCTTGTGATCGGTTCTGACGAATGAATTACGCCATATAGTCCCTTATAACTCCGGTCGATCTTTAACAGGGAGCGAAGTGTCGGATTGTGGAAATTACAATCGATCAGAATAACCCGCTGATCATTATGAACCAGGGATTCCGCCAGATTGGCCGCCAGCGTGCTCTTACCCTCGCCCGGTACGGAGCTGGTAACCAGTATGATCTTGCCGCCATATCCTTCCATATCCTTTTCCAGACGATGGCGGATCGTACGCATATTCTCACCAAAAGTATCCCGCAGCAGCTTATTGCCCAACAGTACGCGGTCATCAAAATTCTTTCCGCGTTTTTTAAACCGGAACAGCGGGATTGAGCCAAAATTTGTAACGCTGGTGATCGCCTGCATATCTTCCGGCGCCGTAATCGTCTTCCGCCGCAGCGCGAATACAGAAGCAAAGACCAGAGCAGCCAAAATACCCAAAACCGCGCCGATCACCAGCCGGTAATCATATAATCTGGACGGATCCGGTTCATCCGGGATTCCGTCATTGCTCAATCTGGTCAGCTCCGTATCACCAAGTACAAACTGCGCCACATCCGGATACAGTTCCAGCATCGTATTTAATACATCATAAGCTGTCTTCGCATCCGCATCCGTAACGCTTAACGTAAACAGATTCGATTCCTCCGCTGCCATTGCAGACACAGTGGGGGTAAATTCCTCCATATCCAGTTTATCCGCTACTTTTTCCTTTAAAACATCACTGGTCAGGATATTGGGGAAAGTCAGCGCAATCTGTCTCACCATCGCCGTGTTATAGATATCGCTGCTCTGGTTGGAACTGTTGATATTAACCGAAAATGTGACAGTTGCCGTGTAGACCGGCTCATGCAGAAATCCCAGCAGCCACCCGGCCAAAATGCCGATGATAGCACAGACAGGGAACAGATACCACATCTTCTTGCACGCTTTCCATACGCTGTCAACAACATATAACAGATCGATCTCTTCCGATGCTGCTTCGTCATTGTTCACACGTGTTTGATTTTTATCTTCCATTTCTGAGCATGTCCCCCTTATGTGTTTTCTTCCGTATTATCTCTCAAATCCCGTTCAGCATTATAAATATAACCCAGCATAGGCGTATCGCCGCTTCGAAGCGCATCCGCAGCATCGTTGATATCTCTGGTCAGCGTAAAATTCTTTCTGACTACCATAACGCTGCATTCCGCGATCCCGGCTACCGCTTCCGCGTCGGCTACCAGCGCCATCGGCGATGTATCAATGATCACATAGTCCATATGTTCTTTTCCGTACTGCAGCAGCGCTTTCATTTTATCAGACAAAAGAAACTCATTGGACTTGGCATATCCCTTGGAAGTACATATCATATAGATTCCCTGGCGGTTGCGGATCAGAATATCTTCCGGACTCGCGTCCCCCTGCAGATAATTCATCAGTTCATCCTTTTCCTTCATCTGATAATCGAAGATCAGATGCTGGGCGGGTTTCCGCAGATCGCCGTCTATCAGCAGCACTTTCTTTTTCCGCTTTGCCAGCGCCAGCGCCAGATTCGCAGCCACGGTGGACTTTCCTTCATTGGAAAGCACGGAAGTGATCATAAGTACCTGATAGCCGTGTTTCTTACACTGATAATCCACTTTCGTCGCCAGCTTCCGATAACTCTCCACAAAAGAGAACCGAACCGACGGATTCGTGATCAGCAGAGAGGTCTTTTTATTCTTGGCAGACGGCTGCTTTTTCTCATAAAGCACAGTACCCAGCAGATCACCGTCCAGTTTTTCTTCCACTTCCTCGGCATTCTTTACCGTATCCCGCAGATAAGAGAACAGCACGATCAGCGCGGCTAAAAACAGCATGCCGCCAATCGCGGCAAGGATCATGATGTTCCGCATATTTAACGGATTCTCCGGCTCCTCCGGCATGGAAGGCTTATCTAACTGCTCCATAACCGCGTTTCCCATCATCGGCTCTGAAATTTCCTGATAGTTGTTCAGCACTGACTTCATGATCCGGAAGGACTGTTCCGGCGTCGGCGCCGTAACTGTCAGCTTCAGCATATTGGTCTCTTCGATCTGTGTAACGGAGAGCGTCCCGTCCAGAGTCTCCACGCCCAGATCTTCCGCAACCTTATCCGTCAGGACAGAACTGGTCAATACCTGTTCAAATACCTCCGACATATTGGCAGCGGTAGTAAAGTTATTATATACGGAGTTTGTCGTACCTCTTACCGATACCGCAAAGGTAATATGCGTCGTATACGCCGGCGTGTAGACTACCTTCACCACTGTGTAAAACAAAAGCGCCGCCGTAATACCTGCCAGAACAATATACAGCAGGTTGTGCAGCAGATCCTGCAGAACACTGTATAAATCAAATCTTAATCTTTCTCTTGTACCTTCCATACCGCTACTCCCTCACAACAACAATCAGCCTGATCTCAGACGTTTCTTTATCCGGCAGTTCCAGTTCATATACGACTTCATAACAGCCCGGTATCTCCGTGTCAACCGGATTCTCGATATGAAACCGCTTTGCTGAAATCTCATGCGCCTCAAATGTACTGAATGCGTCGTCTTTCACTTCAAGGGAAGACGACACCGGATATTCAATTCCGTTCACAGTCACTTTTTCCACAAAAGAAGCCGCAGAGAATTGTTCCCCCTTATTGACATATGCAATGTACTGTTTCAGGCTGATCTGCGGACGGCGTCCGCTGGTCAGCACACCGGAATTATAAAATGAAACCGTAACCGGCAGGGATACCGTATCTCCCGCTTCATTAGTTACCTGCAGCTCAACCGGAAAATCTCCGGTCATCTCTCCGAACATCTGCGGATAGGTCTGTTTAACCCGATTGGAAATATCGCCTTCCAGGCAGTCTGTCACTTCCACATACTGACAGACATCCACCTTGGAATTTACCGTAAACTGCAGCGGCTGCTCCAGAGAAAATACCGGCGTTTCATAATCGCTGTACTGAATATAACGGGCCGCCTTAACCACATGATTGTCGGCATCCGAAACCGCATAGGTTACTTCCCGCCTGTTGCCATCCAGCAGTTCCGACATGGAATCGATCATAATTCGGTCAGTCAGATCGCCATCCTTCTCATCCTGCGCTGTCACTCCGTTCAGCAGCATCTCCTCTCCATCCTTTACGGAAACCGTCAGCTCGCCTTCCGGAATGTTCAAGGTCGGAACCGTATCATCGATATTGACACTCTCGTAAACGCGATATCCCGCAAATACAGCAGCAGACAATATCAAAAGTATTAAAACTATCATCCTGATCCGGTGCATATTTAAATACCTTTATCCTTTCACCTTTTTTTCACTAAGTGACAACACATTATATCATATTTTTTTTCAGTTGCCTAGCCCTTATTTTTTAATTTTTTTCGTTCTAGTCCAGTTCTACCGCTCCGGTATACAGACTGTAGTAGCGCCCCTTCAGGGCAAGCAGTTCTTCGTGGGTTCCGCGTTCGATCACCTCTCCCTGCTCCAGCACCATGATCGCATTGGCGTTCCGTACTGTAGACAGCCGGTGGGCGATCACAAACGTAGTTCTGGTCGCCATCAGACGGTCCATACCATGTTCAATGTGCCGCTCCGTTCTGGTATCGACGGAACTGGTCGCCTCATCCAAAATCAAAATCGGTGCTTTTGAAACTGCCGCCCGGGCAATATTCAGCAGCTGCCGCTGTCCCTGACTCAGGTTTGCGCCGTCTCCTTCGATCACGGTATCGTAGCCGTTTGCAAGACGGCGGATAAAAGAATCCGCGCTGGCGATCTTTGCCGCCTGGATCACTTCTTCATCTGTGGCATCCAGCCGTCCGTACCGGATATTTTCCATTACCGTGCCGGTAAACAGATGCGTATCCTGCAGTACCATGGCAATATTCTTACGCAGGCTGTCTTTTGTGATCTCCATGATGTCGATACCGTCAATCGTGATCTTACCCTGTTCAATATCGTAAAAGCGGTTGATCAGGTTGGTAATCGTCGTCTTTCCGGCGCCGGTAGAACCGACAAACGCGATTTTCTGTCCCGGCTTCGCGTAACAGCTTACGTCTTTCAGGATCGTCTTATCGGGATTATAACCGAAGGTAACATGCTCTACCTTTACATAGCCGTCCACGGCTTTTACATTTGCCGGCACCGCTCCCTTTTGTTCCAGTTCTGCATATTCTTCCCTGTTACAGATCACAGCCGCGCTTTCCGCATCCGGCTTCTCCGGAATCTGATCCATGATCTCAAACACACGCTCCGCGCCGGCCAGGGCAGAAAAGATCACGTTCATCTGCATGGACAATTCATTGATCGGACGGGAAAATTGTCTGGAATATCCGGTAAAGATCGTCAGACCGCCGATGTCAAACATACCTAAGAAGCACAGCACGCCGCCTACCGCCGCCGTGATCGCATAGCTGACCTGGCTCAGATTTCCCATAACCGGTCCCATAATACCGCCCATAAACTGGGCGCGCATCTGTTCCTGCTGCAGATGGTCGCTCAACACTTCAAATTCCTCTACAGATTCCGTTTCATGACAGAATACTTTGACAACTTTCTGACCGGTCACCAGTTCTTCGATATAGCCGTTGACCGCGCCCAGCGCTCTCTGCTGCCCCTTGTAATAACGGCGGCTCCGGCTGGCGATCGAAGCGCCGGCCTTTGTCAGCAGCGGTACCGTCAATAATGTCACCAATGTCAGGATCCAGTTGGTGTAAAACATCAGGCAAAGCGTTCCGATCAGCGTGATCGCGCCGGAAAACAGGTTGACCACCGTATTGCTCAGCATTTCGCCCAGGGCATCCACATCATTGGTAAACCGGCTCATCAGCTCTCCGTTGGAATGGGTGTCAAAAAACCGTACCGGCAGTTTCTGCATCCGGCAGAACAGATCATTTCGGATCCGCTGGATCGCGTTCTGCGCGATGACCAGCATCAGTCTGGTCTGGAAATACTGCGCGAGCACGCCCACAATATAAATGGAAGCCATAACGCCCAGTCCGGCGATCAGGTTATCGATCCGGTCGCTCGGGGAAGCGTCCCCGATCAGGTTATTGATAATGGGGCGCAGCACATAACTGCCGCCCAGCATCGTGCCGGTATTGGCGATCAGGCAGAAAAAGACCAGGATAAATTTGAATCGGTCTTCCCTTAAATAACCCAGCAGACGCACTAAAGAATCCTTAACATTTTTCGGCTTGCCGCCCGCCATGCCTGCTCCGCCGGGGCCTCTTCTCGGTCCGCCGCCGGGGCCTCTGCCCGGACCTCCGCCCGGACCTCCTGCCGACGAAACGGCGCTATTCGTCTGTCCGCCGTATTTTCGAATTAACGCATCTTTATCAATCACTCTGGCCATCAGACGGTCACCTCCTTTCCCAAAACAGCCGGCTGCGGTTTCTTCTGCGCCGTTTCCTTTCCGTTCTGGGATTCATAAATTTCCTGATAAGTATGGCAGCTTCCCATCAGCTGTTCATGGCTGCCGACTCCTACGATCCTGCCGTCATCGATCACAACGATCTTATCCGCGTCGATCACGGAAGAGATCCGCTGCGCAATGATCAGTTTCGTCGTATCCTTCAGTTCCGTCGCGAAATTCTCCCGGATCCGGGCTTCCGTCGCGGTATCCACCGCGCTGGTGCTGTCGTCCAGGATCAGGATCTTCGGTTTCTTAAGCAGCGCTCTCGCGATACACAGCCGCTGCTTCTGTCCGCCGGACACATTCACACCGCCCTGCCCCAGTTCGGTCTGATATTTGTCCGTAAAATTCATGATAAAGTCATGGGCCTTCGCGCTTTCAGCCGCCCGGAAGATTTCTTCATCGCTGGCGTCTTCATCGCCCCACTGCAGATTTTCTTTGATCGTACCGGAAAACAGGACATTCTTCTGCAATACCATACCGATCCCGCTCCGCAGATTGTTCAGGCTATAATCCCGCACATCCACGCCGTCTACCAGTACCTGCCCCTGTTCTTCCCTGGGCAGATCCGGTTCCCGGCTCTCCACATCATAAAGACGCGGGATCAGGCTGACCAGAGAGGTTTTTCCGCAGCCGGTGGAACCGATGATCCCCACCGTTTCTCCGGGTTCGATCTCCAGATTGATATTGTGAAGCACCCATTCCGGATTGTTCTTATAATACCGGAAATAAACATTGCGAAATGTGATCCGTCCTTCCGTCACCTGTTTTTCAGGTTCCTTCGCGCCCAGATCCGTCAGATCCACTTCCTCATTCAAGACTTCTTTGATACGTTTGGAAGAAGCCATCGCACGGGAGCTGTTTAAAATGATCATGGAGACCATCATCAGGGACATCAGGATCTGTACGACATAATTGGTAAACGCGGTCAGATCGCCCACCTGCATATTGCCGGCGATCACCCGGTTCCCGCCGAACCATACGATTGCAAGCGTCGCGACATTCATACACAGGTTCATCATCGGGAAGTTTAAGATCATGATCTTCATGGCTCTTAAACTCTTGTTTTTCAGTTCCTCATTCGCTTTTCCGAATTTTTCCTCTTCATATCCGGTTCTGACAAAGGATTTTACCACCCGTACATTGGTGAGGTTTTCCTGAATATCGGAGTTTACCGTATCCAGTTGTTTCTGCATCACCTGGAATCTGGGGAAGGCCACCCGCACAATAGCAAAAATGGTTCCGCCCAGGATCGGCATAATGATCACAATGATCAGCGCCAGCTGCGCATTCATGGCAAAGGCCATGATCGTAGCGCCGATCAGCATACCCGGTGCACGCAGCGCCATCCGCAGGATCATACCGATCAGGTTCTGCATCTGTGTAATATCGTTCGTCAGCCGCGTTACCAACGAACCGGTGCTGAATTTGTCAATATTGGCAAAGGAAAACCGCTGCACTTTCCGAAACAGGTCCTTGCGCAGATCATTGGCAAAATTACTGGAGGCTTTTGTGGCAAAATAAGCCCCGCCGATCCCGCCTGCCATCATACACAGTGCTGTGATCACCATTAAAACGCCTATGGCAATGATAAACGTCACGCCTCTGGAGGCTCCCTGCACGCCGTCGTTGATAATGACGCTTAACAGCCACGGCATCAGCACTTCGCCGATCACTTCCACGATCATCATGATCGGGCCGATAATAAAGGCTGACAAATAAGGTTTGATATATTTTCCGTATTGCTTCACTGTTCTGTACTCCTTTCGCTTTGTTCAATCAGATTCATTTGATCCGCTTCGTCCAGATTGCGGCAGATGCGGTCCAGATCATTCCCCAGACGCAGGATCTCCTCCTCTGTGAAATCCCGGAAGATCATCCGGTCCAGTTCGGCAAATACCCTGTGACTCACTTCCACAACCTTTTCCCCCTGCTCTGTCAAAACCAGCCGGTTGCAGCGATTGTCCCTGTCATCCATCTGCCGGTCCACATAGCCGCCCTTCTCTAACTTCTTTAACGTAACCGCCAGCGTGGCCGGTGAGATCCGCATGGACTCCGCCAGCTCCTTCTGGGTAAAATCCGGATGATCCGATATCGTCATCAGAAGCCGATGCTGGCTTTCAAAAACTCCGGTGTTCTGCAGCTGCGCATTCATCGAATAGCGATGATGCCTGCAGGTATGCAGCAGCTTCCAGATCGTTTCCGAGTAAATATTCGGTTTCATAGTTCCTCCTTCCATTTATCAGTTATCTAATTATTTGTCACCTAATAGTTTGTCTACTAATAATTAGCTTGCTAACTGTTTTGCAGTATACAACGACTTTTTCAAAAACGCAAGTACTTTTTCTTTTTTTTTATAAAATTTATGATAAAATGTTTTGTAATAAAATTTACGGATCGGAGGAGAGTTAGATATGGAAAAGATCGCCAGCTTTACAATCGATCATTTACGTCTGCTGCCGGGCATTTATGTCTCCAGAAAAGACGCTGTCGGGGAACACACGGTCACGACATTTGATATCCGCGTTACCCGTCCCAACTATGAACCGGTCTTAAATACGGCGGAGGTTCACGCCATTGAGCATCTGGGCGCTACCTTTTTAAGGAATGACGCGGAATGGAAAGACCGGATCCTGTATTTCGGCCCGATGGGCTGCCGGACAGGATTCTATCTGCTGATTTGCGGTGATTACACATCGGCGGATATTTTAGATGTGATGCGCCGGATGTGGCTGTGGATCGCGGAGTATGAAGGCGAGATCCCCGGTGCCTGCGCAAAAGACTGCGGCAACTATCTCGATATGAATCTGCCTATGGCGAAATGGGTGGCACGCCGGTATTATGAAATGGTTTTAAGCTCCATTCAAAATGAGCAGCTGAATTACCCTGTATAAACGGATTCAGCTGCTCCTGTCGGATTCAAAAATAAATTCAAAGAATTCTTTGCAGGAAATACAGTACCAGCAGATGCGCCGGATAAAAGATGTAAAATGCGTATTTTCCGTATTTCCCCAGACTCGGGCCCCGTTTCCCGTTATAAAACCAGAGAAATATACTGGAAAAAGCCGCGTACATTTCTGTCTTTCCATAATAATAAAGTAAAATAAAACCTGCGTTCCAGACCGGCGGCAGGATCCGCTCCGGCGGAAGCGTCTGATACAGCGGCGGAATGCGGCGTTTCAGTTCCAAGGCGTGGATCTTTGTCATATACAGGCCGAAGATCAGCAGCACGCCGGCCCCGCTGTAATCCGTCCGCATAATATGCGCCAGCAGACAGGCGGGGATGCACAAAATGCACTGAAGCCCCATCTGCAGCAGCCAGGGCAGGTTCCGAGTGGCCGGATACTCACAGATACAGAGCAGAACGGCCCCGACCGCAAGTGTCCAGAACACATTCATCCGTTCCGCGCCCAACCCGGTCGCAAAATCGAACGGCACCTCGGACAGACAGGCAAACAGTACCAGTCCTATCACATAGCGCCATTTATTCCGGGTATGCAATACGCCTTCCGCAAGCAGAAAACAGAAAACAGGGAACGCCAGTCTTCCGACTATCCGCATCCCGTTATAATATGCGGTTCCTCGAAATAAAACCAGGCCGGTATGATCGATCAGCATAGATACCACGGCAATGAGTTTAAGCGTCAGGCCGTTCATGCCTTCCCCCGTTCCGATATCAGGATTACAACCGAACGCGGCGGCACCATAAGACTCCGGTTCTCCGTAATCTCTGCCCCCTGATCGGTGGCAGCGGCGATCTTCCACTCTCCCTGCTCCACAGGGGACGGCAGTTCAAATCCCTGCGCCTCCCAGTACAGATTCCAGGCCAGATAGATGTCGTTATCCGCCGGTTTATTCTCTAACTGCGCGTATTGCCCGCAGTACAGCAGTCCGAAATGCCGGTTTACCGGATTAAAATCTCCATACCACGGCGTATTGCTGTGAAAGGACAGATCCGGCAGCCCGTAAGCGTGATAATCGCTCATTTCCATCGGTCTGCGCATATGCAGGATCGGATGCGCCTTCCGGAACGCGATCAGCTGTTTTGTAAATTCAAAGATCTCTTTATTAAACTTCGTCTGATTCCAGTTCACCCAGCCCACAGGGTTATCCTGACAATATGGGTTATTGTTGCCCTTCTGGGAATTGCACCACTCATCTCCCGCATAAAGCATGGGTACCGCCTGCCCGCAGAACAGCATGCAGAGCGCGTTTTTGATCTGGCGCATCCGCAGCGTCAATACCCGTTTCTTTTTTGACGGACCTTCCTCTCCGCAATTCCAGCTATAGTTATAATTCTCACCGTCCCGGTTCTGTTCCCCATTGTCTTCATTGTGCTTCCGGTCATATGAAACCAGATCGTACAGCGTAAAGGTTCCATGGTTGGAAATATAGTGGATCGACGCTTTCTCATCCGGCTGTTTATACAGATATTCCGCCATAATGCCGGTCTGTCCTTCGTCTCCCTTTAAAAGCTGTCTGGCATGCGTCATAAACCCGGGATCATAGCTTGCTACATGCCGGTTCTGCACCCGTTCTTCCGGTCCGCCCCGCATTCCCCAGCCGATCAGCTTGGTATGCGCGAGGATCGGATCCTGCTCCAGCATCCGCATGGCAACTTCATCCGCGGAAACGTGCAGGCCGTCCACATGATAATCCAATACCCATCTTCTTAAACAGTCCATAATATAATCGGGCGGCACATTCTGTTGGAAATAAAATTCCATACAGAGTTCAATCCCGTTTTTATGAAGCGCCTTTACCAATTCCCGAAATTCCGTACTCGGATGCTCTGCATCCGCCGCATAAGACGCCTTCGGTACAAAATAATTCCCCGGCGCATAACCCCAGAAATTGATTCTCGGAGCCGGATCCTGTCCTCCGGCAAAGGGTGAAACCGCCTGAACCGGCTGAACCTCACGAAAATCATAAGCCGGCATCAGTTCTACCATGGTAATCCCCAGTTCCTTCAGATACGGGATCTTCTCCATGATCCCCGCAAACGTGCCCTTCTTCTTCACCTTTGACGTACTGTCCTTCGTGAATCCGCGCACATGCAGGCGGTAAATAATCGTGTCTTCATATGGGCGTTCCAGCGGCGTATCCCCTTCCCAGTCAAAATCCCGTCTTGGGACTCTGCCGATCACCGGCTCCGCCAATGCCTCTCCCCATTTTTCCGTTCCGCGAATGCTGACCGCGTAAGCGTCGGCCATAATCACGCCGTTTACACAAAACGCATAATTATAGTCCTCCGGCTGCATTCCCTCTATATACATGGCTTTCACATGTCCAAATATCATTTCCCGGCGAAACGGGATCCGATACACTTCTTTTTTGCTTTCCGGATTAAACAATACGACTGAACAGGGAACGTCTCCGGTCTCGTGCAATACGATATTGATGCCGTCTCCCCTTCTGTAAATCCCGGGTACCAGCGGATTCCCCACGGATATCCGCAGCTGCTTCTGATTTTTTCGCATTTTCCTCACCATTCCTGTCGTCTGCATCTGTAATTGGCCTCTAAACCCCGTTCCAATCCATTCTCGCTTTGCTTTCAGTATAAACGAAATCAGAAACAAGCACAACCATAATCTTTATAAAATTTCATGCAGATTTGTTGTTTACAAATACTGCGGAGTAATGATAGAATCATGGAAGAACGGAATTTCAGGAGGTTTCATTATGATCAGTGCAAATAATGTTACATTGCGAATCGGAAAGAAAGCGTTATTTGAAGATGTGAATATTAAATTTACGGAAGGAAACTGTTACGGACTGATCGGCGCCAACGGTGCGGGAAAGTCCACATTTTTAAAGATTTTATCGGGAGAACTGGAACCGACTAAGGGAGAGATCAGCATGACGCCCGGTCAGCGTCTGTCCTTTTTACAGCAGGATCATTTTAAATACGACACCTATCCGGTGCTGGATACCGTCATTATGGGCAACGCCCGTCTGTATGAGATCATGCAGGAAAAGGACGCGATTTACGCGAAACCGGATTTCAGCGAGGAGGACGGCATTCAGGCAGGCCGGCTGGAAGAAGAATTTGCCAATATGAACGGCTGGGAAGCGGAATCCGACGCCGCCGTACTGTTAAACGGTCTGGGCGTCCCTTCCGAACTGCATTACAATCTGATGGGAGACCTGAACGGTTCCCTGAAGGTTAAGGTACTGCTTGCGCAGGCTCTGTTCGGCAATCCGGACATTCTGCTCTTAGACGAGCCCACCAACCATCTGGATCTGGACGCTATCGCGTGGCTCGAAGAATTTCTGATCAATTTTAACAATACCGTGATCGTGGTTTCCCACGACCGTTATTTCTTAAATAAGGTATGTACGCACATTGCGGATATCGATTATGCCAAGATCCAGCTGTACGCCGGTAACTACGATTTCTGGTATGAATCCAGCCAACTGCTGATCAAACAGATGAAAGAGGCAAACCGGAAGAAAGAAGAGAAGATCAAGGAACTGCAGGAATTCATTCAGCGCTTCTCCGCCAACGCTTCCAAATCCAAGCAGGCAACTTCCCGGAAACGGGCATTGGAGAAAATTGAACTGGACGAGATCAAGCCTTCCAGCCGGAAATACCCGTATATCGATTTTCGCCCCAACCGCGAGATCGGCAATGAAGTGCTGACGGTCGAACATATCAGCAAGACCATTGACGGGGTAAAGGTGCTGGACGATGTTTCCTTTATCCTGAATCATGACGATAAAGTAGCGTTTGTCGGCAGCAACGAACTGGCAAAGACCACGCTGTTTAAGATTCTGACCGGAGAGCTGGAACCGGATTCCGGCCATTACAAATGGGGCGTTACCACTTCCCAGGCCTATTTCCCGAAGGACAGTACCGCCGAATTTGACCGGGACGACACCATTGTAGAATGGCTGACCGGATATTCCGAGATCAAGGAAGTCACCTATGTCCGGGGCTTCCTGGGACGTATGCTGTTTGCCGGCGACGACGGCGTGAAAAAAGTCCGGGTACTCTCCGGCGGTGAGAAGGTACGTTGTCTGCTGTCGAAAATGATGATTTCCGGCGCAAACTGTCTGATCCTGGACGAGCCGACGGACCATCTGGATATGGAGTCCATTACCGCGCTGAATAACGGCCTGATCAAATTTCCGGGCGTGATCCTGTTCTCCTGCCGGGACCATCAGTTTGTACAGACCACGGCCAACCGGATCATGGAAATTGTAAACGGGCAGCTGATCGATAAGATCACAACGTATGACGAGTATCTGGAAAGTGATGAGATGGCGAGAAAACGGCAGATCATCGTCAGCGACACGGAAGAATAACGATACAGAAAGGCAAAACTCGAATGGCAGATTATATCGATCTACATGTACATTCCAACGCTTCCGACGGAACCTTTACCCCGGAAGAACTGGTGGCTTACGCAGAGGCAAAAGGGCTGTACGCGTTTGCGCTGACAGACCATGACTCTATTGACGGACTTTCTGCCGCATATGCCGCCAAAGCAAAGCTGCACGCCGCTGTCCGCATAATTCCCGGCGTGGAATTATCCTGCCGGTACGCGATTGCGGATATTTCTTTTGATGTGCATATTGTAGGACTGGGCGTGGATTACCGCAGCGCTTCCTTTGTCGGACAGCTGCAGGAATGCCGGCGGATCCGGGAGGAGCGGAATTCCAAGATGATCCGGCGCATGCAGGAAGCCGGGTTCTCAATCACGGAGGAAGAAATCCGCGCGTTATATCCGGGCGCCGCTGTGACCCGTGCTCATTATGCCCGGTTTCTTGCAGACCACGGCTATGTGGCAACAAAAGAGGAAGCCTTTCAGAAATACTTAAATCCGGGCTGTCCCTGCTATGTCCCCAGAAGACTGCTGACTCCGAAGGAAGGCATTTCGCTGATCTTAGGAGCGGGCGGGCATCCGGTTCTGGCGCACCCGATGCTGTATACCAAATTAAACCGCGCGCAGATCGACGCTCTGACTGCGGAGCTCGCGGCCTGCGGCGCAGAGGGGATTGAAGTCTACTACTCCACGTATTCCGAGGAGGAGACCGCCTTTGTTAAATCTTTGGCGGAAAAATATCATCTGTTCCCCAGCGGCGGTTCTGATTTCCACGGCAGCAATAAGCCGGATATTGATCTAATGACAGGAAAGGGGAATCTGCGGATTCCCAAAGAATTGTACCCATTTCCATTTTCAAAGGAGGATGAATAAATAAATGGAGAGAAACGAATTGATCTCATACTATGCAAAGAATGCGACTTTGCTGGCGCTTCCGGCGCCGGAACAGACGCCCCGCGGTATCCTGCTGCTGGTTCACGGCATGGGGGAGCGCAAGGAGCGTTATCAACACGTGCTTTCTTACTTTGCGGCACACGAATATATCTGTGCCATCAGCGATCTGCGCGGACACGGTGAACGTGCCAAAACGGAAGCGGATCGCGGCTACTTCGGCACGCACGGCGACAAGCGATTTGTCAGCGACGTCTATAAGACAGTCTGCCGTCTGCGGCAGGATTTCCCCGGATTGCCGCTCATTCTGTTCGGGCACAGTATGGGCTCGCTGATCGTGCGCGCTTATACCAAGCAGCATGACGATACGATAGACGGTCTGTTTGTCTGCGGCTGTCCGTCCAACAATCCGGCCAGTGCTGCCGGCAAACGTCTGATTGCAATCATGGCGAAGAAAAAAGGCTGGCGTTACCACAGTACTTTCGTACAGAATCTGGTTTCCGGCAGTTTTGACAGTCCCTTTAAAAAGAAAACGGAACAAACGGCTGCAGACTCCTGGCTGTGTACCGATCCGGCTGTTGTAGAGGCCTTTGAAGCGGATCCCATGTGCGGTTTTGCTTTTACGCTAAACGGCTACTACAGCCTGATGAATCTGATGGGTACCGTCTACAGCAAGGACAACTGGCAGGTGACAAATCCCGCTCTGCCGATTCATTTTATGTCCGGCGCCGAGGATCCATGCCGGAAC
Source organism: uncultured Lachnospiraceae bacterium (assembly GCA_947625465.1). GTDB lineage: Bacteria > Bacillota > Clostridia > Lachnospirales > Lachnospiraceae > CANQSA01. The sequence continues at coordinate 2,724 of CANQOK010000004.1, read as the reverse complement.
GATGACAAGCACTTTTATGACGCGGTCAATCTGATGACCGAGGTCGGCTACGAACATGTTACCTCGCACCTGTATCCGAACATGCGGCATGAACTGCTGAATGAGCCCATCAAGGAACAGGTCATGGACGATATGCTGGTGATCATGGACCGAATCTGTAACGCATAAGGCTTTTTTAATCCGGAATCATTTGATCGGTCCCCAGCCTTCGTTATCCGGAATATTTTCTTCCACATAGACAGTTGGCTGCGTGGTTGTGATTTCTTTCCACGTCAGGGTTTCCTCCTGTGTGGATTTTGTTTCCGACAGATCGGCTTTTTCATAATTATTTTTACTGATATAGAGATAGCCAATTATAATCAATGCAGCCAACAGGATCGCCACAATTATTTTAACGATATTTTTTTTCATAGGAATCTCCCTAAAATCCATAAAAATGAGGCTGCTGCAACATGATGTTCAACGGTGCAGCAGCCTCTTTCTTTTTGCTTTTAATTTCTCTTAGAAATCTTCAACGGAACCCCAGCCCGGTTTGGAATCTTCAATCAGATCCCAGCCTGCCAGGTCTGCATTATAAGAAATTCCGGAAGTCATCATGATATCTTCCACTTCAAATTCAATCACCTCTACATCGGGTGCTGTATATGTATGTTTCATAATCTACCTCCTATTTTATTTTGCTGAACTAATACTTCTTGTAACGGCAGCGCCATATGCAGTCTGAGATGCTCCTTCTGCATCGGTATAAACGATATAAGGTACTGCGGTAAATTCTTTTTCTGTATCTGTAATGCCTGTGATAATGCTTCTAAAAGCGTATACATTATCTGTTTTTGCAGGATCCAGTTTATTCAGATCCGTTACATATTTAGTAGGAATTTTCTTAACCGTTTTATTATCAACTTTATTTAATGTTAATCCATCGGCAGATGCTTTCTGATTGGTTACAATTACGCCCATATCTGTAATTGTGCCCAGTTCATCAAAATTCTCTTTAGAGATTGTGGTTACAAATCCTAAGTCTTGGTCGTTTGTATTTACCTGTGCACCGATCGTGGTAACAATCGTGGGTTCCTCTTCTTTTGTAACAGAGGTATCCGGATCCAGAGCATATAAAGCGGAAACTTCTTCTGCGGATAAGGCTTTATTGTAGATTCTGATATCATCCATATAACCTCTTGTATCCCAAATCTGCCACCATGCAGTCATAGATCCTACTCGAATTGTTTGTGTCCCACTCTTAATGTTTTCCAATAAAGCAGCTACTGTTCCTCCTCCTAATGTTCTGGTTGCTTTTATAGCACCATTTACATATACTACAACCTGGTTTTTAGCAGCATCTAATATCATTGTAACTTGCTTCCATTCTGTAGTAGATAATTCCATTGTATCAGAAGTTCGGTCAATCCAGTTTCCTTGTGTATCATTGATCCAAGCATCACAACTAACATCTAAGGATACAAAACTCCATCCCTCTACATCATTACTATCTGCTTTAGCAGTAGGGTTACCCAGGCAAAAATTAAGCAAAGACTGTGCGACATCTGTATTGTTATTCTCCGCCTTTGAGTTATTTGCTTTAGCCCAAAGTGTAACAGTAAGACCCTTGCTGGTATCCAAATCACTAAGGAATGTCTTATCTAAACTTATATATCCAGTATTCCACCACATTCCCTTTAATTCGGCAACAGACTCTCTGCTTGTATCCGTTGCTAAAGCAGGTTTGGGATCAGTATCTGTACCTGTCCAATAACCACCCCATGCGTCAAATTGTTCTGCCTCTTTTGATGTAACATTATCTTTCCAATTACCATCAAATAAATACTCTGCAACCAGTCCCGTCTTCAAATCTGCTGATGCTTCTTCAGCTCCAACCACTACTGGTGTCGCCATCACCATCGACATTGCCAATGTTACTGACAACGCCTTTTTGAAAAATTTCTTTTTCATGTTTGCCTCCTTATATTTTCATAATTTTTCGATCTTACACCCCAGCCAAAGTAAAAAGCCATAATCTTTTTTATTTCTCCGGCAGACTTGTAAATACCTTTCTCCACTATATATTACATTATATAAAAATGCACTTCTTTAGTCTGAAAACGACTATTTTTTGTGATTTTATATAAAAAGAAACGTCACAAAGCAACTGAATTTTCAGTCGCCCTGCAACGTTTTTTTTCTTCGTATTCAATAAAAATAATCTGATTATGCCTTATCCGTTCCGGCCCTCAATCCCAGTACAGTTTCCAACGACAGCTTCAGTTTCTGCGCGATGATCTCCGGGCTTAATACGTCCAACAGTTCCCTCGCATTCTCCAGCCGATTCAATTCCTTACCGCGCTCCAGTGCATCCCGCTCGATTGCTTCACTCCAATTACACATCTCGTCTAGCCTCCCTTCTATCTCCGAATTCATTCGGATCCCAAACTCTTCCGTTAAGATCTGTTTCTTCTCTACAAAACTCAGCTTCAGGGAAAAGATTGTCGTCAGCAGCCGAATCAGCGGCGTACTCTCCTCCGAATCCGGCAGTTCCTTCGGCAGCCCGATCAGAATCACCCGCATCAGGTCGCACCGTTTCCCGTCTCCGTACTCCCCATACAAATTCTCCGGCTGGAATGTATACCGGGTTACTGTATTCCTGGCTGCCGCAGGCGGATCCGTCAGAATCCAGACAGAATTCACCGTCAGGATCTGTTCATAATGGGAATCCGTAAACTCCCTGCC